>NZ_SKCH01000014.1 GCF_005434945.1 Prescottella subtropica | reverse complement strand
GGTACACCCGCGCGGATCTCAACGACTACTTGGCGCGGCTCCGGCGCCACGAACCGGACGCGCCTGCTCCGGAACTCGGGGAGGCCGCCTGACCCCCGACGAACTAACGCCGACGACCACTAGTTGCGGCCAAGGCGTCGGCTCAGCACAGAGTCGACTCGCCGATCTTCACGACCGACAGCACCGCATCGCCCTCACCGATGAGTTCGCCCGCGGTCGGCGTCTGACCGACGACCACCCAGTTCGCATCGAGCACCTGGCGACGCCCCTGCCCCGTCGCATCCTTGCTGCGGGAGAAGAACACCCCCTGCTCCTGGATCAGATCCTGCGCGGCCTGCAGGTTCATGCACATCACGTTCGGCATGGCCACCAGAACCGGCGCCGCAGTCGCCGATGCCGACGAGGCAGGTGCGACCACTCCCCCGGCCGGGCCGGGCACTGCCACCGGCGACGTCGCCGGTGCCACCGCGGCGCTCGTCGTCGACCGTGCGGATGTGGTCGTCGTGGCCTGCGCCGTCGCCGTCGCGGTGGGCGCCTGGTCCTCCGTCGAGCCACAGCCGACGAGCACGACGGCCGCCAGACAGGTTCCCACCAGTGCCGCCGACCGCGTGACCTTCTTGTGCTTCCGCATCGTCATCGAGAATTCCCCCTCGTTCCGGCCACCGGTCTCGGTGGCGCGTTGTTCCCGGACGAAGTTGTACAGGACCCGTCCGACAATTCCCGCGCGCGACTTCGTCTCCTGCACGCACGATTGCGCGCGCGGGGCGTCAACTCGCGCGCGGGGGCCGCGGCCGGCGTTAGTGTCGACTGCGAACCTGCCGGACTCGGGAAGGATCGTGATGTCACTCGGAACCGTTGTCGTCACCGGAGGCACAGGCGGCCTCGGCGTCCCTGTCACGACGCATCTGCTGGACGTGGGGTGGCGGGTGGTGGTGCCGGCCCGGTCGCCGTCCGGCGCTCTCCCCGAGCACCCGCGGCTCGAGCAGGTGCGCTGCGACGTCGGCGATCCCGCGCAGGTGGCCGACGTCGTCGCGGTGGCCGCGAACGATGAGGGCGCCCCGTTGACAGCGCTGGTGAACCTCGTCGGCGGTTTCGCGTCGGGGCCACGCACCCACGAGGCCGACCCGGACATCCTGGATCGGCAACTCGATCTGAACGTGCGCACCACGTACACGATGCTGCGAGCAGTTCTTCCGCATCTCGTCGCGCACGGCGGCGGGGCGATCGTGTCGACATCGTCGGGGGCGGCCGTGAAACCGTTCCCCGGCGGGGTCGCCTACAGCACCGCCAAGGCCGCGGTCCTGGCGCTGGCCGAGTCGATCGCCGTCGAATACAAAAAGGACCACATCCGGTCGAACGCGCTGCTGCCCGGCGTGATCGACACCCCCGCCAACCGCGCCGCGATGCCGGACTCCACCCGCGCCGGCTGGGTCGACCCGGTCGACATCGCAAAGGTGATCGCGTTCCTGATCTCCGGCGACGCGATCGCGATCAGCGGCGCCGCAATCCCGTTGGGGCTCTGACCGGCTCAGATCCCCAGACGCACAGCCAGCTCGTCGCCGCCGGCCTCCCGGATCAGGTCCGGGTCGCCGCACACCACCAGTTGATCCCGCGCCCGAGACAGTCCGACGTACAGCCGTTCACGTGAACGCTCCTGCAGCACAGTCTCGTTCACGGCGAGTACCACGGCCCGCCGTTCGAGTCCCTTGAAGCCGAGGACGTGCCCGTAGAACACCTGATCGGTGTCCCAGAAACTCTGCCAGTACTCCTCGTTGCCGCCGCGCTGCCGCGACACCTGCTCGGGGTGCCGGCTGCCGGTGGAGAGCAGCGCCAGATCCTCGGGCCGCCAACCCTCGTCGAGGAGGGCGTCGACCTGGTCGTCGGCGACACCGAGCGCGTCCCCGGAGGTGCAGGGCACGAACCGGACGTCGGGGCCGTCGCCGCCGAGCAGTTTCATCCGCTGCCCGACGAGCGGCCTGAACGAGCCCGCGATCTGCCGGGTATTGCGCAGGTTCTGGTCGAGGACCAGCGGCACCAGCTGGACCGGCGGCACCCCCTGCCGGTCGAACACCCGCTGCCCCTCGTCGCTGAACACGAAGATGCCGCCGTCGTCCTCGTCGGTGAGCGACGCCAGCAGTGGCTCCCACCAGGCGTCCGCGAAATCCTGGGCCTCGTCGACGACGACCGCGTCGAACCGCTGCGCCGGCGGCAGATCCGCTGCGAGCGACGCCATCCGCTGCGGCAGGTCCTGTTCCCAGAAGCGGACGGTGTCGGCGGTGCGGATGGATTCGTCGGGGCCGTCCGGTGCACCCCACAACTGTCCGAGGGCGTGGAACTCGCCGACGTAGGCGGGCCGGTACTTACGCGGCCAGCCCGCGGTGAGCCGCTGCAGATACGACGCCAGCCCGTGCGAATAGCAGATCAGCGCAACACGCTTCCCGGATTTGGCGAGACGCCGCGCCTGCTCCGTCGCCAGATACGTCTTACCGCTGCCGGCGCCGCCGCGGACCTCGACGCGGTGCAGCAGCCGGATCGCGTCGAGGACGACGGCCTGCTGTGCGGTGAGCGCGTCGGCGGCGTCCTCGTTCGCCATCGCCCGTGCGACCACGTCCCGCTGCGGCAGCCCGCGGCCGGACAGCACGTCGGCGAGACCGTCGATACCGTCACCGCCGAGCGCGGACCGACCCTGCTGGTTGCCGATCAACACCTTCGCGATCCGGTACACCAACTGGTCGAGTTCGGTGCGGTCCACGATCTTCCAGCGCGGGCAGTCGGCGATCGCGAAGTCCTGCGAGATCTCCGCGTTGGGGAACACCACCATGTGGTCCCAGTGCACCCGGCCGTGCGTCCACGACGGCGCGCTCTCCACGAAACTCCGCAGTGCGTAACAGGATTCCCGCACCTGACGCACCGGATCGATCACCGTCGGACCGCGCCGACGATCCTGGTACCAGTCGGTGCCGTCGTGCCAGATCTCGCCGCCCTTCACCTCGAGGCACACGATGCCCTGCTCGGTCGCCACGAGAAAGTCGATCTCGTGGTCCTTGAGATGATCGGTGACCCTTTTCCCGGCCACCACCAGATCACCGTCCCCGAGCTGCATCAGCAGCGCCTCCCACACCCGCCTCTCGGATGCGTTCTGCAGGGCCGGGACCTCCGGGATTCGCAACGGCATGCGGACAGCATGGCACGACCGGACAACCGGCCCGACCCCTACCGTTCCCGGCGTGCGGTGAGTGCCGCGATGTCCCCGCCGAGGGCGGTCCGGAAGGTGCCGAGGAGTGTTTCGATCTCGTCGAGTTGGTCGCCGACCTGCCGGGTGTTGGCGGCGGACAGTTCCCGGTTGCCGGAGCGGGCGATGAGGTCGTCGATGCGGGTGTCGAGGCTGGTGGCCCACCGCATGGATGCGGCGGCCCGCAGCTGGGTTTCGGCCTGCGACAGCAGGTCCCCGATCCGGGCGAGTGCGGCGACCCGGTCGACGAGTTGATCCCACACCGGTTCGATCGCCGTCCGCCGGGAGGTGACGTGGTCGCGGGCTTCCGGGGTGGATGCGGCCGCGGTGTCGAGTTCGGCGACGATCCCGGACAGGGCGACGGCGTCGACGGCGATCTGGGTGACCTCGTCGGCCAGATCCAGTTGGGCGCGCTGCAGCGCGAAATGTTCCGAATGCCATGCCGCCGATCCCTCGATCCGGTCGCACAGCAGGCCGGTCAGGAACAGCAGGGTGTCGAAGCGGTCGGTGAACCGGTCGTCGTCCGGCACCGTCGTCCGTTCCAGGGCGGCCGCGGCCCGGCGTCCGACGTCCGACGCGCGGGTGCCGTCGGAGCCCCGCACCATCCGCTCGGCGGTGGCCTCGACCATCGCGTTGTGCATCTCGTGCAGTTGCCGGCGGGCCACCGGCAGCGGCGCCGGGGTGCGGGCCAGGGCATCGAACAGGGCGCCCCGCTGCTCCGGATCGAGGTGCAGGCCGTCGCGGCGTTCCCGGCGGATGGCCCGCACCCCGGATGCGTAGTGCACGGTCGACATCGTCAGCGCCGTCCGCAGCCCGTCGATCCGTTTCCCCACCTCGGCCGCCCGATACCGGTAGGTCAGCTGCTTCGGACCGGGCCGCAGCGACGCGACCCGCCCCAGCAGACGCTGATGTTCGTCGGCGAGGAGCCGCAGCTCCCCGAACCCGCCGATCGACGGCAGACCCCGTCCGGCGAGGCGCCGGGCCGCGAGGATCCGCCGGATGTCGGCGTCGACCCGACCGGCCGCGACCAGGACGGCCGCGGCATCCGACAGCGGCGCGTGCCGGCCGTCGAGGCGTGCGCCGTCACACCAGCGGCGGATGTCGCCGTCGATCCGTTCGGATGCGGGCATGCTGCCTCCTCGGGGAGCCGTCTGCCCACCACTGTCCCAGAAACCGGCGGCGACCGCCGCGGCCTCAGTCGATGACGGCGTCGCTGTACACCGGCGGATCCCCCAGGAACGGCCGGTGCGACGGCGGCTGCTTCCCCTCGAGATCGGTGACGCCGAGTTCGAGCGCCACCTCGGCGCCGACCAGGACGCGTCCGCTGCGCTTCATCAGGTCGGGGTCCTTCGCGAGGGCATCGATGACCCGGCCCGGGAACTCCGCCGACTCCGCGGTGGCGGCCAGGCCGTCGTAGGCACCCGGGTTGGCGTCGAACCCGGCCTTCGTGCGCTCGGTGAGCAACAGCCCCATCCACAGCGAGACGACCGCGACATTGAACGGGCGGAAGTCGACCGCCATGTCGTGCGCCATCTTGTCGACTGCGGCCTTGCCCGCGCCGTACGCGGGACCGTGCATGTAGCAGGTGCCACCGAACGACGACGTGTTCACCACCAGGCCCTCACCGTTCGCGGCGAGCAGCGGCGCGGCGTAGTAGCTGGACACGTAACTCGACCGCATCCCGACGTCGAACAGGTCGGTCAACGCCAGCGGCTTCTCCCAGAACGGGCCCTTCATGGTCAGGGCGTCCGGCACCGCCAGCGCATTGTTGACGAGGATGTCGAGGCGGCCGTGCTCCTCCCGGATCCGCGCGAACAGCGCCTCCACCTGGGCGTCGTCGCTGTGGTCGAGGACGACGGGGATACCGGTGCCGCCGCGGGCGGTGATCTCCTCGGCCGTCGCGAACACCGTCCCCGGCAGCGGCGCATCCCCCTCGGTGGCCGTGCGCCCGGTGACGTACACCGTCGCGCCCGTCGCCCCGAGTGCCAGCGCGATCCCCTTGCCCGCCCCGCGGCTCGCGCCGGTGACCACCACGATCCGATCCGAACTCAACCCCACCACGACCTCCGTTCACCGAACGACCACCGACTGTGGCCCACGTCTCATTTACCACACCGCACCGTCCGGCTCCGGCACACCACCGTTCCCGGTGGACGGGAGGCGGAGCCGCAGGCCCACTGCGACTGCCGCAGGGGTTCTCCCTATCGACAACCCCTGCGACCACAGGACAACCCCTGCGGCACCTGAACTGATTGAATCGAGCCATGACGCAGGACACCCCGGACCGCCCGCTGCACGGTGTGCGGGTACTCGAGCTCGGCAACTACATCGCCGCCCCCACCGCGGGCCGGATGCTCGCCGACTTCGGCGCCGAGGTGATCAAGGTGGAGCGGCCGCGGACCGGTGACGAGATCCGGAACTGGCGGCTGTACGCGGGCAGCACGTCGATGCTGTTCCGGACGATCAACCGGAACAAGAAGTCGATCGTGCTGGACCTGCGGTCGGAGCGGGGCCGGCAGCTGGTGCTCGACCTGGCCGCCGAATGCGACATCGTGCTGGAGAACTTCCGGCCCGGCACCCTCGAGAAGTGGGGCATCGGCCCCGAACAGCTCAGCGCCGTCAACCCGGAGTTGGTGATCACCCGGATCTCGGCGTTCGGGCAGACCGGCCCGCTGTCGCAGCGACCCGGTTTCGCGGCGGTCGCCGAGGCCGTCGGCGGTTTCCGGGAACTCGTCGGCGACCCGGACCGGCCACCGGTGCGGGTGGGGGTGTCGATCGGCGATTCCATCGCCGGCCTGTACGCCGCGTTCGGCGCGGTCATGGCGCTCTACCAACGCACAGCACGGGCTGGTACGCCACTTCCGTTGTCGCAGCGCATCATCGACGTCGCCCTCAACGAGTCGATCATGTCGATGATGGAGTCGCTGGTCCCCGACTATCTCGCGTACGGCGTGCAACGGGAGCGGGTCGGTGGACGCATGGAGGGCATCGCCCCGTCGAACGCGTACCCGTGCGCCGACGGCACCAGCATCATCATCGCCGGCAACGGGGACGCGATCTTCCAGCGCTACATGGAAACCATCGAACGCCCCGACCTCGCCGCCGACCCGGACCTGACGACCAATGCCGGACGCTGGGCGCGCCGCGACGAACTCGACGCCGCGATCGGCGCGTGGACGTCCCGCCGGACGCGCGACGACGCGCTGGCGATCCTCGACACCGCCGGGGTGCCGTCCGGGCCGATCTACACCGCCGCCGACATCGTCGACGACGCACAGTACAACGCTCGCAACATGATCCAGACGTTCCCGGTGGACATCGGGGGCACCACCCCTCAACCGGTGGGTTTTCCGGGCATCGTCCCGGTGATCGGCGAGACGTCGCTGCCGATCGACCACGTCGGACCCGATCTGGGCGAGCACACCCGTGAGGTGCTCGCGCAGGTCCTCGGCCTGTCCGACACCGAGATCGACCGCATCGTCGCCGAGACGGAGGAGCCGTGACGTATTCGATCACGCCCCAGCCGATCCTGCGGGACGTCACGCTGCGCGACGGCCTGCAGTTGACCGGCAAGCTGCTGCCGACCGCACGCAAGGTCGAGATCGCCCGCGCCCTGCTGGCACTCGGGGTTCCCGAACTCGAGATCGGGTCGATGGCCCGGCCGGACCTGGTGCCGCCCATGGCGAACACCCTCGAGCTGATCGCCGCACTGACCACCGACGAACTCGCCCGCTGCTGGGTGTGGGTGGCCACCCCACGGCACGTCGAGAAGGCCGCGGCCGCCGGTGCCCGCAACTTCCAGTACTGCTTCTCCGCCTCGGAATCCCACAACCGGGCCAACATCGGCCGCAGCGTCGACGACAGTCTCGCGGCGATGCCGGCGGCGATCGAACTCACCCGGGCCGTGGGCGGACGCATCCAGTTGTGCATCGCCACCGCGTTCACGTGCCCGTTCGAGGGCGAGACCCCGGCCGACCGGGTGCTGGCGATCGCGACCGATCCGCGCGGCGACGGCGCCGACGACATCGTCCTGGCCGACACGCTCGGGCAGGCGGTGCCCGCGCAGGTGGCCGCCCTGGTCGCCCGGGTGAAGGCCGAATCCCCGCGCCGGCGCATCGTCTTCCACGGCCACGACACGTGGGGTCTCGGGGTCGCGAACACGCTCGCCGCGATCGCCGCCGGTGCGGACGTGGTCGACGGATCACTCGGCGGGCTGGGCGGTTGCCCGTTCGCGCCGGGCGCGTCCGGGAACACCTCCACCGAGGACATCGCGTTCGCGACCCGCCCGGACTGGCTGACACCGGCCACCCTCACCGCGCTCGTGGACGTCGCGGCCCCCATACTGGACGAACTGGGCGAGCCGAACCGGTCCCGGACCGCGGAGGGAAACCGTTCGCAGGCACACGCTTTCGCGTGGGTGCGTCCCGCCGGCTGATCCGGCTACTCGTCCCCCGGCCCCTCCACGAGCTCGCCGACGAGCCGGTCGACCTGCTGCCGGCTCAGGTGCGCGCCCATCGTGGCGTACTGCTGATACTCCTGTTCGTCGAGGGCGTCGTGGACGGCGGCCGCCTCGATCGGGCCGTCGACGGCGTCGATCCAGGCGGGTACGAAACCGGCCTGTGCCCCCAGTGAATCCACCGCGCCCATGAGGACCGCCCCGTCGGTGGGCCGGCCCGCGGACGCCAGCACCGCCGCCGTCGAATGCACCATCACCAGCCACGAGACGACGTCGTCGGCGTCCTCGAGGTCGGCGCGCAGCACCCGCATGGTCGCCAGCGCGCCGTCGACGTCACCGGAGTCGGCGGCCGCTTTCATCAGCCCCCACGTCGACGACGTCACCGCCCACCGGTTGCCGCTGCGCTCCCCCACCGCGATCGCGGCGCGTAGTTCTTCCCGCGCCGACTCCGCGTCCCCGGACGTGCGCAGCAGGATGCCCAGGACCGTGCGGGCCTCCGCCTCCACCCAGAGCGCGTCGTGGTCGGCGGCTACCTGCACGGCGTGCCGGGCCAGGTCGATCGCCGGCCCCATCCGCCCCTGCATCGCCGCGAAGTGTGCGCGCCACGCCTCGTCCCGGGCCACCTCCCCGACCTCGCCGATCGACGACCACAACTGCACCGCACGCCGGACGGCCTTCTCCGCGGCCGGGGCGTCCCCGGTCAGGTACGTCAGCGACGACAGCCCGTCGAGGGCGCGGGCCATCGACCGCGGATCCGGCGGACGCCAGTCCGCGGCGACCATGTCGAGGGCGGTCCGCACGAACTTCAGGCCCTCCCCGACGTTCCCGGTCCGGTACCAGTACCACGACAGCCGGCCCGCCAGTTCCAGCGCGTAGTGGGCGTCACCGACCGCGAACGCCGACTCGAACGCCGCCCGATGTTCGGCCTGGTCGCCGGCGAGCAGCGTGAACGCCTGCCCGACGCGGGCACTGCGCAACGACTCCTCGACACCGGCGACCCGGCCCAGGACGTAGGCGCGGTGCGCGGCCCGGACCGCGACCGACTCGGCGTCGTCGGCCTGGGCGCGCGCGAACCGGCGGATCGTGGACAGCATCCGGTAGCGGGTAGGTGTCGACCCCGGCACCACGCGCAGCAGACCGCGCCGCACGAGCGACGTCAACACCACCGACACCCGTTCCGGTATCCCGATCACGCAGACCGCGGTCGCCCCGGTCAGGTCGAACGATCCCGCGAACACCGCGGTCCGGCGCAGCAGCCGCGACTCCTGCCGCGTCAGCCCGCGGTACACCCAGTCGGCGACGTCCCACGTCCGGCCCCGCGGCCCGACGGTCTCGGTCTCCTTCCCGTACAGGTGGGTGAAATGTTTCGCCAGCCCGACGGCGATCGACTTCTCGCCCCCCGAACGTAGTTGCGCCGCAGCCAGTTCGATCCCCAGCGGATAGCCGCCGACCTCCCGGCAGATCGCCGCGACCGCCTTGCGGTTCCGCGACGTCGGCGTCCACGCGGCGTCCGCGCCGACGGCCCGTTCCGCGAACAGTGCGGCGGCGGCCTCCTCCGGCATCGGTTCGACCTCGAACACCGCCTCCCCCGCGACCGCGAGCGGCGCCGCGCCGGTGACGATCACCCGTACGCCGGGACAGCGGGCGACGATCGCGCGCGCCACGTCGGCGGTGTAGTCGGCGACATGGTCGCAGTTGTCGAGGACGAGGACACATTCGCGTGGTTCCATCACCTCGGCCAGGTGCGTCGCCGACCCGATGCCCGGCAGCGTCAGCAGGGTCGCGACCGTCGACGGGATCAGCGCCCCGTCGCCCACCTTCGTCAGGTCGACGATCCACGGGCCGTCCGGCATCTCCAGCCGCCGGCACACCTCGACGGCCAGCCGTGTCTTCCCGACCCCCTCCGGACCGACGAGGGTCACCAGCCGGTGCTCGTCGAACAGCCCCAGCACCGACGAGATCGCCCGATCGTCGTCGATCAGCCGAGTCGTCGGCATCAGCAGATTCGATCCGCGGATCGTCGCCGGCGGTGACGGCCGGGCGGCCTCGAGATACACGCTGTCCTTCGACGCGACGGCCACCTCGAGCCGTCGCATCCCCGGCCCGAGTTCGGAGCCGAGCCGGTCGTCGAACATGACGCGGCAGCGCCGGACCGCGGCCCGCGCCTGCGCCGCCTGACCCGACCGGTGCAGCCCGAGCACCAGCAGCTCCCACGCCCGCTCCTCGAGCGGATGATCGGCCACCAGTGCCTCCGCCGACGTCGCCGCCGCCGGCTCCCCCGCCTCGAACTGCGCCCGGGTCAGCGCGAGCCGCGCCTCGAACCGCAGCGCGGTCAGCCGTTCCACCTCCGCCTCGAGGTACGCCGACTCCGCGAACATCGACGCCTCGACACCGGAGAAGGCGGGGCCGCGCCACAGCCGCAGACCCTCCCGGTACGCCTCGGCAGCCGCGTCCGGGGTGTGCTCCCGCAGCGCGCCGCCGCGGGTCACCTCGTCGGCGAACCGGGTCGCATCGACCGCGTCCCGGGGCACGTCCAGCCGATACCGGGTGTCGTCGCGCACCAGCACACCGGCGTCACCGTCCCGGTCGCCCGGGGCCAACCGGTCCGCGAGGACGTCCAGTGTCCGATCGAGGCCGTCGCCGTGCAACTGGCCCCGCAACCGTTCGATGTCCACCGAATTCGGGTACGCCACCAGCAGTGCGGCCAGCACCGCCCGCTGCTGCTCGTCGAGCACGACCGGCCGTGCACCGACCGATGCCGTGACGGGTCCCAGGACCGCGAACTCGATTCCGTCCGCCACTGCGCACCCCTTCCCGACTCGCCTGCGCTATCTGTCCGCGACGTCCACCATGTCGTGCCCGGCCACGTCGGCCACGAGGACCCGGACGTGGTCGTCGACGGATCCGAGGGTGTGCTCGATCGCGGTCAGCCTCGACACGTAATGTCCCACAACGTATTCAGCGGTCATCCCGATTCCCCCGTGCATCTGGATCGCCTCCTGGCCGATCTGCCGCGCCGATCGGCCGACCGTCAGCTTCGCGCGGGACGCCACCACGGGGTCGGCGACACCGTCGGCGAGCGACATCGTCGCGTACAGGCTCATGCTGCGGGCCAGTTCGAGGGCGACGTACATGTCGGCGGCGCGATGCGTCAACGCCTGGAAACTCGACAGCGGAACCCCGAACTGCTTACGGGTGCGCAGATATTCGACGGTCGACCGCAGCGTCTCCTCCATCGCGCCGACGGCCTCGGCGCACAGCGCGGCGTGCGCGTACACGTGCGCGGCCAGGATCGAGTCGGTCGCGTCCGCCCCGGACTCCTCCCCGAGCGACTCCGCGGGGGCGTCACCGAATTCGATCTGGGCGGCCCGGAGCCCGTCGTGGGTGCGGTACGGGCGCCGGGTCACCCCGGCCGCGTCGGCGTCCACCAGGAACAGTCCGACACCGCCGTCCGGCAGGGCCGCCGACACCACGAGCACACCGGCGCAGTCACCGTGCGGCACCGGATTCTTGACACCGGTCACCGTCCACGAGTCCCCGTGCGGGACAGCCTTGGTCGACACATCGTTCGACGGCCACCGCATACCCGGTTCGGTGTGCGCGAACGCGAGCAGCAGTTCACCGCCGGTCACGGCCGGCAGGATCCGGCGCCGTTGGGCGGCGCTGCCGGAGTCGGCGACCAGCCGACCCGGGACGAGGACGCAGTCGAGCAGCGGTTCCGGGGCCAGTCGCCGACCCAGCTCGGTCATCACGGCACCGACCTCGATCGGACCGGCGTCGGATCCACCGTCCTCGTCGGTGAATCCGAGTCCCAGCAGGCCGGTGTCGGCGAGCCGGCGCCACACGTCGTCGCTCCAGCCGCGCGGAGTCGCCTTCACCGCCGCGAGCGCCGTCGCATCACCGTAGCTGCGGGCCAACAGTTCTCTCGTGGTGTCCCGCAACAACTTCTGCTCGTCGTCCAGTTCGAAGTCCATTTCCCCCGCCTCACAGACCCAGAATCGAGGACGCGATGATGCCGCGCTGAACCTCGCTCGACCCACTGTAGATCGACACCTTGCGATAGTTCAGGTAAGTGGGTGCGGCGCGTTGCGCCCACAGAGGGCTCGCGACGTCGTCGCCCGCGTCGAACGGCAACGAATCCGGTCCGGCCACGTCCACCATCAGCTCGGTCACGTCCTGCTGCAACTGCGAGCCGCACAACTTGAGCAGCGACGACGCCGGATCCGGTTTGCTGTGGGCCGACCCCGCCACCACCCGCATCTGCGTGAGTTCGAGCGCCAGCAACTCGTTCTCGAGTTCGGCGATCCGCGCCGCGAACAGCGGGTCGTCGAGCAGGGTGCCCGACCCCGAACGGATCTGCGCGGCATACGCCTTCGCGCGGGCCAGCCGCACCTTCGACCGGCCCACCCCGGTGACACCGGTGCGTTCGTTGCCGAGCAGGAACTTCGCGTACCCCCAGCCGGCGTTCTCCTCCCCGACGAGATTCTCGGCGGGCACCCGGACCCCGTCGAGGAACACCTCGTTGACCTCGTACCCGCCGTCGATCAGCCGGATCGGGCGCACCGTCACCCCGGGCGACGTCAGGTCGATCAGCAGGAACGAGATACCGGCCTGCTTCTTCGGTGCGTCCGGGTTCGTGCGGACCAGGCAGAAGATCCAGTCCGCGTGCTGCGCGAGCGTCGTCCACGTCTTCTGCCCGTCGACGACGTAGTGGTCGCCGTCGCGGACCGCCCGGGTCTGCAGAGACGCCAGATCCGACCCGGACCCGGGCTCGGAGAATCCCTGACACCACCAGATGTCGAGGTTCGCGGTCGCCGGCAGGAACCGGGCCTGCTGCTCCGCGGACCCGAATGCCGCGATCACCGGACCCACCATGTCGGCGTTGAACGCCAGCGGCTCCGGCACCGACGCCAACTGCATCTCGTCGCGCCAGAGGTGCCGCTGCACCGCCGACCAGTCCCGCCCGCCCCAACGCGTCGGCCAGTGCGGCACCGCGAGCCCGGCCGCGTTGAGGATGCGCTGCGTCGCGACGAGGTCGTCCCGGCCCACCGGCGCCCCGGACGCCACCTTCTCCCGGATCTCGGCCGGGATCTCGGTGCGGAAGAAGGCCCGCATCTCGTCCCGGAAGGCGCGCTGCTCGGCGGTCAGAGACAGGTTCATCGACGACGTCCTCCACACGGAAACGGATCGGCCGGGGCCTCGAAGCGAACGCTACTCCGTTCCCACGTCGGGAACTGCGCCTTTGCGCCGCCTAGCGTGTCTCGAGCACCAGCAGGTAGCCGCCGCCGCCCGCGTCGATGCGGGTGGACAGGTCGAGGTCCGGGGCCAGCCGGGAGAGCCTGTCGAGCAGCCACTCCCCGGCGGCGACGGCATCCGACTCGCCGGGGCAGCGGGCGACGGCGACCCGGCCGCCCTTGCGGCTCAACTGTTCGACGACGCCGACGATCGGCGCCGGATCCACCACGAACAGCTCGTCCGACCACGGGACGACGGGTTTGATCGCGCCCTTCTTGGTGTTGCAGGCCCGGTGCGCGAGACGCTCCTGCACGGCCTTGCCCTTGGTCTTCTTCGCGGTACCGATCGCGTCGACGCTCGGACCGCGCGGATCGTTCACCGACATGTCCGGGTCGACGGGCTCGTCACACAGCCAGCAGCGCCAGCCGTCGCGGTCACCGATGTCCTTCAGGTTGCTCACGCGAGAACGGTACCGTCGCGGTCGCGCCGCGACGGTACCGTCTCCCCACTGCCCGCTCTACATGCCGGAGATGGCCTCGAGCGGCTCGGTCCGCGCGGCCCGGGCCGCCGGCCACAGCGCCGCGAGCACACCGACGACACCGGAGCCGATCAGCATCGCGGCCACCTGACCCCACGGGACCGCGACACGGTCGAGGCCCTGGTCGGCGAGGGTCCGCACGAATCCCCAGCCGAACACCACCCCGAGCAGCACCCCGACGAGGGCCCCGAACACCGCGATGAGCACCGACTCGAGGTAGATCGTGCGACGGACCTGGGCGCGCTGCATGCCCACGGCGCGCAGCATGCCGATCACGCGGCGGCGTTCGACGACCGACAGCGCCAGGGTGTTGACGATGCCGAGGATCGCGATGACGACGGCGAGCGCCAGCAGCCCGTACAGCACCGCCAGCAGCGAATCGATCTGCTGCGCCTGCGTGCCCTTGAACTGTTCCCGGTCCTGGACCTGGACCACGACGAACGGGTCGGTCGCGGTGGCCAGGGCGGCGGCCGTCCGCGCCTGGTCGGCGCCCGGGGCGGTCTTGATCAGCACCGCCCACTCGGCGCGCTGGTTCGCCGGCGTCACCTCCTGGTACACCTCGTTCGACACCACCCACGGGCCGAGCAGCTGGTTGTCGGCGAAGATGCCGGTCACGGTGGTGGTGACCTGCTCCCCGTCCCGGTCGGTCAGCGTCACCGGGGTGCCGAGGCTCCAGCCGCGGTCCGTGGCCTCGGTCTGCGAGACGATCATGTCGCGGCCGGTGACCACCGCCGACCCCTCCGTCATCGTGTACGCGAGGACCCCGTCGGGGGATCCGCTCATCGCCGACCCGAACGCGTCCTCGTCACCGATCTTCACGGCGACACCGTGCAGCGAGACCGCGTCGACGACCCCGTCGACACGGGCCGCCGCCCCGGCGGCACCGGCCGGGACCCCGATCCCCTGCGGCCCGGTGAGCACGAAATCCGCCTCGATGCCCGTGTCGACGAGCGCGTTGGTGCTCTCCTTCGCGGACGCCCCGAACACACCGATCACCGACACCAGCATCAGGCCGAGGGTGAGCGCGAACGCGGTCGCGGCGGTGCGCTTGGGGTTGCGGACCGCGTTGGTGCGGGCCAGGCGACCGACCGACCCGAACGGAGTGGTGAACACCGCGCCGAGCGCCCCGACGACCGGCCGGGACAGTGCCGGTGCGGCGAGCAGCACCGCGAGCACCAGGGCCAGCGCCCCCACCCCGACGATCGCAGCCGCACCGCCGCCGGTGGACTGCGCGCCGGCGACGAGGGCGACCACACCGAGGACCGCGGCGATCGCCCCGATCAGGGTGCGCACCCGCAGCGTGTCACCGGTGGACGCGAACTCCTCGCGCATCGCGGCGACCGGCGGCACCTTCGCGGCCCGGCGGGCCGGCGCGTACGCGCTGATCACGGTGACGATCACACCGAGGACCAGAGCGACGACGACGGTGCGCGGCGCCACCTGCAGCGGCCCCTCCGGAAGACCCAGGTCGAACGCGTTGAGCAGTCCCCGCAGGCCGTACGCGAGACCGACACCGGCCGCGAGTCCGAGCGCGCTGCCGATCACGCCGATGACGAGGGCCTCGAACACCACCGACCGGCCGACCTGGCCGCGTCCGGCGCCGATCGCGCGCAGCAGCGCGAGTTCCTTGAGCCGCTGCGCCACGATCATCGAGAACGTGTTGTAGATGATGAACGTGCCGACCAGCAGCGCGATCGCGCCGAACGCCAGCAGGAAGTAGTTGACGAAACTCAGTGCCTGCGCGATGCCGTCCTTGGTCTCCTCCCGGACCTGGTCACCGGTCTGCACCTTGGTATCGGGCAGGGCGGCGGCGACCCGGTCGCGCAGCTCGTCCTGCGACACCCCGGCGGTGGCGGCGACGTCGACGTAGCCGACGTGGCTGCCGTCGGTGAACAACTGCCGGGCCTGCTCGTCGGTGAACAGTGCCCCGACGAAACCACCGGTATCGGTGTCCGTGGAGTACAGCCCCGACACGGTCACGTCGTTCCACCCGGACATCGTCAGCACCCGCGTCCGGTCACCGACCGCGAGGCCCGCGCGGGTCGCGGCGGACTCGTTGAGCGCGATCTGTCCGGGCGCTTCAGGCGGGGCGCCCGCCACGAACGGCGTCTGCTCGCCGAGTTGCTGCGCGGGCGGCAGATACGACGACCCGATACTCGGGGCGCCGCCGTTCTGCATCGGCTTGCCGGCCGAGTTCAGGACGACGATCTGCCCGCTGACGGCGGGCGCGACGGCGCGGACTCCGTCGACCGCGGCGATCGTGTCGATGTCCGCGATCGGGACACCGCTCGACCCCTGCTCGACGGGGCCGACCCGGACGTCGACGCCCTGGGCGGTGCCCTCGAAGATGCCGTCGAACGTCTTCTGCAGGGTGTCGGTGAACACGAACGAGCCCGCGACGAACGCGGTACCGAGCACCACAGACAACACGGTCAGGACGAGCCGCACCTTGTGGGCGGCAAGATTACGCAGAGACACCTTGCGCATCGGAGATCCCTTGCGCAGGGGAGAGGAGGTCACGGCCATGACGTCAGACCGTCTCGAGGTTCTTCATGCGATCGAGCACCGAGTCCGCGGTCGGATCGCGGAGCTCGTCGACGATCCGGCCGTCCGCCAGGAACACGACCCGGTCGGCGAAACTCGCGGCCCGCGGATCGTGCGTGACGATCACGACGGTCTGCTCGAACTCGTCGACCGCGGCCCGCAGGATCGACAGCACCTCCCCCGACGAATGCGAGTCCAGGTTGCCGGTCGGCTCGTCGCCGAAGACGATCTCCGGTCGGCCCGCGAGGGCCCGCGCGCACGCGACCCGCTGCTGCTGACCACCCGACAGCTCACCGGGACGGTGATCGAGCCGGTCGCGCAGACCCAGCCGGTCCACGACCGTGCCGAGCCACTGCTCGTCGACCTTGCGGCCGGCGATGTCGAGCGGCAGCGTGATGTTCTCCAGCGCGGTCAGCGTCGGCACCAGGTTGAACGCCTGGAACACGAACCCGATCCGGTCCCGGCGCAGCTGCGTCATCGCCTTGTCCGACAGCGTCGTCAGGTCGGTGTCGCCGATCAGCACCGAACCCGAGCTGGCCGCGTCGAGGCCCGCAAGGCAGTGCATGAGCGTCGACTTACCGGAGCCGGACGGCCCCATGATCGCGGTGAACTCGCCGCGCGCGAACTCCGCGGACACCCCTGCCAGGGCGTGGACCCGGGTGTCGCCGGTGCCGTAGACCTTCGTCAGATCGACCGCACGCGCGGCCACCCGGGTTTCCGTGGACATCTCGGTTTCGGTTGACATGCCCACCATCCTGGCGTGGATCGGTGACACCGCGCCATCGGGGACAACCCTGATCTTGTCCCCGATGCGCCCCCACCTGTGTCAACCGTGGGCGAACGGCGGCGTCAATCGTGGGCGAACGCCCGGGCGATCTCCCGTTCCAGATCGAGATACGGCTCACCGGAGACGTCGACGGTGACCTTCGCGATCGTTCCACCGCGGAACCGGAACGGCGCCGAGTACCGCCGCGACACGCTCCGACGTGGATCCCGGCCCACCCGGATGCCCTCACCCACCCCCGAGAACATCGCCGGCTGGATCCGCACCCCCGCGAGCGACCCCACCGCCCGGTCGTCGACGTGCAGCGTGACCGTCCCGACCGGGGTGAACCCGTCGTCGGCGACGCCACCTCGGTCGAACCGCACTCCCAGCACCCGGGCGTCCGCAGCGACCGGCTCCGACGCGACCACGACCTGCTCGTCCTCGCCGAGGAAGTTGTAGACGTACGTCAGACGGCCGTCCCGGACGAACAGCGTGTGCCCACCGAGGCGGGCGCCGTGCGCGAACAGCACCCCCTCGACGGCGCCGTCGGCCCCGAGCCGCACCTCCGCGAGGATCGAATACGACCGGCCCCGCATCTCGAGTGCCGCGCCCGGGCCCACCTCCGCCGCATCCGGGTAGTACACGAACGACGTCCGCTGCCCCGTCAGATACGGCCGGTACCGCAGGAACGCCGACAGCATGTCGAGGTCGTTGAGCGGCAGGCCGCCGTACCGGTCAGCTTCCGCGAACCACAACGCCGTCATCTCGTCGAGCAGGTCGGGCCGGGCGGCGGCGAGATCGTGGCACTGACTGCGATCGTTCTCCAGGTGGAACAGCTCCCAGCGGTCGTCGTCGAAGTGCGACCAGTTCGACGGCGCCGCGGCGTGCACGGTGTTCGCGAACCAGCCGGCGTGCCAGATCCCGCGGGTCCCGAGCATCGAATAGAACTGGGTGGTCTTGCCGGTCGCCGCATCCGGATCGGACAGCATCGCCCGGAAGCTGGTGCCCTCGAGCGGGCGCTGCGGGACACCCCGGACGGTGATCGGCGGGTCGACTCCCAGCAGTTCGTACACCGTGGGGGTGACATCACAGACGTTGACGTAGTGGTCGCGGGTCTCGCCGCGCGCCGCGATCCCGTCCGGCCACGAGATCAGGCACGGGTCCGCGATCCCGCCCTCGTGCGACGCGTACCGCTTGAACAGCTTGTACGGCGTGTTGAACGCCATCGCCCAGCCGAGGCAGTAATGGTTGTAGGTGTCCGGGCTGCCGAGGTCGTCGATCCGCGCGATCCCGTCCTCGATCCGGTCGGTGTAGCCGTTGAAGAACTTGTACTCGTTGACCGAGCCGGTGGGCCCGCCCTCCCCGCTGGCCCCGTTGTCCGACAGCACCACGACGATCGTGTTGTCCAGCTGCCCGGACTCCTCCAGGTAGTCCAGCAGCCGGCCGATCTGCGCGTCGGTGTAGCTCACGAATCCCGCGAACACCTCCGCCATCCGGCTGAACAGCCGCTGCTCGTCGGCGGCGAGCTCGTCCCACGGCCGGACGGTGTCGAGGGCCGGCCACGGCGCGCCGTCGGCGCTCACCTCGTCGACGTACGGATTCATCGGGGACAGTTCGGTGTCCGCGGGCACCAGCCCGAGCCGCTTCTGGTTCTCCAGGACGATCTCGCGGTACCGCTCGTAGCCCATGTCGAACATGCCGGTGTATCGGTCCGCCCATTCCTGCGGAACATGGTGCGGCGCATGGCCGCAGCCCGGGCACAGGTAGGTGAACCACGGCTTGTCCGGGGCGATGACCTTCGAGTCCCGGATGAACTCGATCGCTTTGTCCGCCAGGTCCTTCGACAGGTGGTAGCCGTCCTCCGGAGACGCCGGCGGGTCGACGGGATGGTTGTCGTACACCAGGTTGGGATACCACTGGTCGGCCTCGCCGCCGAGGAACCCGTAGAACCTCTCGAACCCCCGCGACAACGGCCAGTTCCGTTTGGTGGCAGCAAGATTCGACTCCTCGAGCGGAGCCAGGTGCCACTTGCCCACCGCGTACGTGTTCCATCCGCGTTCGGAGAGCACCTCCGACAGCAGCGCCGTGTCGGCGGGGATCCGCCCGCTCGCGTTGGCGAACCCGTCGGTGAACTCCTCGATGGTCGCCATCCCCACCGACGTCGGGTTGCGTCCGGTGAGCAGCGACGCCCGCGTCGGCGAACACAGCGCGGTGGTGTGGAACTGGCTCAGCAGGATGCCGCGATCGGCGATCCGCCGCAGGTTCGGCATCTCCACCAGGCCGCCGTACAGGTCCCACGTGCCGATCCCGATGTCGTCCCACACGAGGTACAGGACGTTCGGGGCCCCCTCGGGGGCGCGGGGTTCGGCGAACGGCGCCCAGTCCGGCGTCGAATCCCGGATGTCCGTCGCTACTTTTCCGGCGAATTCCTCAGCCATGGCCGGGCCCTCCCGATGCGGTGGACTTCCATCGTCACACGCATCGGGAGGCCGGCGACATCAATTTCCGGTCACGACCAGCGGGCCTGGCCGCCGTCGAGCGGGATCGTCGCACCCGTCAGGTAGCCGGCGTCGGGGCCGACGAGGAACGCGACCGCATTGCCGATGTCGGTTTCACAGTCACCGATCCGGCGCATCGGGATGCTCGCGACGAACGCCGCCGCCTCCTCCGGGCGGGCCTCGGTCCACTTCTGCAACCCCGGCGACATCGCGTGCGGCGCAACGGCCAGGACCCGGATGTTGTCGACACCCCACTCGCACGCCGCCGTGCGGGTCAGCGACCGCAGCGCCTCCTTCACCGACGCGTAGCCGCCGTAGCCGCTCAGATCCCAGCGCACCGCCGCCGACGACACCATGTTCACGATCGCACCGCCGCCGCGCGCCTTCATGTGCGGGTGGCACGCCTGCATCGCCCGCAACGCCGCGGTCGGACCCGCGGCGTAAGCGCGCTCGAGGTAGTCCGGATCGAGGTCGAGGACCGGCCCCAGCGGGTTGAGGCTGGCGTTGTTGACGAGGATGTCGACGCCACCGAACACCGCCACCGTCGTCTCGACGGCCCGTTCGATGTCGGCGGGAACGGACACGTCCGCGACGATCGGTTCGGCGACACCACCGAACGCGGTGATCGCCTCGACGGTGTCGATCAGCTTCGACTCGGTCCGCCCGGTCACCGCGATCCGCGCACCCTCCTTCGCGAGTGCGAACGCGACGCCCTGACCGACGCCCTGACCGGCGCCCGTGATGAGCGCGACCTTTCCATCCAACTTGCCCATGTGCTCCGTCGTCTCCCACAGCAGTCCGAATATCGCTGCACACCCAATCAGGCGGCCGCGGCGACCACACCTCGTTTCCCGTTGATCGGGATCGTCCCGAAAATCACATTCCGGATCGGACACGGCGCCGCGTCGAAACATGCCCCGCCCACGCCGGACGCCTAGCATCCGTGGACATGACGCACTACCGGTCCCGCCGCACGCTCGCCCTGTCCTCCGTCGCCGCCGCGGCCCTCGCCCTCGCGAGCTGCACGAACTCCGACACGGAACCGACCGCGTCGGCGACGTCGATCACGGTCGAATCGACCGCGTCCGCGGTCGCGCCCGCCCCGCTGGCCGCGACCGCGGACGGCACCCGCACCGACGCCCCCACCGCACAGGAAGGGCAGCGCGGGGACGCGTCCGCCGACGCCGCCCTGACCATCACCGACATGCGCATCGGCCACCACGACGGCTTCGACCGCGTCGTCTACCAGTTCGACGGCACCGGCACCCCCGGCTGGCGCACCGAGGTCGTCGGCACCGTCGTCCAGCAGGGCAGCGGCAACCCGATCGCGGTGGCCGGCCAGGGCATCCTGCAGGTGCTGATCGACGGTTCGGCGATGCCGTTCACGACCGGCGTCGAGCCGTACGCCGGTCCCAACCCGCTCGAGATCGAGAAGCCGGGGATCGTCACCGAGGTCCGTGACGCCGGCGTGTTCGAGGGCACCGCGCAGACCCTGATCGGGCTGACCACCCGGGGCGTGTCCTACCGCGTCTACACCCTCGAGGGTCCGACCCGGCTCGTGGTGGACGTCGCCCGCTGACCGTGGCACAGGCCGGCGGTTGACTTCAAGCTCACTCGAAGTTCTACCGTCGGTGTCGGAGCCCCGCCGTACCGTGGCGGGACCGACGAGAGGGGTGCGCGATGAGCATGGACGTCACCGCGTGGAACGCGATGTACAACGCGATGCACGCCGAACAGGACCGTCGCCCCTTCTCGAAGGCGACGCTGCGCCGGATCGTCGCGTTCGCGCGGCCGCACCGCCGGCACATCACGTGGTATCTGCTGCTCAGTGTCGTCACCGCGGCGCTCGCGGTGGCGACACCGGTCCTCGCCGGCCGGGTCGTCGACGCGATCGTCGCCGGCGACGCCGTCCGGGTGGTGGTACTGACGGCCGCGGCGATCGCGGTCATCGCCCTGCTCGAGGCCGCGCTCGCGGTGGTGACCCGGTGGCTGTCGTCGAGCATCGGCGAGGACCTCATCCTCGACCTGCGCACCACCGTGTTCGACCACGTCCAGCGGATGCCGGTCGCGTTCTTCACCCGCACCCGCACCGGCGCGCTGGTCAGCCGGTTGGGCAACGACGTGATCGGGGCGCAGCGCGCCTTCAGCGACACCCTGTCCGGGGTCGTCGGGAACGTGGTGACGCTCGCGATCACCCTGGTGGTGATGGTCGGCATCTCGTGGCAGATCACGGTCCTGTCGCTGCTGCTGTTGCCGGTGTTCGTGATCCCGGCCCGGCGGATGGGCACCCGGCTGGCCCGGCTCAGCCGGGAGGCCGCCAACCACAACTCGGTGATGAACACCCAGATGACCGAACGGTTCTCGGCGCCCGGCGCGACCCTCGTGAAACTGTTCGGACGGCCGTCGCAGGAGTCCGCGGAGTTCGCGGTCCGCGCCCGCCGGGTCCGCGACATCGGTGTCCGCACCGCGATGCTGCAGTCGGTGTTCGTCACCGCGCTCACCCTCGTGTCGGCCCTCGCCCTCGCCCTCGTCTACGGTCTCGGCGGCTACCTGGCGCTGCGCGGGCAACTCGAGGCCGGCGCCGTGGTGTCCCTCGCCCTGCTGCTCACCCGGCTGTACTCGCCACTCACCGCGCTCGCCAGCGCCCGCGTGGACGTCATGAGTGCACTGGTCAGTTTCGAGCGGGTCTTCGAGATCCTCGACCTCGCCCCGCTGATCGCGCAGAAACCGGACGCGGTCGACGTCCCGGCCGGTCCCGCATCCGTCGAGTTCCGGTCCGTCGACTTCGCCTACCCGTCCCCGGACAAGGTGTCCCTCGCCTCCCTCGAGGAGGTCGCCGGCATCGACACCCGCGGCGGCGACCCCGTCCTGCACGACATCTCCTTCCGCGTCGAACCGGGCCGGATGGTCGCGCTCGTCGGATCGTCCGGCGCCGGGAAATCGACCGTCGCGCAACTGCTCCCACGCCTGTACGACGTCGACTCCGGCGTCGTACTGGTCGGCGGCGTCGACGTCCGCGATCTGACGACCGATTCGCTGCGCGCCACCGTCGGTCTGGTCACCCAGGACGGTCACCTGTTCCACGAGTCGGTGCGCGCCAACCTGATGCTCGCCCGCCCCGACGCCACCGAGACCGACCTGTGGGACGCACTGCGCCGCGCCAACCTGACCGACCTGGTCCGGTCCCTGCCCGACGGCCTCGACACCGTCGTCGGGGAACGCGGCTACCGGCTGTCCGGCGGGGAACGTCAGCGACTGACGATCGCCCGTCTGCTGCTGGCGCAGCCGCGCGTGGTGATCCTCGACGAGGCCACCGCCCACCTCGATTCGACGTCCGAGGCCGCCGTGCAGGACGCGCTGGCCGAGGCGCTGGCCGGACGCACCGCCGTCGTGATCGCGCACCGGCTGTCCACGATTCGCGCCGCGGACGAGATCCTCGTCGTGGAGGCGGGACGCATCGTGGAACGCGGCGACCACGCGACGCTGCTGGCCGCGGGCGGACGCTACGCCGAGCTGTACCGCACCCAGTTCGACACCGGCACCGCACCCCGCCCACTGCTCACCGAGGTGATCGGCTGAGCAGCGGGCCGGCGGGCCGTCAGAAGTAACGGCGGATGTTGTGGATGTCGAAGTCCGACAACGGGGTCAGCCCGATGGGGACGCCGTCACCGTACGCGTTGAACACCATCCCGCCCCCGGCGTAGATGCCGACGTGCCCGGCGTTCTCGTCGGTGTCCATCGTGACGACGTCACCGGGTTGCAGCACCGACAGCGGGACGAGCATGCCGCCGCTGTAGGCGGCCATCTCCTGGCTGGTCCGCGGCAGGCTGATACCGACGGTCCGGAACGCCCACTGCACCAGCCCGGAGCAGTCCCACACGTCGGGACCGTTGCCGCCCCACACGTACCGCTTCCCGATCTGGGTCTGGGCGGCCGCCAGCGCCGCCAGCCCGCGCGGACTCGGAATCGGCAGCGGGATCGCGATGTCCCCGCTGCCGGCGAACAGGCTCGCGCTCCCGGTACTGCCGGAACCTCCGGCCGGTTGTGCCACCGCCGGGGCCGCCACCAGGACGGCGGAACCGGCGACGAGTGCTGCTGCGATCAATCCTCGACGACACGTGTGCGCCACGCTCGAGCCTCTCTGTCGGACTACAAGGGATCCCCCGACCGCAAACCGTGAGGAACACTACCGACCCGAAAACGGTTGCGTCGCAGAATCGAACGCAGAGAACACGAAAGGCGCCGACGGCGTGTGCCGTCGGCGCCTTCCGGAAAGCGGGCCGGGACTCAGTCGCGGGGGCGACGCTTCCCGAACTTGTCGTTCTTGCGCCCGAACTTGCCGCCGGCGCGGTCGTCCCGGCCGCCACGCGCCGACGGGCGTCCCACGGGGGCACCGTCGTCGAGTTGCAACTGGATGAGGACACCCGAGATGCGGGTCGCCCGCAACGCCTCGACGGTCTCGCGCGGCAGGTTCGCCGGCAGCTCCACCAGGCTGTGGTCGGGGCGGATGCTGATGTGCCCGAAGTCGCTGCGACGCAGGCCGCCCTCGTTGGCGATGGCACCGACGATCGCACCCGGCGCCACCTTGTGCCGCTTGCCGACCGCGATCCGGTACGTCGCGAACTCCTGGCCGTCACGGCTGACGCGCGGGCCACTCGGACCGCCCTCGTCGAAACGGCGGGCCGGACGCTCCCGCGGCTCCCGCGGCTCGCGTTCGCGGCGCGGCGGGGCCGGCGGCTCCGGTGCCATCAGGAACGAGTCGCCGTCGAGGGACTGCACCGCGAGGGCCGCGGCGATGTCGGCGAGCGGAATGTCGTGTTCCCGCTCGTAGTCCTCGATGAACTTGCGGAACAGCGTCAGATGCTCGGATTCGAGGGCCGCGGTGATGCCGTCGTTGAACTTCGCGACACGCTGCGCATTGACGTCGTCGACGGACGGCAGCGGGATCTCGGTGAGCGACTGGCGGGTGGCCCGCTCGATCGACTTGAGCAGATGCCGCTCGCGCGGGGCGACGAACAGCAGCGCGTCACCGGTGCGGCCGGCGCGGCCGGTGCGGCCGATGCGGTGCACGTACGACTCGGTGTCGTGCGGGATGTCGTAGTTGACGACGTGCGAGATGCGTTCGACGTCCAGGCCGCGGGCCGCGACGTCGGTGGCGACGAGGATGTCGAGGGCGCCGGACTTGAGCTGGCCGATCGTGCGCTCACGCTGCGCCTGCACGATGTCACCGTTGATGGCGGCGGCCGAGAAGCCGCGGGCCCGCAGCCGCTCGGCGAGATCCTCGGTGGCCTGCTTGGTACGGACGAAGATGATCATCGCCTCGAAGGTCTCGACCTCGAGGAACCGGGTGAGCGCGTCGAGCTTGCGCTGGTGCGCCACCTGCACCCACCGCTGGGTGATGTTCGACGCGGTCTGCGTCTTCGACTTGACCGTGATCTCGATCGGATCGTTCAGGTACTGCTTGGAGATCTTGCGGATCACCGGCGGCATCGTCGCCGAGAACAGCGCGACCTGCTTGCGGTCGGGGGTGTCCGCCAGGATGCGCTCGACGTCGTCCTGGAAACCCATCTTGAGCATCTCGTCGGCCTCGTCGAGGACGAGGTACTCGAGCTGCGACAGGTCGAGGGTGCCCTTCTCCAGGTGGTCGATGACGCGGCCGGGGGTGCCGACGATGATCTGGGCGCCGCGCCGCAGACCCGACAGCTGCACGCCGTACGCCTGACCGCCGTAGATCGGCAGCACGTGCAGACCCGGGATGTGGACGGAGTACTTGCCGAACGCCTCGGCCACCTGCAGCGCCAGCTCACGCGTCGGCGCCAGGACCAGCGCCTGCGGCACCCGCTTGTCGACGTCGAGTCGGGTGAGGATCGGAATCGCGAACGCGGCCGTCTTACCGGTACCGGTCTGCGCGAGACCGACGACGTCGCTGCCGGCGAGCAGCGGCGGGATGGTCGCGGCCTGGATCGGTGAGGGCGACTCGTATCCGACGTCGGAGAGGGCCCTCAGCACACGCTCGTCGATGTCGAGCTCGGCGAAGGTGATGGGATTGGTGTCGGACTGCGGGTCGCGCTCGGTGTCACTCATTTGACCAGTGAGTTTAGTCGATGCGCCGCCCGATGGTTGTAGCCGTCCACCCCGCGGATACACGCGGAATGACCTCCATCACAATATGGGTGTCTCCCGTCACATCCGGAAGGAACCTCGTGTCGACCACCGCGTCCGATTCTGTCGCCGTTGCCACCCCGATCCCCACCCACTGGTACAACATCGTGGCGGACCTTCCGGTCGCTCCCCCGCCGCATCTACATCCGGGCACCCGGGAGCCGGTGCAGGCCGCCGATCTGGAAGCCCTCTTCCCGAGCGCACTCATCGCGCAGGAAGTCGCCACCGACCGGTACATCGAGATCCCCGAACCGATCCGTGAGGCGTACCGGACGTGGCGGCCCGCCCCGCTGATCCGGGCCCGCGAGTTCGAGAAGGCCCTCGGAACGCCCGCCCGCATCTACGTCAAGTACGAGGGTGTGAGCCCGGTCGGCAGCCACAAGACCAACACCGCCGTCGCGCAGGCGTACTACAACGCCGCCGACGGCGTGAAGAAGATCACCACCGAGACCGGCGCCGGTCAGTGGGGCTCCGCGTTGTCGTTCGCGTGCGCCAAGTTCGGTATCGAGCTCGAGGTGTGGCAGGTGCGGGCGTCGTACGAATCCAAGCCGTACCGCCGGCACCTGATGGAGACCTACGGCGGCATCGTGCACCCGAGCCCGTCCGATCTCACCGAGTCGGGCCGCAAGATGCTCGCCGACTTCCCCGACACCCCCGGCTCGCTCGGCATGGCGGTCACCGAGGCCGTCGAGGTCGCCGCGAACGACCCCGACGCCCGCTACGCCCTCGGTAGCGTCCTCAACCACGTCGTCCTGCACCAGACGGTGATCGGACTCGAGGCCGTCGAGCAGCTGCGCGCCGCCGGTGAGGAGAATGCGGATGTCGTGTTCGGGTGCGCCGGTGGCGGCTCCAACCTCGCCGGTCTGGCGTTCCCGTTCATCCGCGAGGTGATCGAGGGCAAGGCGACGACGCGGATCGTGGCCGCCGAACCGGCCGCGTGCCCGTCGATCACGAAGGGCGAGTACCGCTACGACCACGGTGACGTCGCCGGCCTGACGCCGCTGCTGAAGATGCACACGCTCGGCCAGGACTTCGTGCCGGACCCGATCCATGCGGGCGGCCTGCGCTACCACGGCATGGCGCCGCTGCTCAGCCACACCGTCGAACTCGGCTACGTCACCGGCCAGGCCGTCGACCAGCGCGACTCGTTCGACGCCGGTGTGCTGTTCGCCCGCACCCAGGGCATCGTCCCGGCGCCGGAGTCGGCGCACGCGATCGCGGCGGCCGCCGAGTACGCGCGCGGCCTGACCGAACCCGAGGTGCTGGTGATCGGCCTGTCCGGGCACGGCATGCTCGACCTGCCCGCCTATCAGTCGCACATCGACGGCGACCTGGTCTCGACCGGGTAACCGGCACCCGTTCCACCGCTGCTCCTCCCGGGCCGCGACGCCGTGATGCGTCGCGGCCCGCGGCGTATCGTCGGGGATGGAAGTCGGCTCCCGCCGAACGATCCACCCGGAGCACCCGCATGCACTATGCGACGCGCGCGGAAGCCGGTCGCGCGCTGACGGATTCGCTGATCCACCTGAACGATGCGCACCCGATCGTCCTCGGGCTGCCGCGCGGCGGCATCCCGGTCGCGTACGAGATCGCCCGCACCCTGAACGCGCCGCTGGACATCGTCCTGGTCCGCAAACTCGGCCTGCCGACCCAGCCGGAACTCGCGATGGGCGCGATCGGCGAGGGCGACGCGGAAGTCCTCAACGACGACATCGTCCGCCACGGCCGGGTCACCCGGCTCGTCCTCGACACCGTCCGGGCCCGGGAACGCGCCGAACTGGACCGTCGGGCGTCGGCGCTGCGCGGCGACCACCCCCGCACCTCACCGGCCGGGCGGACCGCGATCCTCGTCGACGACGGCATGGCGACGGGCGCGACGGCGGCGGTCGCGTGCCGGGTGGTGCGGGCGGCGGGTGCGGCCCGCGTCGTGGTCGCGGTCCCGGTGGCGTCCCCCGAGGCGACGGCCCGGCTGCGGGTGATCGCGGACGAGGTGGTCTGCCCGTACGTGCCGGCGGACCTCGGTTCCGTCGGCTGCGCGTTCACCGACTTCCACCAACTCGACGACCGGGAGGTCACCGACCTGCTCGACCGCTTCCACCACCGGAGCATGTGACCGGCGCAACATTCGATGCTCCGGCAGCGATACACGTGTCGGACGCCCCACACCTACCCGGGAGGACCCGTGACCGTATCGGAACAGCAGATCCGATCCGTCGTCGACGCGTGCCGGACGCGACTCGGCGACCCGTCCGGATGGGTGCCGCCCGACGCGTACCGCCGCAGCCTGGCGCTGTGCATCATCGAGTCGGTGCAGGCCGCCGGAACCCGGCTCGCGGACGCCGGGACCGTGGTGGACCGCTACCTCGCGTACCGGCGCGCACACGACACCGGACCGGTGACCGACGGCGCCCGCACCCTGCTGCGCACGTTCGAGGAGGCAGGCAGCGCCGACCAGTGGGCCGGCAAGGTCGGCAACTACCGGCGCCGGTACACCGAATCCGCGCCGCCGTTGCGGGCCGGTGAGATCCAGCGCACCGCCGAACGCCTCCACGGCCTGCGCATCGACTCGGTGCCCGACCTCACGGAGGCGATGGCGCGGCCCCCTCTCGCGGACACCGTGCGCGCGGCGTGGGACGAGTCGAGCGGAACGTGCGACGACACCACCTGGCAGCATCTGCTGCTGCTCGCCGGCGTCCCGGACGCCGCCGATCCCGCGACGACGGCGGTCACGGAGTTCGTCCGGACCGCGACCGAGGACGATCCGTCGGTGTCCGAGTCCACCGATGCGCTCGTCGCGGCGGCCGGACGTCTCGGCGTCTCCCCCGCGGCGCTCGAGCACGCCGTCCGCCGGTGGCACTGCACCCGTGAGGACCACGTCGTGTCCGTCGCGTGACCGGCCGACGCCGCTACCTGCAGAAAATTAGCATCACTCACGGTTACACTTATTTCCGCAGGTAGACGCCGGAATGCGCCAAAACGGGCGGCAAGCCGGATGCAATGCCCTCTCGAATGTGATGCAATGCACATTCCAGCAGTCACTTAGCGGAGGGGTCACAGTGCGCGAGTATTCGGTTCCACAGTCGTTCACCATTCCGGAGGACGCGTCCATGGCGGACACCGTGTTCCGGTACGAAGCGGAGTGCCCGAACCTCGTGCCCTTCGCGAAGCTCGACGGCGGCCGCTGGGTCGACGTCACCGCGGCACAGTTCGCGGCCGAGGTGAAGGCCGCCGCCAAGGGGCTCATGGCGTCCGGCATCGAACTCGGCGACCGCGTCGCGATCCTGTCGGCCACCCGCTACGACTGGGTCGTCCTCGACTACGCGATCTGGACGGCCGGAGGCTGCACCGTCGCGATCTACGAGACGTCGTCGGCCGACCAGGCGCGGTGGATCCTCGAGGATTCGGCGACGTCGCTGCTCGTCGTCGAGAACTCGACCCACGCCGAGCGTGTCAAGGACGTCGCCGAGGCCGCACCCGCACTGCGCGAGGTCCTGCGGATCGACGCGGGCGCACTCGACGAGCTCGCCACCCGTGGCGCCGGCATCAGCGACGACGCCCTGCACGAGCGCCGCCGGCAGGTGTGCGCCTCGTCGCCGGCCACCCTGATCTACACGTCCGGCACCACCGGGCGCCCCAAGGGCGTGCAGCTCACCCACTCCAACTTCTACGCCGAGTCGGCCGCGGTACAGATCGCGCTCGGCGACGCGATGGAGGAGGGCAAGCGCACCCTGATGTTCCTGCCGCTCGCGCACGTGTTCGCCCGCGCCATCTCGTTCGGTGCGTTCGACGCGAAGGTGACCGTCGCGCACACCGCCGACCTGACCACACTCCTCGACCAGTTCGCGGTGTTCCAGCCGAACTTCATCCTGTCGGTGCCGCGCGTGTTCGAGAAGGTGTACAACTCGGCCAAACAGAAGGCCGAGGACGGCGGCAAGGGCAAGATCTTCGCGGCGGCCGCCGACACCGCGATCGCGTGGAGCGAGGCCCAGGACACCGGCGGCGCCGGCCTCGGACTGCGCCTCAAGCACGCCCTGTTCGACAAACTCGTCTACGCCAAGCTGCGGACCGCACTCGGCGGGCAGTGCGACCGCGCCGTCTCCGGTGGCGCCGCCCTCGGCGCCCGCCTCGGCCACTTCTTCCGCGGCGTCGGCGTCCCGGTGTACGAGGGCTACGGGCTCACCGAGACCAGCGCCGCCGTCACCGTCAACACCACCGGCCACCAGAAGGTCGGCACCGTCGGCAAGCCCGTCAACGGGCATGCCGCGAAGATCGCCGAGGACGGCGAACTGCTCGTCCGCGGCCCCGTCGTGTTCGACGGCTACTGGCACAACGCGCAGGCCACGGCCGATTCCATCCGGGACGGCTGGTTCCACACCGGCGACCTCGGCTCGATCGACACCGAGGGCTACGTCTCCATCACCGGCCGCAAGAAGGAGATCATCGTGACCGCCGGCGGCAAGAACGTCGCCCCCGCGGTCCTCGAGGACGCCCTGCGCGCGCACCCGCTGATCAGCCAGTGCCTCGTCGTCGGGGACGCGAAACCGTTCATCGGCGCGCTCATCACCCTCGACCCGGAGGCGCTGCCGGGTTGGAAGGAACGCAACGGTGTTCCCGCCGACGCCTCCGTCGCGGACCTGATCCGCCACCCCGACCTGGTCGCGGAGATCGACGCCGCCGTGTCCGAGGGCAACAAGAAGGTGTCCAACCCCGAGCAGATCAAGAAGTACCGGATCCTCGACGTGGACTTCACCGTCGAGACCGGTGAACTGACCCCGACGCTCAAGCTCAAGCGCAACATCATCCACACGCAGCACGCCGAGGCCATCGCGCGGATCTACACGTAGAACCCGGCTACAGCGCCGCCGCCCCCAGCATCGTCTCCGCGATCGCCACATCGCCGATCGTCTCGAGACGCGACAGGGGACGGCGGCGCCACACTGCCAGCAGCAGGTCCTGAGCGCGGCCGCGCAGCGCGACGTCGCCCTTGCGGTGTTCCCGGGTGACCGCGACGTCGTCCGGGGCGAACACCAGATGCCATTCCGCGTGCCCGGTGTCGGTGCCGTGCAGGTGGATACTGCGGCCGTCCAGGGTCGGGAACCGTCCGGCCCGCGCCAGCCGCGGCAGGAAGACGTGTGCCCACTCGTCGACGCCGTCGGCCGCGACCGTCGCATCCAGGGCGGGCACGCTGGGCCCGCCGAGCGCCTTCATCGTGTCGGCCACGTCGATGCGATGCACCGACACCTCGTGGGTCTGGCGGCGCAGCCACCAGGCGACCGTCCCGGTGCCGGACAACGTCCGAACCGGCTGGGCGAGATCACGATTCGTGAACGCATCGACGAGATCATCGAGGTCGTCCCTGTAGGCGTCCAGGCAGTCCGGGCCGTGCGGGACGGTGTCCCCGAGCGGGATCCGCGACAGGTGCGCGTCGACCGGTGCCGCCAGCACCGTGAGCACCCACCGGTGCACCTCGGCGGTGTGCCGGACCACGTCCTCGACGGTCCAGCCCGGCACCGTCGGCACGGCCTCGGCCAGCGCCAGCGCGGGCGTCTCGGCGAGCATCTCGCCCTGCTCGCGCAGCGCGTCGAGCAGGGTCGCGGGATCGGGCATCGTGTCCGGGAGGGCGGCGCTCATCCGGACACCGTAGCGTCCAGCACGAACTGTGCGACATCGTCGGTCACTGCGCGGTGGATCTTCTCGTGCAGCAGATCGTGACCGGTGTCGGCATACTCCCGCAGGGTCACTCCGGGCAGTCCCGACGCCCACACCCGGACGCCGTCGATCGGTGCGAGCCGGTCGTCGACCCCGTGGATCGCGAACACGGGGAAGTCGGCGCGCGCGAAATCGGCCGTACCCGGCGTCTGTGCAACGGATTTCGGGGTTCCGCAGAGGACCGCACCGTGGAACGGGGCGAGCCCGCGGCGCAACAGCGTCACCGCCACCGCGGCCCCGAGCGAATGCCCCATGAGGATCAGCGGCAGCCCCGGACGGTCGGCGGCCGCGATCCCCGTCAGACGGTCGGCGTCGTCGGCGAGATCGGTGAGGGCCCCGGGCGCGCCGGGAGTGCCCTCCGACAGCCCGTGCCCGGCCTGGTCCAGCCCCCACACCTCGATACCGTGCGCGGCCGACCCGGCCGCGAACCGGTGGTAGTGGCCGGTGTGCTGGCCCATGCCGTGCAGGAACACGATCCCGGCCCGGGGATGCTCGACGGTCCAGCGGCGGTAGTGGATCTGTCCGGTGGCCCCGGCGAAGAACGGCATGGCCGACATTCTGCCGGGCCGTCCCCGGAGTCAGCCGAAGCAGTGCCCCTCACCGCGGTAGGTGGGGGCGGCGACCGCGCGGCCGGCGGCGTCCACCAGGTGCACGTCGGTGAACCGTTCGCACATCTCGCCGGCCTTCGCGTGCCGGAACCAGACCCGGTCCCCCACAGCCAGTTCAGCGGCCGCAGCACCTGTGACCGGGGTCTGCACCTCGCCGGCGCCCTCGTTGCGCAGCAACTTCAACCCGCGCGGCCACACCGGCACCGGGACACGGGGCGCCCCGGCCGGCCCGGACGCGATGTAACCGCCGCCGAACAGGGTGGTGATCCGCGGCGCCGGTCTGCGGACGGCGGGCAGCGCGAAGAACATCGCCGGACGCGGCGTGAACGCGTGGTAGCGGTCGAACAGGGTCGGCACGTACAGGCCCGATCCGGCGGTGACCTCGGTGACCACCGCGTCGGCCGAACTGACCTCGAGCGAGCCGGTGCCGCCGCTGTTGACGATCTCGAGCCGGCCCACCTCCGCGGTCACCGCGTCGACGACCGCCGTTCGGCGCGTGGACAGTTCGGCAGCCGACACCTTCTTCACCAGCCGGACCGCAAGACTCGAGTCGGGCAGGCCCGCGATCTGCGCCTCGTAGAACATCACCCCGACCACGACGAACCCCCGTTCCCGGGCGGTGCGGGCCAACCGCGCGACGGCGTCGGGAGCACGCAGCGGGGACCGTCGCACCCCCAGATGCGCCGGACCGATCCGCAGCGACGCATCCACGTCGAGGCACACCCGGGGCCGCACCCTCGCGGAGCCGACGGCGTCGCGGATCGCGTCGAGATGCGCATCGGAGTCGATCATGAGCGTGATCCGTTCCAGCAGAACAGGATCGGATCCGAGTTCGGCGAGTGCACCACGGTCGACGGTGGGATAGCCGATGAGAACGTCCTCGGCGCCGAGACGGGCCAGCCAGATCGCCTCGCGCAGCGAGAACGCCATGATGCCGCGGAAGCCGCCGGACGCGGTCAGCCCCGACCCGAGGACCTCCTCGAGGACCGCCCGGCAACGCACCGACTTGCTCGCCACCCGCACCGGTGTACCCGCGGCCCGGCGCACCAGATCCGCCGCGTTGGTCTGCAGCGTCGCGAGGTCCAGCGCAGCGAGCGGCGGGTCGAGATGTGCGGTGGCAGCGGCGATCCGGTCGACGGGTGCGGTCATGCCGACCAGTCGATCACTCTCCTGAACTATTGTCCAGATCGAATTCGGCGTCGGCCTCGGTCACACTGCTCGGCTCGGCCTCGGTCACACTGCTCGGCTCGGCCTCGGTCACACTGCTCGGCTCGGCCTCGGTCACACTGCTCGGCTCGGCCTCGGTCACACTGCTCGGCTCGGCCTCGGTCGCCTTGCTTGCCACGATCCGCACCAGATCGTCGAGTTCGGTGAGGATCGCGTCGCTGTCCCGGTCGACGAGCCACCGCAGCACGATGCCGTCGATGACGGCGAGCGCGAACCGGGCGATCGCGGCGACCGGATCGGTCCACGTACATCCCGTGCGGCGACCGGCCTCCTCGAGGAACACGGTGGCCTCGGTGTCCATGACGCGGTACTGCTCGTCGGCGACACTGCCGGCCATCGGCGCGCCGGCAGCGCGGTGCCGCAGCGCATAGGCGGTGATCTCGTACGTGAGCAACTGCCGGTCGGCGAACGCCTCGAGCAGCGACCACATCGCGGTCAGTCCGGTGTGCAGGACCTCGCGCAGATCCTGCAGACCACTGAGCTCACGGGCATCCCACACCGACGCGAACGTCACCCGCATGCCGCCGCTGAGCTGCAGGACCAGGCTCTCGGCCATCGCCGCGATCAGCGCTTCCTTGCTCTCGAAGCAGTAGTGCACGACACCGAGCGAGACACCGGCCTCCTCGGCGACCGCGCGGATCGTCACCGTCGCGATGCCACCCCGCTCGGCGATCGTGAGTGCAGCTTCGACGAGTTGGGCGCGGCGTTCTTCCGCGGGGAGTCGGTTCAGCATCCCCTGATCGTAAGTCTCGCGACCGAATTTTCGCGTTTCATTTGCCTGGACGACCGTCCAGGTGAATAGTGACCCAGGTGACAGAAGACACGTGGCGCAACTGGGCGGGGACCCACTCGTCGACACCGCGCCGATTCGCGACTCCGCGATCGGTGGCGGAACTGGGCATGCTGACAGCGGACGCGACCGAGCAGGGACTGCGCGTCAAGGCCGTGGGGGCCGGCCATTCGTTCACCGGGGTCGCCGTCACCGACGGTGTTCTCGTGAACCTGGACAACCTGTCCGGGATCGAGTCGGTGCGCGACACCCCGGAGGGGCCCGTCGCGACCGTGTGGGCGGGCACCCGGCTGCACAGCCTCAACGAGCAGCTGTGGGCCCGCGGACTCGCGATGATCAACCTCGGCGACATCGACGTGCAGTCGATCGCGGGGGCGCTGGCCACCGGCACCCACGGCACCGGCGCCCGATTCGGCGGCCTGGCGACACTGATCCGGGGCCTGCAGATCGTGCTGGCCGACGGCAGCGTCGCCGACTGCTCGGACACCGAGAACCCGGACCTCTACCAGGCCGCGAAGATCGGTCTCGGTGCGCTCGGCATCGTCACCACACTCGATCTCGCGGTGCAGCCGGCGTACGTGATGCGCGCGGTCGAGGGCCCGGCCCGGCTCGACGAGACCCTCGACGGTCTCGCGCACGACCTGGCGACGGTCGACCACTTCGAGTTCTACTGGTTCCCGCACACCGACCGGGTCCTCACCAAGCGCAACACCCGACTGCCCGGCGACACCCCGCTGCGCCCGGTGGGCCGGATCAGCGGCTACATCGACGACGAACTGCTGTCCAACACCGTGTTCGAGGGCATCAACCGGGCGTCGACCCTGTTTCCCGCGATGATCCCGCAGATCAACCAGATCTCGGCGCGGGTGCTGTCGGCGCGCGAGTTCACCGACCGCAGCTACCGCGTGTTCGCGTCGCCGCGCCGCGTGAAGTTCCGGGAGATGGAGTACGCGATCCCGCAGGCCGCGGTGACCGACACGCTCCGCGAGATCGGCGCCTGGCTGGATCGATCCGGCAGTCGAGTCGCGTTCCCCGTCGAGGTGCGGTTCGCGCCGGCCGACGACGTGTGGATGTCCACCGCACACGGCCGCGACAGCGCGTACATCGCGGTCCACCAGTACCACCGGCGGGACCACCGCGAGTACTTCGACGCGGTCGAGGCCATCGCCCGCGCCGTCGACGGGCGTCCGCACTGGGGCAAGATGCACGGCCGCACCGCCGCGGATCTGCGTCCCACGTATGCGCGTTTCGACGACTTCTGCACCGTCCGGGACAAGTACGATCCGTCGCGGACGTTCGACAACGACTACCTCCGGCAGGTCCTGGCCTGACCGGTAGCCCCGGAGGCCCCATGCCCGAGTTCCCGCTCCTCGGCCGTCGCACGTTCCTGCGGGCCGGCATGCTCGGCGGTGCGGCACTGCTCACCGGATGTGGTGCCGGACTGCGCGATCCGGGGGTGCCGCCGCTGCCCGGCGGGAACGTCGTGGCCGGGGATCCGGCGACGTGGCGGATCCAGGGAGACCCGCTCGTCGGTGCGACGGGCACCGGGGCGACCGACGGGGCGACCGTCGCGGTCACCGACCTGTTCACGATCCGCGGGCAGCGGGTCGGGGCCGGTAACCCGCGGTGGCTCGGGCAGGCCGCGGTGGAAACCGGCACCGCGGACGCCGTCGCCCGGTTGCTCGCCGCCGGTGGACGCGTGGCCGGTATCGCGCAGACCGTCGACTTCGGGTTCGGGCACACCGGCATCAACGCCGTCTACGGCACCCCGCCGAATCCGGCGGCGCCGGGCCGGATTCCCGGCGGCGCGACCTCCGGGGCGGCGACCGCCGTGGCCCGCGGCACCGCGACGGTAGGCCTCGGCCCCGGCACCACCGGTTCGGTGCAGATCCCGGCCGCCTATCAGGGCCTGTTCGGGTTCGTCCCCACCCGCGACGCGGTGTCCGCGGTCGGCATGCTGCCGCTGTCCCGGACGTTCGACACCGTCGGCTGGGTCTGCGCGGATGCCGCGACACTCGCCGCGGTCGGTGACGTGCTGTTGCCGGCGGCGCCCGCACGACCGTTCGATGCCGCGGTCGTCTCGACCGGTGTCGTCGCCGTCGCGGACGCGGTCGTCGCGCCCGCGATCGACGGCGCCCTGACCCGGTGGCGGCGGTCGGGGCTGCCGGCACTGACGGAGACGGACCTCGACATCGCGGCCCTGCCGGACTGGTACGACGCCGTCCGCGCGGTGCAGGGATACGAGGCGTGGCAGCAGTACGGCGGTTGGGTGTCGACGGCGACCGGGTCGCTCGGCGACGAGGCCCGCGCGAACTTCCTCGACGCGGCGAAGGTGTCGGAGTCGACGTACCGGCGGGGTCTCGCCGAGGTGGAGGCGGCGGCACGCGTCGTCCACGACGTCGTCGGCGACCGGGTGCTGCTCGTGCCGGCGACCGCGTCACCGGCCCCGTCGACGACCGACGATCCGGCGAATGTCCGTGTCGCCGCCCAGTTGCGGACCACCGGCCTGCTGACGTCGATCGCGGCCGTCGCCGGGCTGCCGGCCGTCACGGTTCCGGTGCGCACCGACGGGTTGCCGGTCGGGCTGTCGGTGATCGGCCCGGCCGGGCGGGACCGCGACGTGCTCGCACTTGCCGCGAAAGCTGCCGGCATCATCGGTTGAGGGCCGAATCGGTTGAGGGCCGAGCCTGTCGAGTGCCAAGGTAGGAGACGAGGGCCTCCTGGAAGTGGGAGGCACCGGCTCGAAGGACACCGTCATGAGCCGACCGTTCGACGCCCCCTGCCGGACCCGCTGCCTCGCTGCCGCACTCGCCGTGGTCGCCGCGGCGGCACTGGGCGGCTGCCGCACCGTGGCAGACCCGCCACCGGACATCGACCCGTCCACCACCCCGACCGAGACGATCGATCCGGGCAACCCCCAGCCGAGCACACCGACGACCAGTCGGTGGGGTCCGTTCGACGAGGGCCAGATCCATGGCCCCGTCCCCCCGACCGCCGTCCCGCCTGCCCCGTGACGGCGCACCGGACCGGCCTGGTCGTCGCGGGCGCCGGGGCGCGCGGCGCGTACGAGGCGGGCGCCCTGTCGGAACTCGTGCCGTGGATGGCGTCGACCGGGCCGCGGCCGAGCGTGTTCGTCGGCACCAGCGCGGGCGCCCTCAACGTCGTCGCCCTCGCCGGACTCACCCATCTCACCCCGGTCGAGGCGGTCACCCAGCTCACCGAGACGTGGTCGGCGGTGCGCCTGCACGACGTGTTCGGCCTCGCCAGCGGCATCGATACCGGCGCCCGCTACCTGGGGCAGCTGACCGGTGTCCGTACCCGACTGCCGAGCCTGCTCGACACCGAGCGCCTGCGGGGACGGCTGTCGGAGTGGCTGCCGCTCGACACACTGCACCGTAACGTCGACGACGGCCTCGTGGCCGCGGTCGCGGTGACCACCACATCCGTCGCGACGGGCGGCACCGTCGTGTTCGTCGAGAAGCACCCGTCGGTGCCGTTGCCGCCGCCCGACACCGGACGCGACATCACGTACGTCGAGACCCGGCTCACCGTCGACCACGTGCTGGCGTCGGCGGCGGTGCCACTGCTGTTCCGGCCCGTGCAGGTGCGTGAACCGGAACGCTGGACCGGCTGGTACGTCGACGGCGGCCTGCGCCTGAACGCACCGCTGAGCCCTGCGATCGCGTTCGGCTGCGACCGGCTCGGAGTGGTCGCGACCCAGCCGATGACCCGGACCGTGTCCCCGCCGCCGCGGGCCCGGGGCCGGACCCACGGCGAACCGGCCGGTGACGGCGTGCAACCCGACGTGTACGCGGTAGGGGCGCTGGCGATGCGGGTGCTGCTCGCCGACCGGATGATCGAGGATCTGCACCGACTCGCCGGCGCCCCCGACCCGGTCGACATCGTGTTCGCCGGTCCCCCGGCCGACCGGCGCGGCGACATCGCCGCGCTCGCCGACGACGCGTTCCGCACCCGCTACGGAACGTTCGGCATGGCTCGCAATCCGTCGATGTGGATGCTGTCCCGGCTGATCGGCGGGGATCCCGACGACCACGGCAACCTGCTCAGCTACCTGTTCTTCGATCCGGCGTTCACCCGGCGCGCGGCCCGACTGGGACGCCGGCACGCGCGGCACCTGCTCGGTACGAGCACCGGCGACGGATGACCCGTCACGACGACGTCCGGCCCGAGACCACGTCCGCGAGCACCGTCGCCTCGCTGATGTCGACCGCCTTCGAAGCGGTGAGCAGAGTCAGGGTGTGGTCGCGGGCGAGGTCCCGCAGATGGTCCACGGCGGCCGCATGCTCGGGTTCGGTGAGTTCGTCGAGGTAGCGGCGGGTGAACTCGTCGAACCGGCCGGGTTCGTGCCCGTACCACTTGCGCAGATCGGTCGACGGCGCGATCTTCTTGCACCACTCGTCGAGGTGGGCGCGGTCCTTGCTCATGCCGCGCGGCCAGATCCGGTCGACGAGCACCCGGGTGCCGTCGTCGGGGTCCGGATCCTCGTAGATCCGGCGTACCTGGACATGTTCCGACTTCGTCGACATCGCGTTCCCTCCCACGATCGGGGCGTGTGTTCGAGCCAACCAGTCCTCCCGGGCACCGTCAACGGCATCCCGGTGGGGTGCGCCGCGGCCCCACCGGTGCCATCCTGGACATGCATCGGCACGTCACGTGCCGCGACATGTCACGACCCGAGGAGGTGGGGACGCCATGAAGTCCGGTCACAGTCTCAGTCCCCATCCGACCGCGCCCGCGGCGCGGACGACCGAAGGGTCGCCGTCATGTCCACCACCGTCACCTTCACCGTTGCAACACCGACACTGCCGCAGCTGACCCCGACCCCGTCCCGGATGTCCGGGGCCGCCGACACGATCTCAGCGGCCGTGGCGCTCGGCAGTCTCACCGGCACCGTCGTCGGCGCCGCGGTCGGCGCCGTCGTCGGCGGGACCGGAACCGCCGTGACCGGCATCCTGCTCCCCGAATCCGTCGCCGCAGCCGTCGGCGGCGCGATGGTCGGTGCGTCGATCGGGGCGTTCGTCGGCACCGTCACCGTCGGCAGCATCGCCCTGGTCGGGGTATCCGCCCTGCTCGTACACGACGCTCTGGCGGCGTAACGTCGAGGTCATGGGCCATGTCGATCGCCCTGCCCCTGATCGACCCTCCGGTTCCACACCGGATGCCCGTGGGGCGGGCAACACCTCCGTTTCCGATCATCGTCCGAGGCTCGAGTCCGGCGACGACGTCCTCGATCCCGACACCTGGGCCGGGCGCATCCCGCACACCGGCGGGATCGCCCCCCGCCTGCGCATCGGCCGCGACAGATGGTTCAACGTCCTGTGGCTGCTGCCGATCGGATTCGTCGCGATCATCACCGCCGTCGCGATCGCCAAGGGCGTCCACAACATCCCGGCGATGCAGGACTTCATGGTGCGGCATCCGGGCACCCACGTGCCCGCCGAACTCGAGGAACACCAGGGCTTCCCGGCCTGGGTGCAGTGGCAGCACTTCTTCAACCTGTTCCTGATGACGTTCATCATCCGGTCCGGTCTGCAGATCTTCGTCGACCATCCGCGGCTGTACTTCACCCGCGACTGCACCCCCGACAAGGAGTGGCTGCGCGTCCAGCACCGGGTGCCGAAGGGTCGCGTGTGGACCGCGAAGGAGGATTCCGTCGGCCTGCCCGCCCAGGTGGGGCTGCCGGGCATCCGGCACTCGATCGGCCTGGCCCGCTGGTGGCATCTCGGCGCCGACGTGCTGTGGCTGCTCAACGGGATCGTGTTCTTCGTGCTGCTGTTCACGACCGGGCAGTGGCGGCATCTGGTGCCGTCCAGTTGGGAAGTCTTCCCGAACGCGGTGACCGTCCTGGTCCGCTACCTGTCGCTGGACTGGCCACCCGACAACGGCTGGATCGTCTACAACAGCCTGCAGCTGCTCACCTATTTCCTCACGGTGTTCGTGTTCGCGCCGCTCGCGGTGCTGTCCGGGCTGGCGATGTCGCCGGCCCTGTCGACCCGGTTCCCGTGGATCAGCAAACCCCTCAACATCCAGTTCGCGCGCTCGATCCACTTCCTGGTGATGCTGTGGTTCGTGCAGTTCATCATCATCCACGTCACGTTCGTGGTGACGACGAGCGCGCTGCGGAACCTCAACCACATGTTCGCCGGACGCGACGACGACTCGTGGATCGGGTTCGTCGTCTTCTGCGTCGCGATGACCGTGACGGTCGTCGCGTGGGTTGCCGCGACCCCGTTCACGTTCCGGCATCCACGCGTGGTGCAGCGCGTCGGATACGCGTTGATCGGGCCGTTCCAGCGGCTGTTCGAGTACGTGAACCCGAAGCCCGGCGCCTACACCGACGACGACATCTCGCCGTACCTGTGGCCCAACGGCACCACCCCCGACAGCGCCGAGTACAAGCACTTGGCGGAGACCGACTTCCGGGACTACCGGCTGCGGGTCTTCGGGCTCGTCGAGCACCCCGTCGAACTGTCCCTCGCCGACCTGCACGCGCTGTCCCACCACGAGCAGACCACGCAGCACTTCTGCATCCAGGGCTGGTCCGGGGTCGCGAAATGGGGTGGGGTGTCGATGCAGACGATCCTCGACCTCGTCCAGCCGCTACCCGAGGCGAAATGGGTGGTGTTCTACTCGCTCGCCGACGGCTCCGACGGCGGCACCTACTACGACGCCCACCCGATCGAACAGATGAGCCACCACCTGACGATGCTCGCGTACGACATGAACGACGAACCCCTCACGTTCGATCACGGGGCGCCGCTACGGCTGCGCAACGAACTCCAGCACGGCTTCAAACACGTCAAATGGGTCGGCGCGATCGAGTTCGTCCGGCACTTCTCCGAGGTCGGCGGCGGCCACGGCGGCTACAACGAGGACCACGAGTACTACGGCCACCGGCAATCCATCTGAGCGCGACCCGCCGCGGGCCACCCGACGAAAGGACCCATCGTGCTCTCTCTCTCGGAATCATCGCCTGGATCGTCATCGGCGGCCTCGCCGGCTGGATCGGCAGCAAGATCATGAAGACCGACGAGCAGATGGGCATCCTGCTCAACGTCGTCGTCGGCATCGTCGGCGGGCTCATCGGCGGCTTCATCCTCAGCGCATTCTTCGACGTCGAGAGCGGCGGCTGGACCTTCAGCTTCCTGACCTGCCTGTTCGGCGCGATCATCCTGCTGTACGTGGTCAAACTCGTGACCGGGCGGCGCTGACGCGGCTCACATCGCCAGCAGTTGCGCCTTGCGGGCCGGCGACGCGAACGACGCCTCGATCGAATTGCGGGCCAGGGTCTCCGTCTCGGCGTCGGTGAGGGCGAGCCGCTCCCGCAGCTGCGCGAAGTTCACGCCGACGTCCCCGCCGAAGTAGGCGGGGTCGTCGGAGTTGACCGTCACCTTCAGGCCGGCGTCCAGCATCGCGCGCAGCGGATGCTCCTCGAGCGACTCCACCACACACAGCCGCACGTTCGACAGCGGGCACACCGTCAGCGGGATCTCCTCGTCGACGAGCCGCTGCACGAGTTCGGGGTCCTCGAGGCAGCGCACCCCGTGGTCGACGCGTTCGACCCCGAGCAGATCGAGCGCCTGCCGGATGTAGTCGGGCGGGCCCTCCTCCCCGGCGTGCGCGACGGCGTGCAACCCCTCCGCGCGGGCGCGGGCGAACACGTCCTCGAACAGGGTCGGCGGGTTCCCGACCTCCGCCGAATCGAGCCCCACCCCGATGATCGGCGCCCGCAGCCGCAGCAGCTCGCCGAGCACCGCTTCCGCGTCGTGCACGGGCTGGTCCCGCAGGAACGACGCGATGAGACCCGTGCTCACCCCGAACTCGCGTTCGCTGACCGCGAGGACGTCGAGGATGCCGTCGAGCGCCACCTGCAGCGGCACGCCCCGGGCGGTGTGCGCCTGCGGATCGAAGAAGATCTCCGCGTGCCGCACCCCGGCGGCCGCGGCCCGGCGCAGATAGTCGCGGGTGAGGTCGGCGAAGTCGTCCGCCGTGCGCAGCACCGCCAGATTCGCGTAGTACAGGTCGAGGAACGACTGCAGATCCGTGAACTCGTAGCGGGCCTCGAGGTCGGCGAGCGAGCCGTACGGCAGGTGCATCCGGTTCCGTTCCGCGAACGCGAAGATCAGCTCCGGTCCGAGCGCCCCCTCGAGGTGCAGGTGCAGTTCCGCCAGTGGTGTCCCGGTCATCTCGTTCAGCGCTCCTTCGTCGCGCAGTTCGCCTCCAACCATCGTCGCACCGTCCGACGGTCGACCCGGCCCGTGGCACCGCGCGGCAGGGCCGGGGCACTCACGCACAGCCGCGGCGGCAACCGGTGACCGAGCGGCACGTCGAGGAAGTCGCGGACCGCGTCGAGCCGCAGATCGGTTCCAGACTCGGGGACCACCAGCACCCCCAGGTCCGGACCACGGTCGGTGTCGACACCGACCGCGACGGCCTCCGCCACCCCGGCACAGCCGAGCACCGCCTCCTCGATCTCCCGGCCGTAGACGACGCCGCGGGGGATCTCGACGGCGTCCGCGGCCCGTCCCGCCACCCGCAGTCCACCGTCCGCCCCGATCCGCACGACGTCCCCGGTGTGCAGCCAGCCGCCGGCGGTCGTGCGGGCGGTGCCGTCCGGGTCCGCCCAGTAGCCGCGCATCACGCTCGGGCCGCGGCACCACAACTCCCCCGCCCCGCCGTCGTCGTCGGCGACCACGAACTCCATGCCGCCGTGCAGCAGGTCGGTCCCGTCCCGGTGCGGCGTCACCGGCAGCACCATGCCCGCGCCACCGGTCTCGGTCATCCCCCACCCGGAGACGATCTCGGCGCCGGGAAACAGCTGCTGCAGTCGGACGATCGTCGCCACCGACAGCGGTTCGTCGTCGAGTGCGACGACCCGCACCGCCGCCGCATCCGTCGACGCGGCCGCGAGCCGCCGCGCGAGGGACGCCGTCACACTCACCCGGTCGACCATCTCCGTGGCCAGGACCCGCAGCAGCGCGTCGGGGTCCGGATCCGGCACCAGGACGACGGTGCCGCCCGACGCGAGGATCGGCAGCACCTGCGCGACGCACGCCGACGCCGCGCCCATCGGCACCAGCACCGCGTGCCGGTCGCCGCCGCGGGTGCCGCGGCTCCGGAGCACCGCCTCGATCGTCGACAGCACGTTCTCGTGACTCAACTCGACACCCTTGGGTGGGCCGGTGGTGCCGCCGGTGTAGAACAACAGCGCCGAATCCTGCGGGGCCGCACCGTCGTCGATGAACGGGGTGCCGTCCGGGAACACGGTGCCGGCGTCGAGGACGAGGATGCTGCCGCTGTCGGCGACGATGTGCCGCACCTGCTCGGATCCGTGTCCGGGATGCACGGGCACCGGCACGCCGCCGGCGAGGAGCACCCCGAGGAACGCCTGGACCCACCGCGCCCCGTTCGGCATCCGGATCGCGACCCGGTCGCCGATGGACACGCCCTGTTCGAGCAGTCCTCCGGCGATCCGGGACGCCGACGTCCACAGCTGCCCGTACGTCAGCCGGACGCCACCGGTCTCGACGACGGCCTCGCGGGACGCGTACCGGTGCGCGGCGGTGTCGAGGAGTTCGGTGAGGCACGCCGGGAGCCCGGTGAAGTGCAGCAGGCCGTCAGGCCGGCGGACGATCGACGACACAGGCCACCTCCACGCGTCGGGAATGGCCACACTATATGACTCAGATCACATTTCCGTCGCGTGAACGGCCCGCCCGAACGTGTCCGGGTCGCTGATCAGCCAACTGTGGCAGCCCGCCACCCGGTGCACGTGCGGGTCCCGCAGCGCCCGCCGCAACGACTCGAAACTCGCCCGCGGAATGAACGTGTCGCCGCGGCTCCACAGCAGGGTCGTCAGAACGCCCCGATCGGCCACGCACGCCGCCTCCGTGCGCAGGTCGGCGCTGCGCGCCAGATCCCCGATCCGCCACACCGACCCCGGCGCGCGCAGCGCGTTGCGCAACGCGTCACCGCCGATCGACGCGAGCGTGGACGCCGGGGTGCCCGAGACGATCGTGTCCACGGCGGCCGAGGTCACCCACCGCCACAACGGCCGGTGCCGGATCTCGCGGACCGTCCCGTCCGGCGACCACGAACCACCGCCGACCGAGTTGACGAGCACCAGACGCGACACCCGGTCGCCGAGCGCATGCGCCGACGCCAACCCCACCCCGCCGCCGAACGAATGACCGACGACCGTGACGGGCTCGTCCACCCCGGCCGCGTCGAGGAACTCCCCGACCCAGCGTGCGTACCCGTCGAAGCCGTCGCCCGACGGCGCCAGCGGGTCGGTACCGCCGAACCCCGGCAGTGCCGGCGCGTACACCCGGTTCCCGGATGCGGCCAGGGCCGCGATCGCACCGCCGTACGTGCGGTGGGTGAGACCGAACCCGTGCAGGAAGACCACCGGCCGGCCGGAACCGGCCACCGTGTACGCCACCGACCGGCCGTCGACCGCCGTCTCCCGTACACACGAGGGAGCGGCGGGAGCGATCGTCGGGCGCGGGTAGGCGGTGCTGCGCATCGGGGGAACCTCGTCTCGTGCGATCGGTGGGAACCGATCCAGAGTCGCGTCCTGCACCCACCCCGCACGACCGTAGAACTACCCGGTTCGGATACGTGTTCTCCCGGTGGCCGGCGCTGCGCTCACGTGGCCTGTTCGTTGCCGTGCTCGACCACCCACGCCGCGATCTGGGTCCGGGACCCGAACCCGAGTTTCGCGAGCACCCGCTCGACGTGTCCCTCGGCCGTGCGCGGCGAGATCACCAGGGTCTCGGCGATCGCCCGGTTGGTCATCCCCTGCGCGACCAGGTCCGCGACCTGCCGTTCCCTGCGGGTCAACGCGGGCGGGGCCTCCGCCGGCACCACGATCCGCAGGGGCGCGGTGGGCGCCTCCGTCTCGCTGCGGGTCAGCATCGGCGCCCCACCGAACCCGCCGGCCCGCCCGGTACCGGTCCGCCCGAGCGCGAAATCGACGGCGTCGGCGAACCGGAAGCTGCCGCCGCGCGCGAATGCCGCGTCGAACGCCCGATCCCCCAGCAGTCGTCGGCACTGCCGACGGCATTCCTCCGGATACGCGAGCATCGTCGGAATCAACACCGGGGGCACCCCCATCTCGCTGCGCAACGCGTGCGCGGCCCCCGACAGGACCGCACCCCGCTCCCCCTCCCGCGCATCGGCGGCCGCCCACGCCAACGACTCGAGGCATCCGGCACCGATGAAGGTGTCGTCCACCGACCAGCACAGCGGCACCGCATCGGCGAACAGGCCGACGGCACGCGCCCGCTCCCCCTCCCGCCACAGGGACAACCCGAGCAGATACATGGCCTGGGCCCGGAACTGGTGTTCCCCCCGCGCCCGGGTGAGGTCCAGCACCTCCTCGTGGCAGGCCCGGGCCAGCGCGATGTCCCCGACCATCCCACCGGCCAGCCCCAGCGCCTCGAGCGCCCGGATCAGCTGGTAGACGTCGGCGGCCGACCGCAGTACCGGCAGGGCCCGGCGCAGGTCGGCGAGTGCGGGTTCCAGATCGCCCCGGTACAGGCTCAGCCGTCCGGCCGCGTGCCGGGCGGCGGCCTCGAGCACGCGGTTCCCACTCGCGTCCGCCAGCTGCTGCGCCCGCTGCACGAGCGCCGTCCCCGCCGCGAAATCCTCCTGCATCGCCGCCAGCTGCGCGGCCCCGCCGAGCGCCGCCACGAGCACCGGCGGCGACTGCTCCCGGTCCTCCGCCTCCAGCACGCGGGTGAACCAGCGGCGTCCCTCGGTCAACGTTCCCCGGCAGAACCACAGCGGGAACAGTGCACGCACCATCCGCACCCCGCGTGCCCCGTCCCGCACACAGAAGTCCAGTGCGTCACGCAGGTTCGCGTCGTCCCGGGTGAGCCGGTCGATCAGCTCCACCTGGCGGGGGCCGACCCAGTTGTCGTACGAGAACTCGGCGAGCCGCAGATACCAGTCCCGGTGCCGGCGGCGGCACTCGTCGACCTCCCCCGACTCCGCGAGTTTCTCCCTGCCGTAGTCGCGCACCGTCTCGAGCATGCCGTACCGGGTCGACGCACCTGTGCCCTCGACGGTGAGGATCGACTTGTCGACCAGCGACGTCAGCAGATCGAGTGTCTCCGTGGACGCCGCCGCGTGCGCGCACACCCCCTCGACGGCGTCGATCCCGAACCCGCCCGCGAACACCGACAGCCGGTTCCACAGGCCGCGTTCGACCGGCGTGCACAGGTCGTAGCTCCAGTCGATGGACAGTCGCAGCGTCTGCTGCCGGGTCGGCGCCCCCCGGCTGCCCGCGGTGAGCAACCGGTACCGGTCGGTGAGCCGCTCGAGGATCTGCTGCGGCGACAGGACCCGGACCCGGGCCGCGGCCAACTCGATCGGCAGCGGCAGCCCGTCCAGCCGGTGGCAGATCTGCGCGATCGCGACCCGATTGTCTTCCGTGGCAGCGAACTCGGGCACCACCGCCTGCGCCCGCTCCACGAACAGGGTCACCGACTCGTACCGGGGCAGCGCCGCCAACGCCGGCGGCGCCCCCGGATCCGGCACCGGCAACGGCTCGACCCGCAGCACCGACTCGCCACCCACCCCCAGACCCTCCCGGCTGGTCGTGAGGATCTGCAGGGTCGGGCAGTCCCGCAACAGCACGTCGACGAGTTTCGCCGCCGAATCCACCAGATGCTCGCAGTTGTCGAGAACCAGCAGCGCGGTACGTCCGGCCAGATGCTCGACCAGCAGGTCCGTCGGGGAACTCGCCGCCTGCTGGTGCAGGCCCAGTGCGGACGCAACCAGGTCGGGAACCGATTCGGGGTCGTGGAGTTCCGCGAGTTCGACCAGCCACACCCCGTCCGGGAACTCCGATGCGACATCGTGCGCGACGTGCAGCGCGAGCCGGGTCTTCCCGACTCCCCCGATGCCGGTCAACGTCACCAGCCGGGACTGGACGAGTTGCCGTTTGGCGGCCGTGGATTCACGGCGGCGCCCGACGAACGTGGTCAACGACGACGGCAGGTTTCCCGTACCGCCTCGACCGCTGCTGCGTACCGCTCGCGACATGGACCGCCACTCTCCCTAGTCCCCGCGAATTCGACGGTACCCGGCCACTACCGTTGTCGGCGTGGACTCGCATCAGATCGACATCGTCCGGCTCGCGTGGGCGCGGGAACTCGGCCTCCCCGATCGGGCGTTCGATACCACCGGGGTCCGGCACGTCCGGGTCGACGACACCGCGGACCGGATCCGGTTCGTGTCGATCGCCGGGGCCGCCGCCCTCGTCGGGCCGGACTGGGCGATCGAACGCGCCCACGCACTCACCGACGACGACCTCGCCGCACCGGGCGGTCTGCTCGCCCTCGCCAAGGACCGGTCGGGGCGCGGATCGGGACCCGTCACTCTGGCCTGGGCCGCCGATTTCGGAGCGGAGACCGCAATCGCCGATCCCCTGATCTCCCACGACCCCGAGCATGCGCGGGTCCTCGAATCGGCATGCCCACCCGACGACGTCGCCGAGGCCGCCCGCACCGGCCGGACCGCGTGGTTCACCGTCCTCGACGCGGAGCACCGACCCGTCGCCTCCGCCGGATACGCCGAGTGGCAGGGCATCGTCGCCGACATGGGGGTGCTGACCGACCCTGCGGCCCGGCGCCGCGGATACGGCGCGACCGCCGGACTTCTCGCGACGAACGACGCCCTCAACACCGGTCTGGTCCCGCAGTGGCGAGCACATCTCGACAACGTCGCGGCTCGCCGGCTGGCGGCTCGACTCGGTTACGAGGAACTGGGAACGGCCGTCTCGATCACGGTGCCGCGCAGTACCGTGTGAGAGGCGTCTGCAACCGGAGTCGATCCGCCGAGGAGCTGATCCGATGAGCGACAACGATGCGGAATTCACCCGCGACATGCACTACCTCACCACCCGGGTCACCGAGGACGGCCGCGACGGCTACCCGGTCGAACCCGGCAGGTACCGGCTGGTCGTCGCGCGGGCCTGCCCGTGGGCGAACCGTGCGATCATCGTCCGCCGCCTTCTCGGACTGGAAGACGTTCTGTCCATGGGGATCTGCGGCCCCACCCACGACGAGCGCAGTTGGACGTTCGACCTCGACCCCGGCGGCGTCGACCCGGTCCTGCAGATCCCCCGGCTGCAGGACGCCTACTTCGCGCGGGATCCGGACTATCCGCGTGGGATCACGGTGCCCGCGATCGTCGACGTCCCGACCGGGCAGGTCGTCACCAACGACTTCGCGCAGATCACTCTCGACCTGTCGACGCAGTGGCGGCAGTTCCACCGTGAGGGTGCCCCGGACCTGTATCCGGTGGATCGACGCGACGAGATCGACGAGGTCGCCGAGTTCGTGTTCCGCGACGTCAACAACGGCGTCTACCGGTGCGGGTTCGCCGGCTCGCAGGACGCGTACGACGAGGCGTACGACCGGCTGTTCGCCGGCCTCGACCGGCTCACCGACCGACTCTCGACGCAACGATTCCTGGTGGGCGACACCATTACCGAGGCCGATGTGCGGCTGTTCACCACCCTCGTCCGGTTCGACGCCGTCTACCACGGCCACTTCAAGTGCAACCGCAGCAAGCTGTCCGAGATGCCGGTGCTGTGGAACTACGCGCGGGACCTGTTCCAGACCCCCGGGTTCGGCGACACGATCGACTTCGACCACATCAAACGTCACTACTACATGGTGCACACGACCATCGATCCGACGCGGATCGTCCCGAAGGGTCCGGACCTGTCGCACTGGCTCGAACCGCACAACCGGGAGGCCCTCGGCGGCCGGCCGTTCGGCGACGGCACCCCACCGCATCCACCGCGCCCCGACGAGGTCGTGCCCGCCGACCACTGGGCCGCCACCACGCGTACCTGAACCCGGCCCGCCGACGTGCCTATAGTCGGTGGTCCGGAATGTGGAGATCGAGGGACAGCGAGACGAGGACCGCAGATGGCCGAACAGTTGGGGCGGATCGAGTCGACCGTCGCCGCCGTCCTCGACAACGCGAGCCGGTTGCAGGCGCCGGCCGTCGCCGCGTACGTCGCCCGGGTCCGCCGCGCCCACCCCGACGAGACGCCCGCGCAGATCGTCGAGCGCATGGAGAAGATGTTCCTCACCGCCGTGACCGGCAGCGGCAGCGCGGTCGGTGCCGCCGCCGCCGTCCCCGCGGTGGGCACCGTCGCGTCGATCGCCGCGGTCGGCGCCGAGACGGCGTTCTTCCTGGAAGCGTCGGCGCTGCTCACCCTCGCGATCGCCGCCGTCCACGGCATCTCGCCGCACGACCATCGGCAGCGCCGCGCCCTGGTGCTGTCCGTCGCGCTCGGCGAATCCGGGATGGAGATCGTGGAACGGGCCACCGGGCTGACCGCCACCAACTGGGCGCGGCTCGTCACCGGACGGATCCCGCCGCAGACCATGAAGGCGATGAACTCGTCCCTCGTCCGCAAGTTCGTCACCAAGTACGCCGCCAAACGCAGCGCCCTCATCCTCGGCAAACTGCTGCCCGCCGGGGTCGGTGCCGTCATCGGCGGCGCCGGAAACCGTGCGATCGGCCGCGGTGTCGTCGACAATGCCCGGGACGCCTTCGGCCCGACACCGCGGGTCTGGCCCGACCACCTCGACCGGCCCGACGGGCGACCGGGACTGTACGTCGTGCCGCCCCCGGACGCCCGCCGCGACCTGGGATCCTGACCGGGGATTCCACGAGCATCCTCCGGGAGGACACCGTGCGCACCGCGAGCACCGACCGACCCCACGTCGTCACCGCCGGGTCCGGCGACCGGACCGTCGTGCTGCTGCACGGCTACTCCGACCACGGCGGCACCTGGCAGAAAGTGCTGCCCACGCTCGCCGAGCAGTACACGGTGCTCGTCGTCGACCTCCCCGGATTCGGGCACAGCTCCGGCACGTGGCGGGAACCGCTCATCGACAGTTACGTCGAGGCCCTCTCCGGCCTGGTCGACGACCGCACCGGCCCCGACGCCCCCGTCAGCGTGATCGGCAACTCGCTCGGCGCCGTCACCGCACTGGCATGGGCGTCGGCCCGACCCGACCAGGTCGCCGACGTCGTCCTGTCCGACATGCCCGGTGTCGCGCCGATTCCACGGACGTGGACGCGAGGCGTCCAGTTCCGGGTCGAACGGCTCACCCAGTTGCTGTCCGCCCCCGTCCCCGACCGTGTCGTCCAGCAGATGGTCGGCGCGCTGTACGCGACAGCGGCACTACGGCACCCGCTGCGTGCCGACGCGAGCGTCCGCGCCGGCTACACCCGGCACTACGCGACACACCGTCAGGTCGCGGATCTGCTGGCCCTCGGCCGGGTCGTGATCCGAGAGATCGCCGCCCTGCCGATCCCGCAGATGATCGACGACCTCGCGATGCCGGTGCTGCTGCTGTGGGGTGCGAACGACCTGCTCACCCCGGCCCGCGCCGCCCGGCGCATCACCGTCACCGCCGACCGGCGGGTGGCCGTCATCCCGGACTGCGGGCACTGCCCGCAGCTGGACTGTCCGAGCGAGTTCCTCGCCGAGATACTGCCGTTCCTGGCCCGGGGGGACGATCGGATCCGTCGGTACAGTTGACGGCATGCCGGGGGCGCGTCGCACGTCGATCACACGATTCGCGGCCCTGTGCGCGCTCGTGTTCGGTGTCCTCGCGATGCACCACGTGACGACGACGCCGCTCGACCCGGTCCCCCGACACGACACGACGCATGTGTCGGTGTCGGTGCAGGACTCCCCCGCCCCCGCCGACGGCACTCCCGCCCCCGATCACGGACGCGACCACGCCGGCTTCCACCTGTGCCTGGCGGTCCTGCTCGCGGCGGCACTGGCCCTCGGGGTGTGGCTGCTGCTGCGCACCGCCCGCACCCCCCGCTCCCGGCCGCGGGGTCCGTCCGACCCGGCTGCCGGTGCCGGACGCGCACCCCCGTTCGCGCCCACCACCTCGACGATGCTGTCGACTCTGTGCATCCTGCGGGTGTGACAGGGCCACTGCGGCGCGGCACATCGCCGTTCCGGCCGCAGTCCGGCCCCACACGTTTCACGACCCACGGAGTACAACCATGAACACCACCCGCATCCTCGTCGGCATCGGCGCGGCCGCCGCCACCGTCACCCTCGTCGCCGGCTGCTCGAGCAGCGGCTCCGGCGACACCACGGCCACGAGCACCACGGCCACCACCACCGTCACCGCACCCGCCCAGGCCGGCGCCCACAACGACGCCGACGTCGCGTACGTGCAGATGATGATCCCGCACCACCAGCAGGCCGTGGAGATGGCCGAGATGGTGCCGTCCCGCAGCAGCAATCCCGATCTGATCGCGCTCGCCACGCAGATCGAGCAGGCGCAGGGCCCCGAGATCGGGCAGATGCAGGGCTGGCTGACCGCGTGGGGCGTGGCCGATCCGTCGCATGCCGGTATGGATCACGGCGGCACGGATCACGGCGGCATGATGACCGCCGGGCAGATGCAGGCCCTCGACACCGCGACCGGACCCGAGTTCGACCGCATGTGGCTCGAGATGATGATCGAGCACCACGACGGTGCCGTCGACAGCTCGGACGACGTCCTGCAGACCGGGGAGAGCGAGCAGGTGCGGGCTCTGGCGCAGCAGATTGTGGCGAGCCAGCAGACCGAGATCACGCAGATGCAGAGCATGCTGGACAACTAGTTCCGGTCGTCGCGCGTCCGCTGCCCATCGGTGGTGGGCGCGCGGCAGGTCCTGTCGGTCCGCCGGACTACGGTTGACCGCGATGGCTACTCAGGACACACAGACGGTGGCCGACGGCTCCCGCGGCTGGATCGGACGACTCGCGGCACAGTGCTGGCACCACCGGCGGACCGCGGTCGGCGCGCTCACGGTCACGGTGGTCGCCGCCGTCATCGACATCACGTTCCCGCTGCTGACGAAGGTGGCGCTCGACGCCGCCGCGGCCGGTGAGGCCACCGCGACCCGCGTCATCGGCGGAATCGCGGTGCTGATCGCGCTCCTGGCGTGTGTCCGCTTCGCCTGCCAGTACGGGCGGCGGATGCTCGCCGGACGACTGTCGCTGGACGTCCAGCACGATCTGCGGCTCGGCCTGCTCGGCTCGCTGCAACGTCTCGACGGCCGCGGCCAGGACCAGATCCGTACCGGGCAGGTGGTGTCCCGTTCGATCACCGACCTGCAACTCGTGCAGGGGCTGCTGGCGATGGTGCCGATGTCGGCGGGGGTGGTCCTGCAGTTCGTCCTCGCGCTGGTGATCATGGCATGGCTGTCGCCGCTGCTCACCGTGGTCGCGCTCGTCACCGTCCCGTTGGTCGCGCTCGTGGTGTATCTGGTGCGGCCGCAACTGTTCGCGGCGACGTGGTCGGCGCAGCAGCGGGCCGCGGATCTCGCGCAGCACGTCGAGGAGACCGTCACCGGGGTCCGGGTCGTCAAGGGGTTCGGGCAGGAGTCCCGGTCCGTCGACCAGCTCGAGGGCCTCGGCCGCACCCTGTACGCGCAGCGGTTGCGGGCCGCCCGGATCAACGCCCGCTTCGCCCCGTCGATGGCGGCGATCCCGCAACTCGGGCTCGTCGGGGTGATCGCGCTCGGCGGCTACCTGGCGTTGCACGGCACCATCACCGTCGGCACGTTCCTCGCGTTCGCCACCTACGTCGCCACGATGACGGCCGCGACCCGAACCCTGTCGCAGGTCGTGATCATGGCGCAGCTGTCGCGGGCCGCCGTCGAACGCGTCTACGAGGTGATCGACACCGAACCGGACGTGTCCGATCCGCCGCATCCGGTCGACCTGCCGGACGGCCCGCTCGGGGTGCACCTCGACGCCGTCGGTTTCGGGTTCGCCGCGGACCGGGCGGTGCTGGACGGCCTCGACCTCACCGTCGCGCCCGGCGAATCGGTCGCGGTCGTCGGGCCGGCCGGATCCGGTAAGACCGCGCTGTCGCTGCTGCTGCCCCGCTTCTACGCCCCCGACTCCGGAACGGTGTCCCTCACGTCCGACGGCCGCGGCTACGACGTCGCCGACCTGCGCGCCGAACAGCTGCGGGAGGCCGTCGGCCTGGTGTTCGACGAGCCGTTCCTGTTCTCCGACACGATCGCCGCGAACATCGCCCTCGGCCGGCCCGACGCCACCGACGACGAGATCCGGGCCGCCGCTCGCCTCGCGCAGGCCGACGATTTCATCGAGGCCCTGTCCGACGGCTACGACACCGTCGTCGGGGAACGCGGACTGACCCTGTCCGGCGGGCAGCGGCAGCGGGTCGCGCTGGCCCGGGCGCTGCTCGTGGATCCGCGGGTGCTGATCCTCGACGACGCGACGTCCGCGGTGGACGCCGAAACCGAGGCCGCGATCTTCGACGCCGTCCGGGCCGGGCGTCGCCGCACCACCCTGATCCTGGCGCACCGCCGTTCGACCCTCACCCTCGCCGACCGGGTCGCGGTCCTCGACGGCGGCCGCATCGTCGATATCGGCACCGTCGACGAACTCGATGCCCGCTGCGCCCTGTTCCGCACGCTGCTGGCCGCACCCGACACCGACGGGGACGACGGGTCCGCCGCCGCGACCTCCGCGCCGGCGACCGAGCCGACCACGGCACAGTTGTGGCCGGACGTCACCACCACCGACGGTGACCGGGCCGGGACCGGCACCGACCCGGGCCGCCCCGGCGGCGGCCACGGCGGCCCGATGGGCGGCGCGCTCGGCGGTGTCGCGGTCACCCCGGAACTGCGGCGGGCCGTCGAGAAACTCCCGCCGGCGACCGAGGACCCGCGCACCGACACCGCCCGGATGCGCCGCGACGACCCCGAGTTCCGGCTCGGGCGGCTGCTGCACCCGGTGCGGTGGCTGCTCGCCGCTGTCGTGGCGTGCCTGGCACTGGATTCGCTGATCGGCATCACGTTCCCGTCGATCGTCCGGTTCGCGATCGACCGGGGTGTGGTCCCCGGCGACTACGGCCCGCTGTGGGCGGCCGCGGCCGTCGGCACCGTCCTCGCGGCCGTCGCCTGGTTCGTCGTCGCGGCGCTCACCGTGATCACCGCCCGCGCCGGTGAACGTGTCCTGTTCGGGCTGCGGGTCCGCAGCTACGCGCACCTGCAACGACTCGGACTCGACTACTACGAGCGGGAACTGTCCGGCCGGATCATGACCCGGATGACCACGGATGTCGACGCGCTGTCGTCGTTCCTGCAGACCGGCCTGTCCACCGCGATCGTCGCGCTGCTCACGCTCGCCGGGATCGCAGTGGCACTGCTCGTCACCGATGCCGCGCTCGCGCTCGTCGCGCTGGCCGCGCTGGTGCCGCTCACCGTCGCCACGCTCGTGTTCCGGCGGGTGTCCAGCAGCGCGTACAGCGTCTCGCGGGAACGGATCTCGCTGGTCAACGCCGAATTCCAGGAGAACGTCGCCGGCCTGCGGGCCGCGCAGGCGTACCGCCGGGAGGAGTTCGCGGCGCAACGGTTCGCCGAACGGGCCGACGGCTACCGGCGCAGCCGCATGCGGTCGCAGCGCGCGATCTCGGTGTACTTCCCGTTCATCACGTTCCTGTCCGATCTGGCGTTGGCGGCGGTCGTGTTCGCCGGCGCGCAACGGGTCGCCGACGGCGCCACCACCGCCGGTACCCTCGTTGCGTTCGTGCTGTACCTGGGTCTGCTGTTCGGTCCCGTCCAGCAGTTGTCGCAGGTGTTCGACGGGTACCAGCAGGCCGATGTCGGACTGCGCCGGATCGGCGAGTTGCTCGCGACCCCGAGTTCCATCGAGGCCGCCGAACCGGGGGACACCGCCCCGCTCGACGGGCGGCTGCGCGGCGACGTCCGGTTCGACGACGTGACGTTCCGCTACCAGGGCGCCGACTCCGACGCCCTCACCGGCATCGACCTGTATATTCCCCCGGGGGCGACGGTCGCGCTCGTGGGCCGCACCGGTGCCGGCAAATCGACCGTCGTCAAGCTGCTGGCCCGGTTCTACGACCCGACGTCCGGCGCGGTCCGCGTCGACGCCGAGGATCTGCGCCGCTACCCGCTGCACGCCTATCGTGGCCGGCTCGGTGTAGTCCCGCAGGAGGCGCACCTGTTCACCGGGACCGTCGCGTCCAACATCGCGTACGGGCGTCCGGACGCGAGCCGCACCGAGATCGAGGACGCGGCCCGCGCGGTCGGCGCCCTCCCCACTGTCGCCGCGCTCGACGGCGGCATGAACCACCCGATCGGGGAACGCGGGCAGGGTCTGTCGGCCGGACAGCGTCAGCTGATCGCTCTCGCCCGCGCGGAACTGGTCGATCCGGACCTGCTGCTGCTCGACGAGGCGACCGCCACACTCGACCCCGCCACGGAACGACTGGTCCTCGAATCGAACCGTCTGGTCACTCGGAAACGCACGTCCGTGGTGGTCGCGCACCGGTTGGCGACCGCCGCCCGCGCCGATCTCGTGGTGGTCGTCGACGACGGCCGGATCGTCGAAACCGGTGCGCCCGACGCACTTCGACGAACCGGCGGACACTACGCCAGGCTCTGTGATGCATCCGCGCGCGAAGACGGGAATAATTCGTCGGCGAGAACGGTCACCGATGGTGATCCCATCGCAACAATGTGAGACTGCTGACACGCGGCGGACCGGATGGCCGTGCCCGGCGCGTGGACGTTAGCCTCATGTGTATAGGCGCTCTGATCGGGTACCGAAAAAGAAACGAGGCGAACACCTGCCGTGAGCAGCAGCTCTACTTCCCAGTTCGGACAGAACCAGTGGTTGGTTGACGAAATGTACCAACGGTTCCAGGATGATCCCTCATCCGTGGACGCCAGTTGGCACGAGTTTCTGACGGATTACTCGCCCGATGCGGCGAACGCGGGCAGCAACGGCGACGTCGCCTCGTCCGCGAACGGTGCAGCCACGGCCCCCGCGGCTCCGGCAGCCCCGGCCGTGCCGGCCCCCGCCGCACCGAAGGCCACGACTCCTCCCCCGGCTCCCGCATCGGCGGCCCCCGCGAAGCCTGCTGCTGCTGCTCAGGCTGCCCCGAAGGCCGCAGCCAAGGCCGAGCCGGCGACCACCGACGCCCCCAAGCAGGACTCCAATCAGGTCCTGCGCGGTGCGGCCGCCACCGTGGCCCGCAACATGTCGGCGTCGTTGAGCATCCCGACCGCGACGAGCGTCCGTGCCATTCCGGCGAAGCTGATGTTCGACAACCGCATCGTCGTCAACAACCACCTGGCCCGCACCCGTGGCGGCAAGGTCTCGTTCACCCACATCCTCGGTTACGCGATCGTGCAGGCGGTCAAGGCGTTCCCGAACATGAACCGGCACTTCGCCGAGGTCGACGGCAAGCCGAACGTCGTCACCCCGGCACACACCAACCTGGGTCTGGCGATCGACCTGCCGGGCAAGAACGGCAGCCGTTCCCTCGTCGTCGCCGCCATCAAGGGCTGCGACGAGATGAACTTCGTGCAGTTCTACACCGCGTACGAGGACATCGTCCGCCGTGCCCGTGACGGCAAGCTCACCGCCGAGGACTTCTCGGGTGTCACGGTCTCGCTGACCAACCCCGGCGGCATCGGCACCGTGCACTCGGTGCCGCGTCTCATGCAGGGTCAGGGCGCGATCATCGGCGCCGGCGCGATGGAGTACCCGGCCGAGTTCCAGGGTGCCAGCGACGAGCGCATCGCCGAGATGGGCGTCGGCAAGCTGATGACGCTGACCTCGACGTACGACCACCGGATCATCCAGGGCGCCGAGTCCGGCGACTTCCTGCGCACGATCCACAACCTGCTGATCTCCGACGAGTTCTACGACGAGGTCTTCCACTCGCTGCACATCCCGTACGAGCCGGTCCGCTGGCGCAAGGATGTCCCCGAGGGCGCCGTCGACAAGAGCACCCGTGTGCTCGAGCTCATCGCCGCGTACCGCAACCGCGGTCACCTGATGGCCGACACCGATCCGCTGCAGTTCGTCAAGGACAAGTTCCGCAGCCACCCGGACCTCGACGTCATCACCCACGACCTGACGCTGTGGGACCTGGACCGCGAGTTCAACGTCGGCGGCTTCCACGGCAAGACCCGGATGAAGCTGCGCGACGTCCTGTCGATCCTACGGGACGCGTACTGCCGGCACACCGGTGTCGAGTACACGCACATCCTCGAGCCGGCCCAGCAGGCGTGGCTGCAGGAGCGTGTCGAGGCCAAGCACGTCAAGCCGACCGTCGCCCAGCAGAAGTACATCCTGAGCAAGCTCAACGCCGCCGAGGCGTTCGAGACGTTCCTGCAGACCAAGTACGTCGGCCAGAAGCGGTTCTCGCTCGAGGGCGCCGAGTCCGTCATCCCGATGATGGACGCGATCATCGACCAGGCCGCCGAGCACCAGCTCGACGAGGTCGTCATCGGCATGCCGCACCGTGGTCGGCTCAACGTGCTCGCGAACATCGTGGGCAAGCCGTACTCGAAGATCTTCACCGAGTTCGAGGGCAACATGAACCCGGCGGCCGCGCACGGCTCCGGCGACGTGAAGTACCACCTGGGCGCCGAGGGCACCTACATCCAGATGTTCGGCGAGAACGACATCAAGGTGTCGCTCACCGCGAACCCGTCGCACCTCGAGGCGGTCGACCCGGTCCTCGAGGGCCTGGTCCGCGCCAAGCAGGACCTGCTGGACAAGGGCCAGGACGGTTTCACCGTCATGCCGCTGATGCTGCACGGTGACGCGGCGTTCGCCGGTCAGGGTGTCGTGGCCGAGACCCTGAACCTGGCACTGCTGCGCGGCTACCGCACCGGCGGCACCGTGCACGTGGTCGTCAACAACCAGGTCGGCTTCACCACCGCCCCGGAGCACTCGCGTTCGTCCGAGTACTGCACCGACGTCGCGAAGATGATCGGCGCCCCGATCTTCCACGTGAACGGCGACGACCCCGAGGCGTGTGTCTGGGTGGCGCAGATGGCCGTCGACTTCCGCGAGAAGTTCGGCAAGGACGTCGTCATCGACCTGATCTGCTACCGCCGTCGCGGTCACAACGAGGGCGACGACCCGTCGATGACGCAGCCGGCGATGTACGACCTGATCGACACCAAGCGCAGCGTCCGCAAGAGCTACACCGAGAACCTGATCGGCCGCGGCGACATCTCCCTCAAGGAGGCCGAGGACGCCCTGCGCGACTACCAGGGCCAGCTCGAGCGGGTGTTCAACGAGGTCCGTGAGCTCGAGAAGTTCACGCCGGAACCGTCGGAGTCGGTCGAGCTCGACCAGACCCCGCCGGCCCGTCTGACCACCGCGGTGGACGCCGCGACGCTCGCCCGCATCGGCGACGCGTTCGTGAACGTCCCCGAGGGGTTCACGGTGCATCCGCGCGTCAAGCCGGTCATCGAGAAGCGTCACGAGATGTCCCGCACCGGCAAGGTCGACTGGGCGTTCGCCGAGCTACTCGCGTTCGGTTCGCTCGCCGAGCAGGGTGCGCTGGTGCGTCTGGCCGGCCAGGACTCTCGTCGTGGCACGTTCACGCAGCGGCACTCGGTCCTCATCGACCGCAAGAACGGCGACGAGTACAACCCGATCGCGGACCTCGCGACGAACGCCGACAACGGCGGCAAGTTCATGGTCTACGACTCGGCGCTCACCGAGTTCGCGGGCCTGGGCTTCGAGTACGGCTACTCGGTCGGCAACCCCGACGCCCTGGTGCTGTGGGAGGCGCAGTTCGGCGACTTCGTCAACGGCGCGCAGACCATCATCGACGAGTTCATCAGCTCCGGTGAGGCCAAGTGGGGCCAGCTGTCCGACGTCGTGCTGCTCCTGCCGCACGGCCACGAGGGCCAGGGCCCGGACCACACGTCCGGCCGTATCGAGCGCTTCCTGCAGCTGTGCGCCGAGGGATCGATGACGGTGTCGATGCCGTCGACGCCCGCGTCGTACTTCCACCTGCTGCGTCGTCACCACCTGGACGGCATCCGCCGCCCGCTCGTGGTGTTCACGCCGAAGTCGATGCTGCGCAACAAGGCCGCGGTCTCCGAGCTCGAGGACTTCACCACCGGCAAGTTCCGTTCGGTGTTCGAGGAGCCCACGTACGAGGCCGGCGAGGACCGCAGCAAGGTCAAGCGCGTGCTGATGACGTCGGGCAAGATCTACTGGGAACTGCTCGCGAAGAAGCAGAAGGAGAACCGCGACGACGTCGCGATCGTCCGGGTCGAGCAGCTGTACCCGATCCCGCGCCGCCGCATCGCGGAGACGCTGGACCGCTACCCGAACGTCACCGAGTTCTTCTGGGTCCAGGAGGAGCCGGCGAACCAGGGTGCATGGCCGTTCCTCGGCCTGGCCCTGCCGGAGTTGCTGCCCGAGAAGCTCGCGGGCATCAAGCGCGTGTCGCGTCGTGCCATGTCGGCCCCGTCGTCGGGTTCGAGCAAGGTCCACGCCGTCGAACAGCAGGAGATCATCGACACGGCGTTCACGCCGACGAAGTGACGCTGTAGCAGTACCTGTCCGGAAGGCCCGTCCACTCACCCGAGTGGACGGGCCTTCCGGCGTTCCGGTGCAGGCTCGCTCCCCCGCGTTTTGCGCACTTGTCGCGCTGATTCGCCCACGCAGCCTCGCGACAAGTGCGCGAAACACGGGTTCGGGTAACAGGATTCGCGACAAGTGCGCGAAACGCGAGTCAGGGGGTGCCGAGGAGCACCGCGGCCATCTCGGAGCTGAGGGCGACGGCGGGCAGGGCGGTGACGTGCAGTTCGATGAGTTCGTCGCGGGTGATCTGCGGATCCTGCAGCCACGTGATGGTGGCTTCTTCGACGAACGCGATCCACCCGCGTACGGACAGCACGATGCGGGCGGTGGGGTCGATGCCGAGGGTGGGGAGTTGGTCGACGACGCGTCGGGCCATCTCGGTGCGGGTCGCCTCGAACACCTCGCGCATGGCGGGGTCGCCGCTGGCGGTGCCGCGCAGCAGGGACACGTAGGTGTCGCGGTTCTCGGAGACGTAGTCGACGTACGACGCCATGACGTCGCGCAGGATCTCGATCGGTTCGAGGTCGAGGTTCGGTGCGGTGCGGGCGAGCATGTCGGTGCTGGTGTGCCGGACGATCGCGACATGGAAGTCGTGTTTGGACCCGAAGTAGTGGAACAGCAGCCCGCGGGAGACGCCGGCCTGGTCGGCGATGTCCTCGACGGAGATCTGTTCGAGGGGCCGCTCGGCGAGCATCCGTACGCCCAGGTCGATGAGTTGCGCCCGCCTCTCGTCCGGGCTGAGACGGGTGCGTTTGACGGGGTCCATGCGACACACCTTACTGAACGGGAGTCAACAACTGTTGACGGCCGGTCAACAGCGCCCTACGCTCCCATACATGAGTCTTCCAGTCACAGATACCTCCGCCCGGGCCGCGGACGCGCGCCAGGTCGACACACTGATCATCGGCAGCGGCTTCGCAGGCCTCGGCGCTGCTATCAAGCTGGCCCAGGAGGGCAAGAGTAACTTCGTGGTACTCGAGCGCGGCTCCGAGGTCGGCGGCACGTGGCGCGACAACACGTATCCGGGTGCCGCGTGCGATGTGCCGTCGCACCTGTACTCGTACTCGTTCGCGCTCAACCCGGAGTGGACGCGGTCGTTCTCGCCGCAACCCGAGATCCAGAACTACATCTCGTCGGTGGCCCGCCGGTACCACGTCCTCGACAAGCACATCTTCGGCTGCGAGGTGCAGTCCGCGCACTGGAACGCCGCCGCCGCCCGCTGGGAGGTGCAGACCTCGAAGGGGAGCTTCGTCGCGAAGGTCGTCGTCGCGGCGGTCGGCGCGCTGTGCGAGCCGTCGCTGCCGGACATCGCCGGTATCGAGGGGTTCGAGGGCGAGATCTTCCATTCGGCGCAGTGGAACCACGACGCCGATCTGGACGGCAAGCGGATCGCGGTGATCGGCACGGGCGCGTCGGCCATCCAGATCGTCCCGCAGCTCGCACAGAAGGCCGCGCAGTTGGACGTGTACCAGCGCACCGCACCGTGGATCCTGCCGCGCGCCGACCGCGAGTACACCCGGGCCGAGCATCTGGCGTTCAAGTACCTGCCCGGTTTCCAGAAGCTGTGCCGCACCGGCATCTACTGGATGCGCGAGACGCAGGTCGTCGGTCTCGCGAAGGCCCCGGTGTTCATGAAGCCGCTGCAGTTCGTCGCCGAGCGGCATCTGCGCCGGCAGATCAAGGACAAGGCGCTGCGCCGCAAGGTGACCCCGAACTTCCGGATCGGCTGCAAGCGCATGCTGATCTCCAACAACTACTATCCGGCGCTCGCGCAGCCGAACGTCGACGTCGTCACCGACGGTATCGCCGAGGTCCGCTCGCATTCGATCGTCGACCGCACCGGCGCCGAACGGGAGGTGGACGCGATCGTGGTGGCCACCGGTTTCCACGTCACCGACTCCCCCACGTTCGCCGGCATCTTCGGCAAGGACGGCCGTTCGCTCGCGGACACGTTCGACGAGACCGGCATGCAGGGGTACAAGGGGTCGACGGTCGCGAACTTCCCCAACATGTTCTTCCTGGTCGGCCCCAACACCGGTCTGGGACACACGTCGATGGTGTTCATGATCGAGTCGCAGGTGAACTACGTGGTGGACGCGATCAAGCTGATCGACCGCTACGACATCGCCACGATCGAGGTCCGCAAGGACGTGCAGGACGCGTACAACCGCGGGCTGCAGGCCAAGATCTCCAAGAGTGTGTGGAACAACGGCGGCTGCGCCAGTTGGTATCTCGACAAGCACGGCAACAACACGACGCTGTGGCCGGGCTTCACGTTCGAGTTCCGTTCCCTCACCAAGCAATTCGACCTCGGCGCGTACCGCAGTGTGGCCGCGGGCGATCTGCCGGCCCCGGCGGTCGCCGCGCGGGACGCCGCACCGGATCTCGACACCGAACTTTCCGATCTCGACGACGACAAGGTGGTTGCACAGTGAGCGAGTTCGCAGGCAAGGTATGCGTCGTCACCGGCGCAGGATCGGGTATCGGCCGGGCGCTGGCCCTGAACCTGGCGCACAAGGGCGCGAAACTCGCTCTGTCCGACATGGATTCGACCGGCCTGGCGGAGACGGTCCGGCTGGTCGAGGCGACCGGCGCGGAGGTGAAGTCCGATCATCTCGACGTGACGCAGCGGGAGGCCGTCCTGTCCTACGCGGACGCGGTGGTCGCGCACTTCGGGACGGTGAACCAGGTGTACAACAACGCCGGTATCGCCTTCCACGGCGAGGTGGAGCGCTCGGAGTTCAAGGACATCGAGCGCATCATGGATGTCGACTTCTGGGGTGTCGTCAACGGTACGAAGGCGTTCCTGCCGCATCTGATCGCGTCCGGTGACGGGCATGTGGTGAACGTGTCGAGCCTGTTCGGCCTGTTGTCGATTCCGGGTCAGAGTGCCTACAACGCAGCGAAGTTCGCGGTCCGCGGGTTCACCGAGTCGCTGCGTCAGGAGATGCTGATCGCGAAGCATCCGGTGCAGGTGACGTGTGTGCACCCCGGTGGTATCAAGACCGCGATCGCCCGCAACGCGACGATGCCGGACGGCGACGACCAGGTGACGTTCGCGCAGTTCTTCGACAAGCATCTCGCGCGCACCACCCCGGAGGATGCGGCGAAGACCATCGTGAACGGGGTCCGGAAGAACAAGCCGCGGGTGCTGATCGGCGCGGACGCGAAATTCCTCGACGCGTGGGTGCGGATCGTCGGCCCCAGCTACCAGCGGGTGGTCGCGTTCGTCACCGCGAAGGTGCTGCCCACCGGGCGCTGAGGGAATGGCTCGGCGGTCAGAGGTGGTCGCCGAGCCACTCCCCCGCGGCGTCGGCGGACGAGGCCTCGCCGGCGTCGATCCGCGCCACCATCGTGTCGAGGTCGGCGGCGGTGAGCTGCAGGACCACACTGAGGCCCTTGATGTCGTCGGCGCCCAGTCCGCCGCTGCGGAACAGCGGTAGTACGTCGGCGTCGGCGACCTCTGCCACCGCGAGGTCGGCGGGCAACGCCCGCGACAGGGCCGCGAAGACCGGGTCGGTGCCGTCGGCGGCGTCGGCATCGACACCGGCGTCGGTATCGGCGACGCGCGCATCCGGCTCGAACCAGTGCAGCAGCGGTTCGGTGCGTTCGGGTACCAGGGTGACCCGGTCCGCGTCGAGTGCGGCGATGCGGTCGGCCCGGTCCCCGAGCCCGAGGACGAGTTCGACGGCGCGCCCGGAGGAGTCGAGCGCACCGGCGTAGAGGCGGGCGATCAGTTCGTTCTCGGTGGTGGCGGAGGCGCCGATCCGGACGGGGTCGGGGGTGGCGGGCCCGGCGACGGCACTGGTGGTGTCGACGCTGCAGCCGGTGAGGACGGCGACGGCCAGTGGTAGCACCGCCCAGCGGGCCGCCCGGGTGTTGTGTGTCGCTTCCACCGTCTCGTCTCCGATCTCGTGTGCGTCGTGCCGCGTCCATCGTCGCAGGCCTCGAACGCCGAGCGCCCCGGCCGTCCAGGTGGACGGCCGGGGCGCTCGGATACGGTGCGCGGGAACGCTATGCCACGCCCTCGTCCTTGGCGGCCTGCGCGACGGCCGCGGCGACGGCGGGGGCCACGCGCGGGTCGAGCGGGCTGGGGACGATCTTGTCGACGGCGAGTTCGTCGCCGAGGACCGACAGGATCGCGTCGGCGGCGGCGAGCTTCATGCCCTCGGTGATGCGGCGGGCACCGGCGTCGAGGGCGCCCTTGAAGACGCCGGGGAACGCGAGCACGTTGTTGATCTGGTTCGGGAAGTCGCTGCGCCCGGTGGCGACGATCGCCGCATACTTGCTCGCGATGTCGGGGTGGACCTCGGGGTCCGGGTTGGACATCGCGAAGATGATGGCGTCGGCGGCCATCGTCGCGATGATCTCCTCCGGCACGGTGCCGGCGGAGACACCGAGGAACACGTCGGCGCCGTCGAGGGCCTCGATGATGCCGCCGGTGCGGCCGGCCGGATTGGTGCGGGCCGCGAGGTCGACCTTGATCTCGTTCAGGTCGCCGCGGTCGGCGGAGACGATGCCCTTCGAGTCGAGGACGGTGATGTCCGTGACGCCGGCGGCGAGCAGGATGTTGGTGCAGGCGACGCCGGCGGCGCCGGCACCGGAGACCACCACGCGCAGTGCGGCGATGTCACGGCCCTGCACCTTGGCGGCGCCGCGCAGCGCGGCGAGCGCGACGATCGCGGTGCCGTGCTGGTCGTCGTGCATGACGGGGCAGTCGAGGGCCTCGATGACGCGGCGTTCGATCTCGAAGCAGCGCGGCGCCGAGATGTCCTCGAGGTTCACTGCACCGAAGCTCGGACGCAGCCGGACGAGGGTTTCGACGATCTCGTCGGGGTCCTTGGTGTCGAGCACCAGCGGGATGGAGTTGAGGCCGGCGAAGTTCTTGAACAGCGCCGACTTGCCCTCCATGACCGGCAGCGACGCGCGGGCGCCGATGTCGCCGAGGCCGAGGACGGCCGAGCCGTCACTGACCACGACGACCAGGCGGCTGGTCCACGTGTAGCGGTCGACGAGGGTTTCGTCGGCGTGGATCGCGCGGCTGACCTGCGCGACGCCGGGCGTGTACGCGATCGAGAGCGCACGCTGGGAACCGAGGGGCGCGGTGGTCTCGACCGAGAGCTTGCCACCGATGTGGCCCGCAAAAATATCCTCGTCGGTAATTTCGACCTTTGGCGTTACGGAAGCTTCAGACACAGGGGACACGATGACACTCCTCTTGAGACCGGACTCACTCGGGTCCTGGTTACTGAGAAGTAACCGGATCGGCGTGGATAAATCCGACACGGCACTTCGAGCACAGGATTGATCGTTTGCTACTACCGGGGCGCGCGGTCGGCCGCACCACTGCCGGAGCGTGATGGCGCCGGGCGGGGGTTGGGCCCTGGCACAAGTTCTGCCACCTTGAAACCTCTTGCGACGGCCGGTCGGCTCGCGCGCGAGAGTGCACTGATTCTGCACCATCGGCGGGCAGTGATCAAATCCGTCGGATCGGTCAGCGCCTCACCGAAACCGGCCCCCACCTGTGAGGATGTGCCGGCAGTCACGTCCACCATTGGGTCCACAGCAACAGTCCGGTAACCGCGAGGACCGCGGTCGAGGACGCTGCTGCCGCGACCCCGCGGCGACGGTCGGCGAGCACCTGCAACACGATCACGACGACGCTCGCGGCGACGTGCGCGGCGAGCGATTCGCGTCCCGGACCGGGGAAGTCGCGGTTCGACGCGAGGTACGCGACTCCCGCGACGACGGCGGTGAGGACGACGACGCCACCGGCGATCACCCCCGACAGCACGCGCAACATCCGCACGGCCCACGCGTCCGTGCGGCGTACACCGGTGCCGTATCCGCGGTAGCTCACAGCACGGGCACCCCGGACGTGCGGGCGACGAGCGCGTCGAACGATTCGGGGTCGGTGGTGTGCCGGCCGAGCTCGATTGTCTTGTTCGTCCCGTGGTAGTCGGACGATCCGGTGGCGACCAGGCCCAGTTCCCGTGTGAGAGAACGCAGGAGCGCCGCATCGTCGGCGTGGTGGTCGGGGTGGTCGACCTCGAGTCCCCCGAGTCCGCGGTCGGCGAGTTCCCGGATGTGGTCGAGGTCGAGCAGCCGTCCCCGGCTGCGGGCCCGTGCGTGCGCGATCACCGTGACCCCGCCGGCGGCCGCGACCATGTCGACGGCATGTTCGAGCGGGGTGTCGGCCTTCTCGACGTAGTAGGGGCTGCGGGTCGACAGCAGGTCCGTGAACGCGGCACCGATGCTGTCGACGATCCCGGCCCGGACCAGCGCCCGGGCCAGGTGCGGACGTCCGACCGAGGGGCCGGCGTCGGCCATCACGGTGTCGGCGTCGATCGGCAGGCCCGCGGCCTCCATCTTCCCGGCCATCGCCCGCAACCGGGCCACCCGTTCACCGCGCAGCCGTTCGCGTTCGACGGCGAAATCCCGTGCGCTCGGGTCGAACAGGTACGCGAGCAGGTGCACGGCCACCGGCCGGCCGTCCTCGCCGCGCCCCTCGCACGACATCTCCATGCCCCGGACCAGACGCATCCGCGGCGGCAGGGCCGCGGCCGCGTCCGCCCAGCCGGCGGTGGTGTCGTGGTCGGTGATCGCGAGAACGTCGATCCCGGCCTCGGCCGCCGCGGCCACGAGTTCGGCCGGGGTGTCCGTGCCGTCGGATGCGGTCGAATGGGTGTGGAGATCGATGCGCACGACAGCCAGTGTGTCAGGTCGGCCGTTACAGGGTGGCGGCGCCGCGAGCCGGATCGCGGATGTCGATGCCCGCCTCGGTCCACGCGTCCCGCAGTGCGGCGGCGCCCCGCACCCGCACCCACGCGGCCTCGGTACCGGTCAGCGGCGCCACCTCGAGGAAACGCACCGGATCCATCGGATCCGGCAACGTCAGGTCCGGGATGTCGCTCTCGCCGAGCAGCACTGCCGTGAACGGTGCCCCCGTCCACAGCGGCTCCCCCAGGTCGATCAGCGAGTCCGGGCGCAGCACGATGCCCTCGACCGCCGGCGACGCCGCCAGCACCGCGAGGGTGCGGTGCACACTGGACGCCACCCCGGCGCCCCCGGACAGGGTGAGCACCAGTTCGGCGCGCGGGCCGCGGGTCGGGTCGGCGACCATCTCGCTCGGGTCCCCCATCGGGTGCCGTGCGCAACCGAGGGTGGCGTAGCGGACGGGCGAGTCACCGTCACCGGGATAGCGCAGGACGTCGATCGGTTCGAGTCCCAGGAACGTCACCGACGCGGCGGTCGGGTCGGCGCCGGGCAGGTGCCGGTCGAGGTGGGCGCGTACAGCGGCGGCAACGTCGGTCACCCGTCCATCCAACACCAGGGGGTACCCGGCCCCGGACCGGGTGGATCCTCCCACCCACAGGGACACCGTTTGGCGGCCCCGCGGCCGTCGCGGTAGCCAGGGTTCACCGAATCTCTGGAGTTCCCTTGTCTCTGCACCCGACGCCGCCCGTGACCGCGACACCACCGAAGCCGCTGCTGACCGCCACCCTGTGCTTCGTCATCCTCGTGGTGTCGACGCAGCAGACCGTCGTCCTGCCGTTGGCGTCGATCATCGGACACCAACTGGACGCCGACGCGACCGCGGTCGGCTGGACGCTGACCGCCGGGTTCCTCTCGGCGGCCGTGATGACGCCGGTGGCCGGGCGGATGGCGGATCTGCGCCGTAAACGCACCGTGCTGCTGGCGGTCCTGTCGATCGTGCTCGCCGGATCGCTGCTCGCGGCGCTCACCGAATCGTTGCCGCTGCTGATCGCCGCCCGGACCCTGCAGGGGGTGTCGTTCGCCGCGTTCCCGGTGTGTCTGGCGATCCTGCGGGCGGAACTGCCGGCGCAGCGGTTGACGTCGGCGATGGGGTTGCTGTCGGGCACCCTCGGGTTCGGCGGTGCCGTCGGCATGGTCCTGATCGGGCTCGTGGTGCCCCCGGACGGCGACTACCGGCGGGCATTCTGGCTCGCGACGGCCCTGACCGTGATCGCGATCGCCGGGGTGGCGGTGGTCGTGCCCGCCCGCGTGAATCAGGTTCGGGGACGGGTCGACTGGGCGGGTGCCGCACTCCTGGGTGTCGGTCTGGTCCTGGTGTTGCTGCCCCTGTCGGAGGGCGGCGGCTGGGGCTGGACCTCGCCCACCACGATCGGGTGCGCGCTCGCCGGGATCGTCGTGCTGGCCGGATGGTTCGTGTTCGAGCGGCGCAGCGACCAGCCGCTGGTGCCGACGTCGATGCTCACGCACCGGCCGGTCGTCTGCACGCACGTCGCCGGAGTGTTCGTCGGGGCCGGGATGTTCGTCAACATCACCGCACTCACGTATTTCGTGCAGACGGACCGTGCCGTGTCCGGGTACGGCTTCGACGCCACCCCCATGCATGCCGGGCTGGTCTACATCCTGCCGGGCGCGTCGGTCGGCGTCGTGGTGTCGATGTGCAGCGGAGTCCTCATCCACCGGTTCGGTGCCCGCACCGTCATGACCGGCGCCGGTGTCCTCGGGGTCGCCGGCTTCTGCGCGCTGATCCTCGCGCACGACGCGACGTGGCAGGTGGTCGCCGCGTCGATGGTGACGTCCGCGTTCACGAGCCTCGGCTACGCCGTGATGCCGGCCCTCCTGGTCGCCGAGGTCCGGCCGGAGCTGACCGGGGTCGCGAACAGCGTCAACTCGATCGCCCGGACCGTCGGCAGTTCGGTGGCCAGCGCACTGCTGGCCACGATGCTCGCGGCGGCGGTCACGTCACCCGACGGAGGCGGTCCGGTTCCGGCCGCGGTGTGGGTGTACGTCGCCGCGTTCGGGTTCGGTGCGGTGTGCGCGGTGGCGGCGACGCTGTGCGTGTTCGTGGGCACCGCGCGCCGGCACGGCCCCGAGATCGACGGCCGTCCTCAGAGCGCGAGCCGGGCGAGCATGTCCCGCGCGGACTCGGCCGTCTTGGGATCGCACAGCACGTCGTAGCGTCCGGCGACGAGCTGCATCGTCGACGAGAAGTCGCGGGTGCCGCGGGTCGTCGCGTACGGGATGGTCGTGGAGATCAGCCCGAACACGATGCCGCCGACGATGCCGACGGCCAACGGGCCGAGCACGTTGCCGGTGAAGACGCCCAGCAGCAGGCCGAAGAACACGCCGAGCCACGCACCCGAGACGATGCCGCCGCCGATGACCTTGGGCCATGTCAACCGGCCCAGGACCCGCTCGACCTGCATGAGGTCGACGCCGACGATGGTGACGTCCTCCACCGGGAACTGCTGGTCGGACAGGTAGTCCACGGCCCGCTGCGCCTCGGCATACGTCGGGTACGAGCCGATCGGCCAGCCCGTGGGCGGCGTCGGCAGCCCCCGGCCGCGGTTGGGCTGTGAGAGTGGATTGGTCATCGTCTTCGTCTCCTGCTCGGCGGCGCACACTATGTCCGGTTTTACCGATACCCGGTACTCGTTTCAATTGTGCCCGCCGCGCCACGGCGGCGCCTACCCGTTGTCGGGCGGGGTGAAACTCGATGTCCGGGTCATGCCGGCGGCGCGACCCTTCGCCGAGATCACGAGCGCCATCTTGCGACTCGCCTCGTCGATCATCTCGTCACCGAGCATCACCGCGCCGCGCGCGCCACCGGCCGCGGACGTGTGGAACGCGTACGCGTCGAGGATCAGCTCGGCCTGGTCGAAATCCTCCTGGCGCGGGCTGAACACCTCGTTGGCGGCGTCGATCTGGGTGGGATGGAGCACCCACTTGCCGTCGAAACCGAGGGCCGCGGTGCGCTGCGCCGACCGCCGGAACGCCTCGACGTCCCGGATCTGCAGGTACGGGCCGTCGATCGCCTGCAGGTCGTGGGTGCGGGCCGCCAACAGGATCGTCATGAGGATGTGGTGGTAGGCGTCGCCACGGTCGTAGCCCTCGGGTTGCTCGCCCACGACGAGGGTGCGCATGGCGATGCTGGCCATGAAGTCGGCCGGACCGAACACCAGCGTCTGCACCCGCGGGCTCGCCGACGCGATCGCGTCGATGTTCCGCAGTCCCACCGCGTTCTCGATCTGCGGTTCGATCCCGATCCGGCCCACCTCGAGGCCGTTGGCCTTCTCGATCTGCGTGAGCAGCAGGTCCAGCGCCTGGACGTGACTCGCATCGGGCACCTTGGGCAGCAGGATCGCGTCCAGGTTCGCACCGGACCCCGCGACGACCGTGGCGACGTCGGCGTGCGTCCATTCGGTGGTCCAGTCGTTGACGCGCACGACCTTGAGCTGCTCACCCCAGCCGTCCTCGTTCAACGCGTCCACGATCCGCCCGCGCGCCTCGGCCTTCGCGATCGGCGCGACCGCATCCTCGAGATCGAGGAAGAGTGCGTCGGCGGGAAGCCCTTTCGCCTTGTCGATCATCTTGCGACTCGAGCCGGGCACCGCCAGGACCGATCGACGAGGCCGGAAGCGAGTGGTCATGATCGGCTGCCCTCCGAATTCAGTGCGGCACGAGGCGAGGAATTAGCCTTCTCATCATGGCAGCTGTGAACAAGGTCTTCGCAGCCAGGCTCGCCGGCCTGGTGGTCCTCGGACCGGACGGCGAATCGATCGGCCGGGTACGGGATGTGGTGCTCACCATCCGGATCGGCCGACAACCCCCGCGCGTTCTCGGCCTGGTCCTCGAAATGTTCACCCGCAAACGAATTTTCGTGCCGATGCTGCGGGTCACCGCGATCGAGCCGGGATCGGTGACCCTCAAGACCGGCAACGTGAGCCTGCGCCGGTTCGACCAGCGTCCCACCGAGATCCTGGCCCTCGCCCAGGTTCTCGATTCGCACGTCCGGATCGACGACCCCGAGGTCACCGGAACGATCGGGGCCGACGTCGTCGTCGTCGACCTCGGCATCGAGCTGACCCGCACCCGCGACTGGGTGGTCTCGCGGGTCGCGGTCCGCGCGCACCGCGGCCGGCTGGGCCGGCGGTCCGCGATCCACGTCGTCGACTGGCCGCACGTCCACGGCCTCACCCCGACCGCGCTCGCGATGCCCGGACAGGGCGTCTCGCAGTTGCTGATGCAGTTCGAGGGCATGCGGCCGGCGGACGTCGCGCACGCGATGCGGGAACTCCCGGAGAAACGCCGCCACGAGGTGGCGCTCGCGCTCGACGACGAACGCCTCGCCGACGTCGTGCAGGAGTTGCCCGCCGACGACCAGACCGACCTGCTGCTGCACCTCGAGGTGGAGCGGGCCGCCGACGTCCTCGAGGCGATGGACCCGGACGATGCCGCCGACGTCCTCGGCGGGCTCCCCGCGACCGACGCGGAATCGCTGCTGCAGCTGATGGATCCGGAGGATTCCGAGCCGGTGCGACGCCTGCTCGAGCACTCCCCCGACACCGCGGGCGGCCTGATGACCCCGGAGCCGGTCGTGCTCACCCCGTCGACGACGGTCGCCGAGGCGCTGGCCCGGGCCCGCAACGCCGACCTGACCCCGGCGCTCGCGAGCATGGTGTTCGTGGTCCGGCCGCCGACGGCGACCCCGACCGGCCGCTACCTCGGCTGCGTGCACCTGCAGCGGTTGCTGCGCGAACCGCCCGCGTCGCTGGTCGGCGGTGTCCTCGACGACGACCTGCCGCGACTCGACCCCGAGGATTCGCTCACCACGGTGACCCGGTTCTTCGCCACCTACAACCTGGTGTGTGCACCCGTCGTCGACGACGAACATCACCTACTCGGCGCCGTCACCGTCGACGACGTCCTCGACCATCTCCTGCCCACCGACTGGCGTGAAGAGGAAGACGACGATGAGTGAACTCGGCGGTCGCCAGCGGCTCGACACTCCCCGCGGCACGCGCGGCCTGCGACTCCACATCGACGTCGAGGCCGTCGGCCGGGTCAGCGAATCCATCGCCCGGTTCCTCGGGACCGGACGCTATCTCGTGATCCAGACGGTGATCGTGATCGTGTGGATCGTCCTGAACATCTCCGCGGTGCGACTGCAGTGGGATCCGTACCCGTTCATCCTCCTCAACCTCGCGTTCTCGACGCAGGCCGCGTACGCGGCACCGCTGATCCTGCTGGCGCAGAACCGGCAGGAGAACCGGGACCGGGTGTCGCTCGAGGAGGATCGGGCCCGCGCCGAGCAGACGAAGGCGGACACCGAGTTCCTGGCCCGCGAGCTCGCCGCGCTGCGTCTGGCGGTCGGTGAGGTCGCGACCCGCGACTATCTGCGCCGCGAACTCGACGACATCCGGCAGTTGCTCGTCGAGCGGGACGACACCACCCGTTCCACAGCACGACGCGTCACCGATATGTAACGTGTGTCACAGCGTTCGAGATGTTCCCGTCGGAGCATCCGGAATGTGCTGTGTGAGTGTGGATGCAGGTGTCCTGCAAGGAGGGGTCCTAGCGTGCGTGTCCGTGGAATCGTCGGTGTGTCCGCCCTCGTTCTCGCCGGAGTCGTGACCGCAGCGTCATCGGCCGGCGGCGTGTTCGACACCCCGGACCCGGTGACGCAGGTCGCGGCGCCCGCCGCGAGCACCGGCCCCACCACTGCCCCACCGCAGGCGCAGGCCGCGCTGATCCCGACCGTGGGGATCGTGCCGTCCGCACCGCGCCCCGAACGGCAGTTGCGCACCGCGGACCAAATCCCGGCCGCCGCGGCAGCAGCCCCCTCGGCAACCTCCGCGGCCCCCGGGTTCCCGCTGTCCACCGCACCGCGCAGCGTCCCGGTGCCGGTCGTCGTCGGCCCGCTCGGCATCCCGGAGATCGTCCTGAACGCCTACCGGGCCGCCGAGCTGACGATGGCGAGCACGCAGCCGAACTGCGGGCTGCCGTGGCACCTGCTGGCCGGGATCGGGAAGATCGAGTCGAACCATGCCGGGGGCGGGCAGACGGACGCGTCCGGCACCACGATCACCCCGATCCTGGGCCCCACCCTCAACGGCCACCTGGCCGGCAACGAGATCATCACCGACACCGACGGCGGTCTGCTCGACGGCGACGCCACCCACGACCGTGCGGTCGGCCCGATGCAGTTCATCCCGAGTACGTGGGCGCGGTACGCGTCCGACGGCAACGGTGACGGGGTCGCGAATCCGAACAACGTGTTCGACGCGGCCCTCGCTTCGGCCCGCTACCTGTGCGCCGGCGGCCTGGATCTGCGCGATCCGGCGCAGGAGTCGCGGGCGGTGCTGCGCTACAACAACTCCACCACCTACCTGGGCAACGTCCTGGCGTGGTCGGTGGCCTACCGGTCCGGCGGCACCGCGGCCCCCGCGGTGCCCGTCACCCCGGTGCCGCCGCAACGGTCCGCCGACTCCGAGATGGATGTCGCGGCGCCGCTGCCGTCCGATCCGGCCGCCCCCTCGACGCCGGCCCCCACCGACGGCGCGGTCCCGCCCACCACCGACGGCGCCCCGGTTCCGGCGTCGATGCCGGCCCCCCTCCGGCTGCCGGAGATCCCTGGCCTGCCGGAACTGCCGTGCCTGCTGTTCTGCCCGCCGCCGACGGCCCCGTGACGGCAGGCCCGTGTGAGCCTGTGCATACCATGGTGGGCATGTCAGCCCTGACCGAGACCGCCGTCCGCACCGCACTCTCGAAGGTGCAGGACCCCGAAATTCGTAAACCCATCACGGAACTCGGGATGGTCAAGAGCATCGAGATCGGTGACGACGGCAGCGTCGACATCGGCATCTATCTGACGACGGCGGGCTGTCCGCTGCGCACCGAGATCACCGAGCGGGTCACCAAGGCCGTCGCCGACGTCGAGGGCGCCGGCACCGTCCGGGTCGAACTCGACGTGATGAGCGACGAGCAGCGCACCGAGCTGCGCCGGTCGCTGCGCGGCGACTCCACCGAACCGGTGATCCCGTTCGCCCAGCCCGGCTCCCTCACCCGCGTGTACGCGGTGGCGTCCGGCAAGGGTGGTGTCGGCAAGTCCAGCGTCACCGTCAACCTCGCGGCCGCGATGGCCGCGAAGGGCCTGTCGGTGGGTGTCCTCGACGCCGACATCTACGGCCACTCGGTGCCGCGCATGCTCGGCACCGACGCCAAGCCCACCCAGGTCGAGCGGATGATCATGCCGCCGGTCTCGCACGACGTGAAGCTCATCTCCATCGCCCAGTTCACGCAGGGCAACACCCCCGTCGTGTGGCGCGGGCCGATGCTGCACCGCGCGCTGCAGCAGTTCCTCGCCGACGTGTTCTGGGGCGACCTGGACGTGCTGCTGCTGGACCTGCCGCCCGGCACCGGTGACGTCGCGATCTCGGTGGCCCAGCTCGTTCCGGGCGCCGAGATCCTGGTCGTGACGACACCGCAGCAGGCGGCGGCCGAGGTCGCCGAGCGGGCCGGCGCGATCGCGTTGCAGACCCGTCAGCGCATCGCCGGTGTCGTGGAGAACATGTCGTGGATGGAACTGCCGGACGGCACCCGCATGGAGGTGTTCGGTTCCGGTGGCGGTCAGGCGGTCGCCGACCGACTCACCCGCGCGGTCGGCGCGAACGTTCCGCTATTGGGTCAGATCCCGCTCGAGCAGGCGGTCCGGGAGGGCGGCGACGCCGGTACACCGATCGTGCTGAGTGCCCCCGACTCACCGGCAGGTTCCGCACTGCGGGCGATCGCCGACAAGTTGTCCGTCCGGTCGCGTGGCCTGGCCGGGATGTCGCTGGGCATCGACACCGTCCGGCATCTCTGAGCGACCGCCGACCACCGGCCGGCCGGGCGTCGCGTCCTACGTGGCGTCCGGGTCGACCGGCGGGCGTTCGCCCGCCGTCAGCGGCTTCTCGGCCGGGGTCGACCCGTTCTTCGGGGGTGTGCCGTCGAAGTTGCCGGTGAGGATCGAGTCGTCGCCGTCGAGGAGATGCTTGGTGATGACGGCGCGCGGACTCATGCCGCGCAGTTCGTTGAGATCCGCCAGCGGCTTGCGCAGGTCGTCGAACTCGGGGCCGAGTTCGTCCTTGAGCTGCTGACTCGCGCCGCTCGCGTAGTCGCGGACCTGACGCATGGTCTTGGTGACCCAACCGACGGCCCCGGGGAGCCGTTCCGGTCCGAGGATCACGAGCGCTGCCACGAGGAGCACCATGAATTCGCCCCAACCGATGTTGCCAAACACCGCTTCAGAGTACGTGGTCACGGCCCGAATATCTCGTGTGATCGTCGAAATTCACCCGAATATCACGTACCGGCCATCGGCGGTCAGTCCGATGTCGGGGTGACCTGCACGTCCACGATCCGTCCGGAGCGCACCAGTTGCACCCCGACCGGCTGACCGACGGTCTGCTCGTGGACCGCGACGACGAGCTCGTCGGCGCTGCCCACGGTCCGGTCACCGACCTCGACGATCACGTCGCCCTCGACGATCCCGGCCCGCTCGGCGGGGCTGCCGGACTGCACGTTGGCGACCTCGGCGCCGCTGGTGGCGTCGTTGACGACGGTGCGGGCGTTGACCCCGATCTCCGGGTGGTGCATGACGCCGGTGCGGATCAGTTCCTGCACGACGGCGGTGACGTCGTCGATGGGGATGGCAAAGCCGAGGCCCACCGAGCCGCCGCTCTGCGAGCGGATCGCCGAGTTGATGCCGACGACCCGGCCCTCCATGTCGATCAGCGGGCCACCGGAGTTTCCGGGGTTGATGGCGGCATCGGTCTGGACGGCGTCGATCACCGCGTCGGTGTCGGTGCCCTCCCCGGTCAGCCGCACCGGTCGGTCCAGGGCGCTGACGATGCCCCGGGTGACGGTCCTGCTCAGGCCCAGCGGCGAGCCGACGGCCACGACGTCCTGCCCCACCTGCACGTTCGACGATTCACCGAGTCGGGCGACGGTGAGGTTCGTGGCGTCGGTTCTCAGGACCGCGAGATCGGTCTTGGTGTCGCGGCCGACGATCTGCGCGGGCACCTTCGTGCCGTCGGAGAACGTGACCCGGATGGACGCGTCCGCCGAGTCCGCCGCCATGGAGACGACGTGGTTGTTGGTGACGATGTAGCCGCCGCCGTCGACGACGACCCCGGATCCGGTGCCGGACTGATCGCCGCGCGACACCTGGATCGACACCACCGACGGCAGCACGGCGTCGGCGACCTCCGCGACCCGGCCGGCGGGGGTGTCGCCGGACCCGGACCGGGACAGGGTGACCCGGTTGCCGGTGAGGGCGCCGCGGTCGGCGGTGGCCGCGACGGCGACGAGTCCGCCGACGAGCCCGATACCGAGGGACAGTGCCGCCAGGATCGCGAGGGCCTTGCGTTCGACCCGCTCCCCGAGCAGCACGTCGCGGACGGTCAGTTTCGGCGCGTCGGGCAGCGGCGGCGGGGCCGGAGTGTCCTGCCCCGGCGCACCCAGGTGTACCGGGGCCGCCGGGTCGCGCCACGGGTCGGCGGGCGCGGCGACGGACTCGGCGGCGGCGGGTTCCGGTCCGCGCTGCAGCGAGTCGGGGGCACCGTGCGGGCGGCCGAACGCCTCCGCGAGGACCGCGTCGGGCGGGCCGACGTGCACGACCCCGTGTTCCTGTGACGACGGCGACGGCGACGAGGGCAGGGGCGGCGTGCGAGGGCCGAACGGTCCGGCCACGTCGTCGGGGCGGCCGAATGCCTGTGCGGCGGCGTCGTCGACGTCCGGCCGGTAGATCGGTCGGGGCGCGAGTCGGCTGCGCTCGGGTGCGTCGTTCACGCGTGCCAGTATCGCCGAAATCTCAGCGCCGACGGCGGAACGGCCACCGGCGCGCGAGATCACCGTCGGGATCGAACGAGATGATGCCCGGCGCGGGCCGCGGCGGCACGGGGTCCGGGTCGGGTTGGTGACAGCGCGGAATCTGGCTCAGCACACCGAGCAGGGAGCTGGGCATCGACAACTCGGATGCGGCCCGGCGCAACGCGATCCGGGCCTGCTGCTGCGCGTCGACCTCCGACGCACAGTCCGGGCACACCGACAGGTGCTGGGAGGCCCTCAGGTAGGCGTTCATGCGCAGTTCGCCGTCGACGTACGCGGCGATCGCTTCGCTCGCCAGATGCTCGGTCGACCCGAACCTGCGAGGTCCACGCGTCTGCGTCATCGAAGCCTCCATCCCTACCCCACGCCGATCTGTCCGGACTCCACCTTGCCACCGGCCGCGAGATGCTCGCGCAGCGCCTGCCGTCCCCGGTGGATACGGCTGCGGACGGTACCCAGTTTGACGCCCAGTGTGGCACCGATCTCCTCGTACGACAGGCCCTCGATGTCGCACAGGACGACGGCCGCACGGAACTCGGGGGCCAGCGAGTCGAGTGCGGACTGCAGGTCCGGGGCGAGCCGGGCGTCGTGGTAGATCTGCTCGGGGTTCGGCGAGTCCGACGGCACCCGGTCGTAGTCCTCGGGCAGCGCCTCCATCCGGATCCGGTTGCGGCGGCGCACCATGTCCAGGAACAGGTTGGTGGTGATGCGGTGCAGCCAGCCCTCGAACGTGCCGGGCTGGTAGTTCTGCAGTGACCGGAACACGCGGATGAACGTGTCCTGTGTCAGGTCCTCGGCGTCCTGGGCGTTGCCGGACAGCCGGTAGGCGAGCCGGTACACGCGGTCACCGTGCTCGCGGACGAGTTCGTCCCAGGACGGCATCGCGGCCTGGTCCCCCGTGGCGTCGAACGCGGCCGTGCCCGTCGGTGCGGGCGCGTCGCCGGAGATCGGGAGTGTGCGTTCGGCGTCGATCATGTGGATGGGTGGATCCTCCTACTCGGGACCGCGGATCACGTGACGTACGGGTTGTGGGCTTCAACTCCCGGGAACACGGATTTGTTCCCGGCCACTGCCCACGTGGCTCGTCTGTGTGATCGTCCCGCCGTGCGGTCTTCTCGTCCGGCGTTGCATTCACCCTGTCGGGTGCCGATATGTGGGCACTATGAGCAAGCTGAGGGTCGGCTGAGAATTTCGCCGGCCGTCGGCGGCGGCGGGCTATGCGAGCGAGCCGTGACGACGGTGCGCTCCCACCCGGCTAGCCTTTACCGCGTGTACACGAACGCCGAACGGATTCTCACCCACACCGAGGACATGGTCCTCGAGGACGAGATGCTGGCCACCGCACGCGATCGGGCCGTCGAGCTCGGCGCTGTTCCGGTACCGCCCCCGGTCGGGGCGGCGCTCGCCCTGTTCACCAGGATGCTCGACGCGAAGACGGTCGTCGAGGTCGGTGCGGGTGCCGGCGTCAACGGGCTGTGGCTGCTGCGCGGCATGCGTGAGGACGGCGTACTCACCACGATCGACAGTGAACCCGAGCATCAGCACGCCGCGAAGCAGGCCTTCCGACATGCGGGGGTCGCGCCGTCACGGACCCGGCTGATCAACGGCCGCGCCCTCGACGTGCTGCCGCGGCTCGCGGATTCCGCGTACGACCTGGTGTTCGTCGACAACGTCCCCGAGGATCTGCCGCATTTCGTGCGTGAGGGTGTGCGACTGCTACGTCCCGGCGGGGTGATCGTCCTGCACAACGCGCTGCTCGGTGGCCGCATCGTCGACCCCGGCCAGCGAGATGCCGCCACGGTCGCGGTCCGGGAGGCCACCCGGACGATCGGCGACGACGACCGTCTGACCCGGGTGCTGTTCCCGGTGGGTGACGGGCTGCTGTGCGCCGCCCGGCTGTGACGGTGCGCTGAGCGGATCGGCCCGTCAGATCCAGACGCCCTTGCCGATCGTCACGACACCGCCGTTGCTGACGGCGAACCGCTGCCGGTCCCGTTCGAGGTCGACGCCGATGATCTCGCCCTCGCCGACGACGACGTTCTTGTCGAGGATCGCGCGGCGGACGACGGCCCCCTTGCCGACCCGCACGCCGGGCATGAGGACGCTGCCCTCGACGGTCGCGCCGTCCTCGACCATGACGTTGGAGCTGAGGACCGAGTTGCGGACGGTGGCCGCGGACAGGATCGACCCGGCCCCGACCACCGATTCCTGGGCGAGTCCGCCCTTGACGAACTTGGCGGGCGCAAGGTTCTCGGCGCCGCCGCGGATGGGCCACCGCCGGTTGTACAGGTTGAACACCGGGTGCACCGACACCAGATCCATGTGGGCGTCGTAGAACGCGTCGATGGTGCCGACGTCCCGCCAGTAGCCGCGGTCACGGTCCGTCGCCCCGGGCACCACGTTGTTCTTGAAGTCGTAGACGGATGCGAGTCCGGCGTCGACGAGTGCCGGGATGATGTCGCCGCCCATGTCGTGGTCGGAGTCGGAGTTCTCGGAGTCGGCACGGATCGCGTCGACGAGCACCTTGGTGGTGAACACGTAGTTGCCCATCGACGCGAACGTGACGTTCGGGTCGTCGGGGGTGCCGGGCGGGTGGGCGGGCTTCTCCAGGAACTGGGTGATGCGTCCGGACTCGTCGCTGTCGATGCAGCCGAACGCGTACGCCTCGCTGCGCGGCACCCGGATCCCGGCGACGGTGACCCCGGCGCCGGAGTCGATGTGGTGCTGCACCATCTGCTCGGGGTCCATCCGGTACACGTGGTCGGCGCCGAACACCACGATGTACTCGGGGTCCTCGTCGTAGACGAGGTTGAGTGACTGGAAGATCGCGTCGGCGCTGCCGGTGTACCAGCGCGGGCCGAGTCGCTGCTGCGCCGGCACCGGGGTGATGTACTCCCCCGCGAACCCGGACAGCCGCCACGTCTGCGAGATGTGCCGGTCCAGCGAATGCGACTTGTACTGGGTGAGGACGCAGATCCGCAGATACCCGGCGTTGACGAGGTTGCTGAGCACGAAGTCGATCAGCCGGTAGGCGCCACCGAACGGGACGGCGGGCTTGGCCCGGTCCGCGGTCAGCGGGTAGAGGCGTTTACCCTCGCCGCCGGCGAGCACGATCCCGAGCACATGGGGCTGACTCCTCACACGGTCAACCTATCGGGCGGGCACCGACCGCCGCCAGCGTTGCAGGGAACGGGGCCGGGAGGTGGCCGAGGGCGGGTTCCGCCGGATACGTTCAGCCGGTGCGCGTTGCGATGATGACGAAGGAATATCCCCCCGAGATCTACGGCGGCGCAGGGGTCCACGTCACCGAACTCGTCACCCACCTGCGCGGCCTGTGCACCGTCGACGTGCACTGTTCGGGGGTTGCCCGCAACACCGCGACCGTGCACGCACCCGATCCCGGCCTGGCCGACGCCGACCCGGTGCTGCGCACCCTGTCCACCCAGCTGCGGATGGCGCACGCCGCCGCCGGCGTCGACATCGTGCACTCCCACACCTGGTACACCGGCCTGGCCGGCCATCTGGCATCGCAGCTGCACGACGTCCCCCACGTGGTGACGGCGCATTCGCTCGAGCCGCGCCGGCCGTGGAAGGCCGAGCAGCTCGGCCCCGGCTACCGGGTCTCGTCGTGGTCCGAGCGCACCGCGTTCGAGCATGCCGACGCCGTCGTCGCGGTCAGCGCCGGTATGCGCGCCGACGTGCTGGCGACGTACCCGGCGATCGACCCGACACGGGTCCACGTGGTGCACAACGGGATCGACACCGACGTCTGGCATCCCGGACCGGTCCCCGGCCGGTCGGTGCTCGACCGGTACGGCATCGACCCGCGCCGTCCGATCGTCGTGTTCGTCGGCCGGATCACCCGACAGAAGGGCCTGCACCACCTCGTCGCGGCGGCCCACCTGTTCGATCCGTCGATCCAACTGGTGCTGTGCGCGGGCGCACCCGACACCCCGGAACTGGCGGCCGGGACCGCCGCCGCCGTCGCCGCACTCTCCTCCCGACGGTCCGGTGTGGTGTGGATCCACGACATGCTGCCCACCGATCAGGTGCGCGAGCTGCTTTCCGCGGCAACAGTGTTCGTGTGCCCGTCGGTGTACGAACCGCTGGGCATCGTCAACCTCGAGGCGATGGCCTGCGAGACGGCCGTCGTCGCGTCCGATGTCGGCGGCATCCCCGAGGTCGTGCAGGACGGTGTCACCGGCAGGTTGATCCACTACGACAGCTACGAGCCGGACGCGTTCGAGCGTGCCCTGGCCGCGGCCGTGAACGACGTCGCGACCGACCCGGGCCGGGCGGCCGCGATGGGGCGGGCCGGGCGGGTGCGGGCGACCGCCGAGTTCTCGTGGACGCGGATCGCCGAGCAGACGCTCGTGGTGTACGCGGACGTGCTCAGTCGCCGGTAGCGGTGCGCCGGTAGGTCGAGACGACGACGGACGCGGTCACCGCGAACGGCTCCGGCAGCACGGCGATCGCCTCGGCGCGGCGTTCCGGCGTCAGGTGCCGGGCCGACGGCCCCATCCCGACGAGGTTCTCGATATCACGGTGCGACAACAGCATCCGCACCTCGACCGGCGTGCGATCGAGACGGTCGAAGCGTCCGGCCACGGTCTCGCCGAGCCGTTCGACCTTGCGGTCGTCCACCCGGACCATGCCGAGCAGATCCACGAGTTCGTGCAGATGCCGTTCGGTGGGGGTGAGCACGACCAGGATGCCGCGCTCGGCGAGTACCCGGTCGATCTCGGCGGCGTTGCGGGGCGCGAACACCGACAGCACGTGGGTCAGGACGTGGTCGCGGACGGGGAGTTGACGCCACACGTCGGCGACGACGGCGGCAGCCCGCGGATGGGCGCGGGCCAGACGCCGGGCCGCCGGCTTGGACACGTCCAGTCCGACGCCGTGCGCGGACGGCGACGCGTCGAGCACCCGCGCGAGATAGTGGCCGGTACCGGCGCCGACCTCGAGGATCCGCGGCGGCACACCCGCGCCGGCGGTCTCGACGACGGCGTCGGCGACCGCATCCATGAGGGGCGCGAAGTGCCCGGCGTCGAGGAACGCGACGCGGGCGGCGATCATGTCGGGGCTGTCGCCGGTGAACTTGCTGGCGGCACCCGTCAGCAGGGTCACGTACCCCTGCCGGGCGATGTCGAAACTGTGGCCCCGTGCGCACACCAGGGTGCGCGCGGCGTCGGCCTCGCCTGCCGTGAGGTCGAGTCCGTCACCGCATTGCGGGCACGCGAGTAGCGCGCACACGTCGGCAAGCACCTGTACTGCCGTGCCTTTCGGAAGAAAACGTTCCGATTCACCGGTGAAGACGACGGCCGGGTCTTTTCGACCCGGCCGTGCACGTCTTCGACGGGAATCAGCTGGTGACACCCTTGAGTTCGTCCCCGAGCGCCGCAGCTTCCTCCGGCGTGAGTTCGACGACCAGACGTCCGCCGCCCTCGAGCGGAACCCTCATGACGATTCCTCGTCCCTCTTTGGTTGCCTCGAGGGGACCGTCCCCGGTCCGGGGCTTCATGGCCGCCATCCTCTGCTCCCTCCACATCTGCGCCGGCTTTCACGAGCGCCTCGGACTACCTGGCTGACTACCTGGCCGCCTCACCGGCAGTCGGCGAGGCTCGATACTCCATTCTTCCCTATCGAGCGGGTTGCCGGGAAGCGAGGCGCGGAAACCGCTCGAATCAGACAGTGCTACGGGGGCGGTTCGACGCAGCACGACGCCAGATGGTCGTCGACCATGCCGGTGGCCTGCATGAGCGCATATGCGGTGGTAGGGCCCACGAACCGGAACCCGCGCCGCTTGAGTTCGGCGGCCATCGCCGTCGACTCCGGGGTGATCGCCGGAACCTCGTCGACGCGCGTGAACCGTCGCGCGCGCCGCGGCGGCGCGAACGACCACAGCAGGGTGTCCAGGTCGGTGCCGTCGAGGCCGAGGACCGTCCGCGCGTTGGTGACGACGGCCGCGATCTTCGCGCGGTTACGGACGATCCCGGTGTCGGCGAGCAGACGCGCGACGTCGGCGGCCCCGAACTCGGCCACGACCGCCGGATCGAAACCTGCGAACGCCGTCCGGAACGCCTCCCGCTTGCGCAGGATCGTGATCCACGACAGACCGGACTGGAACGCCTCGAGGCACAACCGCTCGAACAGTGCGTCGCGGCCGTGCAGCGGCCGACCCCATTCGTGGTCGTGGTAGTCGCGGTAGATCCGGGTGCCGTCGGTGTCGACCGCCCACGGGCAACGCTCGGTCACCGCGTCTCCTCCCCCGGCTCCCGCCCGCCGTCCCGTTCCGCCAATTGCGCACGCAGCGAGTCGATCTCACGGCCGAGCCGTTCGAGCGCCCAGTCCACCTCGCTGGCCTTGTAGCCGCGCAGCGTCTGCTGGAACCGCAGCCCCTGCACGTCGGCACCGGTGACACCGTCGGCGGGGAGCACCGTCGCGGTGGTGCCCACCGGCAGCGCCGGCAGGTCCTCGGAACGACCGAACACCGCGCTCACGACCAGGTAGAGCAGACCCCCGACCGCCGCCATGATCAGCAGGTACAGCAGCAGTGTCAGCATGCCCCGATCCTGTCACGAACCACCGACACGCACCGTGTTCATCGGGGGTCGGTCGGCGAGGGAGACGTCGGTGTGCACCGGCAGGAACGAGTCGCCGGCGGCGACGAACTGGGTCAGCCCGCCGCCGGTGTCGTCGAGGCCGCAGCGGCGCAGCATCGTGCCGATGATCTGCCGGCTCATCACCCCGAGTTCGGACAGCGGCCGGTTGCGATGCTTGCGCACCCCCAGGTTGACCTGCCCGATCGCACCGAGTCCGAGGCGGTCGTACGTGTCGAGCAGCAGCCCGATCTCGACGCCGTAGCCGGGCGCGAACGGCACCGCCGACAACAACTCCCGGGTGCCGGCGTACTCGCCGCCGAGCGGTTGCAGGACGCACGTCAGTTCGGGGCGCAGGGCCGCGAGCATGGGCCGGGCGACCAGTTCGGTGACCCGTCCGCCGCCGTTGGCGTCCTCGGCGCCGCCGGACCGCAGTGGCCGCCGGTAGTAGCCCTTGACGAGGTGGATGCCGTCGCCGGTGAGCAACGGGCCGAGCAGTTTCGGGACGAACGCGGGATCGGGGTCGACGAGGTCGGAGTCGACGAACGCGATCAGGTCGCCGGTGCTCGCGGCGATCGACCGCCACAGCACCTCCCCCTTGCCCGGCACCGGCGGCAGGCCCGGCACGGCATCCTCACGGCTGACGACGGTCGCCCCGGCGGCCCGCGCCCGGGCGGCGGTGCCGTCGCACGATCCGGAGTCGAGGACGATCAGTTCGTCGACCAGTCCGCCGAGCAGCGGATGGATGGTGTCGACGACCCCGGCGACGGTCCGCTCCTCGTTGAGCGCGGGCAGCACCACCGACACGGTGCGTCCGGCCTTGGCGCGTTCGAGGTCGGCGACGGACCAGTCAGGCCGGTCCCAGCTGTTGGTGTCGGTCCAGGTGCGGGACGCGTCGACGATGCTCACGCCAGCCCCCGCACCGTGCGGACGGGTGCCCGAGTTCCGGCGATCGCGGCGACCATGTCCACCACCCGCCGGGTCGAGGCGACCTCGTGGACGCGGAAGACGCGCGCGCCCCCGGCGGCGGCGAGCGCGGTCGCCGCGAGGGTGCCCTCGAGCCGGTCGGTCAGTTCGACACCGAGGGTCTCGCCGACGAAGTCCTTGTTGCTCAGCGCCATCAGCACCGGCCACCCGGTGTCGACGAGTTCGCCGACGCGGCGCAACAGTTCGAGCCCGTGGAAGGTGTTCTTCCCGAAGTCGTGGGTGGGGTCGATCAGGATCGCATCCGGTTTCACCCCGAGTTCCGACGCGTGTTCGGCGGCCCGGACCACCTCGTCGACGACGTCGGCGACGACGTCGGTGTAGCGGACCCGGTGCGGCCGGGTGCGTGGGACGGCCCCGCCGGTGTGCGAGCAGACGATGCCCGCGCCGAGTTCGGCCGCCACCTCCACCAGGTGCGGGTCGGCACCGGCCCACGTGTCGTTGATCAGGTCGGCACCGGCGCCGCACGCGAGCCGGGCGACCTCGCTGCGCCACGTGTCGACGCTGATGATCACGTCGGGGTGGCGGTCCCGGATGGCCTCGACGAACGGGACGACGCGGCGGGTCTCCTCGCCGGCGTCGACCACCGCGCCGGGGCCGGCCTTGACGCCGCCGATGTCGACGAGGTCCGCCCCCTCGGCGACGGCCCGGTCGACGGCCGCCATCGCCGCGTCGTCGGAGAAGGTGGCGCCGCGGTCGTAGAACGAGTCGGGGGTGCGGTTGACGATCGCCATGACGAGCGCACGATCGGCCGCGACCGGCCTACCGCACAGGGTGGGCAGGACCTGGCCGGGGGCCGCGGTGGCCGCGAGGACGGGGCGGGATGCCATGTCCCCATACTCGCATGACGCGGATCGCACTACGCCCCGGGCGCGGTGCCCTCCGCGACCGCGCGCACGTACCCGTCGTAGGTCGGGACGTAGCCGTCGGCCCGGCCGGCGAGCACGTACAGCCGGTCGACGGCCGGCGCGTAACCCTCCTCGCGCAGTTCCACCTTGCGGCTCTTGAACGTCGACGTCGTCTCGAGGGATTCGACGACACGGACGAACAGCGGGACCGCGTACACCGGGAGCCGGTCGAACAGGTCCGCAGCGAGGCGGGCGCCGTCGAAGTCGTGGCCCGCGCCGAGTGTCACCGCCGCCATGCCGGCCTTGCCGTCGGTGCCGTCGACGGCGACGCCGTACACGACGGCCTCCGCGATCGCCGGGTGCGCCGACAGCGCGCCCTCGACCTCGGTGGTGGCCACGTTCTCGCCCTTCCAGCGGAACGTGTCGCCGAGCCGGTCGACGAACGCGACGTGGAAGTAACCCTGCCGGCGCACCAGGTCACCGGTGTCGAACCAGCAGTCGCCGCCGCGGAAACCGTCCCGGACCAGCTTGCTCTCGCTGGCGGCGGCGTCGGTGTAGCCGTCGAACGGGGACCGGTCGGTGACCTTGGACAGCAGCAGCCCCACCTGCCCGGCCCGGACCTTGCGCAGCCGTCCGTCGGGGTGGCGTCGGGCCCGGCCGGTCTCCGGATCGAACTCGACGACCGCGTACGGCAGCGGGCACAGTCCCGCGGTCTGCTCCATACCGAGTGCGTTGACGAACGCGATGTTGCATTCGCTGGCCCCGTAGAACTCGGCGACCCGGTCGATGCCGAACCGCTGGGTGAACTCGGTCCAGATCTCCGGGCGCAGCCCGTTGCCGACGATCAGCCGGATGTCGTTGTCTCGGTCGGTGGGCCGGGCCGGTTGGTTGAGCAGGTACCGGCACACCTCGCCGATGTAGACGAACGCGGTCGAGCCCTCGGCTCGCGCGTCGTCCCAGAACTTCGACGCCGAGAACCGGCGGCCGATCGCGAGCGTCGCCCCCGACGACAGCACCGACGACAGCGACACCGTGAGCGCGTTGTTGTGGTAGAGCGGCAGCGCACAGTACAGAACGTCGTTGCGGCGCAGACGAACTCCCATCGCACCGATCCCCGACATGCTCTTGAGCCAGCGGTAGTGGCTCATCAGGCTGGCCTTCGGCAGGCCCGTGGTGCCCGACGTGAAGATGTAGAACGCGCGATCCTTCGCCTGGATCCGCTCGCACACAGCGGGATTCGACGGATCCGCGGCCTCGGCTTCCCGGTCGAGTTCGGCGTCGGAGAGCACGGTCTTCGCGTGCGGTTCCCCGCGGAGCGACGCGACGGCCTCGGCGCACTCGTCGCCGACGACGAGGACCCGGCTGTCGAGCAGCGTGAGGCTGTGCGCGAGCACGTCGCCGCGCTGATTGTGGTTGAGCATGCCGGCGACCGCGCCGAGCTTGACGGCCGCGAGCGTGACCAGCAGCGTCTCGGGGCGGTTCTTCATGAGGACACCGACGACGTCGCCGTGGCGGACCCCGTGCCGCGCAAGGACGTCCGCGTACCGGTTGACGGTCTCGTTGGCGTCGCCGTATGTGATCGAGCCACCCTCGAACCGGAGGAACGGCCGATCCGGCTGCCGCCGCGCCAGGTCCTGGAACACCCGGCCGATGGACACCCGGTCGGTGGGCCGGCGAGTCAGCCCGAGCGCGCCCCGGGCCAGCGTCGGGAGTTCGGCCACCATCGACGGAAGCTGCCGCACCAACTGGGTGAGATCGATCGTCGAAGCGGCGGCATCGGAACTCATCGGCATCCTTCTCAGGGCGGGAACGGGACGTTTCTTACTTCACAGTAACCTTTGCGTCCCGCCCCCGGAACCCCTCGACAGGAACCACTTTCACCTGGTACAGGCGTCCATCGCCGACTCGACGTCCCCGGTGACGACCAGCCCGTCGAGTGCCTGCTGCGCCACGAATCCGCCCGCCTTCAGTCCCTCGAGCCAGTCCAGCAGGCCACGGAAATGGCCGACGGGATCGAGCATCACCACCGGCTTGTCGTGCATGCCCAGGTAACCGGCCGTCCACGTCTCGAACAGCTCCTCGAGCGTGCCGATGCCGCCGGGTAGCGTGACGAACGCGTCGGCCCGCTCGTCCATGATCCGCTTGCGTTCCCGCATGGTGTCGGTGACGATCAGCTCGTCCGCGTCGACGTCGGCAACCTCCTTGTGCACGAGCGCCTTCGGGATGACCCCGACGGTCCAGGCGCCGGCGTCGCGGGCCGCGGCCGCCACCGCGCCCATCATCGAGACGTTGCCGCCCCCGGACACCAGCTGCCAGCCGCGCCGCCCGATCGCCGCACCCACCTCGGCCGCCAGTTCCAGGTACCGGTCGTCGACCGGCCCGGACGCGCAGTAGACGCAGACCGCGAACTTGCCGTCGCCCGTCACCGGGCTCACCACTCGTCCTCGTCGCCGAGCAGTGCCGCCGCGTCCACACCCTGCTGGGATTCGACGACGATCCGCACCGCCTCCTCGACACTGTCGGTGACATGGATGAGGTCGAGGTCGCCGGGCGAGATCTTCCCGGTGTGTTCGAGGGAGCCGCGCAGCCAGTCCACGAGACCGGACCAGAATTCGGTGCCCATGAGCACGATCGGGAACCGGGTGACCTTGCGGGTCTGCACCAGTGTGAGCGCCTCGAACAGTTCGTCGAGGGTGCCGAAGCCGCCGGGCATGCAGATGAACGCCTGCGAGTACTTGACGAACATCGTCTTGCGGGCGAAGAAGTAGCGGAAGTTGACGCCGAGGTCGACCCAGTCGTTGAGGCCCTGCTCGAACGGCAACTCGATCCCGAGGCCGATCGAGTAGCCGCCGTTCTCGCTGGCGCCGCGGTTGGCGGCCTCCATGACACCGGGCCCGCCGCCGGTGATGACGGCGTACCCGGCCGCGGCGAGTGCCGCACCGAGTTCCCGGGACTGCGCGTACTCGGTGGTCCCGTCGCCGGTGCGGGCCGAACCGAACACGGTGACCGCGCGCGGCACCTCCGCGAGCGCGCCGAACCCCTCGACGAACTCACTCTGGATACGCAGCACCCGCCACGGGTCGGTGTGGACCCAGTCGGTCGGCCCACGCTGGTCGAGCAGTCTGCGGTCCGCGTTGGTGAACTCGTCCTTGCGGTCACGCCGCAGCATCACCGGGCCGCGGTGCCGGACCGAGGCGTGCCGGTGGTGCGCCTCGGCGGCGTTGTTCTCTGATGCCATGCGGCCAGGCTATGTTGTCGGGCCGGGCGATCAGGCGGACAGGTAGCCGCGCAGCACCGCCGTGACGTCCGTGATCTGCCCCACCGGAACATGCTCGTCCCGCTTGTGTGCGAGATTCGGATCACCGGGACCGTAGTTGACGGCGGGGATCCCCAGCGCGGAGAACCGGGAGACGTCCGTCCACCCGTACTTGGCCCGGTACTGCCCACCGGCCGCCTCGATGAGCGCGGCGGCCGCCGGGTTCGCCAGCCCCGGCAGTGCACCGGCGGAGGAGTCGGTGACCTCGAAGCCCAGACCCAGCCCGTCGAACACCTCGCGCACGTGTGCGATCGCCTGCTCGACGCTGCGGTCGGGCGCGAACCGGAAGTTGACGTCCATCTCCGCGGCGTCGGGGACGACGTTGCCGGCGATGCCGCCGGAGATCCGGACCGCCGACAGGCCCTCGCGGTAGACGCAGCCGTCGATGTCCACCGACCGCGACTCGTACGCCGCGAGCCGCTCGAGGACGGGCGCGAACTTGTGGATCGCATTGTCGCCCAGCCACGACCGCGCCGAATGTGCGCGCGTCCCGGACGCCGTCAGCCGCACCCGCAGCGTGCCCTGGCAGCCGGCCTCGATGAAACCGGCCGTCGGCTCGCCGAGGATCGCGACGTCGGCACGCAGCCACTCCGGCAGGTCGCGTTCGATCCGGCCGAGCCCGTTGTACTGCGCGGCGATCTCCTCGCAGTCGTAGAACACCAGCGTCAGGTCGTGGGCGAGGTCGGAGACGGTGGCCGCCAGATGCAGGAAGACGGCGTCCCCCGACTTCATGTCGACGGTGCCGCAGCCGTGCAGCAGATCACCGCGCTCGTCGACGGTGCGGCGGGACGGCACGTTGTCCGCGATCGGCACAGTGTCGAGATGACCGGCGAGCATCACCCGGCTCGGCAGCCCCCGGTTCGTGCGGGCCAGGACCGCGTTGCCACTGCGGATCACCTCGAACCCGGTGGTCTGCTCCCGCAGGGCGGCCTCGACGACGTCGGCGATCACGCCCTCGTCCCGGGACACGCTCGGGATGTCCACCAGCGCGGCGGTGAGATCGATGGGGTCGGCGTGCAGATCGAGGAGGCTCACCGTCCCAGACTAGGGCGTCGCGTAACCTGTGTATCCGTGAGTGCACAGGGAGCAACTGCAGTAGGCGTCGCCAACGTGACCGCGTCGGGCACGGTCCTCGACACCTGGTACCCCGCCCCCGAACTGGGCGAGTACCCGGAGAACGGAACCGTCGCGCTCGAGGGCACCGACATTCCGTCCGACCTGGCGCTGCTCGCCGGTAAGGACGAGGCCCGCGAGGTCGATCAGGTGGTCGTCCGCACGACGATCACCGACCTGTCGGCGCCGCCGGTCGACGCGCACGACGCATACCTGCGCCTGCACCTGCTGTCGCACCGCCTGGTGGCGCCGCACGGCGTCAACCTCGACGGACTGTTCGGTCTGCTCGTGAACGTGGTGTGGACCAACTTCGGTCCGTGCGCGGTCGACGGCTTCGAGCTGGTCCGCTCGCGGCTGCGGATCCGCGGCCCGGTCACCGTGTTCGGGGTCGACAAGTTCCCCCGCATGGTCGACTACGTCGTGCCGTCCGGTGTCCGCATCGCCGACGCCGACCGGGTCCGTCTGGGCGCGCACCTGGCGTCCGGCACCACCGTCATGCACGAGGGCTTCGTGAACTTCAACGCCGGCACGCTCGGCAACTCGATGGTCGAGGGCCGCATCTCGGCCGGTGTCGTCGTCGGTGACGGCTCCGACGTCGGCGGCGGCGCGTCGATCATGGGCACGCTGTCCGGCGGCGGCAAGCAGGTCATCTCCGTCGGCGAACGCTGCCTGCTCGGCGCCAACGCCGGTCTGGGGATCTCCCTCGGCGACGACTGTGTCGTCGAGGCCGGCCTGTACATCACCGCCGGCACCAAGGTCACCGGTCCGGACGGCACCGTCGTCAAGGCCGCCGACCTGACCGGCCGGTCGAACATCCTGTTCCGCCGCAACTCGGTGTCGGGTGCCGTCGAGGTCGTCCCCCACAAGGGCACCGGTGTGGAACTGAACGCGGCACTGCACGCCAACGACTAGTGAGCGGCAGTGACACCCCGACCGCGCTCGGGCACGGTCTCAAGGTCCGCCATCTGACGATGATGGGTCTCGGGTCGGCCATCGGCGCCGGTCTCTTCCTCGGGACCGGCGTCGGCATCGCGAAGGCCGGCCCGGCCGTCCTCGTCTCCTACGTCATCGCCGGTTTCGTCGTGGTGTGCGTCATGCGCATGCTCGGCGAGATGGGCGCCGCGGTACCGGCCAGCGGATCGTTCTCGCACTACGCGCGCATCGGCATCGGCGAGTGGGCCGGTTTCACGATGGGCTGGCTGTACTGGTTCATGCTGATCATGGTGCTGGGCGCCGAGATCACCGGAGCCTCCGCGATCGTGAACGACTGGCTGCCGGGCGTCCCGCAATGGGTGATCGCGCTGGTGTTCGTGACGTTCTTCGCGGTCGTGAACCTCGCGAAGGTCAGCAATTTCGGCGAGTTCGAGTTCTGGTTCGCGGCCCTGAAGATCGCCGCGATCATCGGGTTCCTGATCGTCGGCACGCTGCTCGTGTTCGGACTGCTGCCCGGCACCGACCCGGTCGGGTTCACCCACTTCCTCGGTGACGGCGGGTTCATGCCCAACGGCTTCGCCGGTGTCGCCGCCGGTCTGCTCGTGGTGGCGTTCGCGTTCGGCGGCATCGAGATCGTCACGATCGCCGCCGCCGAATCGAAGGACCCGGAACGAGCCATCGGGACCGCGGTCCGCAGCGTCATGTGGCGGATCAGTGTCTTCTACGTCGGCGCCATCGCGATCATGGTGTTCGCCCTGCCGTGGAACGATCCCGAACTGGTGGACAGCCCGTTCGTCGCCGTCCTCGAACTCGCGAACATCCCGTACGTGGCGGGCCTGATGGAACTCGTCGTGGTGATCGCACTGCTGTCGGCGTTCAACGCGAACGTCTACGGCACCTCCCGCATGGCGTTCGCCCTCGCCCGCCGCGGAGACGGCCCCCAGGCGCTCGGCGCCCTGTCGAAGTCCGGGGTGCCCACCAACGCGGTGCTGCTGTCGGTGTTCTTCGGGTTCGTCAGCGTCCTGCTGAACTGGCTGCTCCCCGACTCGCTGCTCGGCATCCTGCTCAACGCGGTCGGCGCGGCCCTGCTGGTGATCTGGGTGTTCATCGTTGTCGCGCACCTGCGACTCCGACGACGCCTCGAAGCCGAGGGCACCCTGTCGGTGCGGATGTGGCTGTTCCCGTACCTGAGCTACCTGACGCTGGCGCTGCTGGCCGCGTTCGTGGTGCTCATGCTGTTCGACGGCGACGCCCGCAAGCAGTTGATCTCCACGAGTGTGCTGTTCCTGGTGATCCTCGTGATCGGCCTGATCCACGGGCGGCGCAAGGCTGCGGCCGGATCGGGCACACCGGGCGCTCCCGCGGCGTAACGTCGGCGATCATCGCCGCCGCCCGCAGGAGGACCCCGCGTGAGTTTCATCGTCGTCGACCGGCCCCGCGACAACGTCGCCCTGGTGACCCTGAACCGTCCGGAGCGGATGAACGCGATGGCGTTCGACGTGATGGTGCCGTTCCGGGAGGCGCTCGAGGAGATCAGCAACGACAACACGGTCCGCGCCGTCGTGATCACCGGCGCGGGCCGCGGCTTCTGTTCCGGCGCCGATCAGACGTCCGCCGGCTCGGTCCCGCACACCGACGGGCTGACACGTCCCACGGTGGCGTTGCGGTCGATGGAACTGCTCGACGACGTCGTGTCGACGCTGCGGAAGATGCACCAGCCGGTGATCGCGGCGGTCAACGGTGCCGCGATCGGTGGCGGATTCTGCCTGTCGATGGCCGCCGACATCCGGCTCGCCGCACCCGGCGCGTACTTCCGGGCGGCCGGGATCAACAACGGTCTGACGGCCGGCGAACTGGGCCTGAGCTATCTGCTGCCGCGGGCGATCGGGGCGTCCCGGGCGTTCGAGATCATGCTCACCGGCCGGGACGTCGACGCCGACGAGGCCGCCCGCATCGGACTGGTGTCCCGGATCGTCGCCGGCGAGGACCTGCTCGACGACGCCTTCGACCTCGCCCAGCAGATCGCGCGGTTCTCCCGCCCCGGCGTCGAACTCACCAAACGCACCCTGTGGTCGAGCCTGGACGCGTCGTCGCTCGCGCAGCACATGAACCAGGAGGGACTCGGCCAGCTGCTGATCCGGCTGCTCACCGACAACTTCGAAGAAGCGACCCTGGCGCGGCGTGAGAAGCGGGAGCCGGTGTTCCGGGACGCGCGGTGATGCGGTTCTGTGCGTGGAATTACACGCACAACAGTCCCGTAACCTTCGTAAGCCTCCACGGAGGGTTACTATGCCTGAAATGCAAGGCACAGGAGGAGACGTGTCGCGGCCACGCAGAAGCACCCCCACCCGAAACGCCCCTGTGCCGGAAATTGCACGCCTGGGTGAACGTTTCGCCGACCGCCGGGTGGAACTACGCCTCACCCAGCAGACGGTGGCCGACCTGGCCGGCGTCTCCCGGTCCAGCGTGCAGGCACTCGAGTACGGCACCGGCTCGGTGAAACTGGCCTCCGTCGTCGAAATCGCCGATGTTCTCGGGCTTCGACTGCACGCGTCGAGTTCGGCCGAGACAGAGCACCGATGACCGGCGTTCCCGCTGCCGATCTCCGGGGAATCGCCCGGGCCGACGTGTACGTGGGTGACAGCGCTGTCGCCACCCTCACACGCACCCCTCGCGACGACATCGCCTTCGCATACATCGACGGCGCGCGACCTTCGACCGGACGAGCCGGATCGGTGTCGTGGTCGCTGCCGCCGGACAGCGACTACCCCTTGACCACGACCGGCGGGGCGGTGCCGCCGTTCTTCGCGGGACTGCTCCCCGAGGGTGTACGCCTGGGCGCGGTGGCCGCCTCGACGAAGACCTCGTTCGACGACCACCTGACACTGCTACTTGCGGTGGGATCCGACACGATCGGCGACGTGCGGGTCGTCCCCGGTGGCACCACCCCGCTAACCGGCTCTCCCATGTTCTCGCCCGACCAGGACACCGACTTCCGGCAACTGTTCACCAGACTGGCCGGGTCCGTCGAGGAGGACCCCGTCGCCCTGTCCGGCGTCCAACCCAAAGTCAGTGCCGCGATGTGGTCGGTACCCACGATGACGCTTCGCGGTCCGGCGATCCTCAAACTCACTCCCCCGACCGGCTTTCCGAGGTTGTCCGAGAACGAACACTTCTTCATGCGCATGGCTGCCGACTGCGGGATCCGGGTCCCCGACACTCGGCTGATCAACGACTCCGACGGGCGCAGCGGGCTGCTGGTGGCCCGCTTCGACCGTTCGGCCACCGCGCGGATCCCCCAGGAGGACGCGTGCCAGGTCGCCGGCCTGTACCCGGCCTCGAAATATCGCATGAAAGCGGAATCGGCGATCACGACGCTCGCCGACGCCTGCGCTCGCGGCGGCGGCTCGAACCGGGCCGCGACACTGGAACTGCTTCGGATCGTGGCTTTCTCGTGGCTCATCGGTAACGGAGATCTGCACGGGAAGAACCTGTCCGTCCACGCACCCGACGGCCTCTGGCAACCGACGCCCGCGTACGACCTACTCACCACCCAGCCGTACACCGGCTGGAAGGATCCGATGGCGTTGCCTCTGTACGGCCGCGCCAATCGCATGACGAGAGCGCACTTCGTCGATGCCGGTAGCCGTCTCGGCCTCCGCGAACGTGCCGTCACCCGCATGCTCGACTCGATGGTCGACGCGGCGCGGCCGTGGCCCGATCGCTGCGATGAGATCGGATTCTCCGACCGCGACAGTGAACGGCTCGCGCGGATGCTCGACACCCGCATCGCAAGCCTCAGCTGAGTCGCGCGTCGCCGAGGCCACCCGGCTCACCTGCCGTCTGGGACTGCCCCCACTTCAGTTGACTCATGGGGTGGAGAGGCTCAAGCCGCGTGTGCGGCCTGATTGATTGTCTCAAACTCGATCGGGGTGAGCTTCCCCAGGCGCCGCTGGCGGCGCTTGCGG
>NZ_SKCH01000013.1 GCF_005434945.1 Prescottella subtropica | reverse complement strand
GGTACACCCGCGCGGATCTCAACGACTACTTGGCGCGGCTCCGGCGCCACGAACCGGACGCGCCTGCTCCGGAACTCGGGGAGGCCGCCTGACCCCCGACGAACTAACGCCGACGACCACTAGGCAGCCGAGCTGCTTGTGCGCCTTTTTGGTAGTAGCAGCTACCAAAAAGGCGCACAGGCGCGCTAGCGCCCTCCTGCCATCCGTTCGAGGCGTTCGATGCGGTCCGCCATGGGCGGATGGGTGGAGAAGAGCTTGCCGACCTTGTCGCCGGCCCGGAACGGGTTGGCGATCATCATGTGCGACTGGGCGGCGATCCGTGGTTCGGGCGGCAGCGGTGCGGCCTGCGTGCCGCGCTCGAGTTTGCGTAGCGCCGACGCCAGCGCCAACGGGTCTCCGGTGAGTTCGGCACCCGACTGGTCGGCCTGATATTCCCGGGACCGGGACACCGCGAGTTTGACGACGGTCGCCGCGATCGGGCCGAGCAGTGACACCAGCAGCAAGGCGAGCGGGTTGGCGCTCTGCCCGTCTCGTCCGCCACCGAACATGTTCGCGAAGATCGCCATGTTCGCGAGACCGGAGATGACGGCCGCCATCGCGCCGGCCACCGACGAGATGAGGATGTCGCGGTTGTAGACGTGCGAGAGCTCGTGCCCGAGGACGGCCCGCAGTTCCCGTTCGTCGAGGATGTCGAGGATGCCGCTGGTGCAACACACGGCCGCGTGGCGGGGATTACGTCCGGTCGCGAACGCGTTGGGGGCCGCCGTGGGGCTGATGTACAGCCGCGGCATCGGCTGGTGCGCGGTGGTCGCGAGTTCACGCACGATCTTGTAGATGACCGGGGCCTGTACCTCGGTGATCGGTTGGGCGTGCATCGCCCGCAACGCGAGCTTGTCGCTGTTGAAGTAGGCGTACGCGTTGGTTCCGACCGCCAGCAGGATCGAGAACAGCAGGATGGTCCGGTTCCCGAACAGGGAGCCGATGAAGATGATCAACGCCGACATGCCGACCAGCAGACCGAATGTCTTGGCACCGTTCGCGTAACCGTGCACCACTCGCCTCTTCCCTGTAGGCCGCCCGACCGGACCCGCAACGGCACCCCGACACGACAACGAGCCGGCCCGGGAGATCGGTTCCCGGACCGGCTCGAACGCTACTTCAGTGGGACGTCATCCGACGCGTCGAACGGTGTAGTCGACGAGTCGGACGAGGGCGTCGTTGGCCGGGCCCTGCGGCAGCTGCGCGAGTTCGGTGCGGGCCCGGTCGGCGTACTCGGCGAGCTTCGTCTTGGCCGCCACCATGCCCGGCGACCGGTCCAGCAGTTCGAGGGCCTCGGCGACGGCGTCGTCGTCGGTGACGGGACCGTCGAGCAGGACCCGCAGACGATCGGCGTCGGCGCCCTCCTCACGCAGCGCGTACAGCACGGGCAGCGTGTGGACGCCCTCCCTCAGATCGGTGCCGGGGGTCTTCCCGGACTGTTCGGCCGCCGACGAGATGTCGATGATGTCGTCGGCGATCTGGAAGGCGGTGCCGACGGCGTCGCCGAGACGCTCGAGGCGGGCGATCTGGTCGGCGTCGGCCCCGGAGAACGTGCCGCCGAAACGGCCGCTGGCCGCGATGAGGGAACCGGTCTTCTCCCACACCACCTTCAGGTAGTGCTCGACGGCGTCCTGCTGCTCACGGGCCCCGATGGTTTCCCGCATCTGCCCGGTGACGAGTTCGGCGAACGTCTCCGCGATGATCCGCACCGCCTCCGGGCCGAGCGTCGACACCAGCCGCGACGCGTGCGCGAACAGGTAGTCGCCGGCGAGGATCGCGATGCTGTTGCCCCAGCGGGCGTTCGCGCTGGGTGCGCCGCGGCGCATCGTGGCCTCGTCCATGACGTCGTCGTGGTAGAGCGTCGCGAGATGGACCAGTTCGACGACGGTGGCGGCGGTGACGACCGCCGGGTCCGAGCCCTTCGGTCCGAGCTGCGCGGTGAGGATCGTGAACAGGGGGCGGAACCGCTTGCCGCCGGCCTTCGCGAGATGCAGGGCCGCCTCGGTGAGGAAATCCTCACCGTCCGACAGCTCACTGACCAGGAGCTCCTCGACGCTGGCGAGTCCGTCGCGCACGACGTCCGCAAGCTGCTGGTCGCCGAGATCGACTCCGGCGACGACCGTGCTGGGCGACTCAGTGCTCACGATGTCCGTACCCATTCCTGTAGTCGGTGCCGCACCCGAAGGAGCGGAAAACGCTGAAACCACGGTAGTGAACCTAGCGGTAGTACCGGCATTCACCACACCTGCCCTCGGGGGCGGTCGGCGCGTCGGCCTGAGACCATACTGGGGTGCTGGCCGATCCTGCCCCGAACCCGTCCGATCGTTTCCCGTCGCGCACCGATGTCCTCGTCGTCGGTGCCGGTCCGGCCGGGTCGTCGGCCGCGGCGTGGGCGGCCCGCGACGGCCGGGACGTCCTGCTCGTCGATGCGGCCGAGTTTCCGCGGGACAAGACGTGCGGGGACGGGCTGACGCCGCGTGCGGTCGCCGAGATCGACCGGCTGGGACTCGGCGAGTGGGTGCGCGGCCGCACCGTCAACCGTGGCCTGCGGCTCACCGGCTGGGGGCAGGAGCTGGAGTTGCCGTGGCCCGGCGGGAATCTGCCCGCAGTCGGCAGCGCGGTCCCCCGCACCGAACTCGACGACCGGCTGCGCCGGACCGCGATCTCCTCCGGTGCCCGAATGATCGAGGGCGCCAAAGCGATCGGCGTCGACCGCGACGGCGGCCGGGTGCGGTCGGTGACGCTGCGGACCGCGTCGGGCACGCACACCGTCGCGTGCGACAAGCTGATCGTCGCCGACGGGGTGCGGTCGACGCTCGGCAAGCAGCTGGGCCGGCAGTGGCACCGGGACACCGTGTACGGGGTGGCGGCACGCGCGTACGTGACATCCGGGCGCAGCGACGACCCGTGGATCACGTCGCACCTCGAGCTGAGGGACGCCGACGGGGCGCTGCAGCCCGGCTACGGCTGGGTGTTCCCGCTCGGCACCGGAGAGATCAACATCGGGGTCGGGGCGCTCGCGACCGCGAAACGGCCGGCGCCGGGTGCGCTGCGACCGCTGCTGGACCTGTACACGTCGCAGCGTCGCGACGAATGGCGGCTCGACGGGGACCTGCGGGCGGTGGCGTCGGCGCTGCTGCCGATGGGTGGTGCCGTGTCGAACGTCGCAGGACGCAACTGGGCGCTGATCGGGGATGCGGCCGCGTGTGTGAACCCGCTCAACGGCGAGGGCATCGACTACGGGCTCGAGGGCGGACGCCTGGTCGCCGGCATCCTCGACGCCGACGACTGGACGCACGCGTGGCCGACGCTGCTGCGCGAGCACTACGGGCACGCGTTCTCCATCGCGCGGAGGCTCGCGAACCTGCTGACTCTGCCGCGGTTCCTGCCGGCATCCGGCCCGGTGGCGCTGCGCTCCCGCGCCCTGATGGGCGTCGCAGTGCGGGTGATGGGCAACCTCGTCACCGACGCGGACGCCGACACCGTGGCCCGCGCGTGGCGGACGTCCGGCGCGGCGTCGCTGCGGATCGATCAGCGGGCGCCGTTCAGCTGAACAGGTTCACCGGGGGCACGTGAGCGAGCTCACCGGGTGGCACGGTGCAGAGCGACGATGCCGCCGGTGAGGTTGCGCCACTGAACGTTCTTCCAGCCGGCGGCCGCGATGCGCTCGGCGAGCTGCTCCTGCGTCGGCCACGCCCGGATGGATTCGGCGAGGTAGACGTACGCGTCCGGGTTGCTGCTGACGGCGCGCGCGACCCGCGGCAGCGCCTTCATCAGGTACTCCATGTAGACCGTGCGGAACGGCCCGAACACCGGGGTGGAGAACTCGGACACGACGAGGCGTCCGCCCGGCTTGGTGACGCGGGCGATCTCGCGCAGACCCGCGTCGAAGTCGGAGACGTTGCGCAGGCCGAACGAGATGGTGGCGGCGTCGAACACGCCGTCCGCGTAGGGCAGGTGCATGGCGTCCCCCGCGACCATGGGGACGTTGCGTCCGACACCGGCCTTCAGCATGCCCGTGGAGAAGTCGGTGGCCACGACCCACGCGCCGGACCGTCCGAGTTCGACGGTCGACACCCCGGTGCCGGCGGCGAGGTCGAGGACCCGCTCCCCCGGCTTCAGGTCGAGGGCGGCGCGGGTCGCGGTACGCCAGTGGCGGTCCTGACCGAACGACAGGACGGTGTTCGTCAGGTCGTAGCGCTCGGCGACGTCGTCGAACATCGACGCGACCTCGTGCGGTTTCTTGTCGAGCGAGGCCCGCGATCCGTGAGTGTGTGCCACGGTCGGAGACGCTATCAACCCGCTCACGACTCGACGTCCGCCGCCGGTGCCCGGCCGCGGAGTGACTGCGCCCGACTGCGCGCCCACGGCACCAGCAGCACGACGACTGCGATCGTGACGGTGGATCCGACGACCGCGCCGGCGAGCACGTCGTGCGGGTAGTGCACGCCCTGCAGGACACGGGCCAGGCCGATCAGGGCGGCGAGGGCGATGACGAGCCAGCGCTGCAGCGCCGTGAGCACGGCGTCGGAGGCGAGGACGATCGCGGTCGCGACACCCACCGCGATGACGGTGTGGTTACTGGGGAACGACCAGTCGCCGGGGGCCGGGCAGTCCGGCAGCGCCACCTGGGTCCGGCACGGCCGGTCCTCGCTCACGAACGACTTGACGACCTCGCTGAGCACGTACGCGACGACCACCCCGACGCCGCCGACCAGCAGGTCACCGAGCTGGGTGGGCCGGTTGCGCCACAGGTACACGGCGAGGACCGCGTACACGGCGACGAGGACGAGCAGCCCGCCGTCGGCGATCAGTCCGACACCGGGCAACTCGGCCGTGTGCGGGACGATCGCGCGGTAGAGGGCGCCGCTGACACCCTTGAGCAGGTAGAGCCCCACGACGACGACCGCGGCCGCGATCAGCATCATTCCGGCGCGTTCCGCCGACTTCGCACTCGTTCGCATTGGACCGAGGATAGAAACCGTTCCTGAGTGACCGTCTCAGGAACCCTGCGTGTCGCGGGCGCGGCGGCGCAGCACGAACAGCGCCGGGGTCACGACCAGCCACGTCACGACGATCACCGAACCGGCGGGCACGATCGCGACGGACGCGTCCCGGCCCGCGACCCGCACCAGATCCGGGTCGCTGCGCGCGTACTCGACGTCGATGCGCTGCCCGGCCGTCAGGTGCGTCGGATACAGCACCCCGAGTTTCGGGTTGTGGGTGACGCCGTCCGGGGTGACGAAACTGACCGCGGACCGCAGCGACCCCGCCGACAACACCTCCGCGGTCGCCGTCCCCATGTCGGATTCGATGGTGTGGTCGTTGCGCCACGCCGCCAGCACCAGCAGCACCGCCAGCACCGAGATCCCGACCGCGGCGACGACGACACCGACGAACGTGCGGTGCGCGACCTTCGAACTCATGCCGGCCTCACAACTGCGCCCGCACCGCGGCGTGCAGATCCCGCAGCCCGGACCGCTCCGTGGCCACCTCGAGCACCCGGATACCGTGGTTCTCGGCGGCGAGTGCGGCCGTCAGATCGGGCAGCGGCACATGGGTGTGCGGGATCCGGTAGGCGGCGCACAGCGCCGCCAGGTCCATACCGTGCGGGGTGCCGAACACCCGCTCGAACACGCCCGCATACTGCGGGTCGCCCTGCTCGAGCAACTCGAAGATGCCGCCGCCGTCGTCGTTGGCCACGACGATCGTCAGATCCGCCGGCCGCGGTTCCCCGGTGCCGACGAGCAGCCCGGACGCGTCGTGCAGGAACGTCAGATCCCCGAGGAGCGCGATCGTGCGCCCCTCGTACGCGAGCGCCGCCCCCACCGCCGTCGACACCGTGCCGTCGATACCCGCGACACCCCGATTGGACAGGACCTTCACCCCGCGCCGCGGATAGCCGACCAGGGCCGCGTCCCGCACCGGATTCGACGCCCCCAGCAGCAACTGGTCACCATCGGCGACCGCGTCCAGGACCGTCGCCGCAACGTGCAGGCCCGTGGTCTTCGGGTACGACGCCAACTGGGACCGGACGGCCTTGTCCGCATGCTCGGACAGGTGCCGGCACCGCTCCAGCCACGCCGCGTCCGGGGTGCCCGAGACGACCGCCCGGGTGCCGGTCGCCCGGACGTTGCCGGACACGTCGGGCCAGCGCGGGCCGGTGGTGAGCGCGTACACCGCGACCGACGGGTCGGCCAGCAGCTTCGACACCGGACGGTGCAGCGTCGGACGTCCCGTGATGATCGCCTGCCTCGGCTTGAGCTGCGGCAACGCCAGCGGATGCAGCGGGACACCGTGCAGCGGCGCGGTCGGCTCGGCGACCGTCGGCAGCCCCGCCAACTCGGGCCGATACGCGGCACCGTGCCCGGAGATCACGACCGTGTCGGCGGTGATGTCGAGGTCCATCGGGACGTCGAGGGTGGCATCGGTCGTCGTCGTCCACGCACCGCCGTCGGGCCGGCCTCCGGGGACCAGGCCGCGGGCCTGCAGATCGGGGACGAGGGGTTCCCGCAGCGGAATGTCGAACTGGACGGGCCCGGCGTTGCCGGAGCGGGTGCCGCGGGTGGCTGCCAGGACCCGGCACACCGCGCTGCGCCACTGACTGTTCTGCTCGTCGAACCGGATGCCGCGCTGCGACTCGTCACCGGCCTCCTCCGCGAGACCCAGACTGATCGCGGCCCGCACCTGACTGCCGAACAACCCGAACTGTTCGACGGTCTGGTTGGCGCCGGTGCCGAGCATCTCGTACGGGCGGTTGGCGCTGAGCACGATCAGCGGGATCCGCGCATAGTTCGCCTCGAGCACGGCCGGCCCCAGATTCGCGACCGCGGTGCCCGACGTCATCACGACCGGCACCGGATCGCCGCTCGACGCCGCCAACCCGATCGCCAGGAAACCGGCGGTGCGCTCGTCGATCCGCATGTGCAGACGGATCCGTCCGGCAGCGTCGGCGGCCTGCAACGCGAACGCCAGCGGCGCGTTCCGCGAACCGGGACAGAGCACGACCTCACGCACCCCACCACGGATCAGTTCGTCGACGACGGCAGTGGCCTGTGCAGTGGACGGATTCACGCCCTCCAGATTGGCAGACGTGGCGACCGGCCCGCCGCGAGGGTGGACGCGACGACGAGTTCACGATCCTCGGCATCGCGGCCGAACCCAGCGAGCGGTGCGGCTGCGCCGCCTGTGCGCCTTTTTGGTAGTAGCTACTACCAAAAAGGCGCACAGCGCGAAGCGCCTACGCTGCGTGCTTCTGCACCAGATCACCGAGGCGCGGGAGTGCCTCGATCACGTGCTTCTTCGCCGACGGGCGCAGCGTCGAGTAGACCCTCTTGATCGCGCCCTTGTCGCTGTTCTCGATGCGCTCGTCGGTGACACCGAGCAGGGCGTCGGCGACCGCGTCGCCGCGGGCGGTCAGGAACGCCGCGAAGCTGCCCTCACCGCTGCCGGCGAATTCCTGCCAGAACGGCTCGAGCCGCACGACGAACTCCGGCAGGAGTCCCTCGACGGCGTCCGGGACGATCGACGGCCCGACCTTCTTGACGGCACCGTAGCCGCCCTTGAGCGCCATTCCGGACATGCCACTCTTGTCCGCGACCTCCGCGTCGACGAGCGCCTCGACGTCCGCGCGAACCGCGGGAATCCGAGCGTCGTCCAGCAGGGTGTCCTTCAGCGCTGCAACCACTTTCCATGCCTCCGTTATCGACTGGTCCATTTCGGGCGGGCACGACACTATACGAACGGGGTGTCGCCGCTGGTGGCGAGCAGTTCGTGACAGCGGCGAACCCGGTCGAGCCACCATGCGGTGCGGTCGGGCGGCGCGGCGAATTCGTCGAGCCGATCCGGGTCGGCGGCGACGGGTGACACGTCGAGCATGCCGTCGGACATGCGCCGCGGCCGTGCGGTGACGTCGGCGGCCAACAGGCCGCCGGTGCCGAGTCCGCACGCGTGCCGCAGGTTCGGCAGCGCGGCGGCCGCGGCCAGTCCGGCACCGATCCCGACGGCGGTGTCGAGGGCGCTGGACACCACGACGGGGACGCCGTGACCTGCGAGTTCGTCGGCGAGGGCGAGTAGGCGGCGCATTCCGCCGAGCGGCGGCACCTTGACCACCGCGATGTCGGCGCCGCCGGCCCGCACCACCTTCAACGGGTCGTCGGCGCGGCGGATCGATTCGTCGGCGGCGATCGGCACACCCGGCAGTCGGCGCCGCACCTCCACGAGTTCCGGGACGCTCGCGCACGGCTGTTCGGCGTATTCGAGGGGTCCGTCGGCGGTCAGCGCGGTCAGTGCGGTCCCCGCGTCGTCGACGTTCCAGCCGCCGTTGGCGTCGACCCGCACGGTCGGGATCAGCGCACGGACGGCGGCGACGCGGGCGACGTCGTCGGCGAGGCTCTGCCCCTTCTCGGCGACCTTCACCTTGGCAGTCGTCGCACCCGGGAAACGCGCGAGGATCTCCGGCACCCGATCCGGTGCGACGGCGGGGACGGTCGCGTTGACGGGGATCCGGTCACGCACCGGCGTCGGGGCGCCCAGCCAGGCGGCCTCGAGTCCGGCCCGCAGCCAGTGCGCGGCCTCGGCGTCGTCGTATTCGGGGAACGGCGCGAACTCTCCCCACCCGGCGGGCCCCTCGAACAGGACGGCCTCCCGGACGGTGATGCCGCGGAACCGGACCCGCATCGGCAGGCTCACCACCCGCGCCCCGGACAGGACGTCGTCGAGCGTCGGGAACGCGGTCACGGCTGCCCCGGCAGCAACTCGACCATGAGGGCCTCGCAGTCGGCGAGCACGGCGCCGCCGAGGTCGCGCAGTTCCGCGCTGCAATAGATCTTGCGGCCGTCGACGCGGTCCACCCGGCCCTCGACCACCAGTTCCGTCTCGATCGGGGTGACCTTGCGGTAGTTGACGTGCAGGTAGCCGGTGCGGGCGATGGGATGCCCGGCGGCGTGCACGATCATGCCGAGCATGTCGTCGAACAGCAGCCCGATGGTGCCGCCGTGCGCGGCACTGTTACCGCCGCGATGGAACATCCGGAACACGCCGCGCGCCCGGACCCCGTCGGCGTCGACCTGCTCGAACAGCCACGGCAACAGCAGCAGGCTGCCACGTCCGGGCAGGTGCCGGTTGAATCCGGCGGGGGACCGCCCCTCCGGCACCCGGTACGGCTCGAGCAGGTCACCGAGCGCGTCGATGCGGGCGGTGACGTCGGCGAGGTCGTCGTCGGGCAGGTGCGTGGAGACGGCCAGGTCCTGCAGCCGGCGCAACGACTCGACGAACCGTCCGTAGTGCGGTCCGGCCTCCGTCGGCGTGAAGTCGAGGAAACCGATCCGGCGGTCGTTCTGCACCTGTTCGCTCATTCCTGCACGGTAACGCCGAGACCGGCATGCCCGACGCCTATCCTCGGGTCCGTGACTTTCGACCCGCAGCTCTGGCGTCCCGTCCCCGGCTTCGAGGACCTCACCGACATCACGTACCACCGGCACGTCACGGAGGGCATCGTGCGCATCGCGTTCGACCGCCCCGAGGTGCGGAACGCGTTCCGCCCGCACACCGTCGACGAGTTGTACCGCACCCTCGACCACGCCCGCATGACGTCCGACGTGGGCTGCGTGCTGCTCACCGGCAACGGCCCCAGCGAGAAGGACGGCGGCTGGGCGTTCTGCTCCGGCGGCGACCAGCGCATCCGCGGCCGCAGCGGCTACCGGTACGCGTCCGGTGAGACTGCGGAGACCGTGGATCCGGCGCGCGCCGGACGCCTACACATCTTGGAGGTGCAGCGGCTGATCCGGACCATGCCGAAGGTCGTCATCGCGTTGGTCAACGGCTGGGCCGCGGGTGGCGGGCACAGCCTGCACGTCGTGTGCGACCTGACGCTCGCATCCCGCGAACATGCCCGGTTCAAGCAGACCGACGCCGACGTGGGCAGCTTCGACGGCGGCTACGGCAGCGCCTACCTCGCGAAGATGGTGGGACAGAAGTTCGCCCGCGAGATCTTCTTCCTCGGCGACACCTACACCGCCGAGGAGATGCACCACATGGGCGCGGTGAACAAGGTCGTCGACCACGACGACCTCGAGAACGTCGCCATCGAATGGGGCACCAAGATCAACGGCAAGTCGCCGCAGGCGCAGCGCATGCTCAAGTACGCGTTCAACCTCACCGACGACGGACTGGTCGGCCAGCAACTGTTCGCCGGCGAAGCCACCCGCCTCGCCTACATGACCGACGAGGCCGTCGAAGGCCGCGACTCGTTCCTGCAGAAACGGGACCCGGACTGGTCGCCCTACCCCTGGTACTACTGATCCGATCGTGAAGGATTCCTGCCGCCTGCCGGGAGGAATCCTTCACAATCACACGCCCGCACCTCCTCCCCCGGCACACTGGATCCATGACGGACCGTGAACGCCCGGCACCGGAGCATTGCCGCCCGGACGGGGTCACGGATGCGGAGGTCGAGGCCGTGGGCCGGGTGACGGAGGCGTTCGAGACGGTCGAGCAGGCGCGCGGACATCTGTACGCGTTCCATCAGCTGGTGGGCCGGGCGGACCGGCAACTCGGGGACGCCGTCGCACAGTTGCGGGCGGCCGGGCACGTCGAGACCGCGGACCGGCTCGACACCGACCTGGTGGGCCGCAACGTCCTCGACGGCCGGTGGACGTTCCAGATCCTCGAGGAGTTCGACGACGGCTACTGGTCGGTGTTCCGCGAACACGAGCGCACCGTCCGGGGCGAGATCGTCGACGGCCGCCGGCACGTGTTCGAGGCGGAGATGAAGGAGGCCCGGCGCACCCACGGCCGCCCGGGCCACGAGTCCCGCCCCTGAGATCAGGAAGGTGTGACCGTGGAGATTCTCAGCAGCCGGACAATTCTGCGTCCCCGCGACTACGAGGTGACGCTGGCGTTCTACCGCGACGTACTCGGGCTCGCGATCGCCCGCGAGTACCCGGGCGGGACGGTGTTCTTCGCCGGGCAGGGTCTGATCGAGGTGACCGCACACGGCGGCTCCGAGGTCGAGACACCGTTCACCGGCGCCCTGTGGCTGCAGGTGCGCAGCCTCGCCGACGCCCACACCGAACTGGTGCGAGCGGAAATCCCGATCGTGCGGGAACCACGGATCGAACCGTGGGGCCTGCACGAGATGTGGATCGCGGACCCCGACGACGTCCCGATCGTGCTGGTGCAGATACCGGAAGATCATCCGATCCGCCGGGACCTGCGCTGACGATGTGCTGTGCGCCTTTTTGGTAGCTGCCACTACCGAAAAGGCGCACGGGTGCCGCAGGCGCCCGGAGTGAGTGTCGACACACTCGTGCAGACGTCGGTCCTGGTGACCGGAAAATGGAACCCGGCGTACCGCCCGTTCATCTGATGCTCGCTGTACTTTTACGCGTTCGATACGCACAATTCGCTTGTGACCGCAGAGCTTGTCGTTCTCTTGGTGGTGGTCGTCACTGCCCTCGCATTCGACTTCACGAACGGCTTCCACGACACCGGAAACGCGATGGCCACATCCATCGCCACCGGCGCGCTCCGCCCCAAGGTGGCGGTCGCACTCTCGGCAACCCTGAACCTGATCGGCGCGTTCCTGTCCGTCGAGGTTGCGGCGACCGTCGCGAAGGGTGTCGTCAATCTCAGCACCGTCAGCGGTGAGGCCCTGCTGCTGATCGTGTTCGCCGGGCTGGTCGGCGGCATCCTGTGGAATCTCGCGACGTGGCTGTTCGGGCTGCCGTCGAGTTCGTCGCACGCCCTGTTCGGTGGCCTGATCGGTGCCGCGATCGCGTCGATCGGCATGAACGGTGTCGAGTGGGGTGGCGTGCTCGGCAAGGTCATCGTGCCGGCGCTGCTCGCTCCGGTCGTCGCGGCACTCATCGCGACCGTCGGCACCAAGGCGATCTACCGGATCACCCACGCCATTCCCGAGGACGAACGCAACCGAGGTTTCCGGCTCGGCCAGATCGGCACGTCGTCGCTGATCTCGCTGGCCCACGGCACCAACGACGCGCAGAAGACGATGGGTGTCATCTTCCTGGCACTGGTCGCGCACGGTTCGATCACTGCGGACACCGAGATGCCGTTCTGGGTGAAGTTCGCGTGTGCCGTGGCGATCGCGCTCGGCACGTACCTGGGCGGCTGGCGCATCATCCGCACGCTCGGCAAGGGTCTCGTCGAGATCGACGCACCGCAGGGTCTGGCCGCCGAATCGTCGTCGGCCGCGATCATCCTCACCTCCAGCCATTTCGGTCTGCCGCTGTCGACCACCCATGTCGCGACCGGCTCGATCCTCGGTACCGGACTGGGCCGCAAGGGCGCCGAGGTGCGCTGGGGTGTGGCCGGACGGATGGCGGTCGCGTGGTTGATCACGCTGCCGTCCGCGGGCATCGTCGGTGCGATCTGCTGGGCGATCGCGCACGTCATCGGTGGGTTGGCCGGTGTCCTGGTCGTGTTCACGATCCTCGTCGGGTTGTCGCTGTTCATGTACCTGCGTTCGCGTCGTGAGCCGATCGACCCCACCAACGTCAACGCCGAGTGGGAGGGCGGGGCGTCCACCGGCGCCGCCGACCACCACACCACCAGCAACAACAACACCTGAGAGGGGGCGACCGATGGATCTACTCGCCAATACCGTGAACTCGCTGTGGCAGGTCGTCCTCGTCGGACTGCTGTTCGGCGCCGGCCTGCCCGCGCTCTTCGCCCTCGGGTTGCGGTCGATGTCCCCCGGCCGGGACGGGCAGACGTCGACAGCCGGCAAACTCGGCGCGATCCTGTGTTTCGCCGTCGTGCTGATCGCGATCGCCGCTGGAATACTGATGTTGATGCAGAAGTTCCTGGCCAGCAGCTTCGGCATCCACGTCTTCTGAGCGGGCCGACGGACGGACCCGTCGGCGACGTTCCTTCGTGAAAGTGATCGCACCGGTGAACAACAAGTTTTCGCTCCGCTCGGTCCTGGACTGGCTCCGCGCCGGCTATCCGGAGGGCATTCCGGCCAAGGACCATTTCGCGCTGCTCGCCGTGCTCGGACGTCGTCTGACGGACGAGGAGATCGGCCAGATCATCGACCTGTCCGTCGCGACCGCGCACGAGCATCCCGACCGTCACGTCGACTACGACACCCTCCGGAAGATCATCGCGGGTGTGCTCCGGGAGGAGCCCACCGAGGAGGACATCACCCGGGTCACCGAGCGTCTCGTGGACGGCGGCTGGCCCGTGGTCGATTCCGATGATGCGGCAGCGTCGCCCGGCGACGACCGTCAGGACGCGTCCGACAGCGAGTGCTGACGGACCGAGCCCGGGAGCATGATGTGAGCCTGCCTCCTTTCCTCGCCTCGATCGTCGACTGGTTGCGCACCGGATACCCCAACGGTGTCCCGGAGCAGGACTACGTGCCACTGTTCGCGCTGCTGACCCGGCGGCTGTCCGAGGACGAGGTCGACGTCGTCACCGCGGCCCTCGTCGAGCACGGGGATCTGCCGATCTCGAAGACCGACATCCAGGTGCTGATCACGAAGATCACCAACGAGATGCCGCTCGAATCGGATGTGGATCGGGTGCGTTCGCACCTGGCGGAGGGCGGTTGGCCGCTCGCCGGTCCCCGCCCCTGACCGTCGTGACACGATCGGGGGGTGAGTCCGGTTCTACGTGCCCTTCCCGTTCCGTCCGGCCCCGCGGTGGCCGGGATCCTGTCGACGCTCGAGCGTGTCCTGGACGGTGGCGGCCCTCCGCTGCTGCCGGTCCCCGAGGGTGATGCGCGAGAGATCGACCGGCTGACGCGGGCGCTGCGACCGGGTGAGCCGGTCGACGCCGTCGCCGACGATGTCGCGCTCGTGGTGGCAACGTCCGGCACGACGGGTGTGCCCAAGGGTGCGCTGTTGACCGCGCGGGCGCTGCGGGCGAGCGCCGCCGCCACCCACGAGCGTCTCGGCGGTCCGGGTGCGTGGCTGCTGGCGCTGCCGGCCCATCACATCGCAGGTATGCAGGTGTTGCTGCGGAGTCTGGCGGCGGGTGAGACGCCGGTCGTCGTCGATGTCGCCGGCGGGTTCGATCCGCGGTCGCTGCCGGCGGCGGTCGACGCGATGTCCGGGGCTCGCCGGTACACGTCGCTGGTCCCGACCCAGCTGGTCAAGGCGCTCGATCATCCCGGTGCGACGGCGGCGCTGGCGTCCCTCGACGCGGTCCTGCTCGGTGGGGCGGCGACCCCGGCGCCACTGCTGCACCGCGCGGTCGACGCGGGTATCCCGGTGGTGCGCACGTACGGCATGAGCGAGACGTGCGGCGGCTGCGTGTACGACGGTGTCCCGTTGGCCGGGGCGACGGTCCGGATCGACGACGGCCGGGTGGTGCTCGGCGGCGACATGGTGGCGTCCGGCTATCGCGGTCTGCCGGGACATCCGGCGTTCGCGGAGCCGGGCTGGTTCCGCACCGACGACGCGGGTCTGCTGGACGACGGTGTCCTGACGATTCTCGGACGCCTCGACGAGGCGATCTCGACGGGCGGGCTCACCGTCGTGCCGCAGGTGGTGGAGTCGGTGCTGGCCGACCATCCGGGAGTGCGGGAGTGCGCGGTCCTCGGAGTTCCTGACGATCGGCTGGGACAGAAGGTGGTGGCGGCGATCGTGCCGGAGCCGGGGTGGGCGCCGTCGGTCGCCGATCTGCGGGCGCACGTGTCGGCGACGCTCGATGTCACGGCGGCGCCGCGGGAGGTGCGGTTACTGGACGCGCTGCCGCTGCGCGGGCCGGGCAAGGTCGACCGGGCGGGTCTGCGTGCGCGGTGGGTCCCGTCCGGCACCGAAAGCGCTGGTAGTTGAACTGACAATTGATTTCCCGACGGACGGGCACCTCTCGAGATCAGATTGTTACAAATAGCACTTTCGCCCGAAGTTCTCGATGTTTGCGCAGGTCGAGGCGGCGTCGCGTGACAGCACCCGGTCGACCGAAGTCCCCCGACCAAGGCAGTGCCTTACTTTTGTTTGCCGTGCGTATTGCACGGTCTCGAACCAGGCCGGATGCTGTCGCCAGCGATCTCGGACGCCCGGGACCGCGACCGTTCCACCGCTCCACCCTGCGCGACACCCCGGACGTCGGTCGGGGATGCCCGGTGTGCCGCGCCGCCTGTTCTCCCCTACCGATGTAAGGAACGACCGCCATGCGCGTTTCCACCCTGTCCGTCACCTCCCGCCTCGCCGTCGGCGCCGCGATCGCCGCGGCCGCCGCACTCGCCGCTCCCGCTCTCGCGTCCGCGGCCACGCTCGCACCACCGACGATGACGACGTCCGTCGACGCGAACGTGGTGTCGGTGACGATCACCAACCCGAACACCGACGCCACCAGCGGTTGCAGCGCCGCCGCCGTCGACGCCGCGAAGGTCCCCGAACTACTGAAGGATCCCACCAAGTTCCTCGAGCCCGGCGCGGTCGCGTGGACCAGCGGCGCGAGCATCACCCCGGCCGGCGAGTCCCGCACCTACACCACCGCACCGCTGGCCGACGGCACCTACGCGTTCCTCGGCGCCTGCCTGTCCCCCACCGCGCCCACCCCGGTCCTCGGCGATCCGGAGCTCGTGACGTTCGGCAGCCCGTTCGGCAGCCTCGGCGACCTCGACCTCGGCGAGCTGCTCGGCAGCCTCGACCTCGGGGAGCTGCTGGGCTGACGCCTCCGCCTTGCACCGCGTGCAAGCGCGGTGCAAGGCCCCTGCAAGACGGTGCGCTCACTGTCGAGGCATGAACCTCGACACCTCACCCCCGGCCATCGAAGCCGTGGGACTCGTGAAGACCTTCGGCCGGCAGCGCGCCGTGGACGGTGTGAGCCTGACCGTGCCGACCGGCTCGGTGTACGGCGTCCTCGGCCCGAACGGCGCCGGTAAGACGACCACCGTGCGGATGCTCGCGACGCTGCTGCGCCCCGACGGCGGGCAGGCCCGGATCTTCGGCCGCGACGTGGTCCGCGAATCCACCGCCGTCCGCTCCCTCGTCGGCGTCACCGGGCAGTACGCGTCGGTCGACGAGGATCTCACCGCCACCGAGAATCTGGTGATCTTCTCGCGGCTGCTGGGCCTGAGCCGTGGTGCCGCGAAACGCAAGGCCGCCGGTCTGCTCGAGGAGTTCGCGCTCACCGAGGCGGCGTCGAAGCCGTTGAAGAACTTCTCCGGCGGCATGCGCCGGCGTCTCGACCTGGCGGCCAGCCTGATCGCCCGGCCGCCGCTGCTGTTCCTCGACGAACCCACCACCGGACTCGATCCGCGCACCCGCGCCCAGATGTGGGAGACCATCCGCCGGCTCGTCGCCGACGGCTCGACAGTGCTGCTCACGACGCAGTACCTCGACGAGGCCGACCAGCTGGCCGACCGGATCGCGGTGATCGACCGGGGCCGCGTCATCGCCGACGGTACCGCCGACGAGTTGAAGGCGTCGGTCGGCACGTCGGCGGTGCAGTTGACGCTCGCGGACCGCAGTCGCCTCGACGAGGCCCGAGTCGTGATCGGCGCCGTGCTCGGTACCGCGGCGACCGTCACCCCGGAGTCGGGTCGGATCACCGCACCGCTGCCGGATCCGTCGGTCACCGCGGATCTGCTTCTGCACCTGCGGGATCGGTCGATCGCCGTCGACGAGTTGACCGTCTCGAAACCGAGCCTCGACGAGGTGTTCCTCACCATCACCGGACACGACACCGCCGAGGCCGAAGGAAGTGCCGCATGACCACCACCGTCACCTCGCCCGCACCACCGGCGGCCACCCACACGCTCGACGCGGTCGACCGGATCGGCCTGCGGGACACCGTCGCCCACAGCCTCACGATGGCGTACCGCGGCGTCCTGAAGTTGAAGCACAATCCCGAGCAACTGTTCGACGTGGTGATCCAGCCGCTCATCTTCACCGCGATGTTCACGTACATCTTCGGTGGCGCGATCTCCGGTGACGTGCAGTCGTATCTGCCGATCATCATCCCCGGCATCCTGGTGCAGACCGTGATCACGGCGTCGATCGTGACGGGCACCCAGTTGCGCGAGGACATGGACAAGGGGGTGTTCGACCGCTTCAAGTCGCTGCCGATCGCCCGCATCGCACCGTTGTCGGGGGCACTGCTCGCCGATGTCGTGCGCTATCTCATCGCGACGACGCTGACGATCGGTGCCGGCATCGTGATGGGCTACCGGCCGGGCGGCGGGGCCGTCGGGGTCGTGGCTGCCGCGCTGCTCGTCCTGGTGTGCGCGTTCGCGATCAGCTGGATCTTCGCGCTGATGGGCATGCTGATGGGCAAGGCGTCTGCGGTGCAAGGCATCTCGATGCTGATCCTGTTCCCGTTGACGTTCATGTCGAACGCGTTCGTACCGTCCGAGACGATGCCCGGGTGGATGCAGGCGTTCGTGACGGTCAACCCGGTGTCGCATCTGGTGACCGCGGTCCGTGACCTCGCGAACGACGGGCACCTCGGGGCATCCACACTGTGGGCACTGCTCGGTGCTGCGGTCCTCGTCACTATCCTCGCCCCGTTGACGGTGCGCACCTACATGCGCCGGACCTGACGCGTCAATCCGACTCCGTCGCCGTCGCGAGCAGCGTGAGGATCTCGTCCCGTGCGGCGGCGCGCGGTATCCGTTCGACGGATGCCCGCGCCGCCGCGACGCGGTCGGTACCGGCCACCGCACATGCCACGGCGACGTGCCGATCCAGTCGCATCGACGGATAATCCTGTCGGGCATGCACTTTCCCTGCCAGGGCGAGCAGCCGCAGGCCGCGGCCCACGTCCCGTCCGGTCGCGACGCCGAAGCTGCCGACCGCGCAGGCCACGGCACCGGTCTGCGGCAGGTCCGGGTGGCCGCGCGGACCGAGTCGTTCGACGGCGACCCCCGCGAGCCGGGCCACCAGGTCGTCGACGGGCTCGGTCCGGCCCGCCAGCACGTGCGCGTCGACGACCGCGACCGCCACCATGATCTCGAGGGGATCGGCCGGGGACGGTCCGGCGAGATCGCCCATGTGCGTGATCGCCCGCCGGTACTCGTCGAGCCCCCGGTCGGTCGATCCCACCGCGAGTTCCGCCTCGGCGGCACTCGCCGACAGGGACGCCAGGGTGTTCCCGTGCTCGCCGCCGACCTCGCCGACCGGCACGTCGGACCGCATCGGTGCGAGCGCGGCGAGCTCGGCGAACGCGTCCGCGGACCGCCCGGCACCGACGAGCGCGGCCACCATGAATCCCCGCACCTGCAGACCCTCGTCGTACAGGTGCATCTCCCACAGCATCTCCGCGGACCGCCGGTAGTGCCGGACGGCCTCGTCGTACCGGGCGGACTGTGCGCACAGACTGCCGAGGTGCTGGCACATCATCGCCAGACCCCAGCTGTCGTTCGACCGTTCGGCCAGCACGAGTGCCTGCCTCGCATCGGATTCCGAGCCGAACAGGTCACCGTTGTTCTCCCGGAGATTCGCGCGGGCGACGAGCGCCGAACTGCGGGCGCCGGGGTCGTCGGAGCGGACGGCGGTGGCGAGCAGGCGCGCCACCCCTTTCCCGGAGCCGGGCGCCAGGACGAGGGCCGCGTTCATCCGCAGCGACTCGGTGACATCGTCGCGGGTGGCGAGCAGCCTGCGCAGCCGGGTGCGGGCCACCGCCACCGCGCGCAGCCGGCCGGCCATCACCAGATGCACACCGGCCAGTTGGTACGTCGCCGCCAGGTGGTCGCCCGGCACCTCGTCGGGGCCGAGTGCGGTGGCGTCGAGGTCGAGAACCCGCGGCGCCCACGCGAAGACCTCCGAATGCGCGCCCCGCGACGCCCACATCGAGCCCAGCACCGGGAAGATCGTGTACACGGTGCGGGTGAGTCGCTCCGCCATCGCGTACCGCAGGACGGCGAGCAGGTTGTCATGTTCATCCTCCACCCGGTGCGCCACCTCGATCTGACGTCCGGACATGAAGTCGCGCAGCGCATCCCGCGCGAACCGTTCCGCCCACACGGCGGTCCGCCGGTACACCTCGGCGGATTCGTCGGCGTCGGCCCGCTCCTCACCGAACTCCCGCACCGTCTCGAGCATGTGATAGCGCAGACCGACCGTGTCGCCGCGCTCGGTGACCGACAGCATCGACTGGTTCACCAGGCCCTCGAGGGCGTCGTCGACGTCGTCGAGATCCCCCCACTGCGCGACGGATACCGCTGCGTCCGAAGTGAATCCGGCGGGGAACCGGCACAGCCGGCGCAGTGCGGCCCGCTCGGGGTCCTCGAGGAGGTTCCAGCTCCAGTCGATGACCGCGCGCAGGGTGCGATGCCGCTCGGGTGTCGTCCGGTCACGCGATCGCAGCAGTGCGAACCGGTCCGCGAGCCGGGCGTTGATCTCCTCGACGCTCATCGTGCGGACCCGGGCGGCAGCGAGTTCGATCGCGAGCGGCAGCCCGTCGAGAGTGCGGCACAGCCGCTCCACCTCGGTGCGGTCGAGACGCACCGACGGGCGCACCGCCGCCGCGCGGGCCCGGAACAGCTCGACCGCCGGCGAACCGTCCTCCCCGATCGCCAACGGCGGCAACGGATACACCGCTTCCGCGGTGATCGTCAACGGTGCCCGGCTGGTCGTGAGCACCGTCAGCTGCGGGCTCGCCGCGATCAGGTCGGACACCACGTCGGCGACGTCGTCGATCAGGTGCTCACAGTTGTCGAGGATCAACAGCGACGGCCGCGCCGACAGGGCGTCCCGCAGCCGCCGGCGGGCGTCGTGGATCCGGGTGCGGGCCAGGCTGCCCGGCCCGAGGTCGGCGTCGCCGATACCGAGGGTGCCGCTGATCGCCGCGATCAGATCCTCGCCGCTGCGCAGCGGCGCCAGTTCGACGAGTGCCACCGGCATCCGGGACGCCACATCCAGCCCGAGCGCGTGTGCGACCCGGGTCTTGCCGGTGCCGCCGGGACCGAGCACCGTCACGACGCGCGACGCCCCGAGCAGCACCTCGAGCGCCGCCAGATCCGCTTTCCGGCCGAGCAGCGGATTGGGTGCGGCGCGGAGCCCGATCGTGGTGGGCGGCACCGACGTCGACGGGGCCTGCCCGGTGGTGTCACCGTGCAGGATCGCCGCATTGAGTTCGACGAGCCGCGGCGACGGATCGGCGCCGAGCCGGTCCGCGAGCCGGACCCGCAGTGCCGCGAAGACGTCGAGTGCCTCACCGCCACGGCCGACCCCGCGCAGGCATTCCATCCACTGCACGGCCGCGGCCTCGTCGAGTGGTGCCGCCGCGGCAGCCGCCCGCGCGAGCGGCAACGCGTCGGCGAAGCGACCCGCCGCGATCAGCGCCGCGAGCTGCACCGTGTCCAGGGCCCGGCGGTACGACGCCGCCTCGGCGGCCAGGTCGTCGGCGAGCCCACCGTCCGGCAGGTCCGCGCCCGGCTCGCCGCGCCACAGTGCGCGGGCGTCGCGCACCGTATCCAACGCGTCGATCAGGTCGCCGTCGGCGTGCGACTGCCCGGCCCGGCGCGTGAGCGACCGGACGAGTGCCAGGTCGACCTGTCCGGGTGCCAGGGTCAGCCGGTACCCGGACGGTCCGGCAGCGATCGCACCGTCCGGCAGCACCGCCCGCAGCCGGGAGATCTGGGTGTGCAGGGCGTTCACCGGTGAGCGCGGCGGCTGCTCGCCCCACACGTCGTCGACGAGTGCGGCGACGCTGCGACTGCGTCCGGGACGTCTGGCGAGCGCCACCAGCAGGGCCCGGGCGCGGGGTCCGGGCAGCGGCACCAGCTCGCCGTCACGGCGTGTGGCGACGCCCCCGAGCAGCGCCACCTCGACGGGCGGCGGCACGGGTGTCGGGGTCGTCGGATCGCTCGCCACGGAATGCACCGGCGCCCAGCCTAAGGGAGTCGCCGACCGCCGAGCCACCCGATTCGACGGAGGTGAAAGGATCGCCACATGGCTTCTGTGTCCCAGTGGATCGAGGGTGCTCGTCCGCGCACCCTTCCGAACGCGATCGCGCCGGTGCTCGCCGGTACCGGTGCGGCCGCGTCGCTCGGCGGCGCCGTGTGGTGGAAGGCGCTGCTCGCGCTGCTCGTCTCGCTCGCGCTGATCGTCGGCGTCAACTTCGCCAACGACTACTCCGACGGTATCCGCGGCACCGACGACGAGCGGGTCGGTCCGCTGCGCCTGGTGGGGTCGAAGGTGGCCTCCCCGGGGGCGGTGAAGGCCGCCGCGATGGGCTGTTTCGCGGTGGCCGCGGTGGCCGGGGTGGTCCTCGCACTGGTGTCGGCGTGGTGGCTGATCCTCGTCGGCGCGGTGTGCATCCTGGGCGCCTGGTTCTACACGGGCGGATCGAAGCCGTACGGCTACAGCGGTTTCGGGGAGATCGCGGTGTTCGTGTTCTTCGGTCTCGTCGCGGTCCTCGGCACGCAGTTCGTGCAGGCCGGACGCGCCGACTGGGCGGGTCTGCTCGCCGCGGTCGCGGTCGGCTCGTTCTCGAGCGCGGTACTGGTGGCGAACAATCTGCGGGACATCCCCACCGACACCGAGTCCGGAAAGATCACGCTCGCAGTCACTCTCGGCGACGCCCGCACCCGTATCCTGCACCTGGCACTGCTGGTGGTGCCGTTCGTCGCGACGCTCGCGCTCGTCGCCCGCACCCCGTGGGCGCTGGTGGGCCTGCTCGCGCTGCCCCTCGCGGTCAAGGCCAACGCCCCCGTGCGCACCGGCGGCCGCGGCCCCGCCCTGATCCCGGCACTCGCCGTCACCGGCCAGTCGATGCTGGTGTGGGCGGCGGCCACCGGCCTCGCGCTCGGCCTGGGCTGACCGGACCGCCCTGCGGTCAGCCGCGGTGGCCGAGCACGTTGACCACCGTGCCGTCGGGGTCGCGGACGAAGAACCGTCGCACTCCCCACGCCTCGTCCTGCAGCGGATGCACGATCTCCGCACCGCGGGCGACCATCGCCGCTCGGACCGGATGTCGGGGACGACCCGCCGGACGGTCATGTCACTTCTTGTCCGGGACGAGGGCGCCGAGCACGACGTTGACGATCGAGATGATGAGGGCACCCCAGATCGCGGTCCAGAAGCCGTCGACGCTGAGTCCCCACTGGGTCTGCGAACTGATCCACGACGTCAACTCGAGCATCAGCGCGTTGATCACAAGGGTGAACAGGCCGAGAGTGAGGATGAGCAGCGGCAGCGACAGCAGCTTCACGAACGGTTTCACGAACGCGTTGACGACGGTGAAGACGAGCGCGATACCGAGGAACACCAGGATGTCGCCGCCCGTGCCGTTCCCGGACGACGCGATGTCGATGCCGTTCACCCATTGTGCGGCCAGCCAGATGGCGATCGCGTTGATCACCAGTCGAATCACGAAGGTCATCCGTCCATGCTGGCATGTGGGTCCGACGGACGACGGATACGACGACAATCCGCGCATATCTCCACTAGGGTCGCGGCATGACGACACGCCGCACCACCTGGTGGGCCGCCCTCGGTGCGGCCGTGCTCGTCCTCGCCGCCGTCGGCTACCTGGCCGTCCGGCTCGCACAGGTCCACGACGATTCGTTCCATGCCGGCCGCGAGTACGGCGCGAGCCAGGCCCTGATGTACCACCAGCACACCGTGGGCAGCCCGAGCGACGACGAGATCCGCGAGTGGTGCCGGCAGGGGGCCGAACTGGCGGCGACCGGGCCGGTCTGGTTCCACGACGGGGTCATCCAGGTCGGCGAACTCGACCGGAACCTGTTCGTGGAGGGCTGCTTCGAGGCCTACCGCGCCGCCACCGAGTGAGCGGTCAGCGTCCCGCGAACGCCTCGTCGACGGCGGCCTGCATCCGCTCCGAGACCACCCGGGTGATGTCCATCGGCGTCGTCGGGAGGTCGAGGACCGGGTCACCGACGTAGACGCCCGCCGCCCCGCGCGCCGCCGGATCGGGTCCGTAGCCGATGCCGATCGGCAGCAGTGCGGGCGCGGTACCGAGTTTGCGAGCTTTCACCGCGATGTGCCCGACACCGGTGCCCAGCCGCTGGATCCGGCGCGGATCCCCGTCGTTGCAGGTGCCCTCCGGGAAGACCGCGAGCACGTCCCCGCGGTACAGGCGTTGCGCCGAGACGTCCATCATCCGGCGGCCGGCGTCGGCCACCGCCCGCAAGCCGTGGTTCTTGCTGCGGAACACCGGGATCGATCCCATCAGGTCGACGGCCCGCCGCAGCCGCGGTTCGGTGAACAACTCGTCCTTCGCGAGTACCCGGGTGCGTCCGATGACGCGGCGCAGCGGCGTCTGCCACGCGGTCGCCGCCAGCGTGTACTGGTCCCGGTCGCTCAGATGGTTGGCGACGACGATCAGCCGGGTGTCGGACGCGAGCAGTGCCCGCAACCGTTCCCTCGCCCCGTCCGCGTACCGCACCCGCGGCCGGAACCTCGCGCTGAGCGCCGCGTACGCGGCCCGCGCCAGCAGTAGGTTCTGCCGGTGGTCCAGGTAGTAGCGGTAGACGTCGTCGTAGTTGTCGAGCGTGACTGCGGGCCGGCTCACGGATGCACCTCTCGTTCGGATGTCCCCATCCGCCCCGAGAGTACACAACCTACGGTTGCGTAGGTTAGGCGTGGCGAGGCCGGTTGGTCCAGCCACCCTCCGGCTTCGCGAACCAGCCGCCGGCCGCGAACGAGCCGCCGTCCACGTGGACCGTCGTGCCGGTCGTGTACCGGCTCAGATCCGACGCCAGGAACAGTGCCGCCCCCGCCACGTCGTCCGGTTGCCCCGGCCCACCCAGCGGTGCCCACGCCGGCCACTGCGCCCACTCCTCGTCGGACAGCCACTCGGTGTACGGCACCTGCACCGACTCGATCAGGTCCGGTGCGATCGCATTGACCCGCACCCCGGCCGGCCCCACCTCGACGGCCAGGCTGCGACCGAACTGCGTCACCGCAGCCTTGTACGCGGCGTACACACTGTGCCCGGGAATCGCCCGATGCGCCTCGACCGTCGTCACGTTGACGATCGACCCGCCCCGGCCGCGATCGGCCATGCCCGGCAGTACCGCCCGCGTCCACCGCAGCACGTGGTCGAGGTTGACCGCCCCGATCTGCGCCCAGAAATCCGGATCGGTCTCCGCGAACGGCCGCGCCGGACGCAGGAAATGCCCCACATTGTTGACCAGCACGTCCGGCGCGAACGCAGTCACCGCATCCGGGACCGACGTCTCGCGGACGTCGTGACCCAGCACCTCGATACTGCCCCCGGCCCCGGCGTCGAACTCGAGTTCACCGGAATCGCCGACCGTGTCGACATCCACCACCAGTGTCCGGGCACCGTGCGCCGCGAACGCCCGCGCGATCGCCGCCCCGATCCCGTGCGCGCCACCGGTGACGACCGCCCTCTTCCCCTCCAACAGTGGTCCCGGCCGGAACGCCGGGCGCGATGGCTGTGTCATCGGATCAGCGTGCGGCGACGGACCCCACCACGTACAGACCGCGTCCCGGCCAACGAGAACCGGCATCCGTGACGGTTCTCGCGGCGGGCACGATCGAACCTGTCGGTAGCCTCGAGACGAACCGCCCCGATCGGGGCGATCGGGACACGGAACGGGAGAACGCCCCATGCTGAACAAGACCGCCACCTCTGCCCTCGCCGCCACCGGACTCGTCGGCGGGTATGCCGTCGCACGGCAGAGCGGCAACCGTCAACTCGGGGGCGCGGTCCTCGCTGCGGTCGGCGGTGTCTGCACCTACAGCTGGGCCAAGAGTTCGGGTCCGGGCCGGGCGGCGGCACTGCTGGGCACGTACGTCGGCGCGTTCGGTGCGTCGCACCCGCTGGCGAAGAAGATCGGTGCGTGGCCGTCGGTCGGCGTCGTCGCGGCCGGGACCGCGATCGCGTCGCAGGTCGTCGCACGCGGCTGACCGGGACCGACGCATGATCCGACTCGCCGAACCCGCCGACCTGCCGCGTCTCCAGGAGATCGAGGTGGCGGCGGGCTCACTCTTCCGCAGCCTGGGTATGGACACGATCGCCGACGATCCTGCACCCCCGCTCTCGTTGTTCGAGCCGTACCTGGCCGACGGCCGCGCCTGGGTGTGGGCGCAGCGCGACACCCCGGCGGCCGCGTTCTGCCTCGTCGACGTCGTCGACGGCGGCGCCCACGTCGAGCAGGTGTCGGTGCATCCCGAGCACGGCCGACGCGGGCTCGGCGCCCGGTTGATCGACCACATCGGCGAATGGGCCCGGGACCGGGGGCTGCCGGAGGTCACGCTGACCACGTTCACCGACGTGCCGTGGAACGCCCCGTACTACACCCGGCTGGGTTTCACCGCGGTCACCGACGACGACCTCGGCCCGGGCCTGCAGGAGGTGCGCCGGCACGAGACCGCCCGCGGACTCGACATCGCGCCGCGGATCGTGATGACCCGGCACGTGCCGATCGACCCGCCGCGGGACTGATCCGGTTCTACGCCGTCCAGCGGCCGGTACTCGCGAACTCGTCGAGCACCGCCGTCGGACCGGTCAGGTCCATGCCCTCGGACGCCACCCACGCGTCGTCGAAGTAGGTGCCGGTGTAGCGTTCGCCGCCGTCGCACAGCAGGGTGACGACGCTGCCGCTGCGGCCCTGTGCGAGCATCTCGGCGACCAGATGGAACGCCCCCCACAGGTTGGTGCCGGTGGAGCCGCCGACCTTGCGGCCGAGGGCGGTGCTCGCGTGCCGCATCGCGGCGATCGAGCCGGCGTCGGGCACCTTGACCATGCGGTCGACGACCTGGCCGATGAACGACGGTTCGACACGCGGACGACCGATCCCCTCGATCCGCGACCCCCGCTCGGATGTCGGGGCTGCCGCACAGTCGTTGTTGCGCCACGCGTCGAAGAAGACGGAATGCTCGGGGTCGACGACGCACAGGCCGGTATCGAGCTTGCGGTAGCGCAGGAAACGTCCGATCGTGGCGCCCGTGCCGCCGGTGCCCGCGCCGACGACGATCCACTCCGGGACCGGATGGTCCTCCTGTTCGAGCTGCGTGAAGATCGATTCGGCGATGTTGTTGTTGCCACGCCAGTCCGTCGCCCGCTCGGCGTGCGTGAACTGGTCCATGTAGTGGCCACCGGTCTCGTCGGCGAGCCGCTGCGATTCGGCGTAGATGCTCGACGGGTCCGTCACGAAGTGGCAGCGGCCGCCGTGCGCCTCGATCAACGCGATCTTCGCGGGGCTCGTGCTCGCCGGCATGACCGCGACGAACTCGAGTCCGAGGAGCTTGGCGAAGTACGCCTCACTGACCGCGGTCGACCCGGACGACGCCTCGATCACCGTGGTGCCCTCGGTGATCCAGCCGTTGCAGATCGCGTACAGGAACAGGGAACGCGCGAGCCGATGCTTGAGGCTGCCGGTGATGTGGGTGGACTCGTCCTTGAGATACAGCTGGACGTTCCACTCGACCGGCAGCGGATACCGCAGCAGGTGCGTGTCGGCGCTGCGCTGGGCGTCGGCCTCGATGAGCCGGACAGCCCGCTCCACCCACGCGCGGGAACCGCGCCGGTCGACGACGACCGTCATCGACGGTCCTCGCCGCGCAGCTTGGCGTGCAGGTCGGCCTTGTCGGAGCGGCGCTGCGCGTCGACGGACGCAATGTCGAGGTTGACGCGCTTGCGGAGCTTGGCGAACAGCACCAGCGACAGCGGTAGCGCGATGAGGACCGCGAACAGTGCCGCGACGATCAGCGGCACGTCGACACCGAACGCCTTGCCACCGAACAGGATGACGACGGCGAGGACGGCGACGAGTCCGAGCCGGGCCACCGAGTACAGGGCGACGTTACGGACGAGGGTGCCGGTCGTGACGGGGGTGGCCGCCGGAGCGTCACCGGTGCCACCGGCCGGGTCGGGACGATTCTGCGCTGCATCACTCACGCCGCCAGCCTACCGTCGGGAACACACAGGTCACGACCCACCATAGGAGAGCTGTGGACACGTGTCCGACGATCTCCGATTCCTGTTATCACACCGGTGAAGAGCCGCCCGACACGTCCTTTTTGTCTATTACCTCACCTTTACCATCTTTAGATTGTTCGAGTACCTGGGGGGTTTGGTGTCACGATGTCGAAGCCGGGTCGAGAAAACGAACCGGTACCGAATCCCCTCGGCCGCCCGTCCCGGACGGCCCCGAACCTTGGAGGATCGATGAGCGCACCCACCTACAACGGCGCCAAGGAAGCCCTGCTGACCCCAGGTCAGGTCGCCGCACTGTTCCATGTCGACCCCAAGACCGTCACGCGTTGGGCGCACGCCGGCCGACTCGGATCTCTGCGCACCCCCGGAGGACACCGGCGGTTCCGTGAGGCCGAGGTGATGGCGCTGCTGTCCTCCCTGACGACCGAAGCGCACCACTCCTGAGAGCCGTCGGCAGGTAGGTGCCGGGACCACCCGGACACGGCTACCCTCGTAACCGGAGGTGCACCGTGATCTACCTGTTGGCTCTCATCGGCCTGGTAACGCTCGCTGTCTTGTTCTGGAAAGCGTTCGGACCGACCGCCACCACCATGGTGCGGGGCGGTAACCGGACAGGGCGAACCGTCGGACCCGACGACGACCCCGAATTCCTGTGGCGCGTGGATCGAGACAACCACCGCCGACAACCGGGAACCGATCGTCCGAACGATCCGGAAGCCTGACCCCGGTCAGTAGCGAGACCCGAAGGGCCCCTTCGTACGCTCCCAGCGCACGAAGGGGCCCTCGGTCGTTTCCGGGGACCGCTGCGGTCAGTTCAGGCCCGCGTAGGAGTGCAGGCCGGACACCACCATGTTGATGATGAACAGGTTGAACAGCATCGCGACGAAGCCGGCGATGTTGATCCAGGCGGCCTTGGTGTCACGCCAGCCCGAGGTGGCGCGGGCGTGCAGGTAGGCGGCGTAGACGACCCAGGTGATGAAGGAGACGGTTTCCTTCGGGTCCCAGCCCCAGAAGCGGCCCCACGCGGCCTCGGCCCAGATCGCACCGAGGATGACGCCGGCGCCGAACAGCGGGAACGCGACGATGGTGGTCTTGTAGGCGAGCCGGTCGAGGGTCTGCGCGTCGGGCAGGCGCTGCGCGAGCGCGCCGAACCGGCCGGTGCCCTCTTCGCCCGGGGGGAACTTGAGGCGGTACAGGAACAGGATGCTCGCCACACCGGACACCATGAAGATGCCGGAGCCGACGCTGATGATCGTGACGTGGATCGGCAGCCAGAACGACTTCAGGGCCGGGACGACGGGGGCGGCGTCGGCGTACAGGACGGTGGCGGCGAGGAACATCAGGATCAGGACGGGCGGCAACAGGAACGCGAACAGGTCGGTGTTCTTGCGCAGGACGACGACGCCGGCGACGACCGCGGCCGCGCATGCCATCGTCACGAACTCGTACATGTTGCCGAGCGGGAAGCGGTCGGTGGCGAAGCCGCGCAGCACCATCGACGTGATGTGCAGGACGACGCCGACGATCAGCAGCGCGTAGCCCATGCCGCCGAACTTCTCGGACCACGTCTTGCCGCCCTGCGGGACGACACGGCCGGGGGCGTCGGCGTCACCGGCGATCGGGCCGGAACCCGACGAGCCGGCGGTGACGAGTTCACGTTCCTGCACGACGCGGGCGCGCATCGACGCGTACCGGGCGACGAGCAGCACGGTCGCGAGGACGTAGATCGCGAACGCCGACTCGAACGACCAGTCGCTGTAGCGAGCGAGGGTCTCGTTGATCGTCATCTATTCATCTCCTGCGCGCTGCGCGCTCGTGTGGTCGGTCATGCGTGGTCACCCAGGAGCCGGGTGCGCAGTCGATCGAATTCGTCGCCCCAGCCGGCCTGATCCGTGCGGGCCAGCCCACCCAGTTCTACTACAGTCCGTCGTTTGTCGGCAGGGTCGGTCGCCGGATGGATCCGCACCCACACCCGGCGGCGCTTGACCACCAGCGACAACAGCAGGCCCGCCATCATCGTCAGCGCCGACACCAGCACCCACTGCTGGGCCGGATCGTGCGACACCTGCAGGTTCACGAAGTCGACGGCGCCGTCGAACCGGACCTGGGTGCCGTCGGCGAGGGTGACGCTCTCCCCCGGGTACAGGTTGACGCGGTCCTGCTTGACGAGCCGGCCCTGGTTGATCAGTTCCTTGTTCAGCGAGAACAGGCTCTGCGGCAGGCCGGTGTCGAGTCCGGTGTCGCCCTTGTAGACATCGATGGCGACGGCCGGATCGGTCAGCGCCGGGAAACCCGACGACAGCAGGTTGCCGTGGAACGTCGCGGTCGGGGCGAGCAGGCCCTCGATCGCGATCTGGTTCCGGCGGCGTTCCTCGTCGTCCGGGTACATGCCGCCGGGCGGGTCGAAGCGCATCGCGCCGCTGGACAGGAACGTCGTCGCTTCCTCGGGCTGCCACTGCAGCGTCTCGGTGCGGGTCTCGCCGTTCGGGAACGTCACCGTGAACGTCGGCGCGTAGCCGTGGCCCTGCAGGTAGACGCGGTCGCCGCCGACCCGCAGCGGATGGTTGACCTTGATCTGGGTGTCGCGCCACGTGTTCGACGCGATGTCGTCGCCGGACTGGTAGGAGATGTTCGACGTGAACATCTCGGCCTGACCGTTGTCGAGGTAGTCGGCCGAGAAGTCCTTGACCTTCACGCACAGCGGGTTCATGCCGGTGCCGTCGCGCTGGTTGCCGGCGATGAACGAGTCGAAGATCGCGGGCGAGGTGGTGCAGATGCCGGGGCCGTCGTTCGCGACGATGATGACGTTGCCCTCGTAGCTGTACAACTTGCCGATCGCGATGGACGCGAGCAACGCGACGAGGGACAGGTGGAACACCAGGTTGCCGGCCTCCCGCAGGAATCCCTTCTCCGCCGAGAGGGTGATCTCGTCGGGATGCTTCGCGCGGGCACCGGCGGTGCGCTGCACGACGCGCCAGCCGCGCAGCTGCTTGCGGACGCGGGCGGCGACGGCGTCGGGATCCTCGTCGACGGTGTCGACGTGGTGGTGCGGCAGTCGGCCGAGGTTGCGGGGCGCGGCGACCGGCTGTGCCCGCAACGCCTTCGCGTATTCGATGCAGCGCGGCAGGATGCAGCCGATCAGCGAGATGAACAGCAGCGCGTAGATCGCGGTGAACCAGAAGCTGGAGAAGACGTCGAACAGTTCCAGCTTGTCCAGCAGCGGGCCGAGGGTGGGCCGGTTCGCGATGTACTCGTTGACCTTGCCCTCGTTGAGGCTGCGCTGCGGCAGCAGGGCACCGGGGATGGCGGCGAACGCGAGCAGGAACAGCAGCACCAGCGCGGTGCGCATCGACGTCAGTCCGCGCCACGTGTTGCGGAGCGCGGCGACGACGCGTCCGGCCGCGGACTGCCGCTGCGGAGGCGAGCCGCCCTCGGGCGGCTCGGTGGTCAGTGTGTCTCGAGCCGTCATATGGGGAGGACCACCTCTGAGATGAAGGCGTCACGGACCCAGCCGACGAACTGGTCCCACGCGCCGGTGACCAGTGCGATACCGACCACGATCAACAGGATTCCGCCGAAGACCTGGATGGTCCGGCTGTTGCGGCGCAGCCAGCCGACGCCGCGCAGGGCGCGCGCACTGCCGAGCGCGACCAGCACGAACGGCAGGCCGAGGCCGAGACAGTACGCGACGATGAGGGCGATGCCGCGCAGGGCGGTGGCGCCCTCGGTGCCGGCGGCGACGGACATGACCCCGGCGAGGGTCGGGCCCAGGCATGGTGTCCAGCCGAGCGCGAACACGCCGCCGAGCAGCGGTGCCCCGATCAGCCCGGACACGCGTCGGGGCGCGAACCGGGTGTCCTTCTGCAGGGCCGGGATGAGTCCGACGAACGCGAGTCCCATCACGATGGTGACGACACCGCCGACGCGTTGGAGCACGTCCCGGTTGATCGTCAGGGCCTCGATGGCCCCGAAGATGGTGGCGGTCGCGAGGACGAACACGACGGTGAACCCGGCGACGAACAGCCCGGCCGCGCCGGCGACCCGCAGCCGACCGTCCCGCAGGGTCTGGGACCGGGCCTCGGACGCGTTCACCGCGGGGGCGTCGGCGCCGACGACACCGGCCAGGTACGACAGGTAGCCGGGGACGAGCGGGACGACGCACGGCGACGCGAACGACACCAGTCCCGCGAGCATGCACGCGCCGAGCGCGAGTAGCAGTGGGCCGGTGGATGCGGTGTCCTGGAACGCCTGTCCGACGTCGGCGAGCAGCGTCGTGTCCGGCGTCATCCCTGGTCCTGCGGTTCCTGGGCGATGCGTTCGACGACGGGCTGCAGGTCGGCGGCGAGCAGCTCCTTCAGGTAGACGGCGGCGACGCGGTGCTGCCGGTCGAGGACGATGGTGGTGGGGACGACGGTGGTCGGGTAGTTCTTGCCGATCGCGAGCAGGGTGCGCATCTCGGGGTCGTAGATCGACGGGTAGGTGACGCGGTTGTTGACGACGAAGTCCTGCGCCTTGTCCTTGGTGTGGTCGCGGACGTTGATGCCGAGGAACGCGACGCCGAGGTCCTTGGTGTTCTCGTAGACCTGTTCGAGGTCGTCGGCCTCACCGCGGCACGGCCCGCACCACTGGCCCCACACGTTGAGGACGACGACCTGCCCCGCAAAATCGGACAGAGAAGTCTTTTTGCCGTCGGTCATCAGGTCGGGACCCGACACGTTGCCGGCCGTGCCGCGGCTGGACGGCGGATCGTAGAACAGTTCGGTCTTGCCGCCGGGCGAGACGAACTCGAACGTGCCGCCCTGCGCGACGGCGTCGGTGCCGCCGGCACAGCCGGACAGCAGCAGCACGGCGGCGACGGCACCACCGAGCGCGGCCGCCGCCCGGCGGGGGGAACGGAACCTCATGCGCCGGTCACTCTCGGGTCCGACGATCCGGCGGGCTCAGAGTAGACGATGTCGACGAGGGTGTCGCCCTCGTAGACGAGGGACGTGAGCGACGCGAGGCCGCACTGACGGTTGCGCGGGTCGTGCCACAGGCGTTCGCCCTGCAGGAAGCGGCGCAGTGTCCACACCGGCAGCTGGTGGCTGACGCACACGGCCTCGTGGCCGACGGCGGCGACGCGGGCACTGTTGACGGCGGCGAGCATGCGGTGCGCGATCTGCAGGTACGGCTCGCCCCACGACGGGGTGAACGGGTCGCGCAGCTTCCACCAGTGCCGCGGCCGGCGCAGCGCCCCGTCGCCGACGGCGACCTTGAGGCCCTCGAAGTCGTTGGCGGCCTCGATGAGGTTGGCGTCGGTGGCGATCGTCAGCCCGTGCTTCTCGGCGATCGGGGCGGCGGTCTCCTGCGCACGCTGCAGCGGCGACGCGACGACGTGCGTGATGTCGTGGCCGGCGAGGGCGGACGCGACGGCCCGGGCCTGCGCTTCACCGTTCTCCGACAGCCGGAAGTTCGGGAGGCGCCCGTAGAGGATGCCGCTCGGATTGTGCACCTCACCGTGCCGGAGCACGTGCACGATGGTCCGGGTGTCGGAGTTGTCGGAGTGCTGCCGGTCGGCGGCCGCGTTGGCGGAGTCGGTCACGGTGGTCGTCCCTGGGTGTCGGTGGTCAGTGCTGGACTGCGGCGGCCGCGGCGCGGGCGGCGTGCGGTGCCGCGTCGGCGATCTTCGAGAAGGCGTCGTCGTCGAGGGCCGACGAGACGAACCATGCCTCGAACGCGCTCGGCGGGGCGTAGACGCCGCGGGCGAGCAGGGTGTGGAAGAAGTCGGGGAACCGCCACGTGTCGGCGGCCTTGGCCTCCGCGTAGTCGGTGACCGGGTTCTCGGTGAAGAACACACTGACCAGGGTGCCCGCGTACTGGACGCGGTGCGCGACCCCCTCCGCGGTGAGCGCGTCCCCGAGCAAGGTGCCGAGGGTGTGGGCGTTGCGTTCGAGGGCCGCGTAGACGGCGTCGTCCGCGGCACGCAGGTTCGCGAGACCGGCGGCGACGGCGACGGGATTCCCGGACAGGGTGCCCGCCTGGTAGACGGGGCCGGTGGGGGCCAGCTTGGCCATGACGTCGGCGCGGCCACCGAACGCGGCGGCGGGCAGGCCACCGCTCATCACCTTGCCGAACGTGTACAGGTCACCGGCGACGCCGTCGCGGCCGAACCAGCCGGAGCGGCTGACCCGGAAACCGGTCATGACCTCGTCCATGATCAGCAGGGCGCCGTGCTCGCGGGTGAGTGCCCGCAGGCCCTCGTTGAAGCCGGGCAGCGGGGCGATCGCGCCCATGTTGCCGGCAGCGGCCTCGGTGATGACGCACGCGATCTGGCCGGGGTTCGCCTCGAACACGGCGCGCACGGCCTCGAGATCGTTGTAGGGGACGACGATGGTGTCCTCGGCCTGCGCGCCGGTCACGCCGGGCGAGGTGGGCAGGCCGAACGTGGCCAGGCCGGAGCCGGCGTCGGCGAGCAGTGCGTCGACGTGGCCGTGGTAGCAGCCGGAGAACTTGACGATCTTGGACCGTCCGGTGAAGCCGCGGGCCAGGCGCACCGCGCTCATCGTGGCCTCGGTGCCCGAGTTGACCAGGCGCACCTGCTCGACCGGGGCGACCCGGGAGACGATCTCCTCCGCGAGCGTGATCTCCCCCTCGGTGGGGGCACCGAACGACAGCCCGCCGGTCGCGGCCTGCTGCACGGCCTCGACGACCGCCGGATGCGCGTGACCCAGGATCATCGGACCCCACGAGCACACCAGGTCGACGTAGTCGTTGCCGTCGACGTCGGTGAGGGTGCAGCCGGACGCCGACGCGATGAACCGGGGGGCACCGCCGACCGAACCGAACGCGCGGACCGGGGAGTTGACGCCGCCGGGGATGACCTCGGACGCCCTGGCGAAGAGCTGAGCGGAACGGGTGTCACGACGGTCGGGCCCGGAGCCGGACCCGCGGGGGGCAGCAGTCACGACTTCCAGTGTCCCAGTTCTGTCGAATTCGACAACGACAGGGTGTAGGAGGTGGCCGGAATCACACGGCGTCGGCGTGTCGGTTCGTGCAGGTGGGGACGGTGCACGTCGCTTCCGGCAGGGTCGGCCGGTGACCGGCGAACCGTGTCCGGTAACTCCAGATTCGCGATATTCTCCTGCAAGACCATCCGGTCTGTGATGCAGCACACGGATGGCCGTCGAACGATACCGACGCCACGTTTCGGGCGTCCCGGACCCGACGAAGGACAGGACATGAGCAGCGACAGCGACACAGCCGCCACCGGTGTTCCCACACAAGACCCGATCCGTGCCGTGACCGGATTCCTGCGCCGGATCCCGCTCACCGTGGCGGTGTCCGTCGTGCTGCTCGTGTCCGGTGCGGTCTCGGGCGGGCTGTGGCGGTCGGTGCACACCGCGTCGTGGTTCGACACGGTCGCCTACGGCGTGCCCGCGTTGCAGGACGGCCGGTGGTGGACGGTGTTCTCGGGTCCGTGGCTCGGGCTCACCCCGGCCCAGTTCTGGTCGCTGATCGTGCTGGTGGCGCTCGGTCTGGGGATCGGCGAGTGGCGGATGGGGTGGCGGGTGACCGCGCTCGTCGCGGTGGCCGGGCAGCTCGTCGGGGTGCTCGGCGCGTGTGCGCTGCTGATCCTGGGCGACGCGACCGGCTGGGAGTGGGCCGCCGGGTTGGCGGACGTGTGGGACGTCGGCTGCACGACGGCCGTGGTGGCGGCGCTGACCGCGGCGACCGCGACGGTGCCGTCGCCGTGGCGGCTGCGCAGCCGCGCCCTGATCTACTGCTACGTGATCGTGTCGTTCCTGTTCCTGGGGAGCTTCGCCGACGTCACCCACCTGGTGGCGTTCACGGTGTTCCTGTTCGCCGGGGAGCGGTGGTTGTCCGGTTCCGAGCACGGTCTCGCGCCGCGGACGCGCCGGGAGACCCGGTTGCTGGCGGCGGCCGGTCTGTGGCTGCTCGCGGCCGTGCACGTCGTGGTGTTCTTCTTCCCCGGCCGGGGACCGTTCGGCCCGACCGAGGCACACGAGGCCGCCTGGTGGTCGACGGCGGTCTCGGTGGCGGTGGCGGTCGCGTTCGCCGAGCAGTTGCGGCGCGGCCGCCGCTGGGCGTGGGCGTCGACGCTGGGGTACGCGGTGTTCTCGGTGGCCGTCACGCTCCTGGTGGTGGTGCTGGTGGTCGCCACGGATTTCGAGAGTGTCGGCGCGGTCACCGCCGGGACGGGCCTGTTGTGGGCGGGTGAGGCGGCACTGCTGGTGTGGGGGCGACGCGCGTTCACGGTGCCGTGGCGGCGGACGGTCGCCGGCGGCCCGGCCCCGGCCGGGGACGTCGTCGACGGTGTCCGAACCCTGTTGCGCCGGCACGGCGGCAGCACGATGTCGTGGATGATCACGTGGGACGGGACGAACTATCTGTTCGCCGACGACGGCGACGGGGTGATCGGCTACCGGCGGCACGCCGGCACGGTGATCGCGCTGGCCGATCCGGTGGCCGCGCCCGGCCGCCGCGCCGATCTGGTGCAGTCGTTCGTCCGCTTCGCGGAGGCGCAGGCGGCGACGCCGTGCCTGTTCTCGGTGTCCGAGCAGACCGCCGAGATCGCCCGCGGCCTCGGCTGGCGGACGTTGCAGATCGCCGAGGACACCATCATCGACCTGCCGGACCTCGCGTTGACCGGCAAGAAGTGGCAGAACGTCCGGTCGGCGCTGAACAAGGCGGAGAAGGCCGGCACCACGTTCGTCCTCGGCCGGCTGCGGGACCAGCCGTCGGACGTCCTCTCTCAGGTGCGCGGCATCTCCGAGCAGTGGGTCGGCGAGAAGGACCTGCCGGAGATGGGGTTCACTCTCGGCACCGTAGAGGAGGCCCTCGACGACGACGTCCGCGTGGCGTTGGCTGCGGACGAGGCGGGCACCGTGCTGGCGGTGCTGTCGTGGCTGCCGGTGTACGGCGGCTCCGACGGAACCGTCCGGGGCTGGACGCTCGACGTGATGCGCAAGCGGACCGGCCCCGAGGCGAACAATGTGATCGAATTCCTCGTCGCGCGTTCGGCGTTCGCGTTCCGCGACGAGGGCGCCGAGTTCGTGTCGCTGTCCGGGGCGCCGCTCGCGCAGTCCGGCGACGACGAGATCCGCGGCATCGACCGGGGCCTCGACCTCATCGGTGAGGCGCTCGAACCGTTCTACGGGTTCCGGTCGCTGCACCAGTTCAAGACGAAGTTCAATCCGCGGTTCGAGCCGGTGCACCTGTGTTTCCGGGACGAGGCGGACCTGCCGCGGATCGGGCTGGCGATCTCCCGGGCGTATCTGCCGACGGCGACCCCCCGCCAGTTGGCGGCGATGATGACGTCCGGGCGCGAGCGGTGACGCACTGGTTCACGTCGACGATCGTCGACACCGGACGGCTGCCGCTGTTCTTCATGATGGCGGCGTTCGTGGTGGCGTTCCTGTTCATCCGGGTCAGTGTGCGGATGATCCGCGCCGAGGTGTCGTGGTGGCCGGGCAACGTGACACCGGGCGGGCTGCACATCCACCACGTGGTGTTCGGCCTGGTGATGATGCTGGTGTCCGGGTTCGGGTTCATCGCGCTCGCGAATTTCCACACGCCCGTGGCGAACTGCGTGCTGGCGGCGATCTTCGGTGTCGGCTCGGCGCTGGTGCTCGACGAGTTCGCCCTGGTCCTGCACCTGCGGGACGTGTACTGGTCGGAGGAGGGCCGCACCAGCATCGACGCGGTGTTCGTGGGCTTCGCGATCACGGTGCTGTTCCTGCTCGGGGTGCATCCCCTGGGCCTCGACGACGACATCGACACCGAGAGCCCGGCGTGGCTCGCGGTGAGCGTGGTGCTGCTGCTGATCCAGTACGGGCTCGCGATGATCGTGCTGCTCAAGGGCAAGATCTGGACGGGACTGCTCGGACTGTTCTTCGTGCCGCTGCTGCTCGTCGGGTCGATCCGGCTCGCCCGCCCCACCTCCCCGTGGGCGCGCTGGCGGTACACGTCGAATCCGGGGAAGCAGGCTCGGGCCGCGGTGCGGGACACCAGGTTCCACGCCCCGACCACCCGCGCGAAGATCCGCGTCCAGGAGGCCGTCGCCGGCCGGTTCGACAAGACGCCGACGTCGTGACCCGCCCTACCCCTGCGGGCTCACCCACAGCACCTGGTCGCCGGAGCCGTTGTCGGTGGTGACGAGGAGGCTGCCGTCGGGCATGCGGGTGGCCGACCGGAGTCGGCCGTACTCGCCCTCGAGCACCGACGCGGCGCCGACGACGCTACGGCCGTCGCCCGAGAGTTGCAGCAGCAGAAGCTTCTTCGCCTGCTGACTGGTGACGGCGAGCGCCCCGTCCCACGCACCCCAGGCTGCGCCGTCGACGAAGGTGCCGCCGGGGGTGGCGATGGTGGGCTTGCCGGAACTCCACACGGCGGCAACCGCGCCGGGAACCCGGACGGGGTCGGTCATGGGCACGGATTCGTCGTACACGAACGGGATCCGGTCCGGACGCCACCCGTAGTTGTCGCCGGCCGCGAGGAGGTTCACCTCGTCGTCGCGGTCCGTGCCCTGCTCGATGTTGTACAGCCGGCCGGAATCCGGTTGCAAGGCCAGGCCCTGCGAGTTGCGGTGCCCGAGTGTGAACACCGGGCTGCCCGGGTCCGGGTTCCCGACGGCGGGGCTGCCGTCGGCGTCGATGTGCAACACCTTGCCGCCGAGGACCGTCCGATCCTGCGGCACCGTCGGGTTCGCCGAGTCGCCCGTGCCGACGTACAGGGTGCCGTCGGGGTGCGCGAGGATCCGGCAACCGCCGTGCCGGCCGCCCTCACCGACCGGGATGCCGGTGAGCACGTCACCCGTGCGGGTGAGGGTCGTCCATCCGGGATCGACCGTCCAGGACACGACGCGGATGTCGGTGCCGTTGTCGTTGCCGCCGAGACTGCCGGTCACACTGCCGAGTGATCCGGTGTCGACGGAGTCGCCGGCCGTGCCGCGATGTCCCTGGCACGTGTACACGGTGCGACCGGACGCGAAATCGGCGGCGAGTGCGATGCCCATGAGGCCGGTCTCGCCCTCGGCGTACAGATCGGACAGGTCGGCGGCCACCTCGCCGCTGCTGCCGTCGGCACGTTTCACGACGAACCGGCCCGACCGCTCCCCGGTGAGGATCGCCCCGTCCGGGGCGACCACCACATCCCACGGCCTGACGAGACCGTCCAGGACCGTGGTCACCTCGAGATCCGGCACCGGTGCTGCCGGGTCCGCGCACGCCGCCGACACCGACCCGATCGACACGACCGCCGCCGCGGCGACCACCCCCACTGTCCTGACCACAGTCCGCACGATCGCCCCTCCCACCGTCGGTGTCGCGGCCCACGCTACGACACGACAGCGGCCCGCGTGTGCCGAAAACCGCGTGGCGACAGACTGTTTCCGGACACTCGAGGCACACTGGGCGCCGTGGAGCAGACACGATGACGACGTGGGTGGAAGTCCTGGTGACCATGACCGACGGGCCGAGCCTGCCGATCCGGGGTGTCGTCCGGAGAACGTCGGACGAGCCGGAGAACCTCGCGTTCATGGGAGGGTCGCCGATATTCGTCGGCATCGGTGACGCCGTCCGGATCTGGCGGGACGGCGCGAAGGTCCGCATCGAAACCTTGGGCGAGCAGCCGCTGTTCGTCACGGACGGCGAGACCGCATGGAAATTCGACGGCACCGAGCAGCCGCCGCTGCGCGGCACGATCGGTCAGGTCCGCTATCTCGGCACCGGCCGCGAAGTGGTGTTCACCCGCAACTCCCGCGACTGGGTCGGCGACGACTACGCCCGCCCGGCCGGGCCGATCCGGGAGGTCGAGTTCCTCGGCCGGAACTGCTGGGTCGTGGATCTCGCACCCCCACCCCGCAAGGAGGGACTGCTGCGCCTCCTGGTCGACCGGGCCAGCGGGGCCGTGCTCTCCGAGAGCAACACCGCGGGCGGGCACCACGTCGCCTACACCGAGGTCACGGTCGGCGAGCCGATCGACCCCGCCGTGTTCACGTGGACCGGCCCGTCGCGCGACGTCGACGAGGAGGGACGCTCCCGCGGCGAGGAGCGGCGCCGGGAACACGAGAGCAGGCTGGACTGGTTCCGCATCCACGTCGCGGACGAGTTGCCGACGCTGCGGATTCCGACGGCACTACGCCTCGAGCGGATGCTCGAACTCGACGAGGACACCGGCGCGTTCCAGGCCGCGATCGGTGCCGGTGCCACGCATCTGATGCTGGCCCGCCGTCCGGCATCCGACCAGCCGTGGGTGCTGCGGCGAGCGCACGGCACGATCCACCGCTGGTCGACCGACGGCTTCGACTGGGCGGTGAATCTACCCGACGGAGAACTCGACGCCGAATCTCTCGGCGTCCTCCAGCACGCCCTGACTCAGCACACGATCTCGTAGCCGGCTTCCTTGACGGCGGCGGCGACGGAGATGGTGTCGAGTGGGCCGGTGCTGGTGACGATGACGCGTCCGGCATCGACGTCGACGTCGACGTTCCGGACGCCGACGAGCGCACCGAGTTCCTCGGTGACGGCGGCGGCGCAGTGCTGGCAGGTCATGCCCTTGACGGTGTAGGCGTGTTGCACGACGGTCTCCTCCCGGAGTTCCACTTCAGGGTTCCGTCTCAGGATGCCACGTCAGGATTTCACGAGGCGGGCGATCGCGTCGGATGCTTCCTTGACCTTCGCGTCGGCTTCGGGGCCGCCCTTCTTCGCGGCCTCGACGACGCATCCCGCGAGGTGCGATTCGAGCAGTTTCAGCGACACCGACTGCAGTGCCGACGTCGCGGCGGACACCTGGGTGAGCACGTCGATGCAGTAGCGGTCGTCGGCGATCATGCGGGAGATGCCCTGCACCTGACCCTCGATGCGTCGGAGGCGCTTGAGGAGGTCGTCCTGCTGCGGGGTGTATCCGTTCATGCCCCGATGGTACCCCCGGTGGGTACCTTTCGGGAGGTGACGAGACGCCGTCCGGCGTCGAGCACGAGCAGTCCCGCGGCGAGGACGGCCGCGAATGCGCCGCTGATCCAACTGCCGGAGTACTGCGTGACGGTGTACGACGGCGCCCCCGGCAGCAGCGGCCCGAACTCGGCGGTCGTCATGCCCTGCCGCCAGCACAACACTGCGAGAACCGCCGCCGCGGCAGCGGCCACGACCTCCACCACACCCCACCTCACGATCGCGTCCCCGTCGTGCAGTCGAGGAGCGCGTCGCGCAGGCCGTCGTCGTCGCGGGCCCACGCCTGCACCAGAGATCCGTCGCGCAGACGCAACCCGATCCCCTTCCGTCGGCGCGGGATACCGGACAGTTCCCCGAGGCTGCGGGAACTCTCCCAGCGTTGCGGGTCGTCGGCGTACAGGTCGGCCTTCGGCAGAACAGCCGCGATGTCGGCGACCGGGAGTTCCTCGGCCCCCTGCCGCAGCATCTCCCGGGTGAGTGTCACGGTCACGTGCCGGCGGGCGGCGACCACCTGGACGGCGACGATCCCGGCGAGGATCACCGCGAACAGGGGCAGCGCGAACCAGTGCACGACCGGACCGGTGAACAGTTCGATCACGAGAGCGACGACGCAGATCAGCGGCCCGTACACGACGGTCCGCCAGCGTCCACCCGACTCCTCGAACAGGACGTCCGGGTCAGTCGGTGTTGCTGCGGTACCACTCACGCGCACCCTCCCGGTACACCAGCACGTCAGCGACGATCAGCAGTACCGGCAGCGGCAGCAGCACCGGGGTGAGCATTCCGAGTGCGATGAACACGGTCACCGCGGCCGCGAACGCACCGGACAGTGCCACCACGATGTTCCGCAGACGGGGTCGTCCCCCGCTCGCGGGTGCGGCGAGGAAACCGATGACGATGCCCGCCAGCAGCGACAGGACGCCGAGTATCCGCAGCAGCCACACGAACGAGTCGGCGGTCGATCCGATGCGTTCCTCGATCGCGTCCGCCGACGTGGTGGCCGCGAGCAACCCGATCAGTACCATCGCGGCGCCACACACCACCCAGATCCAGTAGGCGGCGACGACGGTGCGGGGGGTCCGTGGGGTCGGGGGGATCGGTGAACTCACTTCCCCATCTTGAAGCATCGGCTCAGCGCGCCGGCGGCAGGTTCAGGAAGTACGCGTTGGATTCCTTGCGGTGCATCAGGACGATCGCCCCGACCGCGACGACGGCCTGCAGGATGCCGGCGCCGCCCATGACGAGCGCCGCTCCCCCGGTCGCCGCGCCCACCCCGAACAGGGTGGGCAGCGCGGAGAACACCGTGAACACGCCGGCCATCGTGAGCAGCATCCGCGCCCAGTTGCGGCCCTTGCGCATCTTGAACGCCAGCAGCAGCGTCAGACCGCCCAGGACGAGTGTCATCAGGATCCCGGTGCCGACGAGTCCGAACACCAGCAGCTGTTCGGCCTGTTCCCGCGTCACCTGCACGTCGGGTTGCTTCGCGAACTCGTCCATCAGCTGGTCGACGAACGTCGTCCGGTCGCTGTACACGAACGCCAGCGCCGAGATCAGATAGACGACGCCGAGGCCCGCGACCCCGAGCCACAACTGGAACGCCGTCGCCACATCGGTGGGCACCGGCTTGTGCTCCGGCGCCGCCGGCGGCATCGGGTACTGCCCGGCCGGGTACTGGCCCGTCGGATACTGCGGCGTACCGGGCCACGGATCCGGCTGCTGCGGGGGCTGCCCCGGCGACTGGGACGATCCGGGCCACTGTTCGCTCATGCCAGCCATCCTGCCGCCTCGGCGGCCCAGTAGGTGAGGACGATGTCGGCACCCGCGCGACGGATGCTCAGCAGCGATTCGAGGATCGCGGCGTCCCGGTCGATCCAGCCGTTCTGCGCGGCCGCGGTGATCATCGCGTACTCGCCGGAGATCTGGTAGGCGGCCACCGGCACCGTCGACCGGTCCGCGACCTCACGCAACACGTCCAGATACGCCATGGCCGGCTTGACCATCACCAGATCCGCACCCTCGGCGAGGTCGAGATCCACCTCGAGCAACGACTCACGGCGGTTCGCCGGATCCTGCTGATAGGTGCGACGGTCCCCCTCCAGGGACGATCCGACAGCCTCCCGGAACGGTCCGTAGAACGCGGACGCGTACTTCGCCGAATACGCCAACTGTCCGACGTCGATGTGACCGGCCGCATCCAGACCCGCACGGATCGCGGCGACCTGGCCGTCCATCATGCCGCTCGGTCCGAGCAGGTGCGCGCCCGCATCGGCCTGCGCGACCGCCATGTCCACATAGCGGGCCAGCGTCGCATCGTTGTCGACACGCCCGTCGGCGGTGAGGACACCGCAGTGCCCGTGCGCGGTGAACTCGTCGAGACACGTGTCGGCCATCAGGACCGTCGCGTCACCGAGATCGGCCGCCAGCGCAGCGAGCCCCCGATTGAGGATGCCGCCCGGATCCGTCGCCCCCGACCCGCACGCATCCTTGTCCTCCTCGCGCGGCACCCCGAACAGCATCAGCCCGCCGACCCCCGCGGCGACCGCATCGGACGCGGCCGCCCGCAGCGAATCGAGCGTGTGCTGGACGACGCCCGGCATCGACGAGATCGGCCGCGGCGCGTCGATACCGTCGGCGACGAACATCGGCAGCACCAGATGCCGCGGCTCCAACGACGTCTCGGCAACCAACCGGCGCAACGCCGGCGTCCCCCGCAGACGGCGGGGACGACGGGTGGGGAAGATGGGGGACACAGGGGACACAGGGGACACAGGGGACACAGCCCTCCTTCGTCGGGCCTGTGCGCCTTTTTGGTAGCTCCAGCTACCAAAAAGGCGCACAGCGATGTCAGCGCCGGGCGCGGGACTTCTTGCGCGGCGGGGGCAGTGCGCCCTCGGCGCGCAGTCGGGCGGCGTGCTCGGCGAGCGCCTCGACGAGGGGACCCATCTGCGCGGTCTCCGGTTGGACGTCGACGCGCAGACCGAACTCGATGGCGGTCTCGGCGGTCTTGGGGCCGATGCACGCGACGATCGTGCGGGCGTGCGGTTTGCCGGCGATGCCGACGAGGTTGCGCACGGTCGACGACGACGTGAAGCACACGGCGTCGAAGCCACCCGTCTTGATCATTTCGCGGGTCTCGGCCGGCGGCGGCGCCGCCCGCACGGTGCGGTAGGCGGTGACGTCGTCGATTTCCCAGCCGCGTTCGCGCAGGCCCTCGGCGAGGGTTTCGGTGGCGATGTCGGCGCGCGGCAGCAGGACCCGGTTGACCGGGTCGAACACCTCGTCGTAGGGCGGGAAGTCGGCGAGCAGGCCCTCGCTGGACTGTTCACCGGACGGCAGCAGTTCCGGGTTGATGCCGAACGAGCGGACCTTCTCCGCGGTGGCTTCGCCGACGCAGGCGATCTTCACACCCGAGAAGGCGCGGGCGTCGAGGCCGAATGCCTCGAACTTCTCCCACACGGCGCGGACCGCGTTGGTGGAGGTGAACACGACCCACTGGAAGCGGCCGTCGACCAGGCCCTTGACGGCCCGCTCCATCTGGGCGGGGCTGCGGGGCGGCTCGACCGCGATGGTCGGCACCTCGATGGGGATGGCGCCGTGTGTGACGAGCCGGTTGCTCATGTCGGCGGCCTGTTCCTTGGTGCGCGGCACCAGGACGGTCCAGCCGTACAGGGCGCGGGACTCCCACCAGGACAGCTTGTTGCGCTGTCCGACGATCTTGCCGACGGTGACGATGAGCGGGCCGACCAGTTCGGAGCCGGTCTCGTTGAGGGTCGCGAGGGTCGCCTCGACGGTGCGCTGCTGCCGGGTGGTGCCGCGGACGGTGATCGCGGCCGGGGTCTGCGGGGCCAGCCCGTGCTCGACGAGTGCGCTCGCGGTCTCGGCGAGGTGCGCGGCGCTCGCGTGCAGCACCAGCGGGCCGGGGGCGGCGGCCAGCGCCTTCCAGTCGACCTCGCCGCGCACGTCGGCCTCGGTGTGGGTGGAGCCGAGCGCCATGCCGGCGTAGCTCGGGACGGTCGACCCGGACGGCAGGCCGGGCAGCACCTCGAACACCACCTGGGTGCGGGCGACTGCGTTGACCTCGGCGATCACCGAATCGGATGTCAGTGGGTCACCGGCGACGAGACGGACCACGTCGTGGCCGTTCTTCGCCTCGGCGACGAGGGTCTTGGCGACCTCGGCGGGCTCACCCAGTGCGGGCCGGACCTCGGCGATCGGCTCACCGGTCTCGGGGTGGTGTCCGAGCTCGGTGCCGACCAGCGCGGTGACGCCCTTGTCGACGTCGGGGTCGGTGAAGGCCAGCGCCGCCGACGCGAGGACGTCCCGCGCGCGGACGGTGAGCAGCGCCGGGTCGCCGGGACCCGATCCCACGAAGAGGATCCGTCCGGGGCTGTTCTTACGGACTCGGCTCATCGGTAGTTCTCCAGTGCGGTGTCATGTCGATGGGGAAAAAGTGCAATATCGGGTCGTCGGGGGTGTATCCGGTCAAGCATCGGCATCACCGTCCGCACCAGTTGTCATCAGGTCTCGTGCACCGAGGTCGAGGAGTTCGCGTGCCACCGCACGCCCCAGCTCGTCCGCACGTTCGGGCGCCCCCACGGCACTCGCCCGGATCACATCGGAGCCGTCGAGTGCGGCGGCACAGCCGCGCACCGACAGTTCCTCGAACACCCGACCGTCGTCGTCGAGCGATTCGACGATTTCGGCGATCGCGCCGACCGGGGCCGTGCAGCCTGCCTCGAGTTCGGCGAGCAGTGCCCGCTCGGCGACGACGGCGGCGCGGGCGGCCGCGTCGTCGAGTTGCGCGAGCACCGCGACCAGTTCCGGGTTGTCGGTGCGGCATTCGACGGCCAGCGCGCCCTGCGACGGCGCCGGCAGCATCTGCACCGGTTCGAGGGTTTCGGTGATGACGTCGGCGCGGCCGATCCGGGACAGGCCGGCGCGGGCGATCACGATCGCGTCGAGTTCCCCGGACGCCACTTTGCCGATACGGGTGTCGATGTTGCCGCGCAGCGGCTCGATCTCGAGGCCCAGTCCGAGGGCGCGCAGTTGGGCGCGGCGGCGCGGCGCGGACGTGCCGACCTTCGATCCGGGCGGCAGTTCGCCGAGGACGAGTCCGTCCCGGGCGACGAGCGCGTCCCGCGGATCCTCCCGGACGGGGACCGCAGCGATCGTCAGGTCGTCGGGCTGCGCGGTCGGCAGGTCCTTGAAGGAGTGCACGGCGACGTCGACGTCGCCGGCGAGCAGTGCCTCACGCAGTTCGGCGACGAAGACACCGACGCCGATGCGCTGTACCGGGCCGGCGGTGACGTCACCCTTGGTCGTGATGATCACCAGTTCGGCGGGATGCCCGGCCGCGATCAACGCGTCCCGCACGGTGCCTGCCTGCGTCGTGGCCAGCAGGCTGCCACGGGTTCCGATTCGCAGGACGCTCATGCCTGCACATCCTTTCCGGTGACACCGCTCCCGGCCGGGAACTCACCGAGGTCGGTGGGAGAGGCGACGGCCTCGGCCACGCCGGGGCTCAGCTCGAACAGTTCGCGCAGCGCGGCCGCGTACGAGTCGCCGCCGGGGGCGGACGCGAGTTGTTTGACCCGCACCGTCGGCGCGTGCAGCAGTTTCTCGACGACGCGGCGCACCGTGTTGGCGACCTCGTCGCGCTGCGGATCCGCGAGGGGCAGCCGCGAGTCGAGGCGCATCAGTTCCGCCTCGACCACCTCGGCGGCACGTCGGCGCAGCGCCGTCACGGTGGGGGTGACCTCCGCGAGTCGCTGCGACGCCAGGTACTGGGACAGTTCGGAGGCGACGATCGCACGGGCCGCTTCGGCGTCGGACGCGGCGGCCCCGGCAGCCGGATCCCGTTGCAGCGCAGCCATGTCCAGCACGACGACGTCCGGCAGTCCGGCGACGGACGGTTCCACGTCGCGGGGCAGGCCGAGGTCGCAGATCACCAGCGGACGGTTCCCGTCCCTGCCGGTACCGGCGAGGGCGCGGTGGGTGTCGGCGAGGGTGACGACCGAGCCGACCGCGCCGGTGCAGGTGACGAGGACGTCCGAGTCGGCCATCGCCGCCGACAGGTCGTCGAAGTCGATCGCGGTCGCGTCGACACCGTTGCCCGCCGCGGTGGCGGCGAGGTGTTCGGCGCGGGCCCGGGTGCGGTTGACGACGAGGATGCGGCCGATACCGGCGCGGGTGAGATGCGCGACCGACAGGCTGCCCATCGCGCCGGCGCCGAGCACGACGGCGGTGCGCCCGGCCAGTCCACCGTCGCCGAGGATCCCGGCGGCCCGGTCGAGGGCGACGGACACGACGGACGCGCCGGCGGCGTCGATCCCGGTCTCCGAGTGCACCCGCTTGCCGACCCGCAGTGCCTGCTGCGCCAGTTCGTGCAGCGCCCGCCCGGCGGCCTGCTGCGCGTCGGCGGCGGCGTACGCGGTCCGGATCTGGCCGAGGATCTGCTGCTCGCCGACGACCATCGAGTCGAGCCCGCCGGCGACCGCGAACAGGTGCTCGGCGGCGGCCTCGCTGTAGCGGACGTACGCGTGCTGGTGCAGTTCGGTGAGGGCGAGTCCCGAATGCGCGGAGAGCAACTCACTGATGTCGGTGAGGGCGCCGTGGAACGCGCCGACGACCGCATAGATCTCGATGCGGTTGCACGTCGAGACGATCATCGCCTCCGAGATGTGGGCCGAGGCCAGCATCTTGTCCGTCAGCTTGGGGCGGTCGGTGTCCGTGACCGCGATCCGCTCGAGGACGGAGACGGGAGCACTGCGATGCGAGATCCCGACGAGAAGCACACTCACGACCTGATCACCGATCCATTTCCGGTCGAAACGCCGACCGCCGCAGTCGCGGCGGGAATCTGGGAACTATCCGACTCGTCCGGCGGCGTATTACGCGCCATGTTGAACGAGAGGACCTGCATCTCCATCGCGAGATCGACCCGGCGCAACTCCACGTGGTCGGGGATCTCGAGCGTGAGGGGAGAGAAACTGAGAATGCAGCGCAGACCGGCGGCGACGAGCTGGTCGCACACGTCCTGCGCGGCGGCGTCGGGGGTCGCGATGACGCCGATCGTCGGATCGAGTTCGCGGCACGCGTCGGCGAGTTCGGCGACGTCCCGCACCGCCAGTGCGCCGATACGGGTGCCGATGCACGCCGGATCGTTGTCGAACAGACCGACCATGGAGAAGCCGCGGCGGTCGAAACCGCCGTACCCGGCCAGGGCCCGGCCCAGATTGCCGACACCGATCAGGACGACGCGATGCCCGCGGTCCAGTCCGAGCGCCGATTCGATCCGGGCCCGCAGCCGGGTGACGTCGTAGCCGACGCCACGAACACCGTTGGGACCCAGGTACGACAGATCCTTGCGGAGCTTGGCCGAACCCACACCCGACGCGGTGGCCAGTTCCTCGCTCGACACGATGAGCACACCGTCGTCGGCGAGCACACCCAGGACCCGCAGGTACGTCGCCAGACGCGTCACCGTAGCCTGGGGGAGATCACGTTGCCGGGGAACAGGCGTCGCAGCCGATGCGTTCCTGCGACGGGAAGCGGACGGGGCAGCCCCGGTGACACCGCGGGCCGATGCCCCCCGAGTCCGGTGCTGTTCGGTCACGTCGATGGCTCCTCGTCCGGTCGGCCGTGTACCCCGGCCTTCCACGGAAGCGCCGGGGGATTTGTTCACACCACGGTAACCGCTTGTGAAGCCATGCACAAAGTTGCCCGACGGCCGCCGCACGTGCTCTCACCTGCACCGTGATCGTTTCCGGTTGCCGAAGGTGACCCACCCCACTCCCCCGTCGGCGCGCCGAGGCCGGACCGGATTTCAGCCCACGGAACGGTCCGCGAGGTCCGCGCGCAGCCGATCCTCGTCGACTTCCCAGTAGCTGTGCTCCCTGCCGTCGAGCAGAACGACCGGCAACCGGTCGCCGTACTCGGCCCGCAGATCCGGCTGCTCCGACGCCGCTTCGTCGACGTCGATGCAGGTCAGTTCCAGATCGAACTCGCCGCAGATCCCGTCGAGCAGTTCCCGGGCGGGAACGCACGCGCCGCAACCCGCGCGAGTGAGCAGGGTGATCCGATGCCGCGACTGATCCATGCGGTCCAGTCTCCCCCACCCACGACCGGTGCCCGATCACCGGCGCGGTCACCGCCGAGTTCCCGACCGGCACGTTTCGAGACGAACATCACACGCCGACGACGCGGGGTGCATCCGCCGGGATCCCCGCGGTTCGCCCGGCTAGGGTGAGCGGCAGGTGTCAGCGACACAGGAGGTGCGTGTGCCTGGGCGATCACTGCCGATCGGCGCGAGGTTCGGTGTGGGCGTGTCCGGGATCCTGCGCCCCGGCCGCCGCCGGATCCGGAATCTGCTGGGCCCGAGCGCGGCCGAACTGCGCGCCAACGTCGCCGGGGAGGCCAGCGCCGACGCCGCGCTCGCGCTGCAGGAGGCCGAACTCACCGAGATCGCCGAGGCCGCGACGATCCCCGAACCGTCGATCGAGCCCACCGAACCCGCCGAGCCGCCGGCGCCCACGGTCCCCCGTGACCTGACCGCCGCCGCGTTCTTCGACGTCGACAACACGATGGTGCAGGGCGCGTCGATCATCCACTTCGCCCGCGGCCTCGCCGCCCGCAAATACCTCAAGACGTCCGACCTGCTCGACTTCGCGTGGAAGCAGGTCAAGTTCCGGGTCACCGGCAAGGAGAACAGCGACGACGTCGCGCAGGGCCGGGAGAAGGCGCTGTCGTTCGTCGCGGGCCGCTCCACCGCCGAACTGGCCCGCCTCGGCGAGGAGATCTACGACGAGGTCATCGCCGACAAGATCTGGGACGGCACCCGGGCGCTCGCGCAGATGCATCTCGACGCCGGCCAGCAGGTGTGGCTGGTGACCGCGACCCCCGTCGAACTGGCGCAGGTGATCGCGAAACGGCTCGGGTTGACGGGCGCGCTGGGGACCGTCGCCGAGAGCGAGGACGGCGTGTTCACCGGTCGGCTCGTCGGCGACATCCTGCACGGTCTCGGGAAGGCGCACGCGGTGCGCACCCTCGCAATCCGGGAGGGCCTGAACCTCAAGCGGTGCACCGCCTACTCGGACAGCTACAACGACGTCCCGATGCTGTCGCTCGTCGGCACCGCCGTCGCCGTCAACCCGGACGCGGACCTGCGTGAGCTCGCGAAGAACCGCAGCTGGGAGGTGCGGGACTTCCGCACCGGACGCAAGGCCGCGAAGGTCGGGATCCCGACGGCACTGCTGATCGGTGCGATCGGCGGCGCCGTCGGCGCGATCCTCAGCCGACGGCGGGAACGGGCGCTCGCGGCCCGCTGAGCCCGCCGGCCTCGCGCGTCAGCCCAGGAAGACGTTGCCGCGCCGCGCCAGCAGCCGGTAGAGGGTCTGCTGGATCGTCTCCCGGACGTGGTCGGTGACCTCGAACAGCACCATCGGGTCGTCGGCCTCGGCGGGATCGTAGGTGTCGGTGACGATCGGGGTGCCGAACTCGATGTACCACTTGGACGGCAGTGGCACGAGCCCGAGCGGCCCGAGGTGCGGAAACAGCGGCGTGACCGGGAAGTACGGCATGTTCAGCAACCGGGCGAGCGGTGCGATGTCACCGATCTTCGGGTAGATCTCCTCGGATCCGACGATCGAGCACGGGATGATCGGCACGCCCGCCCGCATCGCCGCGGACACGAACCCGCCGCGGCCGAAGCGTTGCAGTTTGTAGCGCTCGGAGAACGGTTTCCCGATGCCCTTGAACCCCTCCGGGAACACCGCGGCGACCTCACCGCCGCGCAGCAGCCGTTCGGCGTCCGGGTGGCAGGCGAGGGTGTGCCCGGCCTTGCGGGCGATGTTGCCGACCACCGGCATCTCGAACGCCATGTCGGCGGCGAGCATCCGCAGCGCCCGCTGCCGCGGATGGTGGTCGTGGACGGCGACCGACGTCATGAGTGCGTCGATCGGGACGACCCCCGCATGGTTGGCGACGACCAGCGCGCCGCCCTCGGCGGGAATGTTCTCCACACCGACCGTCTCCACCCGGAACCACTTCTCGAACAGTGGGCGCAGCGCCGGCAGGAACACCGCGTCCGTGAAGTGCGGGTCGTACCCGAACTCGTCGACCTCGTAGTCGCCGGCGAGGCGCCGTCGCACGAATCCGGCCGCACCGGTGACCTGACCGACGACCCGGCTGCGCAGCCCGTCCAGCGGGGACGCGGGACGCGGGTCCGGCCCGGCGGCGCCCTCCGATGTCCCGCCGATGTCCGGGGTGGTCGCCGGTTCCGGGGCGGACGACGCCGGATGCTGCACCGTGCGCCGGCGGTCCGGGCCGCCGTGCAGTGGAATCACCTTCGCCACGTCGTTCACGAGAGTCCCCTGATCATCGTCGACTCGACCCGGTCCACCCAGCCGGGATCGATCACCGGTTCGAGCCCGCTGCCGCGGACGAAGTCGTCGACCGCCTGCAGCGTCGTCCAGCGCGGCTCGAAGCCGAGTTCGGTACGCATGCGGGTGGTGTCGAGGCCGCACCCGAAATGGAAGTAGTCGAGCTGTTCACGGGTGAACGACGCCATCTGGGATCCGGTCAGTGCCCGCCCCACGCTGCGGAACAACGCGAACGGCATCGGCACCTCGACGCGTCCGGCCCGGCGGATCGCCTGCGACATCATCACCGCCCCGTCCCCGGCGACGTTGAACGTCCCGGACGGGCCGGCGACCGTCGCCCGGTGCAGCACCGCGAGCGCGTCCTCCTCGTGCAGCAACTGCATGCGGGCGTCCCGGCCCAGGATGCTCGGGACGATCGGCGACGACAGGTACCGCGCCACCCAGCCGTGCCGGCGTGGACCCATGAGCGGCGCCAACCGCAGGATCGACACGGCGATGTCGGGGCGGCGCCTACCGAGACCGCGGGCGTAGCCCTCGATGTCGATGCAGTCGCGGGCCCACGCCCCCTGCGGGGGCCGGCGCGCGCTCATCTCCTCGGTGAACTTGGCCGGGTCCTTCGCGCTGCTGCCGTACACCGCGGACGCGGACCGCAGCACCACCTTCCGGACGCTCGGCGCCTTCTGGCAGACGGCGAACAACTGCATCGCACCGATGACGTTCATGTCCTTCATCGCCGCCCGACTGCCGGACTTCGGGGCCTGCGCGACGGTCGACGCGTGCACGACCGTGTCGACCTCGGCCCCGCGGATCACCTTCCCGATGAGCGGGCCGCGGATGTCGGCGCGGACGAACTCGGCGCGGCCCATCCGCCGCATCATGTCCTTGCTGGGTGAGACGGCGTCGACCGCGACGACCCGCTCGATCGACGGGTCCTGCGCGAGCCGCGACACCAGGAACCCGCCCGGGAACCGGCTGGCGCCGGTCACCAGCACCACCTTCGGCGGCTGCACCCCACGCTCGTCAGGACTCACCGTGACCCCCACTCTCGTCGCCCTGAGGCGAGCCTAACGAAAACCGGGGGCCGGGGACGGGTTCGACGCGAGCATTTACACGGTGGCAACACGCGCACGACCGGTCTGTCGCGGCAGCCCCCCGGACGCGCGAATGCCCGCCACCGGAATCGGTGACGGGCATTCGAGCTCGTGAAGCCGCGGAGGCTTACTTACCGAGCTTCCGACGCTGGACGCGCGTGCGACGGAGCAGCTTGCGGTGCTTCTTCTTCGACATACGCTTGCGACGCTTCTTGATCACTGAACCCATGGTGGGTGTCCCTCTTCTCTAGCGTTCAGCGCACGCCGGTCACGTACGCCTGTGTCATTTACTGGCGCTTCAGGCCTCGTTTGCCACTGGCCGCTCTCACGACCCCAGCGCCTGACGGACACCGGCTGGCTGGTACGACGACTCACGATCGTACCGGGACGGGTGGGCTCGGCGAAAACCGAGGTTCCCGACCCGTCCGGCGACGTGTCAGCCGACGTCGAAATACGAGGTTTCGAGATAGTCGTGCACCGCTTTCGCGTGCACCCGGAACGAGCGTCCGACGCGCACCGCCGGCAACTCGCCACTGTGCACGAGCCGGTACACCGTCATCTTCGAGACTCGCATCAGGGCCGCGACCTCCGCGACCGTGAGGAACTGTGTCGCGGCGAGACTCGTCCCGCCGACACCGTCCCGGTTTTCCACTTTGGCCGGCTTCATCGGGCTTGCCGGATTCTCTCCAGATCCCATCTGTCCACTTACCTCCGGCACATGTCGCGCCGCCGGCTTCCCCTCCGGCGGAACAGACACGCACGTGCTGCCCCGAGCTTAGCGGGACCAGAGGGAACGATGCGACGGGTGTGACAAACAAGATCGCGAATCGAGACCTAGTCGGTCGTGCTTCCCAGCTCGGCCGAGCGGTCCCGGGCCGCGGCGAGTGCGTCGTAGAACGCGGTGCGCAGGCCCCCGCGTTCGAGCTGACGTACGGCCGCCGCCGTCGTGCCACCCGGCGAGGTGACCGCGGCCCGCAACTCGTGCGCGTTCTCCCCCGACTCGGCGAGCATCGCCGCCGACCCGACCATCGTCTGCACCACCAGTTCGCTCGCCGTCGCCCGGGTCAGGCCGAGCGCCACACCGGCATCGATCATCGCCTCGACGACAAGGAAGAAGTACGCGGGACCGGAACCGGACACCGCGGTGACCGCGTCGATCTGCGACTCCGGGACGACGGTGACGGTGCCGACGGCCCCCAGGATCGACCGCACCAGATCGAGATGCTCGGCCTTGACGTGCCGGCCCGGAGCGAGAACGCTCGCACCCTGCCCCACCAGCATCGGAGTGTTCGGCATGACCCGCACCACCGGGAACCCGGCGGGCAGCTTCACCTCGTAGCGCACCGTCGGGATACCGGCCGCGAGCGAGACCAGCATCTGCTCCTGCGCACCGTCGAGGTCGACCTTGCCGAGCGCGGCGAGCACCGCATCGACATCCGTCGGCTTCACAGCCACCACGATCACGTCCGCGCCCTCAGCGGCGTCCTCGATCGTCGTGACGCGGATCGAGTACGCCGCGGACAACTCCTGCGCCCGCGGCTCGTACTGCTCGGCGACAACCAGGTCCCGCGTCGCGTGACCACCCTGCAACAGTCCCGAGATCAGGGCCTCACCGATCTTGCCGCCACCGATCACCGCAATTCTCGTCATGCGGACAGCGTAGGCGCTTCGCACCTGTGCGCCTTTTTGGTAGTACCCACTACCAAAAAGGCGCACAGGCAGCTCCGCTGCTCACCTCGGGATCATCGCGAGCTGGCGGCTCTGCACGACGACGGCGCCGGTGGAGTCGAGAACGGTGTGGTCTTCTTCGAACCAGGTGTCGCCGAGGACGGTGGAGCTGGCCATGACCCGGAGCCAGCCGGGGGCGGGGCGGCGGCGCAGGTAGGTGGTGAGCTGCACGGTCGGCGCCCACCCGAAGATGCCGCGGTTCATGGTGACCGGCGCGCAGATGTCGCCGGTCATGATCGCGAACAGTGCCGCGGTGGCGGGATCCTCCTCGTCGGCGGGCCACGGCCGCGCCCACATCCGGACCTGCGGTTCGCCCTGCCGGCCGCGCAGGAAGTGTGCGGAGGAGCCGTCGACGCTCAGGTCGCAGCCCTGTGACAGGTGCACGACCTGCGCCATCGGATGGTCGGCGGTCATCGCCTGCGCGTCGGCGGACGGTTCGGCGGGCAGTCCGTCGAGCACGTGCGACTCGACGTAGTGCGGGTCGCCCGCGTCGGGGACGCCGAGGGTGACGGCGGCGTGTACGGCGGGCCGGCCGGCCTGGGACAGTTCGACGTCGACGAGCGAGACCTGCCGGCCGCGCTTGCGGACGGTGGCGACCACGTCGACGTCGCCGGGGTCGGGGGCGGCGAGGTAGTTGGCGCTGACGGCGAGGGGCGCGACCGCCGGGTCGACGGGGAGGTCCGCCTGGGCCGTCTCGGTGAGTTCGCGCAGGGCCGCGGCCGCGCACACCGCCATCATGCTGCCGCCGTGCACCTTGGGGCCGATGGTCCAGATGGGGTCGATGTGGGCGGTGTAGTGGCCGGACCCGGCCGTGGTGAGAGTGGTGAGGTCCAGAAAGGGGTGGTCGGTCACGGTCGGTCCTGCCTGTCGGGGGTGGGGTCGGGGGATGCTGCGGGTGGCGCGAAATCGTCGAAGGTGCCGGAGCCGAACCGGCCGGCACCGATGTCCTGGTGGGCGAGTCGGCGCAGGGCGGCGAGGACGGGTTCGTAGATGGCGGTGCCGAGGACCGCGTACTCGATCGCCGATTCGACGGAGTCGGTGGGCATGAGGTCGAGGTCGATCTCGGCGATGGCGCGGATGTGCCGCGCGTACACGTCGAGGCGTTCGTCGGTCATCGGCAGGCCGACGGTCTCGGCGGCGGCCAGGGCCCGTTCGAGTTGCGCGACAACGGGATACGACGGGTCGTACACCTGACCGATGCGGTCGAGGACGGCCCGCGCGCGGGGATGGCCGGCGGCCGGGACGTCGTCGTCGGCAGGGTACGGCGGCAGGGCGGCGATCGCGCGGCCGACGGTTTCGAAGACGGTGTCGGCGGGACGGTCGATCAGACGGACGACGACGCGGATCTTGCCGAGCGGCAGTCCGACACCGACGAGGGCCTTGACGAGGGCGAGGCGTCGCACGTGCTGTTCGCCGTACTCGGCCTGTGTCGCACTGCGGGGCGTGCCGGGCATGAGCAGTCCCTCGCGCAGGTAGTACTTGACGGTGGCCAGGGGCACGCCGCTGGCGGCCACCAGTTCGGACACCCGCATCGCGGTCTCCCCTCTCGGCGGCGTCGGCGTGCCGGTCGACGTCGAACCTTATTGGATAGTTCTACTATCCAATAAGGGCCGTGGCTACCCCACCCTGTGTTCCTCGGGGATCAGCGCAGGTTCTCGCGCGCGAAACTCAACGCCTGCCCGAGCATCGCCGCCCGTTCCGGCCGCGTCCGGGCATTCTGGGTGTTGATCTCGACGACGACCTGGCCGGAGAATCCGCTGTCGACCAGGTGCCGGCACACCTCCACGCACGGTTGGGTGCCGTGACCGGGGATCAGGTGTTCGTCGACGGACGCGCCGCGGCCGTCCGCGAGATGCAGATGCGACAGCCCCGGCCCCATGCGCCGCGCCAACTCCATCGCGTCCATTCCCGCGGTCGCGGTGTGCGACAGGTCGAGGGTGTAGTGCCGGTAGCCCGAATCGGTGGGATCGTAGGACGGGCTGAACGCCGACAGCGCCGCACCCGGACCGCCCCGCCGGCGCAACCGCTGCGCCGACTTCTCCTTGCCGCCGAAGAAACTGTCGGCCCGCATCGGGAACATGTTCTCCACCGCGACGACGACGCCGGTCTTCTCCTCGAGGGCCGCGACCTGGTCGGCGAACCCGTCGGCGTAGCGACGCTGCCAGCGGAACGGCGGATGCACCACGATGTTCGACGCCCCCAGCGCCTCGGCCGCCTCCGCGGACCGGTCCAGCTTCGCGACCGGGTCCGGCCCCCACACCCGCTGCGAGATCAGCAGGCACGGCACGTGGACGGCCTGCACCGGCACCGCATACTTGCGGACCAGTCGCTGCACCGCCGGAATGTCCTGGCTGACGGACTCCGCCCACACCATCAGTTCGACGCCGTCGTAGCCGACCTCGGCCGCGTACCGGAACGCCGACTCGGTGTTCTCCGGGTAGACGGACGCGGTGGACAGCCCCACCAGGATCTTGCGGTCCGGCATGCGCGTCCCTCTTCCCTCCGCCGGTGCCCAGTCAGCTCGTGCTGAGCAGGAACGCCAGCGGACCGAGGGTGACGAAGACACCCGCGACGAGTGCGATCACCAGGCTCGTGATGTCGTCGGTGCGGCGCAGGATCCGCACCATCGCGACCAGTCCGACGATCACCAGTACCGCGAGCACCAGCGCCACCATCGGCAGCATGTCCCACAGCTTCTCGAAACCCTTGAACATCAGTGCACCGGCGACGACGGCGACGACACCCTGGCCGAGCAGCAACGCCCACTGCCTGGCACCGCCCGATTCCGGTTCCGGCACGACGAGGTCGTCGTCCGATTCCGTGGCGGCACCCGATGTCTCGGTGGCGCCGGCGATGTCGGCGGCGTCAGCAGTGTCGGCGGTGTCACGGCCCTGACGCAGCAGCTCACCGGCGACCGTCTGCCCGGACAGCAGCTGCGGTTCCGGCGCTTCACTGTGCGCGAGGACCTGCACCTGCGGGATGACGGTCGTCGCGGCCGCGTCCTGATCCGGGGCCGGGCTCGGAACCTTGCTCGGTGCCGGGAACGCCGCGGTCACGGTCGGCACGACGACGGTCTGTGTGACGACGGCCGGTGTGACGACGGTCGGCGAGTCCGCCACGACGACTGCCGCCGGCTTCTCCGGCGCGGCCGGCGCCTCCGGTGCGACGGGCGCCTCCGGTACGACGAGTGTCTCCGGCTCGGCCGGCTTCTCGGGCGTCTCGTCCACAACGGGCGCGACGTCCACGACATCCACTGCGTCCACGACCGGCATCGCGTCGGCGGCCGCCTCGTCGTCGACGACGACGGCACGATGCTTGCGGACGATCGGGAACTCGCCGGTCAGTTCGGCGACGGAGATGCCGCCCTTGACGCCTCGGCGTCGTCGACCGCCGCTGCTGCTGCCGCCGCCACCGCCGACGCTCTGCCCGTTGCGGGCCAACAGTTCCGCAACCGAGATCGCCTGGCTGTCACCTTCGGGCTCCGTCATCGAGCGCTCACCACCAGTTCTCCACCCATGTCCGTATCGAGCTTGCGAAGAATCAGACCCTCACGCAGCGCCCACGGGCAAATCTCGAGCGTGTCGATGCCCAGGGCGCGCATGCTTGCCTCCGCAACGAGAGCCCCGGCCACGATCTGCTGGGAGCGGTCGGAACTCACGCCCTCCAATTCTGCACGGTCCGATGCCGTCATCCGCGAAATGAAGGCGATCAGCTGTCGCAGACCGCTCGCGGTGAGGGTGCGCTTGACGCGCAGACCGGCCCCGGAGGGGGCGGCGCCGGTGAGTCGGGCGAGGGAGCGGAAAGTCTTGGAGGTGCCGACCTGCAGGTCGGCGGGGCCGGCGGCGCGGAGTTCCTTGGCGGGGCCGGCGAGTTCGGCGTCGAGCCAGTCCCGCAGGACGGCGACGCGACGCTTGCCCGGCGGGTCGCCGTGCAACCAGTCCCGGGTGAGGCGTCCGGCACCGAGCTGCAGCGAGAACGCGACCTCGGGGTCCTCGTCGCCGCCGTAGGTCAGCTCCAGCGAGCCGCCGCCGATGTCGAGGTTGAGGATGTGGCCGGCGCTCCAGCCGTACCAGCGTCGGACCGCGAGGAACGTCAGCCGGGCCTCGTCGACACCGGACAGCACCTCGAGGTTCACACCGGTCTCGGCACGCACCCGGGACAGGACGGCCTCGGAGTTGTTGGCGTCGCGGACCGCGGACGTCGCGAACGCCATCAGCTCACCACAGCCCGACGACTGTGCGATCCCGGAGAAGTCCCGCACCGTCTCGACCAGCCTGTCTGCGCCCACGGCGGTGATGTCGCCCCGGTCGTCGGTGTTCTCGGCCAGCCGCAACGCGGACTTGGTGGAACTCATCGGGGTGGGGTGCCCACCACGATGTGCGTCCACCACGAGCAGGTGGACGGTGTTGCTTCCGACGTCGAGTACCCCAAGGCGCACACGGCTACGGTACTGGGTCTACCGTCGGGCACTGTGACAGCAGGCAGCACCGGCGGCTCCCACAAGGTTGTACCCGCCCCGGAAGTCGAGCTGGATTTCCCGCGCGAGTGGGTCCAGTTCGTCGATCCCGACAATCCCGAACACACCATCAAAGCCGACATGACGTGGCTTCTCTCGCGCTGGACCTGCGTGTTCGGCACGCCCGCATGCCAGGGCACCGTCGTCGACCGGCCTGACGACGGCTGCTGCTCGCACGGCGCGTTCCTGTCCGACGACGAGGATCGCGAGAAGCTCGACGCGTCCGTGAAGATGCTCACACCCGACGACTGGCAGTTCATGGAGAAGGGTCTCGGCAAGAAGGGCTACGTCGAGGAGGACGATCTCGAGGACGAGCCGGCACTGCGCACCCGTCGCTACAAGGGGGCGTGCATCTTCCTCAACCGTCCCGGGTTCGCGGGCGGTATCGGCTGCGCGCTGCACGGGATGGCGCTGCGCAAGGGCATCGAGCCGCTCGAGGTGAAGCCGGACGTGTGCTGGCAGCTGCCGATCCGGCGCACCCAGGAGTGGGTGGACCGGCCGGACGGTGAGCAGATCCTCGAGACGACGATCACCGAGTACGACCGTCGCGGCTGGGGTGAGGGCGGCGAGGACCTCGAGTGGTACTGCTCCGGTTCCCCGGACGCCCACGTCGGCAGCAAGCCGGTGTGGCAGTCGTATGCACCGGAACTCACCGAACTGCTCGGCAAACCCGCGTACGACGCGTTGGCGTCGCTGTGCCGGCGCCGGCAGGGACTGGGTCTGATCGCGGTGCATCCCGCGACGACGATCGCGCAGGAGAAGGCCGCGCAGGACGCGCAGGCCTGACGCCCCGGGGGTGGCCGAATGTCACACCGGTTCAGTCCAACTGAACGCGTGTGACATTCGGCCACCCCGGGGGTCGGTCACTCCTCGAGCTTGTAGCCGAGGCCGCGGACGGTCACCAGGTGCTGCGGCTTGCCCGGGTCGGCTTCGATCTTGGCGCGCAGCCGCTTGACGTGGACGTCGAGGGTCTTGGTGTCGCCGACGTAGTCGGCACCCCACACCCGGTCGATGAGCTGCCCGCGGGTGAGGACGCGTCCGGAGTTGCGCAGCAGGTATTCGAGCAGATCGAATTCCTTGAGCGGCAACGACACCGGATCCCCGGAGACGTGCACGAGGTGACGTTCGACGTCCATGCGGACCGGGCCGGCCTCGAGGACGCCGTCCCCACCGACGGTGTCGGACTCGGCGTCGGTGCCGCGGCGCAGCACTGCACGGATGCGGGCGATCAACTCCCGCGCCGAGTACGGCTTGGTGACGTAGTCGTCGGCGCCGAGTTCGAGTCCGACGACCTTGTCGATCTCACTGTCGCGGGCGGTGACCATGATGACCGGGACCGACGAGCGGATCCGCAGCTGCTTGCACACGTCGGTGCCGCTCATACCGGGCAGCATGACGTCGAGCAGGACGATGTCGGCGCCGGAACGTTCGAATTCGGCCAGGGCGGACGGCCCGTCACCGCAGACGGTGGTGTCGAAACCCTCCTTGCGGAGCAGGAATGCGAGCGGCTCGGCCAGCGATTCCTCGTCCTCCACGATCAGCACACTCGTCAACGGTTGCCCTCCAGGCTCTCGGTCGCACCGTGTCACGATGCGGCCCTCTTGTCGATCATTGCGGGTCGGTGGGGTTCGGGCACCGGGGTGCCGTCGCCGATGGTCGACGCGGCAGCGGCTGTGACAGCTGCGGCGTCGAAGTGGCCGGGGATCTGCAGGGTGAACGTCGATCCGGTGCCGGGCCGGCTCCACAGGTCGATGGACCCGTTGTGGTTGGCGGCGACGTGCTTGACGATCGCGAGTCCGAGACCGGTGCCGCCGGTGGCGCGGGAGCGGGCCTTGTCGACGCGGAAGAAGCGTTCGAAGACGCGTTCCTGGTCTTCCTTGGCGATGCCGATGCCGCGGTCGGTGACGGCGATCGCGATGTCGTCACCGCGCACCGTCCGGCTCACGGATACGGGAGTCCCCTTGGGGGAGTAGGCGATTGCATTGGAGACGAGGTTCGTCAGCGCGGTCACCAGCAGCGTCCGGTCCCCCATCACGGCGAAGCCGCTGGGGGCGTCGGTGTGGACGGTGATCTCGGCGGCCTCGGCGGCGACGGCCGACCGGCGCAGCGCCTCGGTGACGACATCGTCGACGTCGACGACCTCGAGGTCGGGGAGTTTCTCGGCGCCCTGCAGCCGGGACAGCGCGATCAGTTCGGTGACCATGTTGCCGAGCCGCGCGGATTCGCTGAGCACCTTCTGCCCGAAGTAGCGGACCGAGTCGGGGTCGTCGGCGGATTCGAGGAGCGCCTCGGCGAGCAGACCCATCGCGCCGACGGGCGTCTTGAGTTCGTGGCTGACGTTGGCGACGAAGTCGCGCCGGGTGGCCTCCATCCGAACCTGTTCGGAGTCGTCGTCGGCGAACACCACGACGAACCGTCGATCCTCCTCCGTCAGCAGTCGGACGGTGGCGCGGACCGCCATCCGGTCGCGCCCGCGGTGCACGGTGCGGGTCGTCAGATCCACCTCGGCCGACTCCCCGGTCTCGAACACGGTGGTGGCCGCGATCCACGCCCGATCGTCGAGCATCCGATTGCGGACCAGACCCAGTTCGTCGGCGCGCGGGTTGGACAGGACGACGTCGTTGAACGTGTCGACGACCGCGATCCCGCTCTCGGAGGTGCGGACGATCAGATCGAGTGCCTGCGACAGCGTCAGCCCCGCCTGCGACTGCTGGCGCCGCGCGTGCCGGGACGCGACGCGCGGGACGACCACCCCACCGACGATGCAACCGGCGACAGCGGCTACGACGACGAGCAGTACGGCCTGAACAACAGTCACACCAGAATCGTACGTTCGGTCGACATGCACCCGAACCCGGGTGCTGAGGTTACCCTGCCCGTCACAACGCCGAGAGCTGGCGTTTTCCGTTCGTTCACCGCGTGTTTGCCGGACGGCACCGGTCTCCCCCGTCTCCCTCGCGTTTTGCGCACTCGTCGCGCCCGGAACGCCGAAACCCCCGCGTTTCGCGCACCTGTCGCGGGCCCGGAACGGGAAACACCGCAACACGTGCGCACAACGCGGGGGTCGGAAAAGCTGCGACGGACTACTTGGCGCCCTGGTTCGCGACCGCGGCGGCACCGGCAGCGGCGGCCTCCGGGTCGAGGTACGTGCCACCCGGGTTCAGCGGCTTCAGGTTCTCGTCCAGGTCGTAGCGCAGCGGGATGCCCGTCGGAATGTTCAGGCCCGCGATGTCGTCGTCGGAGATGCCGTCGAGATGCTTGACGAGCGCGCGCAGCGAATTGCCGTGCGCGGTGACCAGCACCGTCTTGCCGGCCTTCAGATCGGCGGCGATGGTCTCGTCCCAGTACGGGATCAGACGCTTCACGACGTCGAGCAGGCACTCGGTCAGCGGCACCTCCGGCAGGTCCGCGTACCGCGCGTCCTGATCCTGGCTGTACTCGCTGCCGGCCTCGATCGCCGGCGGCGGGGTGTCGTAGCTGCGACGCCACAGCATGAACTGGTCCTCGCCGAACTCGGCCTTCGTCTGCGCCTTGTTCTTGCCCTGCAGCGCACCGTAATGGCGCTCGTTCAGACGCCAGTCCCGCACGACCGGGATCCAGTGCCGGTCGCACGCGTCGAGCGCCAGGTTCGCGGTGCTGATCGCGCGACGCAGCAGCGACGTGTACAGCACGTCCGGGAGCAGGTCGTGCTCGGCGAGCAGTTCACCGGCCCGCTTGCCCTCGGCCATGCCCTTGTCGGTCAGATGCACGTCCACCCAGCCGGTGAACAGGTTCAGCGCGTTCCATTCGCTCTCGCCGTGGCGGAGCAGCACAAGTGTTCCGGTACTCATGGCGTCAATCCTGGCATGACGTCCCCCGCGACGGCTGAAGGGACCCTTCGTGCGCCAGGAGCGAACGAAGGGTCCCTTCAGCCGAGGAGACGGGGGCTCAGCCCAGCCCGACCGTCAGGCGTGGATGGCTCAGAGGTACTGGCCGCACACGGGCCAGGCGCCGCGGCCCTGGCCGGCGAGGACGTTCTCGGCGACGCGGATCTGTTCGGCGCGGGAGCTCTGGTGGGCCATGCCGGAGCCGCCGAAGGCCTGCCAGGTGCTGGCGGTGAACTGGAGGCCGCCGTAGAAGCCGTTGCCGGTGTTGGCGGACCAGTTGCCGCTGGATTCGCACTGTGCGACGGCGTCCCAGTTGCCGGAGGCGGCGTTGGCGGTGCCGGTGCTCATGGCGAGGGGTGCGGCGACGAGGGCGGCGGTGGCGGCGATGGTGCCGAGGGTGCGCTTGGCGGTGAACTTGGCCATGTCGGGGTGGATCCTCTCCGTGGTGTCGGCGAGACGGCCGTCGGACGACGTGATGGTCGGTCCGGGCTCGTGGTGGGTCTCGCCTCTGCCCCTCTGTGGTCTTGCCTGGCCCGATCCCGCGGGGCAGATCAGTGAATGCGGGTCGGGGACTTGCGTAGTGCGTTCCGAGTCGGTGTGTCTCGGTCTGGTTACAACCGTAGGAGCGGATCACGGGAACGTCACGGATCGATTTTGTGGGACGCTCGTCCGCAAAAACGGCAATGAGCTGGCAAAATGCGCAGCTCACAGCCCATGAACAGGGAAATAGCCAGCGCATCGTTGCATAGTCGTAATGTGATCCAGATCACATCAAATGGATGGCCTGGGCCACGAAATCTCGCGCCGGTAACGACGCGAACCGGTCAGGACTCGGCCGGAGGCTCCCACGCAGACGCCTCGGACGACCCCTCCACGAGGTGCTTGAACGGCTGCAGATTCGCCAGGGACTCGCCCCGGGAGACCCGCCATTCCCATTCCCGCTTGATCGACGTGGCGAAGCCGAGTTCGAGCAGCACGTTGAAGTCACCGTCGGCGGCCTCGAGTACCTGACCGAGGACACGGTCGAGTTCGTCGCCGGTCACCGCATGCGTCGACAGGCGTCCGACCAGGTAGATGTCGCCGATCTTGTCGATCGTGTAGTGGACGCCGTAGAGCCGGCGGTTGCGGCGCAGCAGGTACTTGTAGACGCCCTCGAAATTCTCGTCGGGCTTGCGGCACACGAACGCCTCGACCCGCACCCCGTGGTTGCCGACGGTGAGCAGCGTCGCCGTCTTCAGCTTGTGCTCGCCGGGAAGTTCGACGACGAACCGGTCGTCGCCGGTGCGGCTGTAGTCGAGTTCGCGTTCGCGCAACGCCGTATCGATGACGTCCCGCAGATCCACCGACGTCCGGTCCTGCTCGTTCATGCCCGCGCTCCGCTCGTCCGTCGCAGTTTCCACAGCCCCCGCGACCGGCGCGGAGTGAAATCACCGTTCTCGCCGGCCGGCCGCCGGTAGCCTGCGGTCGCGGCCCGATAGCTGCCGAGCAGGGCGTCTGCGGTGTGGGCCCACGAGAAGTTCTCGGCGTGCCGGGGCGCGCGGGTGGCCAGTTCGTCGAGTCGTGCGGGTGCCGTCACGAGCGATTGCAGCGCGGACGCCCAGTCGTCGATCCGGTGCCCCTGCACGAGCAGACCGGTCCGCCCGTCCTGCACAGCGGTGCCGAGACCACCGACGTCGGCCGCGATCACCGGAGTGCCGCAGGCCTGCGCCTCGATCGCCACCAGCCCGAAGGATTCCGAGTAACTCGGTACCGCAACGAGATTCGACGCCCGATAGATGTCGACCAAACGGTCGGGAGGTTGTGGGGGCAGGAACGTCACCCGGGCGTCGATCCCCAGCGCGGCGGCGAGGTCGATGAGCGAATCGGGCTTGTCGAGGCCGGTGCCGGACGGCCCGCCGACGACGAGGATCCGCAGCGGCAGACCGGGTTCGCGGGCGATCACCTCGGCGGCGGCACGCAGCAGCACGTCGGGCGCCTTGAGGGGCTGGATGCGTCCGACGAACGTCACGATCGTCTCGGCGGGGTCGAGGCCGAACGACGCCCGCGCCGCGAGTCGGTCCCCCGGCCGGTAGCGCGTCAGGTCGGCGCCGGGCGCGACGATGTCGATCCGGTCGGGGGACGCCCCGTAGATCGAGGTGAGCTGGGCGGCCTCGTCGGCGGTGTTGGCGGTGAGCCGATCCGCCTCGGCGACCACCTGCTGTTCCCCGATCTGCCGGGCCACCGGTTCGGGGGTGTCCCCGTCGGCGAGGGCTGCGTTCTTCACCGCGGCGAGGGTGTGCGCGGTGTGCACGAGCGGCACCCCCCACCGGTCCCGCGCGAGCCACCCCACCTGGCCGGACAGCCAGTAGTGCGAGTGCACCAGGTCGTAGTAGCCGGGCTCGCGCCGGGCCTCCTCACGCAGCACCCCGGCCGCGAACGCGCACAACTGGGTGGGCAGCGCGTTCTTGTCGAGCCCCTCGTACGGACCGGCTGCGACGTTGCGCACCTTCACGCCCGGCGCGGCGTCCTGAACCACCGGGTCCGCCGACGACGTCGCGCGGGTGAAGATGTCGACCTCGACGCCGCGACGGGCCAGTTCGATCGACGTCTGCAGCACGTACACGTTCATTCCGCCCGCATCACCGGTGCCCGGCTGGGCCAGCGGCGACGTGTGGACGGAGAGAACCGCGACCCGTCGGGGACTCGCGCTGTGCGTGGGTGTCACGGGTCCATACTGCCCTGTCGCCACGGCGCCGTTGCACGCACGGGCGCATGTCACCGGACGGCGTGCGCCTCGGCGGTACGTGTGGGAACGGTCGCCACGAATTCCCGGACCTCGCGCACGAAACGCTGCGGATCCTCCACGAACGGCCCGTGACCGCAGCCCTCCCAGTACGACGCGCGCGCGTCGGGCACGAGGGTCGCGGCGTGCTCACCTGCGGTGACGTCGACGACGGTGTCGGCGGTGCCGTGCAGGACGAACACCGGCACGTCGAGGGTGCGCAGCAGTCCGTCGTGGCCGGTGGCCCGCGCGAACAGTGCGGCCCGCACCCGCGGCGGGGTGGACAGGCCCGCCCCGAGCAGCTCCTGCGCCCACGCTCCCGCACGGTCGTCGACCGGTCCGGTCAGGGCCGGCCCGAAACTGTCGAGGGCGGCGAGCGCGACCGCCGGATCCTCGGACATGGCGGCGGGGATCGCGGCCTTCATCGCGGGACCGACCCGGCCGCCGGCCTCGCCGCGTCCGATGCTGGTGATGGCGCCGACGAGCACGACGCCGTCGACGGCCGCCGTGCCGTGCACGGACAGGTAGTCGCAGATCACCAGTCCGCCGTACGACCAGCCGAGCAGGATCGCCCCGGCTCCGATCGGCTCGGCGGCCAGGACGGCGTCGACGTCGGCGGCCCACGACGCGGGATCGTCGTAGCCGGATGCGGGGGCGTCCGAGTAGCCGTGCCCGCGCAGGTCGACGGCGATCACCCGGTGGTCGGCGGCCAGTGCGGTGAGCACGTCGTCGCCCCAGCACCGCGACGACTGCGCCCAGCCGTGGATCAGGACGAGGGGGCGGGCGGACGGGTCACCGAACGTTCGGTAGACGAGGGTGGTGCCGTCGGCGCCGACGGTGTCGCGAATGGCCATGCGAGTCACCCTAGGAACTACGCGGGGGCGCCGCCACCGCGCGTCCGGCGGGCCAGGTGCGTACCGCCCGCGACGGTGAACGCGATCGCACCGGCGACCGCCGCGACCGTGAAGCCGGAGTGGGCGCCGAAGGCGTCGATCAGTTGACCGGCGACGGCCGAGCCGACGGCCACACCGACACCGAGTCCGGTCACCGTCCACGTGATGCCCTCGGTGAGTGCGGTGTGCGGGACGACCGATTCGACGAGGGTGGTCGCCACGATCATGGTGGGTGCCACCGCGATTCCGGCGACGGCGAGGGCGGCGACGAGGGTGGGGACGGAGTGCACCAGCAGCAGCGGCAGCAGCAGGACCGCGACCGCACCGGTCGCGACGACGAGTTGCCGTCGCAGCGCGGACACCGGTCGCAGCGCACCGAACACGACACCCGCGAACGCCGACGCCCCGGCGAACAGGGCCAGCCCGACGGTCGCGGCCGACCTGCTGTCGTGTTCGCTCGCGAACGCGACGGTCGTGACGTCGACGGTCCCGAAGACGGTGCCCATCGCGAGCATCACCGCGAACAGTCCCCACATCGCCGGGATGCGGATCACCGACCCACCGTGGTGTGCGGAGCGGTCGGCGACGGGTGGTTCGGTGTCGCGTTGCGCGACGAGCGCGAGCGTGCCGGCCACGAGCAGGATCAGGGCGACCAGCGGCCCGGCCTCCGGGAACACTGCCACCGACAGCCCCACCGAGATCACCGGTCCCGCAACGAAACACACCTCGTCGAGGACTGATTCGAACGCGAAAGCGGTCCGCAACTGCGGTTGCCCGCGGTACAGCTCGGTCCAGCGGGCACGGACCATCGCGCCGATCGTCGGCATGCACCCGGCCGGCACCACCAGGAGGAACAGCACGGCGTCCGGGGCCTGCAGCCGCACGCACAGCAGCAGCGCGGCGAGCGCGCCCGCGCTGATCGCGGCCGCCGCGGGCAGGACCCGCCGCTGCCCGTAGCGGTCGACGGCGCGGGACACCAGCGGGGAGACGACGGCGTTCGCGAGCGCGAACACCGCGGCCAGTGCCCCCGCGAGACCGTACGAGCCGCGCAGCTGCGACAGCATCGTCACGATGCCGATGCCGACCATCGCGATCGGTAGCCGGGCGACGAACCCGGCGGCGGAGAACGCGGCGGCGCCGCGGGCGGAGAAGATCTCCCGGTAGGTGCCGATCATCGCCGGTGCAGGCTCCCCGTCCGGACCGACCGGACCGCGTCCGGCACCCGGTGCAGTGAGTCGACGACGGTCACCCCGTCGTCGGTCGGCTGTGTGTGGGCTCCGACGAAGACGGCGTTCATGCCGGCGGAGCGGGGGCCGACGACGTCGGGCCGCCAACTGTCCCCGACGAACACGGCGTCCTCCGGTTCGACACCCACGGATTCGGTTGCGAATCGGAAGATTTCGGGATTCGGCTTACGCCATCCGACGTCCACCGAGGCGATCACGGCGTCGAACCGGTCGGCGATCCCGAACCGGGCGAGCAGTCCGGGGACGAGATCGGTGTCGTGGGTGTTCGAGACGACGCAGAGCCGGTGGTCCGCGGACAGGTTCTGCAGGCACGAGTCGAGTCCGGCGGCCGGGGCCACCGACCGCGACCACGTCGTGAGGTACGCGCCGATCAGTTCGGATGCGGGTGGGCAGGCACCGTCCGGAACCCCGAGCCGGTCCCGGAAGCGTTCGACGGCATCGACCATCGCCCATTCCCGTCCGGTCTCGTCGGCGTGCGCGTCGAGTTCCGCCCAGATCGTCGACCACAGGGTGTCCGCCTCCGCGCCGGCGAGGTCGGCTCCGGCGGCAGTCGCGTACGCGAGTGGAGCATTGTGCTCGGTCCCGACCGGGCTGGGGTCGTAGTCGACGAGCGTCCCGAAGAAATCGAAGAAGACGTGCGTGGCGATGGTGCTCTCCGATCGTGCGGTGCGCGTCCTGGGGTCTCGCGGAGAGTACCCGGTGCCGACCTGCGCACCCCGGAAGTGCTGCGCACACGGCACGATGATCGAATCATGCTGTCGGCCGGATCACATCCGGGTAGGCCCGGTTCGAGGAGGAAATGTGCGCACGTTCCGATCTGTACTCGCGGCGGCCGTGGCCGCGGCGGCGGTCCTGGCGGTCGGTGCGCCGTCCGCGTCGGCGGCAGCGGACCCGGTGGGCGTCGACGACGTGTTCGGCCCGTTCGTGCGCAGCGCCCTGCAGGACGGCCGGATCGCTCCGCCCGAGCAGTGGACGCCGCGGCATCCCGTCACCGATCCCTGGTATGCGGCGCCGGACGTCTCGGATCTGGCACCGGGCACGCTGATCCGGTCGCGTCCCGCCACCGTCCAGGTGTACGGCGTGCAGCCGGGTCACCTTCGCGCACACCAATTGATGTACGTCACCACCGATTTCGACGGATCGACGGTGACGAGCACCGGCATCCTGCTGATTCCCGACGATGGCACCGCCCCGGCGGACCGCAAGCTCATCGGATATTCGGAGGCCAACGACAGTCTCGGCCCCGGCTGCATGCCGAGCACGCAGTGGACGGGTGGCGACCAACTCGATCCGGGGCTGCTCACCGCGCTCGGCCCGGTCGCGCAGATGTTCGGCCACGGGTGGGCGGTGATGATGAGCGACACCGCCAACGACGGCGACGCCGCCCCCAACGGGTTCTCCATCGGCCGGTTCTCCGGTGCCGCGACACTCGACGGGCTGCGGGCGGCGATCGCGCTGCCCGACGCCGGACTCGCGCCCGACGTCCCGATCGGCCTGTACGGGGTCGCGGGCGGCGGGGTCGCGGCCGGGTTCGCCGCCGAGAAGCACGCCACGTACGCCCCCGAGTTGAACATCGTCGGCGCCGCGTTGCAGGCGATGCTCACCGACAGTGCCTCGTTCGAACGCAAGGCCGACGGCGGGATCGGTGCGGGCTTCGTGTTCGCGAACTCGCTCGGTTTCGCGGCCCGCTACCCGGAGATCGACCTGGACGCCGAACTCACCCCGCTCGGCCGGCAGGTCGCGGACGTCTTCGACGCCACCTGCCAGCAGACGTACGCACTGCTGCCGTTCGTGCCGCTGGACGCGCTGTACACCCACGGCCGTCCCGCCGACAACCCGGTTTTCGCCCGCGCGTACGCCGAGAACCGGATGGGGCAGCAGGCCCCGGAGGCGCCTGTGCTGGTGTCGTCGTGCCGTGACGACTTCCTGGTCCCCTACTCGGATGTCGAGGATCTCGTCGCGGCGTACCGGGCGGGTGGCACCGATGTCACGGTCGAGCCGAGCCACTGCGGGATGAGTGACGTACTGACCGACCCGGTCCGGGTGGGCACCGAACTGCTCGGCATGCAGAACGTCTCCTGGCTCGCCGACCGGTTCGACGCCGGATAACGGTGCCGCACAGTCACATCAGCGCAGTCACACCCGTACGGTGGCCTTCCTCATCGCGGCCTGCGGGTCGGCGTACAGCGCGCTGAGTGCGACTGCCGCGGCCGCATGTTCCTGCACCAGATTCCCGAACCCGGTGACCTTCACGTCGGCGCCCCCGATCCGTGACGCCCGCGAGAGCGCCTGTGCCACGTGCGGGGCCGCTTCCGGATAGCCGGTGAACGCCTGTCCGCCGAGGGTGACCCGGTCGGGGTTGAACAGATCGCGCAGCATCGCGACGGCCCGCCCCAGCGCCTGTGCCCGGTCGACCAGGATCTGTTGCGCCGCCGTCGATCCCGACCGTGCTGCCGTGTGCAGCACGGCGATCGGCGGCAGGGCATCCCCGGCCGGTAGCACCCCGGCCCGCTGCGCAGCCCGCAGCACACCCCGGTCACCGACGACCGCTTCGAGGCAGCCGGTGGCACCGCAATCGCATCGTACGTCCGCACCGGTCGGCAGGTGCGCGACAGATCCCGGTCCTGCCGTCGGCGCGTGCACCCGGCCGTCGATGGTCACTGCGAGCCCGACGGTTTCGCGGGCGTAGACGTACAGTGCGCTGCCCCGAGCGGCCGCGGCACCGGACCGGTGCGGAGTGAACAGCAGCTCCGACGCCGCCATTGCCTCGACGTGCGCGGCCACCGACACCGGCACCCCGAATCCGGCGCCGACGATGTCGCCGACCCGGGCCCCCGTCCAGCCGAGCCGGTCGTGGTCGGCCACTCCGGTGTCGGCGTCCACCCGGCCGCCGAGCGCGACGCCCACCCACAGCAGTCGACGCCGCTGCCAGCGGGCCGCGAAGCGTCGGGCACTGGCGGTGACCGCGGTGAGCGCAGTGCTCGATTCGCCGCGCGGGGTGGGAATCTCGGCGGCACCGAGGATCCGGCCGCGCAGGTCGGCGGCCATGATGCCCGTCACCTGGGCACCGATGTGGATGCCGACGGCGAGATACGGCTCGTGGTCGACCTCGAACGGGATCCGGGGCCTGCCGATCGCGCCGGACACCGCGAGGTCGGGGCGTTCCCGGAGCAGTCCGGCCGCCAGCATCGCCGTCACGTGCCGGTTGACGGTGGCGACACTGGCCCCGGAGGCGCGGGTGGCCTCGTCCCGGTAGAGCGGCCCGCGGACGGCGGCGGCCCGGAACACGGCGGCCGACGGTCCGTCGGCCAGGCCGAGGGTGGGCGGCACGATACGCGATCGGGTGGGCCGGACGACGGTGCGGACGGCGGGCCGGGCCGGCCGGGTGGCGACGGAACGGTGGGTGTGGGAGGCGGTCGTGAGCATGGAGTGTCCTTGTCCCGTCCCCTCGGGGACGGCTGTCGACGCGGGCGGGAACGCGCTGCCGACAGGCGATCGGAACCGACGAGTCGTCGGACGATCAGCGTGGAACGGGGACCGGGCAGCGCGGAATCAGCGGCGGAAGTGGCTGCAGGGACGACAGAGTTCCCGCGGGTGCGGCAGCCGGGAACCCAACGCGGCGGTCACGTACGTGACCCGCGGCGGAAGGGCGGCGGCTGGCGACATGCCGATCAAGCTAGCATCCCGGCACTACGATCGGGGCATGAGCCTGTCACCGGACACCCGTGTCGCCGTCGTCACCGGAGCCAGCTCCGGCATCGGCGAAGCCACCGCCCGCACCCTCGCCCAGCAGGGTTTCCACGTCGTTCTCGGTGCCCGCCGCCTCGACCGGCTCGAGGCGATCGCCGCGGAGATCGGCGGCACCGCACTCGAACTCGATGTCACCGACGACGATTCGGTGGACGCGTTCTGTGCGGTCCTCCCCCGTGTCGACGTCCTGGTCAACAATGCCGGCGGCGCGAAGGGCCTCGCCCCCGTCCTCGAAGCCGATCTGGACGACTGGCGGTGGATGTGGGAGACGAACGTCCTGGGCACCCTGCGGGTGACGAAGGCGCTGTTGCCCAAGCTGATCGCCTCCGGTGACGGCCTGGTCGTCACCGTGACGTCGGTGGCCGCGTTCACCGCGTACGACAACGGCTCGGGGTACACGTCGGCCAAGCATGCCCAGGCGGTGCTGCACCGCACGCTGCGCGGTGAACTGCTCGGCACGCCGGTCCGGTTCACCGAGGTCGCGCCGGGCGCGGTGGAAACCGAGTTCTCGCTGGTCCGGTTCGACGGTGACACCGATCGTGCCGCGAAGGTGTACGAGGGCATCACGCCGCTCGTCGCGCAGGACATCGCCGAGATCATCGGGTTCGTCGCGTCCCGTCCCGCGCACGTGAATCTCGACCAGATCATCGTCAAGCCGCGGGATCAGGCCGACACCGGCCGCTTCCACCGCACCACGACGTAGCCGGCGGTCAGTCGACGCACGGGATGCCACCGGAGACGTCCGCGGCGATCGGCGCGCCCTGCGCCCCGGTCGTCGGGACCGGCGCATCACCGGAGGTGTCTGCCGGGGCGCTGCCGCCGAGCAGTCCGGGTACCGCATCGCCGAGGTCGCGTCCGACGACGATGCGGACGTGGTCGGCGGCGACGGACGAATCCGGCCGGGCCGGCGCCCCGAGCGCACCGGCCAGTGCGGCCGCGGTGGCCTGGCCGCCGGGGCCGTAGTCGACGGTCGTCACACCCGTTCCCGCGGCGGTCGCGACGGATCCGGCCGGGAAGCCGCGGGCCGTCAGCGCCGCGAGTGTCGACGCCGCCAACCCGTCGATGCCGGTGCCGTTGTGCACGTCGACGGTGATCCGCGGATCCGGTGCCGCCGGCGCTGCCGGGACGGCCGACGGCGACGACTCGGGCGGCCCGGCGAACAGACGACCGACCTCACGACGGAGCCGATCCGGGTCGACGACGTTGACGTCCTGGCCGTCGACCTTGTCGAATCCCTCGATCGGCAGCGTGTAGAAGTCGACACCACCGGACGTGAGATTGCGGTTGCGCATCGAGAACGCGACCGGGTCCAGTCGGGCGTCGATGACGATGTCGTTGCGGACGGCGGCGGCGAGACCGCGCAGTTTGCCGACGTTGCCGAACACACCGGTGGACTTCAGGTTCGCGATCACGGCGCTGAGGAACGCCTGCTGACGGTGGGTCCGGTCGAGGTCGCCGTTGTCGAGACCGTGCCGCTGCCGGACGAACGACAACGCCTGCGACGCGTCGAGGAACTGGCGGCCCGCCGGGAAGTGCGCCCCCGAGTAGGGGTCGTCGACGGCCGCGTTGAGGCACACCTCGAGCGGTCCGAGTGCCTGCGCGATGTCGTAGAAGCCGACGAGGTTGACCTCGGCGAAGTGGTCGATCGGCACCTGCAGCAGGTTCTGGACGGTCTTCAGGGTGGACCGGCGTCCGGCGTCGCGGGCCTCCCGTTCCCGCTCGGCGGGGTCGGTGACGCCCTGCGCGAGCAGTTCGGTGTCGGCGTCGGCCTTCGCGAGTCCGTACGCCTCCTTGATCTTGCGTTTGCCGTAGCCGGGGACCGCGACGTAGTCGTCGCGTGGGATCGCGACGGCGGTGGCGCGGCTGCCGTCGCCGGGGACGTGCAGCAGGATCAGGGTGTTGGTGTTGTAGCCGCCGACGTCACTGTCACCGGCGTGCAGTGCTTCGGTGACGAACTGGGCGGGAAGATCGTTGCCGTCCATACCCTTTCGGCTGTCGAGACCGATCAGCAGAATGTTCGTGTCCCCGTGCGTCGACGTGTCGTCACCGACCGCGTCGATCGCGTCGGATCGGGTGAGTCCGGATCCGAGTTCCCGCTGCGCACCCCACGCCAGACCGGTCGAGACGAGCACGAGTACCGACGCGACCGCGCCGGCCGCCCGCGCGGACACGAGCGGCCGGCGACGACGATGACGGTGTCCGGCGATCCCGGACCCACGGCGCGGCTTCACCGCGCCAACCTAGCCCATGCCGGTGACGTGCGGGTATCCGCACGCGGCATCGGTCTAGAACCGGCCGCCGCCGAGCGAGGCCGCGACGACGGCCGGCGGCAGATAGGACGCTCGCAGATTCGCCCGCTCCTGCGGGGTGAGGTCGTAGCGCGCCCAGAGCTTGCGCAGGGTAGAGACGATCGACATCATGGCCTCCTCCTTGTACGGGAAATGAACCAGGGCAGAGGTTTTCACCCGGTTTCAGATATGTGCCATCCGGGTATGCGTCAGTACATACGGGATGAAGAAGATCTGCGATTGCGTCGGAACGACGAAATCAGATCGGAGAGAGCGGTACTCGACTCGGATCGAGGATCGGACGGTTTCCGAGAGTCGACGGGCGGCAGTCGCGGCTGTTCATCGGCTTCCCTCACCTCCTCGCGTCGTGATACCGGAATCGTGACACTCGTGCGGCGCCGGTAGGCCCCACACCGTGTTGCGGCCATTGTACCAGGGAAAACGGTTCCGGGTCGGCGCATCGCTCTCAGTTCATGTTCAACGAGCCTGTGCCGACCGGGTTTTCGCCCGCGTCCGACGACGGCTCGAGCCCGCCCTCGACTGCGTCCCCGATCCGGGTGCTCGTCGGTGCGATCAGGGCGTCGACGAGACCGTCACCGACCAGCCGCCCGGTGAGCGTGTCGATCTCCCCGGCCGCTGCCCGCGCGCCGGGCAGCCCGCCGAGCCCCTGCGAGACCATCGACGACACCGCGCTCCCGTACGCGTCCCGGCCGAGCGCACCCCAGTCCATGCCGGCGCGATTACCCTCCGCGATCTGCCCGAGCTGGAGGAGCCCGGAGACCGTGGTGTCGACGAGCACGTCGGTGAGCACGTCCCGGCCCAGTTTCGCGAGGAGTTCCCGCAGGATCATCCGCACCGTGACCTGCGTCGCGAGTTCCGCGGCCGCGGCCCCGGCCGTGGAGATCCCGGCGGTCAGCGGCGCGGCCGCCAGGAGCGCCGCAATCTCCGCGGCGAGCGTCACCAACGCCGCGATGATCGACAGTTTCGCGTGCTCGACGTCGGCGGCGGTCGCGTCGCACGCGTCGGCGAGCTGCCGGCACACGGCCGCCAGGTCCTCGATGGACGCGTCGACCTGCTGCCACTTACCGGCGACCGCGTCGTTCACGATCCCGGACACCGCGGCCAGCGCCGGTGCGATCGCCCGGGTGCCGTCGGCGCCCACCCGGTCGAGCGCGACCGCCGCGAGGTCCCACGCGTCGGCGACACGTCGCAGCGACGTCTCGTCCCCGTCCGGCCAGTCCTGGCCCACCGCAACGGAAGCGACGGTGCGTAGGGCTCCGGGAATCTCGATCCCCATCAGTGTCCTCCCCCGAGAGTGCCGGCGAATCCGTCGTCGGTGGCCGCGAATGCGGCACCGGTGTCGCGGAGTCCCGCTGCGACGGCCGCGAACGTGGCGGCCAGCTGCCGGATCGCGGCCGTGGCGACGTCCCGGCCCGGCGTGTACTGCGCCGCGAACGTCGTGCCGGGATCGTCGGCGCCCCAGCTCGCCCCCTCGGCGTCGAGAGCAGCGGCGAGGGCAGCGGACGCCTCCGACACCCGTTCGGACAGGATGTCGAATCCTGCTGCGGCACCGACGAGTTGATCCGGATCGGCGCGCATACCGTCAACCACGGTGCGCCTCCCGCAGGATCGGCGCCCGCCAGTCGTGCAGATCGTCCACGATGTCGGCCGGAGTGAATTCCGTGGCGACGGTGGGGACGAGGTTCCGCAGACTCGGCGCCCCGGAGACGATGTCGGACAGGTCCGGCATGCTCGCGGCCGCCGCGGTGACCGGGGCCAGCAGTTCGGCGACCTGCGCCCGCACGTCGGCGGTGGCGGCGACCGCGGCGGCCGTGACCGACGCCGCGAGCCGCTCGGTGGTGGTGCGTCCGAACGCGGCCGGCGCAATCGACACCGACCGGACCGCGCCGGCCGCGTCGACGGTGACCCGGACCAGCCCGTCGGGCGATTCGGCGGTCGCGGTCAGGCCCGCGACCGTCCCCTGCGCCGCCGCGAGCGCCTCGGTCTGTGTCTGCAGTGCGCCGAGCATGTCGTCGACCTGCGCACGCAGGTCCGCGTTGCGGCCCCGGTGCCGGTCCCGTGATTCGTCGCGAATACCACTGTCGGTCATTGCCGATCCCTCCCCGTGTCGTGCAGTCACAGGGTTGGACGCGGCCGCCGCCCGATCGGTTCCGCCGCGTCGACGAGCCGGGCGATCCGGTCCGTCGTCCGGGCCTCGGTCACCGGTTCGACGGTGACGTCGGGGTCGCCGTGCAACAGATACCTGCCGTCGCCTGCGACGTCGACCCAGTGCAGGCTCGCACCGTCGGTGGTGGGCCGGCTGTCGTACGCCGCCCCCGCGAACACCGTGATCTCCCCGACCCCGGCGCGCCGACGGGTGAGCAGGACCCGCGCCGCGTCCCGCCCGCCGACGGAACCCACGGACGTGAGCAGACGGCCGTCACCCGAATCGAATTCGTCGCGCCGGAACCGCAGCGCCGGACGTGTGCCCGCAGCGAACCGGGGCAGAGACGAGGCGATCTCGGCCGGGATCGCGGCGGCGACGACCCCCGAGAGGTGGACGTCGCCGTCGCCCGTCTGCACGGCGAGCACACCGACACCGCCGCGGATACCGGCGTGCATGCGGACCGGTTCCTCGTCGTGCCCGTCGAGGTCCGTGTAGCCGGCGACCTCGATCCGGATGTCGGGTTCGGCGAGCACCGTCAGCCGACGGTGCAGGTCCTCGGTCACCCGCGGCAGGACGGCGGCCACGGCGGCGCGACTCTGGTCGTCGAGGTCGTCCTCGAAGAACCCGGTCGGGGTGTACCGCAGAGGGTACGGCAGTCGGTCCCGTCCCAGACGCGTCCACAGGGTGTGGAACTCGGCGGCCGTGAACCGCCACCGCGCGTCACCGTCGGGACGTCCCATCGGATACCCGGAATACACAGTCATACAGGGATGGACGCGGCACACGAGCGTTCGGTTCCGCCCGGCAGCGGTACTACGCCAGCGCGGACATCGACTGCCACGTCGGCCAGTCGACCACCCAGTCGTAGACGTCGCCGTCCGCGGCGGAGAGGTCGATGCGGGTGCCGGTGACCTCCACCGGGTCGCCGTACAGCGCGGTACCGAAGTACTCCTGGGCGTCCGACAGCGACAGGTTGATGCAGCCGTTGGTGACATTGGATGCGCCCTGCACACCGACGGTGAGCGGGTTGGCGTGGATGAATTCGCCGTTGTTGGAGATCCGGACGGCCCACCGCTCGCGCACGTTCTCGTAGTACGGCGGGTTCGACATCAGGAAGTCCTCGTGCTTCTCGGTGACGATGTGGATGCCGCTGCGGGTGACGTTGCGGTTCTCGTTGCCCTCGCCGTAGCTGACGGGGATGTCCATGATCGTGGCACCGTCGCGCACCACCTGCATGCGGTGGCTGGGGGCGTTCGCCTTGACGATCTGGCTGCGGCCGATCGAGAAGTTCAGTGACAGGTCACCGGCGCCGTACGCGTCGCCCCCGAAGTCCAGGCCGTACAGTTTCGCGTCCACGTGCACGGCGGTGCCCGGCGTCCAGTAGTTCTCGGGACGCCAGTGCGCGCGGGCACCGTTGTCGTCGGCCAGCCACGCCCACGACCCGGTCGTCGGCGGGTCGGTGGTCACCGTCAGAGCCTTCTCGACGGCGGCCTTGTCGGCGATCGGGCCGTCGAACTGCAGGATGATCGGGGCGGCGATACCGACGACCTGGCCGTCGGCGATGTTGGTGCGCACCGACGTGCGGGTGTCGGGGGCGAGGGTGGTGAAACTGCCGGTGATCGGCACGGTCGTGCCGTCGCCGCCGACCGCGGTTCCCGACCACGTGTACGTCGTGTCGTAGCCGAGCGGTTCGGTGATCGTGTACACCGTGCGGTCCGGGCTCAACGTTCCCGCAACGGCCCTGCCGACGGTGTTGGTGAGCGCGGCGTCGACGATCGTGCCCTGCGCGACGGTCACCGAGACCGGCGCGATCGGGCTGACGCCACGAGCGTCGGGTGCCGGGTTCTCGGTCACAGTCACGACGGGTCCGGACGCGGCCGGGGCGGCGTCCGCGGCATCACCGGTGGGGATGGTGCAGCCGGCGAGGAGGAGCGTCCCGAGGAGCGCCGCGGCCACCGCCCACAGCCGCGCCCTATTTACCCGAATACCCAGTTCACGCACGAAAACCACGGTACCCGCACTGCGACAGTGGCTTCCGCCACACGGGAAACCCGGCGGCGCTCAGACAGCGCAGCCGACGGTGACGGGTTCCGGTTCGAGCCGCACCCCGAACGCCTCCTCGACACCGTCGCGGACGGTGCGTGCGAGCGCGATCAGGTCGGCGGTGGACGCCGCACCACGATTGGTCAGCGCGAGGGTGTGCTTGGTGGACAACCGGACCGGGGCGTCGTCGGCCGGATACCCCTTGCCGAATCCGGCGCGCTCGATGAGCCACCCCGCAGACAGTTTGGTGCCCGCATCACCGGGGAACTGCGGGATCCGGGTGTCCGCGCCGACCGTCGCGCGGATCACGTCCAGCACCGCGGGCAGCCGGGAGTCGGGCACGACGGGGTTGGTGAAGAACGAGCCGGCGCTCCACGTGTCGTGGTCGGCGGCGTCGAGGACCATGCCCTTGCCGCGGCGCAGCCCCAGGACGGTGTCGCGGACGGCGGCGGCGGGCCGGCGTTCCCCCTCGGTCGCGCCGAGCGCGGACGCGAGTTCGCGGTACGCGAGCGGGGCGCTGGACCCGTCGGGGCGGACGGTCATCTCGACGGCGAGGACCAGCGCGTCGGAGCGGTGCTTGAGGACACTGGTGCGGTAGCCGAGCCCGAGCGCGGACGGCTCCACCCAGCGCACCTCGCCGGTGGTGCGGTCGAGCAGTCGGACGCGGCGCAGCAGCGAGCCCACCTCGACACCGTAGGCACCGACGTTCTGCACCGGGGTCGCGCCGGTGGAGCCGGGGATCCCGGACAGGCATTCGAGGCCACCGAACCCGGCGGCGACCGTCGCCGCGACGACGTCGTCCCACACCGCGCCGGCCTGCGCGCAGACCGTGTTCTCTCCGTTCTCGCCGATGTCGACGCCCGCGTCGGCCACCCGGACCACGACACCGTCGAAACCGGCGTCGGAGATCACCAGGTTGGAGCCGCCGCCGAGGATCAGCGTCGGGACCCCTGCGGCGTCGAGGAGCCGGACGGTGTCCACGAGGATCGCGGTGGTCGGGCAGTCCGCGAGGACCGCGGCGGGACCGCCGAGCCGCAGCGTGGTCAGGCTCGACAGCGGTACCTGCTCGGACAACTGTGCGCCGACCTGGTCGAGGCGCCCCCGGATGAGTGGATCCAACACGGGAAAACGGTAGCGTGCCGTCCATGTCCCGACGCATCGAGCATTCCGCCCGTTACCCCCAGCCGGTCGCGACCGTGCATGCCGCGCTCACCGACGAGCGGTACTGGCGGGCCCGGCTGCAGGACGTGGGCGGTCCCGGCGCGACGATCGACGAGTGGACGGCCGGGGACGCCGCGGTCGAGGTGGCGATGACGCAGGCGGTCCCCGCCGAGCATCTGCCGGCGATCGTGTCGAAGATCCGCCCGGGTGATCTGCACATCACCCGCACCGAATCGTGGGGTGCGTTACAGGACGGCCGGGCGTCCGGCACCTTCACCGCCGCGGTCGAGGGTGTTCCCGGGCGACTGCGCGGCACCCTGACCCTGACCGCGGACGACTCGACCGGCACTGGATCACTGCTGGTCGTGGACGGTTCGGTGGAGGTCAAGATGCCGCTGATCGGCGGCAGGATCGAGGAGGTCATCGCCGGTCAGGTGATCGAACTGTTCGACGCCGAGCAGGACTTCACCGCGCGGTGGACGGCGGCGAACCCGTCGTAGACACCGGACCCGTCGCAGATTTCGCCGACACGTCTGTCATCGGCCGGTAATCTGCAGGTCATGGCCCGTCGCATCGACTATTCCGCCACGTTCGAGCATCCCGCCGAGACGGTGTACGCCGCGCTCGGCGATCGCGGCTACTGGGAGGCGCGGATGGCTCAGATGCGTACGTTCGCGGACAACGCCGGCAGCCTCGTGTCGCACGAGGTCACCGCCGACGGTATCGACCTGGTGATCCACCATGTGCTGCCGCGTACCGAACTGCCGGAAATCGCGCAGGCGGTCCTCAAGAGCGACCTGATCATCACCCGCACCGAGCGGTACACCCGGTTCGGGGATCCGGTGACCGGCACGTACGAGGCCACGATCCCGGCCGCACCGGGCAGCCTCACCGGGACGATGGAGCTGTTCGGTACCGGCACCGGGTGCACGCTGCGCACCACGTCGGAGGCGAAGGTGTCGATCCCGTTCGTCGGCGGGAAGATCGAGGAACTGATGCTGGCGAACCTGGTGGAGTTGTTTCGCAACGAGGCCGCGATCACCACCGCCTGGCTCGCAGCCCGGTGAGCGGGGTGCGCGAAGGTAAACCTGTCGGCGTCATCACCCGCGGCACCACCGGTATCAACCGGTTGCGCCGCAGCGACCGCCGGCTGATCCACGATCCGCTCGTGCGGCGCACGCTGCGGGGCGCGTCCGATCCGCTGATCGTCGACCTCGGCTACGGGGCGATGCCGGTGACGACACTCGAGTTGGCGGCCCGAATGCGGACGGTGCGCTCCGATGTGCGGGTCGTGGGACTCGAGATCGATCCCGCCCGGGTCGTTCCCGGCCGCGACGGGGTCGTGTTCGCGCGCGGCGGTTTCGAACTCGCGGGCCTGCGGCCGACGCTGATCCGGGCGTTCAACGTGCTGCGGCAGTACCCGGAGGACGCCGTCGAGGATGCGTGGGGCCGGCTGCGGTCCGGGCTCGCGCCGGGCGGGCTCCTCGTCGACGGCACGTGCGACGAACTCGGCCGCCGCTGCGCGTGGGTGCTGCTGGACCGGGACGGTCCGCGGTCGCTGACGATCGCGTGGGATCCGTTCGCCGTGGACCGGCCGAGCGACGTCGCCGAGCGGCTCCCCAAAGCCCTCATCCACCGCAACGTCGAGGGCGAACGCATCCACGACCTGCTCGTCGCCGCCGACCGGGCGTGGGCGGTCGCCGCCGGACTCGCCCCGTTCGGGCCGCGGGTCCGCTGGCGTGAGTCACTGCGGCTGCTGGCCGATCTCGGTCACCCCGTCGTCCCGCAGCGCCGCCGCATCCGCGACTGCGTGCTCACGGTGCCGTGGGAGCATGTCGCGCCGGTTCGGTAGCGCGGCTCACTCGCACGCACCCAGCGCGTGCTCGATACGGTCGACGATCTGCTGCGGTTGCAGTTCCGCGGCGACCCTCAGTTCGGCGGGGTCGATGCGGCCGATCGCGACGCCGTCGCCGATCACCTCGTCGAACAGGTCCTGCGCGATACCGCCGGACGCGAGGTCGAGGGCCGTGCACAGCGGGGTGGTGATGCGCAGCGGACCGGCCTGCTCGCAGTCCTCGTCGCGGAGTCGGCGCCGGTGCAGCGCGAGTCGGCGGGTGGGTGCCGGGGCGGAACCCGGGGTGGACAGGTGCACGAAACTCGGCTGCAGGTGCCCGAGCCCGTGCAGTTCGGCGGCACTCTGATGCGAGACGACCGCGTCGCCCTCGAACCACGCGCACCATTTGGCGTATTCCTCGAGATCGGTGCGCGGGAACGAGGCGAGGCGGAACAGATCCCGTTCGATCCGCAACCAGGACCCCTCGGCCAGACGGCCGCCGATGTCCTCGGTCGTGTACCCGACCCGCAGCGCCTGCCCGGTCGTGAAATACCCCGCTTGCCGGAGCGCAAGACGACGCAGATCCTCCCCCGCCTCCGGAGTAGGGTCGCGTCGCGGATCTGTCCTGCCCGCCATGCCCACACCCTACTGCCACATCGTGGTGCAGATCACAGTTTCACGGGCCTTCGTGGACCTTTGTGGGTCACAGTGTCCATCCCGAATGCTGTTTCACAGAAACTGCTCAGAGTCTTCCGGGAGAATCCCTGTCATGTCGGCAACAGTGAACGCACCCCAGACGCCCACGGCACCGAAGCCCAAGCGACGCAAGGCGCTCGTGATCTCGCTGATCGTGGTCGCCGCACTCGTCGTCGCACTGGTCGGCGGCGAACTCTTCGTCCGCCAGCGCGCCACCAGTTGCATGGAGTCCCAGTTGCAGAGCCAACTCGGCTCGCCGGTCGACGTGGGTCTCAGCTGGAAGCCGGTGCTGCTGCAGATGACGAGCAAGAACGTGCCCTACATGACGATCGACAGCGCCGGTTCGTCGTTCGGTCCGGCGAAGGGCATGCAGGTGCACGCCCGCGCGAACGACATCGACATGTCCGCCACCGACGACAGCAGCGGCACGATCGGCAGCTCCACCGCCGACGTGCTGTGGAAGACCGACGGCATCCTCGCGACCGTGCAGTCCGAGTCGATGGGCCTGATCACCGGCGTCACCCCCGACCCGGCGACCGGCACCCTGAAGTTCAGTGTCGGCGGCCTCGCCGACCTCACCGTCCGGCCCGCCATCGCGGACGGACAGGTCCAGGTCGAGACCGTGGGCGCCGAGATCCTCGGACTCGGACTGCCCACGTCGCTCGTCGACGGCGTCGTCCAGGCTCTCACCGCGAGCCTGCAGCAGTACCCGCTCGGCATGGCGCCGACATCGCTGACCGTCACCGACAACGCCGTCCAGCTGCACCTCGCAGGCGGACGCTACGTGATGCCGCCGCAGGACCCGAACGCCCCGAACGCCGGCTGCAGCATCATCTGATCGGCGGCCCACCGAACCCGTCCAGCACCGCCCGGCTGCGGGACAACCCCAGCCGGGTGGCGCCGGCGTCGATCACGGCCAGCGCGTCGGCGGCGGTGCGGATGCCGCCGCTGGCCTTGATCCCGAGCCGCCCCCCGACGGTCTGTGCCATCAGCCGCACCGCAGCCACGCTCGCACCGCCCGCCGGGTGGAAGCCGGTGGACGTCTTCACGAAGTCCGCCCCGGCCCGCTCGGCGGCCCGGCACGCCCCGACGATCGCGTCGTCGGTCAGGGCCGCCGACTCGACGATCACCTTGAGGACCGGGCCGGTGCCGATCGCATCCCGGACCGCGAGGATGTCGGCGTAGACGGCGTCGAACTCGCCTGCCGCCGCGGCCCCGACGTCGATCACCATGTCGATCTCGGCGGCCCCCTGGTCGACGGCGAGCCGCGCCTCGGTCGCCTTCACCAGCGAATGATGCTTGCCCGACGGGAACCCGACGACCGCCGCGACCAGCGGACCGGGTCGGTTCGTCACAGGAAGCGGCAGCATCGACGGCGACACGCACACCGCGTACACGCCGAGCTCGCGGGCCTCGTCGACGAGGGTGGCGACGTCGGCGTCCGATGCCACCGGATCCAGCAGGGTGTGGTCGATCATCGCGGCGACCCGGGCCCGATCGACAGTGTGATCCGACATGCCTCGCAGCCTTGCACAGGTCGCTAGCATCGGAGGGGTGAGCGTCGGGAAGACCAGCGCCGGCGACATCGCTGCGACGTTCGACGCCGCGGCCGCCGATTTCGACCGGGTGACCCCGCAGGTGTGGGGTCCGGCCGGCCAGTCCCTGGTGTTCGCGGCGGGGCTGCGGGCCGGTGACGTGGTCCTCGACGTCGGCTGCGGGACGGGGTCGGCGGCGCTGGCGGCCGCAGCCGCGGTCGGCCCCACCGGCCAGGTGCACGCGATCGATCTGTCCGACGATCTGCTCGAACACGGCCGGGTCACCGCGTCGGACCGGGCACTGCTCAACATCGAGTTCGTCCGCGCCGACGCCACCGAATGGGAGCCGCCGAGCACTGTCCCGGCCGCCGGCTACGACGCCGTCCTCGCGTCGTACTCGGTGTTCTTCCTTCCGCACATGGATGCGGCGTTCGCCCGGCTGGCCCGGCTCGTGCGTCCCGGTGGGACCGTCGGCGTCACCACGTGGCGGGCGCCCGCGCTGCACGAGTTCGCGGCCGTGTTCTTCGACGCTCTCACCCCGCACCTGCAGGCACCGCTGCCGGAGAGCGCCCGCACCGTCGCGGACGCCGAACGGCTCGACAGCGCCGGCAAGCTGCGGGCCTGGCTCGCCGCCGCCGGCACCACCGGCACCGTGGTGCGCGAGCTGTCGAACCTGATCCCGGCGACCGAGGAGTTCTGCTGGAACCTCGTGCTGGGCAGTGGGCTGCGGGGCGCCCTGGCCGGGCTGCCCGACGCCACGATCGAACGGGTCCGCACCGACGTCATGGCCCTGATCACCGACCGCGGACTACACACCGTCGACGCGTCCACTCTCGTCGGCACGGCAGCGGTCACCGGTTCGAGGTGACCTGCCACACTGTGGCCATGAGTTCTGCTGCCTCGACCGACGACCGTCGTTACGTTCTGTCCCTGGGCTGCCCCGACCGCACCGGCATCGTGGCCCGCATCTCCGCGTTCCTCGCCGAGGTCGGCGGGTGGATCGTCGAGGCGGCGTACCACGCCGACGCCGACACCGGCTGGTTCTTCACCCGGCAGGCAGTGCGGGCGTCGTCGATCTCACTGAGTCTCGAGGAGATGCGGGAGAGGTTCGCGGCCGTCGCCGCCGAACTCGGCCCCGACACCGAGTGGACGCTCACCGACACCGGGGAACGCAAGCGGGTCGTGCTGCTCGTCAGCAAGGAAGGCCACTGCCTGCACGACCTTCTCGGCCGGGTCTCGGCGGGCGAGTTGCAGTGCGAGGTGGCCGCGGTCATCGGCAACCACCGCGATCTCGAGCCGGTCGCCCGCCGGCACGGCGTCGACTTCCACTACGTGTCGTTCCCGAAGGACCCCGCCGAACGCGGACCCGCGTTCGAGCAGGTCCGCAAGCTCGTCGACGTCCACGACCCGGACGCGGTGGTCCTGGCCCGGTTCATGCAGGTGCTGCCCGCCGAGTTGTGCGAACACTGGGCCGGCCGCGCGATCAACATCCACCACAGCTTCCTGCCGTCGTTCATCGGCGCCCGCCCCTACCACCAGGCGTTCGTGCGGGGTGTGAAGCTGATCGGCGCGACCTGCCACTACGTGACCGCCGAACTCGATGCCGGCCCCATCATCGAGCAGGACGTCATCCGCGTCGACCACACCGACCAGGTCGCCGACATGGTCCGGCAGGGCCGCGACATCGAGAAGCTGGTTCTGGCCCGCGGCCTGCGGTGGCACCTGGAGGACCGCGTCCAGGTGCACGGCCGCAAGACCGTCGTGTTCAGCTGAACAGTGGTCAGCTGACGGGTATCACGTCAGGGCGCGGAGCCGTTCGATCTCGGCGTTGAACTCGTCGACCGCCTCCACCGACGTCATGTGCCCGATACCCGGCAGGACGATCAACCGCTCGAGGTGATGGTCGTCGTCGAGCAGCTGCGCGAGACGACGGGCGTGCGACGGCGGGGTGAGCCGGTCCGCGGTGCCGACGAGCACCGTGGTCGGCACCGTCAGGTTCTTCAACCCGTCGGTGATGTCGAGGGTGCTCAGCGCCGCCCCCCACCCGCCGCGGGTCTGCCGCGGGCACGCGTTCACGATGTGCTCGCAGAACTCGACCTCGTCGCGCGCGGAACCGGGTGCCAGCGCGATGTACTGGATGGCCCGGGCGGTCAGCGGGGACGCCGGCATCGGCAGCGTGGATCCCAGCACCGCCTTGCCGACCGGCACCGGGAGTCGCGGAAAGCGTTGCGGCAGTGGAACGACCGTCGTCTCGGCGACGAGCTTGTCGGTGCCGGTGCTGGCCAGCAGGATCGAGCCGGCGTACTTTTCGACCTGCTCGGGGTAGCGACGAGCCCACGCGACGATGCTCATACCGCCCATGCTGTGTCCGACGATCTCGGCCTTGTGTCCTTCGGTGACGGTCGCGGCCAGCACGGCGGCGAGGTCGTCGGCGAGGAGGTCCGGGCTCAGCGGGGCGGATCCGATACCGCTGCGGCCGTGGCCGCGCTGATCGTAGGTGATGACGCGGTACTTCTCGGCGAGCGCGTTGACCTGTGGGTTCCAGAATTCGGTGGAACACACCCAGCCGTGGCTGAACACGATCGGCTCGGCGTCGGGGTTGCCGTACGCGCGCACGTGCAGTTCGGCACCGTCGGCGGAGACGACCGACAGGATCTCCGGTTCGAGTCGCGGGGTGGAGAACACGTCGGACCGGTCCGGCCCGACGGCCGTCCGACCACCGGACGTCCGGCGGCGCGCCACGAGCGCACCCGCTCCCGCCACCGCGGCGAGACCCGCCACCGTCCACCATCCCTTACGGGATCCGAAAACACCCACTCCTGCTCCCCTGTTCTGTCCGGTGCGCACCGAGTCCGTCTCGGGTGCAACATGTTCGAGTCGACTCGCGGCTTTCGCGAGCGCTTTCGAGATCTGACGTTCCCTCGCCACCGGGGCTCCCGCTCCGGCCGGTACCCGCACGGTGAGGGCGCCCACTAGAGGACGTGCGCCCGGCGCAGGAACAGCGTCGACGGGCCGCCGACGAGGCCGCACTCGTCGAGGAATTCGACGGTATCGCGGCAGCCCTCGCGGATCATCTCGTGGTAGTGCGTGTTGGTGCGGGCGGCCTTCTTCGCTTCGTCGACGTCGAGGCCGGCTGCGGCGTAGACCTGTTCGTTGACCAGACAGGTGACGACGAAGTAGGCACTCACGCCGAGGACGAGACGTTGGTAGGCCCGCTTGGTCCGGGACAGGTGTGCGACGCGGCGCACCGTCTCCTCCCGCGCGAACCGGATGTGCCGCGACTCCTCGAGGACGTGGATCCTGCTGACGGTGCGGGTGATCGGCTGGACGCGTTCGTCACGCAGGAAGTCGCGCTGCATCACGTCGAGGAGTTCCTCCACGAACAGGGTGCCGCCGTAGGCGAGGGAGCCGGACGCGGTGGCCTTGAACGGGCGGGCCACGTTGAGGATCCACTTCGGGGGCCGGTACGACGGAATCCCGAACCGCTGCGCGGACCGGGCGAACATCGTGGAGTGCCGGCACTCGTCGGCGATCTCGGTGAGCGCGAACTGTACGTGCGACGTGGCGGGGTCGTGCGAGTAGATGTCGCGGATCAGCATCTGCATGAGGATCATCTCGAACCAGATGCCGGCGCCGGAGATGCTGGCGGCCTCGTGCCGGGTGAGGGTGATCCGCTGCTGCTCGGTCATCGACTCCCACAGCGCGGTGCCGTACAGGCTGCACCATTCGGGGGTCATGCCGTACAGGTCGTCGGGGATCGGCGCCGCCCAGTCGATCTCGACGAGCGGGTCGTACGACTTGCGGGCGGACGAGGCGAGCAGCCGGGACGCGGTGTCCTGCCGGTCCCCGGCCCGCATGCGACGGGACGGTGGACGCTCGCCCGGGGTGCCGCGGCGCAGGCGCGGACGGGTGATCGACATGGTCACCTCCTGCTGATCGGCCGCTCACGCACGGGGTGCGCTCACGTGGATCATCTGCCGCAGAAGTGGCAGATCAGACCCTTTTTCGAGCCTGATTCCACCGTACCGTCGCAATGACTGTTGTCAAGGTTTACATGTAACCGTTCGTCAATAGACGCTTCGGTAGCGCTACCAGCGCGGGCCGCGCTGAATGTCGTCGACCCGCGGGCGGACGTCGACGAGATAGACGCACACCGCGACGACCGCGATGAGGCCGAGCATGTGTACCGCCCCGAACAGGAAGATCACCAGTAGGGACGCGGCGAGGATGCCGATCCAGATCGGCTTGGTGAGCTTGTCCACGGCGGTGAAGGCGTCCTTACGCTGCCGGGCCGCGTGGAATATCGCGAATGCCGCCCCGGCGAGTGCCAGCAACTGCAGCGCGAACAGGATCAGCCCGGTGATGCCGTGAATGTTGACCACGGGTCCATCCTACGAATTCGGACGGGCCCCGCGCACTCTCGTGCGCAGGGCCCGTTCCGAGATCGGGATTCGATCAGTTGGTGGCCTTCTTGGCCGGGGAGGCCTTCTTGGCGGCGGCCGTGCCGGCGGTCTTGGCCGGTGCCGGCTTAGCGGCCGGTGCGGCCTTGACCGGTGCGGCCTTCTTGGCGGCCGGGGCGGGCGCCTTCTCGGCGGCAGGCTTGGCCGCGGTAGCGGTCTCGGTCTTCGCATCGGACTTCGGTGCAGCCTTGGGCGCGGCGGACTCGACACGCTCGGCGGCGACCTCGGACGTCGCCTCGGCGCGCTCGCCGGCGGCCTCGACGCGGCTGGCGACCGAGTCACCGGTCTGGGACAGACGGTTGGCGACGGTGTCGCTCGCCTCGGACAGCACGACGGCGGCCTCGTCGGCGACGTCGCTGATGCGGCCGGCGGCGCGGCCCGCGAGCTTGGCAGCCTGCTCGCCGACGGCGCGGGTCTGACGGGCCACGGTGCCGAGGGCTTCCTCGGTCAGCTCGACGGCGTCACCGAATGCGGCCTCGGCGCGACCGATCTGCTCCTCGACGCCGGGCTGCTTGCGGATCCGCTCGACCGCCTCCTCGCCACGCTCGGCGAGCGCGACGTACAGGTCGGACGCCACCTTGAGGTATGCCTCGGCAACCTTGCGCAGCTCCTCGGCGGTGAACCGCTCGCGCAGCTCGGCCAGCTCCTCGGGCAGCTCAGCGGGCAGTGCCGCGAGCCGCTCACGCAGCTGCTCGACGCCCTCGGTGACCTCGGTCGGCAGGTTGGCCCAGCGTTCGCGGGCCTCGTCGAGACGTCCCGCCATGTCGGTGGCGGCGGCATCCTCGGTGCGGGCACGCACCTGGGACACCACGTCGGCGACGGCCTGGACGACCAGGTCACCGGTGCCGACGGCCGCATAGAACGGGGTCTTCACGGTCTCGATGAACTTCGGATCAGTCATTCTCGGATCTCCTGTCGAGTGGGTCTGAGATCTTGCGGATCTTGCGGATCTCGTGTTCGTCGTCCACTGCGGCCGTACCCCCCGGGGTCACAACGGCCGTAGCGGACTGGTGCGGGTCGTTCTCCCGACAGAACGACTCGTAGATCTCGAGCAGCACCTGCTTCTGTCGTTCGGTGAGGACACCGTCGGACAGCAGTGCGTCCCGGACCGGGCTGTGGGGGCGCTTCTCGAGAATCCCGGCCTGCATGTACAGAACCTCGGACGAGACCCGCAACCCCTTCGCGATCTGCGCGAGGACGTCGGCGGACGGCTTGCGCAGTCCGCGCTCGATCTGACTGAGATAGGGGTTGCTGATGCCGGCGAGCTGGGAGAGCTGCCGCAGTGACACCTGCGCGGCCTCCCGCTGGGACCGGATGAAGCTGCCGATGTCCTGGGCTGCCTCCGCGACCGCACGGGCCGCACCGCTCATGTCGGTCGGACCGTTCCCGCTACCGGGTTCCGTATCACGAGGTTCATCGGCCATCAGCACTCCCTGTTCCGTACGCAAAACCCACGGTAGGAGCAGGTGCTAACAATTGCAAGCACTTTGTTAGCACGTGACGGACGCCACAGTGCGACGTTCGGGTGTCAGGCGAACAGCAGTTCGGACAGCGTGTAGATCGCCAGGCCGGCGAGGGCGCCGACGACGGTGCCGTTGATGCGGATGAACTGCAGGTCGCGTCCCACCTGGAGTTCGATCTTGCGGCTGGCTTCCTCGGCGTCCCAGCGCTGCACGGTCTCGGTGATGACCGCGGTGATCTCGCCGGTGTAGTTCTCGGCGACGTACCGGGTTCCCGCAACCAGCCAGCCGTCGACCTTGCCGCGCAGCGCGTCGTCGTCGCGCAGTCGGGCACCGAAGCCCGCGACGTTCTCGGCGATCTTGCGGCGCAGCGTGCTGTCCGGGTCGTCGACCGATTCGGTGATGAGCCGTTTGGCGACCCGCCACGTCGCGGACGCGAGCCCGGTGATCTCCTCGCGGCCCATGATCTCGGCCTTGATCGACTCGGCCTTCGCGATGGTCGCGGGATCGTTCTGCAGGTCGTCGGCGAAGTCGACGAGGAACCGGTCGGCGGCCAACCGGACCTCGTGCTCCGGGTCGGACCGCACCTTCCACGTGAACTCGACGAGTTCGCGGTAGATCTTCTCCCCGAGCAGGGCGTCGACGAACTTCGGTGACCACGACGGGGCGTCGCGGGTGATGATGCGGTCGATCGTGTCGCGGCTGCCGAGCGCCCACTGGTGGGCGCGTTCGGCGAGCAGGTCCAGTAGCGGCAGTTGCCGGTTCTCGTGCAGCAGTTCGGTGAGCACCTTGCCGATCGGCGGGCCCCAGTCGGGTTCGGCGATCCGCCGGACGATGGTGTTGTCGATGATCGCGGTGATGTCGTCGTCGGAGAGCACCTCGACCACACCGCGCAGCAGCGTCGACGTCTCGGCGGCCACCCGCTGCGCGTGCACGGGCTCGGCCATCCAGGTACCCACCCGCAGCGGGATCTGCGCGGCACTCACCTTCGCGGACACCACGTCCGGGGCGAGGAAGTTGTCGCCGACGAAGCTGCTCAGCGACTCGCCGAGCTGATCCTTCTTACGTTTGATGATCGCGGTGTGCGGGATCTTCAGGCCCAGCGGATGCCGGAACAGTGCGGTCACCGCGAACCAGTCGGCGAGCGCACCGACCATCCCGGCCTCCGACGCCGCCCGCACGTACCCGACCCATTCGCCGGCGCCGCGACTCTCCTGCCATCGGCAGAAGAAGTAGACGACGGTCGCGAATACCAGGAAACCGGTCGCGACGGCCTTCATCCGCCGCAGGTCGCGGCGCTTGACGGGGTCGTCGAAGGATGATTGGTCGAACTGCACACCGACATTGTGCCGGTTCCGACGGTCGTCCCGGTTGCACTCGGTGAGACACCCGCCCCCGGCGCCGGGCCACGGCACTAGGCTGGTCGTCTGGATCAACCCCGAACGGATGTGGCGAACCCCAGTGCCGAAGCAAAGCGCAGATCTGCAGCAGACGACCGACGAGACGACTCCCGCGACCGGTAAGCCGGACGGCCGGAAGCGGCGGTGGCGCGAACACAAGATCGCGCGCCGTGAGGAACTCGTCGACGGCACGATCGCCGCGATCCGGGCCCGCGGCCGTGACGCCGGCATGGACGACATCGCGTCGGAGATCGGCGTCTCGAAGACGGTGCTGTACCGGTACTTCGCCGACAAGAACGATCTGACGAGCGCGACGATGATGCGGTACGTGGAGACGGTCCTGGCGCCGCGCATGTACGAGGCGATCAGCGAGGATCTCGACGAGTACGAGTTGTGTCGGGTCGCGATCGCCGCGTACGTCGAGACGGTCGCCGCGGATCCCGAGGTGTACCTGTACGTGATGGCGAACAGTACGGGCGCCAACCGGGACGTCGTCGCGGATTCCGAGCGGATGATCGCCGAACTGCTGGCCACCCTGCTCGGGGAGCGGCTGCGCAGCATGGACATGGATTCGGGCGGGTCGGTGCCGTGGGCGTACGGCGTCGTCGGCGCGGTGCAGTTGGCGACGCACTGGTGGATCTCGAACCAGTCGATGTCGACGGACGATCTCATCGACTACCTGGTGATGATGACGTGGGGTGGCATCTCCGGGATCGCGTCCGTCAACGGATCTCCGGCCCGGTTCAAGTCGATGCCGCACCCGTTGCGCGAATCCACCGACTGACCACTCTTGTGTAACTGTCGGTCACAAGTATTCTGACGTCGTGACCGACTTCACCGCAGACTCCGACGAACACGAGCACGACGAACCGGACGGCTACCGCGGCCCGGCCCACGTCACGGTCGGCGCGCACGCGCCGGTGATCGTGGACGTCGAACTGTCCGGGAACTTCGAGCCGATCAGCGGCCGGTTCGTGTGGCGCGGCCGGGTGCGGGAGCTGTCCCGCGCGCTGGGCGGTGACCTCGCACCGGCCGGGACCGAACTGACGATCACCACCCCGGACGGGTCCGGGGTGGCACGGGTCGGCGGCCTGGACCTGTGGGGCAGTCACATGGTCGACGGGGTGACCCGGCCGCCGTTCCCGGTCATGGAGGACACCGAGGGCCTGCTCTAGTGTGACGTGCGGCACCGCGCCGCAGCAGAACCCGTTTCGCACCGGAGGTTTCGTTGGCCGACAAGGTTCCCACGTCCCGTCTCGTGCGGGGTTCGAAGCTCGGACAGGTCGCCGCCGGTCGTGCCCTCCGCGGTGTCGGCACCCGCGTGTCGATGCTCGGACGGTCCGAGGAGGTGCGGACCCGGCTCGCGGAGAAGTCCGCGATCGCGGCCGCAGACCAGCTCGTCACCGTCCTCGGCGGGATGAAGGGCGTCGCGATGAAGCTCGGGCAGATGCTGTCGATCCTGGATCTGGACCTGGTGCCGGAGGAGCATCGCGAGGAGTTCCAGCGCAAGCTCGCCGCGCTGCGCGACCAGGCACCGACGACCTCGTTCCCTGCGATGCGCGACGTGATCGAGGCCGACTACGGGCGCCCGCTGGGCGACGTGTTCGCCGAGTTCGATCCCGACGCGATCGCGGCCGCGTCGATCGGCCAGGTGTACCGGGCTCGCCTGCACGACGGACGCGATGTCGCCGTCAAGGTGCAGTATCCGGGGATCGACGCCGCGATCCGCGCGGACATGAAGAACCTGACGATGTTCCTGAAGATCTGGAAGTCGACGGTTCCCACCCTGTCCACGCCGGGTCTGCTGAACGAGTTGCGGCTCAACTTCGAGGGTGAACTCGACTACGAGCGTGAGGCCCGCACCCAGCACGGGATCGCCCGGGTGTACGCGGATCACCCGTTCGTCGCGATCCCCGACAGCGTGCCCGAGTTGAGCACCCGACGGGTCCTGGTGAGCGAGTTCTTCGACGGTGCCGGGTTCGTCGCGATCCGCGGGCTGCCGCAGGCCGAGCGGAACCGGATCGGGGAGATCGTCTTCCGCTTCTACATCGGGTCGCTGTACCGGTACCACGAGTTCTGTGGCGACCCGCATCCCGGGAACGTACTGCTCGGCGCCGACGGCCGGGTCGGCTTCGTCGACTTCGGTCTGTTCAACCGGATGGATGCGAGGCACGTCGAGTTCGAGAAGCAGTGCCTGCGGGCGGCGACGGAGGGCCGCACCGACGACCTGTTCGCGCTGCTGGTGCACCGGGGCGTCATCGACCCGGGTGCCGACGTCACCCCCGACGAGTGCCTGGACTACGTGTACGCGGCCGCCGAATGGAACCTGGTGGACGAGGAGATCGCGATCACCCCGGAGATGGCGAGCACCGGTTTTCTGCTCGCGATCGACCCGCGGGCGTCGGAGTTCTCCGGGATGAAGAGCCAGAACCTGCCGCCCGAGCATCTGTTCTCCCGTCGCGCCGACTTCCTCACGTTCGGGGTCCTCGGGCAGCTCGACGCGTCCGCCAACTGGCACCGGATCGGCCGGGAGTGGGTGTACGACGAGGCGCCGACGACGGAACTCGGTGCGGCCGAAGCGCAGTGGCGGGCCGGACAGCCCTAGCGTGTCCGTTTTGCGTGCACTACCGTGCTTCCGGTGACGCTCCCTGCGATCGACTTCGACGGGTACCGGCGGCGGGTGGACGACCTCGTCGACGTGCTCACCGGTGACGGTGTTCCCACGGGGGACGCGGTCGCCCGTGCGGTACTCGACGCTCCGGACGTCGCGGCGGTGCTGTCCCGGCACCCGGGCGGTGCCGACCACGTCGCGGCGGCCCTGCACGTGCAGGTGGACGGGTACACACCGAACTCCCGCAGTTCGGCCACCGACCTGTCGGCGTTGATCCGCATTCATCTGCTGCACCAGATCGACGTGCTGTGGTGGGGCCACGCGCCGCGTTTCGCCACGTCGGAGGATGTCCGCGTGTCGCCGCTGCTGGTGGATCTCGATCCGCTGCGCCGGGCCGGTCGCCTCCGGTTCCGGTATCGCGGGCAGGCCGAGTCGCTGCCGCAGCGGATCGTGCGCGCAGCGGACCGGCGGATGCGGCCGCGGGCGACGCCACCGTCGGCCGGGCTGCGGTACCGGCGGGCCCTGCCGGAGACGATCGCTCTCCTCAACGAGATCGCCGACGAGTACGCCCGTCGCTGCACCGACGTCGGCGCGCGCAGTGCCGCCCGGGCCGGGGTGTGGCTCAACAGTGCGGTCCGCAGCGAGGCCCACCAGGAGCACCTGCGGGGCCTGGGTTATTCGGCGCTGCATCCGAGTTCGCACTGCAGCGGGTACGCGATCGACGTCGCGGTCGGCTGGCTGCGTCCACTCGGGGGCGACCGGATCCTGCAGTCCGTGCTGGTCGACCGGCGGGACACGGGCGACATCAACGTCATCGACGAGGGGCCGGCGTGGCACGTGTGCCCGCATCCCGACGCGATGCCCGGACTCCGGGCCACCTACGACCACCAGATCGGATTGTGAATCCATGTGCGGCATCGCCCTGATCGTCGGCGAGGACGGTAACCGGGACCTGTTCGAGACGATGCTCGACCGGATCGCGGCGCGCGGCGAGTTCCGCGAACATGCCTGCGGCCCCGGTTTCCTCGCGGGCACGCAGCGGCTCGCGATCGTCGACCGCGAGCATGCCGTGCAGCCGTGGCGCTCCGCCGACGGCCGCTGGCTGCTGTGTTACAACGGCGAGGTCTTCAACCACGACGAGGTGCGCACGCAACTACGGGAACTCGGCCACGAGTTCCGGTCCGCGTCCGACACCGAGGTGGTGCTCGAGGCGTTCCTCGAGTGGGGTGAGGACGCGGTGGCCCGGTTGCGCGGCGAGTTCGCGTTCGCGATCGTCGACACCGTCACGCGGGACACGTTCGTCGCGCGGGACCCGCTCGGCGTCAAACCGCTGTACGTCGCGCTGCGCCGCGGCGCGCTGCACGTCGCGTCGGAGATCAAGGCACTCGTCCCGGCCGGGGCCCGGATCCGTGCACTGCCGCCGGGGCATCACGGGTGGTGGCGCGGCGGCGAGGATGTCGAGGTCCGGCGGTACTTCGACCTGTACGACGAGTTGCACCGACTCGGCCCGATCACCGACCCCGACGAGGCCGTGGCGGCGGTGCGCACGGCACTGTCCGACGCGATCCGGGTCCGGCTGGACACGGATCTGCCGGTGGGAGTGGTGCTCTCGGGTGGCCTGGACAGTTCCCTGGTCCTCGCGCACACGGCACGGATGCACCCGGACTGTGTCGCGTTCACGATCGGCGCCCCGGACAGTCCCGACCTCGCGTACGCGCGGCGGTTGACCGCGGAGCTCGGGGTGCGGCACGAGATCGTCGATGTCGGACGCGGCGACATCGGCCCGGCCGCGATCCGGGAGGCGATCCGGGTCGGGGAACTCGACGAGTACGGCGACATCATCAACGCGGTCGTCTCGATCCCCCTGTTCCGCCGCATCCGTGACGCGGGGCTGAAGGTGGTGCTCACCGGGGACGGCTCCGACGAACTGTTCGGCGGGTACCCGATGTACCACACGATCGGGGCCGACGCGGGCGACCGACTGTTCGCGCACAAGCTGCTCAACCTGGGGCGCACCGAACTGCAACGGGTGGACCGCTGCGCGATGGGGCAGGGCGTCGAGACCCGGGTACCGTTCCTCGACCGTGACGTCGTCGGACTCGCGATGCGAATTCCGTTGTCGCTCAAAATTTCCGGCGCGCAGGAGAAGTGGCTGGTGCGGGAGGCGTTCGCGGATCTGCTGCCCGACTACATCCGCACCCGCCCCAAGGCCGGCATGTCGTACTCGTCGGGCCTGCACGACCGGGCCCGGTTGTTCAAGCCGTGGTTCCCGCGCCTGCACCGTGCCCACGGCTACGACCTGCACGAGCCGATCCGGCGCGACTTCGACACCCTGCTCACCGCGGCCGGCGACGATCTCGACTTGGCACTCGCGTCGGGGACCCGGCGCCGTGACTACACACCGTTCGAGCGGGGCAAGGACCTGCTCGGGGCGCTGCGCTGGAACGTGCAACCGGCCGTCCAGCGGGCCGGACGGCGACTGGTGTCCGGCACGACGAACTGATCCCGCACCGACATTCCCGCGGAGATCACGGTCGCGGGTGCAGCACTGTGGCACAGTGCTGCCATGCCCGCGCACGAGAAGACTTTGTGGTCCACCCCGGCGACCGAGGTGCTGCGCGCCGGGCCGCACACGAAGGTCGCGAAGATCGATCCACGGGCGACGCCCGGCTTCGACGGTGACAAGGCGGACGGCGAACGGCTCCTCGAGGAGCGCGGGGCGGTGCTGTCGGCGTTGCAGGAGAAGCTGTACGCGAACGGCCGGTCCGGGGACGAGCGGTCGGTGCTGCTGATCCTGCAGGGCATGGACACCGCCGGCAAGGGTGGCATGGTGCGGCACGTGATCGGGCACGTCGACCCGCAGGGCGTCGACCATGCCGCGTTCGGGGTGCCCACGCCGGAGGAAAAGCGTCACCACTATCTGTGGCGGATCAACAAGGCGCTCCCCCGCGGCGGCCAGCTCGGTGTGTTCGACCGGTCGCACTACGAGGACGTCCTGGTGGCGCGGGTCCACGATCTGGTGCCGTCGGAGGTGTGGAGCGGGCGGTACGAGGAGATCAACCAGTTCGAGCGTGAACTCGTCTACAGCGGAACGACTCTGGTGAAGGTTGCGATGTTCGTGTCCCTCGACGAGCAGAAGCGTCGTCTCGCCGAGCGACTCGACCGCCCCGACAAGTTCTGGAAGTACAACCCCGGCGACGTCACCGAGCGGGCCCTGTGGCCGCAGTATCAGCAGGCCTACCAGGCGATGCTCGACAAGACGTCGACGGACCACGCACCGTGGTACGTGGTCCCGTGTGATCGCAAGTGGTACAGCCGGATTGCGGTGACCGAACTGTTGATCGACGCCCTCACCCGGCTCGATCTGGACTGGCCGCCCGCCGATTTCGACATCGAGGTCGAGAAGGAGCGTCTGGCCCGGTCGTGAACCGGACGGTCACAGCATGTGCGGCGTGCTGTGGTTCATCCTGTGGTCGTGCCGGGTGACGCCACCGAAGATGGCGGCGGACGAGGCGAACGCGGTCAGCGAGGCCAGTCCGGCGAGTACCGCCCAGCCCGCGAAACCGCCGGCCGCGGCGACAAGGAACAGACCGGCCATGGTGATTCCGGTGAGCGCCAGCGCGTAGCCCGCCCATCCGGCGAAGTCGTTGAGTGTCATCTGTCACCCCTCCTCGAGTCGGCGATCGGGTGTGACGGGCCTGTTCGTCGGCCCACCGTGCGTCGGACTGTGCGCCGGGCACGGAACCCCGTGCCCCGACGCTACGCCGCCCCGAGGAGAGTGACAGATACCGGTGATACCGGACGGGTATCAGAAGGTGGACGCGTCGATCACGAATCGGTAGCGCACGTCGCTGGCGACGACCCGGTCGAACGCGTCGTTGATCTTGTCCGCGGAGATCAGTTCGATCTCGGCGCCGATGCCGTGCTCGGCGCAGAAGTTCAGCATCTCCTGCGTCTGCGGGATGCCGCCGACGAGCGATCCGGCGAGACTGCGGCGGTTCTTGAGCAGGGAGAAACCGCGGACACTGATCGGGTTCTCGGGCAGGCCCAGTTCGACGAAGACGCCGTCGAGCGTGAGCATCGACATGTACCGGTCGATGTCGAGGTTGACCGACACGGTGTTGAGGATCAGATCGAAGCGCTTGCGCAACGCCTTGAAGGTCTCGGGGTCGGAGGTGGCGTAGTACTCGTCGGCACCGAACCGCAGGCCGTCGTCCTTCTTGCTCAGCGACTGGCTCAGCACGGTGACCTCGGCACCCATCGCGTGTGCGATCTTGACGCCGACGTGACCGAGTCCGCCCATCCCGACGATCGCGACCTCCTTGCCCGGACCGGCACCCCAGTGGGTGAGCGGCGAGAACAGCGTGATGCCGGCGCACAGCAGCGGTGCCGCGACGTCGAGGGCGAGAGAGTCCGGGACCGAGAGCACGAAGTCCTCGGTCACCACGACGTGCGTGGAATAGCCTCCGGCCGTGCGCGTTCCGTCGCGTCCGATCGTGTTGTAGGTGTCGACGACACCCTTCTCGCAGTACTGCTCCTCACCGGCCTGGCAGTTGATGCATTCGCGGCACGAGTCGACGAAGCAGCCGACGCCCACCCGGTCGCCGACGGCGTGCCGGGTGACGTCCGAGCCGATCTCGGCGACGATGCCGGTGATCTCGTGGCCGGGCACGACCGGGTAGGAGGTCCCACCCCACTCGTTGCGGGCGGTGTGGATGTCGGAGTGGCAGATCCCGGCGTACTTGATCTCGATCAGGACGTCGTGGGGGCCGACGTCGCGGCGTTCGATCGTGGTCTTCTCGAGCGGAGCATCGGCGGCGGTGGCGGCGTAAGCGGAGACATCGATCATGCCTACATGCCTACTCGCTGCCGTCGAGCGCCCGCAACGGACCCCTGACCCAGGGCCCCGGAATAGTCGCATTTCCTCAGGTCAGGACCAGTGCAGCAGCGTGATCCGGATGCCTGGCATGGTGGCGTAACCCTTCGGCGATGCTGGTCCAGCCGGCGAGGCGGAGGAGGCCGATCGCGAGGTTGCGGCAGGTTGCCATGACTCGCGGAGCCTGTCCGGTGCGGACCTGGGAGAGGTCTTCGGCGAACGCGACGTCCCGAACCCAGTGCAGGCGGTTCTCGATGCCCCAATGCCCCTGGATCCAGGCGGCGAGGACCGCTGGTGGTGCCGCGATGTGGTCGGCGGAGGTGATCAGATAGACCACCTCGACGGTCTTGCGCCCT
>NZ_SKCH01000012.1 GCF_005434945.1 Prescottella subtropica | reverse complement strand
AGAGTTACGGCGGCCATAGCGGAGGGGAAACGCCCGGTCCCATTCCGAACCCGGAAGCTAAGCCCTCCAGCGCCGATGGTACTGCACTCGACAGGGTGTGGGAGAGTAGGACACCGCCGAACACCTTTTCAGTGAGGGCCCCCACCAATAGGTGGGGGCCCTCACTGCTTTCTGTACCCCTTTTGTGGGGAGACGACCGGTCGACCGGATCGACCGAGGCATGTCCGATCCACTAGGGTGGGCCGAGTGCGTCTTGTGATTGCTCGTTGCCGTGTCGACTACGTCGGTCGTCTCACCTCCCATCTGCCGATGGCCCGACGACTCCTGCTGATCAAGGCGGACGGCTCGGTGAGCATTCATGCCGACGACCGCGCCTACAAGCCGCTCAACTGGATGAGCCCCCCGTGCTGGCTCGCCGAGACCACCACCGACGGCGCAGACAGTGCCGGTGACGGGGCGTCCGAGAACCAGCTGTGGGTCGTCACCAACAAGGCCGGCGAGGAACTGCGGATCACCATCGAGGAGATCGAGCACGACTCGAGCCATGAACTCGGCGTCGACCCGGGTCTTGTCAAGGACGGCGTCGAAGCGCACCTGCAGGAGCTCCTCGCCGAGCACGTCGAGACGCTGGGGGATGGCTACAGTCTCATCCGCCGCGAGTACATGACGGCGATCGGGCCCGTCGACCTGCTGTGTCGGGACGCCGACGGGGCGACCGTCGCCGTCGAGATCAAACGGCGCGGGGAGATCGACGGCGTCGAACAGCTCACCCGCTACCTGGAACTGTTGAACAGGGATCCGCTGCTGGCGCCGGTGGCCGGCGTGTTCGCCGCCCAGCAGATCAAGCCGCAGGCCAAGACTCTCGCCACCGATCGGGGCATCCGTTGCCTCGTTCTCGACTACGAGGCGTTGCGCGGCACCGAGAGCACCGAGTTCCGGCTGTTCTGATCGTCCTCGGGGTCGCCCCTAGACTGGACGTCGTGCCGCGTCGAAAACAGTCCAGCAGAACGCCCCGTCGTGCCGACCATTCGGTGGACGGGCCGACATACGGGAACGCGTTGGCCCGGGAGGAATCCGGTCCCGCCGGCTACGGCGACGAGCAGTACGTCGTCCGGCAGATTCCCGGGGCCCGGGCCGTCAAGACGTATCGGTGCCCGGGATGTGATCAGGATGTGCGGCCCGGCGTCGCGCATGTCGTCGCGTGGCCGTCCGATCCGGGTGGGGCCGACGATCGTCGGCACTGGCACACCGGATGCTGGGCCGGACGACGCACGCGTGGCATCACCCGACGCTGGTCGTGACCGTCAGGACCGGGCGGGAACCTCCGCGCCGTCGCTGACCGGGGTGGCGTCGTCGAGCAGTTCGCCCTCCTTGTCGACGGACGCGAGCATTGCCGGCACCGAATCGAGCTGACCGCGAATTCCCAGGAGCTGCTCCAGGATTCGGCTGCGCAGGACCCGCAGTTCCTCCGCGAGTTCCTTGGCGTGAGCGATTTTACGTTCGGAGACCTCGGTGGCGTCGGTGACGCGTCGGCGTGCCTCCGCGGTGGCGTCGCTGACCCGGCGGTGCGCCTCGGCCTTGCTGGTGTTTTCGCGGTGCTCGATCTCGGCGAGAGTCTTCGCGCGATGTTCGGACATCGTGATCTCGAAATCCTGGTGTTCCTGGGCGCGCTTGGCCTCGGCCTCGGTGGTGAGCCGGTCGCGTTCGGCGGTGGCGGCGTCGACGATGCGGGTGGCCTCGGCCCGCGCGGTCTCCATGGTGCGGGCGTGCTCGCGTTCGAGGGCGGTCCGGCGCCCCTCGAGTTCGGCGGTCTTCGCCTCGTATTCACGGCGCATGCGGGCGCTGTCCTGCTCGGCGAGGGACACCATCTCGGCGGCATCGGCCTCGGCCTTCGCGCGGACCTCGGAGGCCTCGTCGGACGCGAGCCGGAGCATGCGGGAGATACGTTCGCTCATGCCCTCGAGCGTTGTCGGCGGCACCGACAGCCGGTCGACGTCGCGTCGTAGCTCGTCGATCTCGTCGCGGGCGTCCTCGAGCTGAAGGGCCAGTTCACGGGCCTGAGCGGCCGCCGCGTCACGGTCGGTCGCCGTCAGACGCAACTCGGCGTCGAAACGGGAGAAGTAGCGTCGAACCTCGTCCTTGTCGTATCCCTTGCGGACGATGGTGAACGGCATGCCGCGGTCGTGATCGTAGGCCATGCCTGCCAATCTACCGGCGGCGACGCCGACACGACGCGTGTGGAGTGGGGCCGGGCTCGGCGCGTCGGCCCCACTCGGTCACATCGGACGAAGTCTGGCGAGAATCGCCGTCAGTGATCGCTGTTCGAAGCGGGCTCGACCAGCTCGACCAGGACGCCGCCGGCGTCCTTCGGGTGGATGAAGTTGATGCGCGAGTTCGCGGTGCCGCGGCGCGGGGCGTCGTACAGCAGACGGACGCCGTCGGCGCGCAGCTGGGCGCTGATCGCGTCGATGTCGGTGACCCGGTAGGCGAGCTGCTGCTGGCCGGGACCGTTGCGGTCGATGAACTTGGCGATCGTGGAGGTCTCGTCCAGAGGGGCGAGCAGCTGGATGGCGGGGGCGCCGGCGGGCGAGCCGACCACCGACAGCATGGCCTCACGCACACCCTGCTCCTCGTTGACCTCCTCGTGGGTGGAGACCATGCCGAGGTGCTTGCTGTACCAGGCGATGGCGACGTCGAGGTCCGGGACGGCGATGCCGACGTGGTCGATGGCGGTCACGAGCTGCGAGGACAGGCTGTTCGCGGCGGGGGTGGGGGACGAAGATGTCATGCCTACAGACGGTAGCGCTACCGTTTGAGGTGTTCTTTCCCGGCCACGGCAATGCGTGTGGCCCGGGCCAAGCTCGACCGCTGGAGGAATCTTGACCACTTCTGTGATCGTTGCCGGGGCGCGTACCCCGGTCGGACGACTGCTCGGCTCCCTGAAGGATCTGTCGGGTTCCGACCTCGGCGGAATCGCCATCAAGGGCGCCCTGGAAAAAGGTGGCGTCGCCCCCGAGCAGGTCGAGTACGTCATCATGGGCCAGGTCCTCACCGCGGGCGCCGGCCAGATCCCGGCCCGCCAGGCCGCCGTCGCCGCCGGCATCCCGATGGACGTGCCCGCCCTGACCGTCAACAAGGTGTGCCTGTCCGGCATCAACGCGATCGCGATGGCCGACCAGCTGATCCGCGCCGGCGAGTTCGACGTCGTCGTCGCCGGCGGCATGGAATCGATGTCACGGTCCCCGCACCTGCTCGAAAAGTCCCGGGAGGGCTTCAAGTACGGCGACGTCGCGATGCGCGACCACATGGCGTTCGACGGCCTGTACGACATCTTCACCGACCAGCCGATGGGCAACCTCACCGAGTCCGCCAACCACGGCGACCGGTTCGTCTCCCGCGAGGAGCAGGACGCGTTCTCCGCGGCATCGCACCAGCAGGCGGCCCGCGCCTGGAAGGACGGCCTGTTCGCCGACGAGGTCGTGTCGGTCAGCGTGCCGCAGCGCCGCGGCGAGCCGGTCGTAGTCACCACCGACGAGGGCATCCGCGCCGACACCACCGCCGAGACCCTCGCGAAGCTGCGTCCGTCGTTCAGCAAGGACGGCTCCGTCACCGCCGGTAACGCGTCGCAGATCTCCGACGGCGCGGCCGCGGTCGTTGTGATGTCCAAGACCAAGGCCGAGGCGCTCGGGCTCGAGTGGATCGCCGAGATCGGTGCCGCCGGCGTCGTCGCCGGACCGGATTCGACGCTGCAGTCGCAGCCGGCGAACGCGATCGTCAAGGCGTGCACGCGGGAGGGTATCGACCCGAAGGACCTCGACCTGGTCGAGATCAACGAGGCGTTCGCGGCCGTCGGAATCGCGTCGACCCGGGAACTGGGTATCGACCCGGCCAAGGTCAACGTCAACGGCGGCGCGATCGCGATCGGTCACCCGCTCGGCATGTCCGGCGCCCGGATCGTGCTGCACCTGGCGCTCGAGCTGCAGCGCCGCGGCGGCGGCATCGGTGCAGCCTCGCTGTGTGGCGGCGGCGGCCAGGGCGACGCCCTGATCGTGCGAGTGCCGAAGAAGTAGCCCGAAAGCGCGAACGACGCCCCGTGGTGGAGCCTGGTGTGACCAGGATCAACTACGGGGCGTCGTAGTTTCTCGGGCACAATGGCGGCCATGGCAAACATCTTCGACCTCAGCTCCTGGCCCAAGCGTTTCCGTTTCGTGGCCGTTCTGGAAGCCTTCAGCTGGGCCGGCCTGCTCATCGGCATGGCGTTCAAGCACCTGCCGGAGGAGGGCCCGGAGATCGGCGTGAAGATCTTCGGAGCTCTTCACGGCGCGATCTTCGTCGCCTACATCGTCATCGCGTTCGTCACTGCCCGCGTCCTGAAGTGGAACTTCACGACCCTCGCGTTGGCGATGGTGTCGAGCGTGCCGCCGTTCATGACCGTGTGGTTCGAGAAGTGGGCCGCCGGCAAGGGCCTGCTCGGGGAACTGTCGACGGGTGCCACCGCCGCCCCGCAGCCGGCCGTGACACACTAGACTCCGTGACTCGACCCGGTTCCCGTCCGTCCTCTGCCCTCGCCGCGGCCATGTCCGGTGCCGTCGATCTCTCCGGCCTCAAGGAGCGTGCGATGCAGCCGCCGGCCGCCCCGCCCGCACCCGCGGCCGACGGGTCGGCCCCGGTGAGCAGCACCGGCCTCGCACCCGTCGTCGACGTCACCGATGCGACGTTCCAGACCGAGGTGCTCGAGCGGTCCATGCAGGTCCTGGTCGTCGTCGACCTGTGGGCCACCTGGTGTGAGCCGTGCAAACAGCTGTCCCCGGTGCTCGAGAAGCTCGCGCACGAGGGCGGCGGGAACTGGGTACTCGCCAAGGTCGACGTCGACGCCAATCCGGGCATCGCGCAGGCGTTCGGGGTGCAGTCGGTGCCGACCGTCGTCGCACTGGCCGGCGGGCAGCCGCTCGCCGACTTCGCCGGCGCCCAGCCGGAGGCGCAGCTGCGGGAGTGGATCGCCGCGCTGCAGCAGGCCGTCGCCGGCAAACTGTCCGGTCCGCCGTCCGCGGGACCGGCCGAACCCGAGCCGGAGGATCCGCGGTTCGTGGCCGCCGAGACCGCGCTCGAGGAGGGCGACTTCGAGGGTGCGATGGCCGCCTACCGGCTGGTCCTCAACTCCGAACCCGGCAACACGCAGGCGCAGGCGGCACTGCGTCAGGTCACGTTCCTCGCCCGCGTCCAGGAACTGCCGCAGGACGTGTACGCGGCTGCCGAGGCGCAGCCCGACTCGATCGACGCGCAGTTCGCGGCCGCCGACGCCGAGATGTACTCACAGCGGCCCGAGGCCGCCTTCGATCGGCTCGTCGCGCTGGTGCGTCGCACCGCCGGCGACGACCGGACGCAGGTCCGGACGCGGCTGCTCGAACTGTTCGAACTGTTCGATCCGGCGGAACCGATCGTGATCGTGGCCCGCCGTAAACTCGCGTCCGCGCTGTACTGATTTTTTTCTACCGGTAGCGGCCGGCTCTGTCCTGACTTACACAGGTTTAGTGCCCCGGTCCGCGGGCCGTTAGGTCCAGTGCAGCGAGGACGGCTGCGGCATCCGGGGTGATGGGACTGCCCCACTTCAGTTGACTCATGGGGTGGAGAGGCTCAAGCCGCGTGTGCGGCCTGATTGATTGTCTCAAACTCGATCGGGGTGAGCTTCCCCAGGCGCCGCTGGCGGCGCTTGCGGTGGTAGGTCTTCTCGATCCAGGTCACGATTGCCAGTCGGAGTTCCGCTCGGGTCGACCAGCGTTGCCGGTCGAGGACGTTCTTCTGCAGGAGAGCGAAGAACGACTCCATCGCGGCATTGTCACCACATGCCCCAGGGCCCCGGAAAGGTCGGATGAGGTGGCTGTGACCTGCGGATTCGCAGAGACGGGGCCGAAGGTTTGACCTGACTTAGGACATTTCGGTTAGTGCCCCGAATCGCCGACTCGCGATCCCACTACCAGTGTAAACGCCAGCCGAAACCGGAAATCCCCGTCGACCTGTGCAAGTCAGGTCGAACTGTTCGATCCGGCGGAGCCGATCGTGATCGCGGCCCGCCGCAAACTCGCGTCCGCGCTGTACTGAGTTTTTACCGGTAGCGGCCGGTGCAGGCGTCCTGCCCGCCCAGGACGCCGGTGCGGAACGCGTCGACGCGGGAGAAGCCGCTGGGCACGGTGACCCCGTCGACGTCGCTGGCGGCGAGACCGTCGGACAGCAGCCCGGAGATGGCCTCGTCGAGGTCGCCGGGGGACAGCCACACCCGCGCCGCGATGTCGGCGGCCCGCGGGTTGCCGGGGCTCAGGGCGGCGGTGACGGCGCCGGACAGGCATGCGGCCCGCAACGCCGTCTGCGGCCCGGACAGCGACATCCCGGACGCCTTCTGCACCGCGAGCGTGTACCGGGACGCGAGCAGCACGTAGGCGCTGTAGTCGCCGGTGACGTCGACGTTGACGATGGCGTCCCGGGTGCCGTCGCCGGCGGCGGGGCGTCCACGTTCGGCCAGGGCGGGCAGGTCCACGCCGATCGTGTTCGTGGTGGGGCAGTACGACACGGGTGCGGTGGCGTCGGCGTCCGCGCAGCCGGTGTCGATGCCGGACAGGTCCAGCTGCGGCGGGTCTGCGAGCGCGAACACCGCGGCGAACGAGTCGACGATGGCGCGCACCGATTCCTCGGTGACGGGGAGTTCGCCGTCGTCGCTGCGTCCCTCGTAGTGCCGGGGCAGGTCGGTGCGGCGGGAGATGATCTCGTCGGCGTCGATGCCGGTGCAGGCGGCGGGGCCGTCGGTGAAGCCGATCTGCACGGCGGTGACCCGCTCGAACGCGGAGCCGTGGACGGAGTCGGCGGCGCCGGGTTCGGTGTCGCGGACAGCGACGGTGGCGGCGAGGACCGAGTTGAGGCCGTCGGCGGTGTTGAGGGTGAAGTGCGGGGCGTCGCCCTCGGCGACATGCCGGACGAAGGCGCCGGAGAAGCAGTCGGCCTGCTGTTCGAGGACGATGCCGGGGTCGTCGTCGCCGACGAGGCCCGCCTTCTGCTGGATGGCGTGCCCGTACTCGTGGGCGAGGACCATGACGACGGCCATCGGGCCGAACGCGTCGATCAGGGCGGGCAGCAGGTAGGTGCGATCCCAGCCGACGACGTCCTGCCGGGTGCAGTAGGCGGCGTTGACGAGGTCGTCGGTGCCGATGCCGCAGAAGCGGGGGCCGTCGGTGTCGTCGGGATCCCACGACATCAGCTCGGACACCGGCGTGAACGTGCCCGCGAAGATCGTCGGATACTGCTGCGCCCAATAGCTTTCGATGTCGGTGATCGCGTTGGCGGCGAGCCGGTCGACGGCGCCGCCGTCACTGCCGACGACGGCGCGGACGGCGTCGGGGGTGCCGGCGCGGGGGCCGCTGGGGCCGTCGCGGGCGGGCAGGCCGGCGACGGTGAACGGGTCGTCGTAGATGGAGACGGCGCGGCCGTCGGTCGTCGTCGCACATCCGGTGGCGGCGACGGCGACGAGAGCGAGCACCGCGGTGAGCAGGCGCGGCCGTCTCACCGCTCGAGCCTCAGCCAGATCGCCGCGTTCGCGGGCAGTGTCACCGCGGCGGACGCGGGACGTCCGTGCCACGGCGTGTCGAGGGCGGTCACGGCACCGAAGTTACCGACCCCGGTTCCGCGGTAGTCGCTCGCGTCGGTGTTGAGGATCTCGGACCAGACGCCGACCTCGGGCAGGCCGATCCGGTAGTCGGTGTGCACGGCGCCGGAGAAGTTGAACAGGCACGCCACCACGGAGTCGTCGCTGCCGTAGCGCAGGAAGCTGAGCACGTTGTGGGTGGTGTCGTCGGCGTCGATCCACGAGTAGCCGCCGGGGGAGGCGTCGAGCGTCCACAGGGCGGGGGCGGACCGGTAGACGGCGTTGAGGTCGCACACGAGGGCGTGGATGCCGCGGTGCAGGTCGCCGGTGACCGGATCCTCGAGGTCGTGCCAGTCCAGGCCGAACTGCTCGGACCATTCGGCGCGCTGCCCGAACTCCTGGCCCATGAACAGCAACTGCTTGCCGGGATGCGCCCACATGTAGGCGAGCAGCATCCGCACCCCGGCGGCCTTGGCGGTGTCGTCGCCCGGCATCCGCGTCCACGGGGTGCCCTTGCCGTGGACGACCTCGTCGTGGCTGATCGGCAGCAGGTACTGCTCGTTCCACGCGTACATGAGGGAGAACGTGACCTCGTCGTGGTGGAAGGCGCGGTGGGCGGGGTCGCGGCGCAGATAACCGAGGGTGTCGTGCATCCAGCCCATGTTCCATTTCATGGTGAACCCGAGGCCGCCGACGCCGGTGGAGCGGGTGACCCCGGGCCACGACGTGGACTCCTCGGCGATCGTGACGACCCCCGGATACCGCTGGTGGACGGTGGCGTTGAGTTCCTGCAGGAATTCGACGGCCTCGAGGTTCTCCCGGCCGCCGTGGACGTTGGGCGTCCACTGCCCGGGTGGGCGTGAGTAGTCGCGGTAGAGCATCGAGGCGACGGCGTCGACACGCAGGCCGTCGACGTGGAATTCGTCGCACCAGAACAGGGCGTTGGCGACGAGGAAGTTGCGGACCTCGCGGCGCCCGTAGTCGAAAACATATGTGCCCCAGTCGAGTTGCTCGCCGCGCTGCGGATCGGGGTGCTCGTAGAGGGCGGTGCCGTCGAACCGGGCCAGCGCCCAGTCGTCCTTGGGGAAGTGGGCGGGCACCCAGTCGACGATCACCCCGATACCGGCGTGGTGCAGGCGGTCGACGAACGCCCGGAACTCGTCGGGCGTCCCGAAACGGGCGGTGGGCGCGTAGTAGGAGGTCACCTGGTAGCCCCACGAGCCGCCGTACGGGTGCTCGGCGATCGGCAGCAGTTCGACGTGCGTGAACCCGGATTCGACGACGTAGCGGGACAACTCGTCGGCCAGTTCGAGATAGCCCAGGCCGGGCCGCCACGACCCGAGGTGCACCTCGTAGACGCTCATCGGCTCCCGGACCGGGTCGTGCCCGGCGCGGGCGGTGATCCAGTCGCTGTCGGTCCAGACGTGCTCGGACGCGGCGACGATCGACGCGGTCGCGGGCGGCACCTCGGTCGAGCGCGCCATCGGGTCGGCCTTGTCGCGGATGACGCCGTCGCGGCCGTGGACCCGGAACTTGTACAGGGCGCCGGGGTGGACGTCGGGCACGAACACCTCCCACACGCCGGTGGAGCCGAGGGCGCGCAGCGGGAACGTGCGTCCGCCCCACAGGTCGAAGTCGCCGAGCACGCTCACCCCGCGGGCGGCGGGCGCCCACACCGCGAACGACGTGCCCGTCACGATGCCGTCGGGGGTGTCGTAGCGGCGGGGGTGCCCGCCGAGGATCTCCCACAGCCGCTCGTGCCGACCCTCCGCGAACAGGTGCAGGTCCATCTCGCCGAGGGTGGGCCAGAACCGGTAGCCGTCGGCGGTGACCTCGACGTGGTCGTGCGGGTAGGCGACGACCAGCCGGTAGTCGGGCAGCTGCTCGAACGGCAGCAGCGCACTGAACACGTCGTGCCCGACCGGGTGCAGGTCGTGGTCGACGCCGTCGACCCGCACTGCCACCGACAGTGCGCCCGGCCGCAGTGCCCGCACGACGGTGCCGTCGGATCGCGGGTGCGCGCCGAGTACCGAGTGCGGATCGTGGTGGACGCCGTGCCGGAGCAGCGTCAGATCGTGCGGGTCCGGCGGGCAGGCCGGTGTCGTCACGGACGGTGCTCCCGGTCGGCGAGTCGGGCCCGCAGCTCCCGCGGCACCGTCGGCAACGCCAGGATGTGCGCGCACGCCCGCCACGGTTCGAGGCGGACGAAGTTGCGCTGCCCCCACTCGTAGTGTTCGCCGCTGACCGTGTCGTGCACCGTCATCCGGTCGTGCCAGTCGCGGCCGATCGCCGGCATGTCGATGGAGATGTGGCCCTGCTGCGCGTGGGACGGGTCGAGGTTGACGACGATCAGGACGGCGTCCCCGGTGACCGGGTCGATCTTCGAGTACGCGATGAGGGCGTCGTGGTCGACGTGGTGGAACCGCAGGTTCCGTAGCTGCTGCAGCGCCGGGTGCGCGCGGCGGATCCGGTTGAGCGTCGTCAGCCACGGTTCGAGGGATTCGCCGCGGGCCCGCGCCCCGGCGTAGTCGCGGGGACGTAGCTGGTACTTCTCCGAATCCAGGTATTCCTCGCTGCCGGGGGCGACGGCGACATGCTCGAACAGCTCGAACCCGGAGTAGACGCCCCACGTGGGGGCCAGGGTCGCGGCGAGCGCGGCCCGCACCGCGAACATGCCCGGCCCGCCGTGCTGCAGGCTCGCGTGCAGGATGTCGGGGGTGTTGACGAACAGGTTGGGGCGGGCCTCGTCGGCCTTCGCGGCCAGTTCGACACCGAACTCGGTGAGCTCCCACTTGTGCACCCGCCACGTGAAATACGTGTACGACTGCGTGAACCCGCGTTTGGCGAGCCCGTACATGGGGGCGGGCCGGGTGAACGCCTCCGACAGGAACAGCACGTCCGGGTCGGTGCGGGTGACCTCCGCGATCAGCCACTCCCACAGGTCGACCGGCTTGGTGTGTGGATTGTCGACCCGGAAGATGGTGACGCCCAACGTGATCCAGTGCCGCACGACGCGCAGCACCTCGGCGGACAGGCCGGCCGGGTCGGTGTCGAAGTTCAGCGGATAGATGTCCTGATACTTCTTCGGCGGATTCTCCGCGTACGCGATGGTGCCGTCCGGCAGGCGGGTGAACCATTCGGGATGCTCGCTCGCCCACGGATGGTCGGGAGCGCACTGCAACGCCAGATCGAGCGCCACCTCGAGCCCCAGCCGGGACGCCTCCGCCACGAACGCGACGAAGTCGGCCTCGGTGCCGAGCGCCGGATGGATCGCGTCGTGCCCGCCGTCGGCGGACCCGATCGCCCACGGGGAGCCGACGTCGTCGGGGCCGGCGGTGAGGGAGTTGTTGGGGCCCTTGCGGTTCACCACCCCGATCGGGTGGATCGGCGGCAGGTAGACGACGTCGAAGCCCATCGCCGCGATCCGCGGCAGCTCGGCCGCCGCCGTCGCGAACGTGCCGTGGACGGGGGCGCCGCGGGAATCGCGTCCGCCGGTGGAGCGGGGGAAGAACTCGTACCACGATCCGACCAGGGCGCGGCGCCGGTCGACGGTGACGTCGAAGCTGCGGGACGACGTCACCAGCTCACGTAGCGGACGCACCCGCAGGGCGTCGGCGATGTCGGTGGCGAACGCGGGTGCGACGCGGGCGGGGAGTTGCCGCCCCGAGCGCAGTGCGGTCGCGGCGGCGAGGAGACGTCCCCGATGGTGCGGGTCGGCGTCGGCGGCGGCGCGTTCGAACAGGCGGGCACCCACCTCGAGATCGTTGGCGAGATCCTCCGGGCCCTGCCCGACAGCCAGTTTCGCCTCCACCGCGTGCCGCCACGTGGACAGTGGATCGCCCCACGCCTCGATGCGGTACGTCCACCGGCCGACGCTCGTCGGGGCGAAGGAGGCATGGAACACGTCCAGTTCCGGGCCGGGACGCATCGGGATCGCGAGCGTGTCCGCCGGATGCCCCGCCCGTTCGACGACAAGGGTGGTGGCGACCGCGTCGTGGCCTTCCCGCCACACCGTCGCCGACACCGGGAACACCTCACCGACGACGGCCTTCGCCGGGAACCGGCCACCGTCGAGGCACGGCAGCACGTCGTCGATGGCGAGGCGACCTGACACGCGGGCTCCGTTCGTTGACCGGCTGATACGTCAACGGTAGTTCAGCGGTCGGCGGTGCCGGTGGAATCGTCGAGCACGAGTCCCGGTGCGGGCGGGATCGATCGGTACAGTGTCGAGATGGGGGAGACTCGAACACGAAGCCCGGAGCCCACCGAGATGGCGGCGCCGAACAAGGTGCCCGGCCCGGCCGTCCTGGCCGTGACGAGTATCGCGGTGGCTGTGCTCGTCTGTATCCACTACGACTGGTGGCCGTCCCGGTTCGGTGACCAGCGGTGGGCCGATCCGCTGCTGTTCGCCGGTGGCGCTCTCCTCGTCCTCGCGGTGACGGGTCTCGTCTGGGCGATCCGAAGCCTCTACGTCATCGGCCAGGATCGGCGATGGTCGTGGTGGATCGCCGCTGCGCCCGCCGTTGTCGGGGTGGCAGCGCCCGTCGCGGTGCTGTTCCCGCCCGCCGGGTTCGATGACCTGCGACCGGAGTTCGAGCGCATCGCGCTCGAGGTGCGCGCGTCACCCGAGCGGTCACGCACCAACGTCGAGATCGGGCGCTTCGACTTCCTCTACGCCCGCAAGGACACACGCGGTGCCGTCTACTTCGTCGAGGCGGGTGGCCTCGGGCTCATGGCGAGTTCGGGATGGGTCTACTCGCCGGACGGCCCGCCGGCCGGGTTCGACGACTTCTCCGCCACCCATATCGGTGGGGCGTGGTACGAGTTCACCGCGGTCTGGCGGGACTGACGCACCGTCGCGCGGCCTCGAATGTGGGTAGTGTTCGCGGCGTGAAAGCCCTGCGCCGGTTCACCGTCCGAGCCCATCTGCCCGAGCTGCTCGCCGCGCTGGGGCCGCTGTCGACGAATCTGCGGTGGTCGTGGCATCCGCAGACACAGGACCTGTTCGCGTCGATCGACCCCGACCGTTGGACGGCGGTGCGGCACGATCCGGTGCGGATGCTCGGCGAGGTGGATCCCTACAGGCTGGACGCGTTGGCCGCCGACGAGGGGTTCCTGGCGGCGCTGGCGACGGCGTCCGCCGACCTCGACGACCATCTGGCCCGACCGCGCTGGTATCAGGAGCAGGTGCGCCGCGGCGCCGACCTGCCGACCGGGATCGCGTACTTCTCGATGGAGTTCGGGGTCACCGAGGTGCTGCCGAACTATTCGGGTGGGCTCGGCATCCTGGCCGGGGACCATTTGAAGGCGGCGTCGGATCTGGGGTTGCCGCTGATCGGCGTCGGCCTGCTGTACCGGTCCGGGTATTTCCGGCAGTCGCTCACCGCGGACGGCTGGCAGGCCGAACACTATCCGTCGCACGATCCGCAGGGGCTGCCGCTGCGGCTGCTCACCGACGGCGGCGCGCCGGTGCTGGTGCACGTCGGGATGCCGGGCGGTCGGGTGCTGCGGGCGCGGGTGTGGATCGCGCAGGTGGGGCGGGTGCCGCTGCTGCTGCTCGACTCGGACATCGCGGAGAACGATCCGGATCTGCGGGCGGTGACGGACCGGCTGTACGGCGGCGACCAGGAGCATCGGATCGCGCAGGAGATCCTCGCCGGGATCGGCGGGGTGCGGGCGGTGCGCGCCTACACCCGCAGCCACGGCCTGCCCGACCCCGAGGTGTTCCACATGAACGAGGGGCATGCCGGGTTCCTCGGGCTCGAACGCATCCGCGAGTTCATCACCGGGGCGGGCGTCGACTTCGACACCGCGCTCGCCGCGGTGCGAGCCGGGACGGTGTTCACCACCCACACCCCGGTGCCGGCGGGCATCGACCGGTTCCCGATGGAGTTGGTGCGCCGCTACTTCGGGGGCGGGGAAGGTCAGACGGAGTCGACGCTGCTGCCCGGCCTGCCCGTCGACCGGATGCTGGGGCTGGGCGCCGAGAACGATCCGGGCGTGTTCAACATGGCGCACATGGGGTTGCGGCTGGGGCAGCGCGCCAACGGCGTCTCCCAGCTGCACGGTGAGGTGAGCCGCGGCATGTTCGAGTCGCTGTGGCCGGGATTCGATGTCGCGGAGGTGCCGATCGGGTCGGTCACCAACGGCGTCCACGCCCCGACGTGGGCGGCCCGCGAGTGGATGGATCTGGCGCGCAGCCTCGTCGGCCCCGATCTACTGGAGGAGGCCCGCGGCTGGGAGCGGCTGCGGGACGTGGCGCCGGCCCGGCTGTGGTCGACCCGCAACCGGTTGCGGGCACAACTGGTGGACGAGGTGCGACGGCGGGTGCGGGCGTCGTGGCTCGAACGCGGTGCGACGGACGCCGAATTGGGGTGGACGGCACAGGTGTTCGACCCGGACGTGCTGACGGTCGGGTTCGCGCGGCGGGTACCCACCTACAAGCGGTTGACGTTGATGCTGCGGGACGAGGAGCGCTTGCGGGCGCTGCTCCTCGATCCGGACCGGCCGGTGCAGTTGGTGGTGGCGGGTAAGAGTCATCCGGCGGACGAGGGCGGGAAGGCGCTGATCCAGCAGGTGGTGCGGTTCGCGGACCGCCACGATGTGCGGCATCGGATCGTGTTCCTGCCGGACTACGACATGTCGATGGCCCGCTACCTGTACTGGGGGTGCGATGTGTGGCTGAACAATCCGTTGCGTCCGTTGGAGGCGTGCGGGACGTCGGGGATGAAGTCGGCGCTCAACGGTGGCCTGAATCTGTCGATTCCGGACGGCTGGTGGGACGAGATGTTCGACGGCGAGAACGGCTGGTCGATCCCGACGGCGGGCGGGGTGGTGGACGAGGTGCGCCGCGACGACCTCGAGGCGGCCGCCCTGTACGAGTTGTTGGAACGCTCGGTGCTGCCCCGTTTCTACGAGCGGGACGACGCGGGGGTGCCGGGCCGGTGGATCGAGATGGTGCGGCACACTCTGCAGAGTTTGGGGCCGAAGGTGCTGGCGTCGCGGATGGTGCGCGACTATGCCGTCGAGTATTACGCGCCGGCGGCGGTGTCGGCCCGGAACATGCTGCCGGACAACTTCGCCGGGGCTCGGGAGGTGGCCGAGTATCGGCGGCGGGTGCAGGCGGCGTGGCCGGGTGTGCAGGTGGTGCAGGTGGACAGTGCCGGCCTGCCGGACGATCCGGAGATCGGTGCGGACCTGTCGCTGCGGGCGTTCGTCCGTCTCGGCGGCCTCGACCCGCAGGATGTGGTGGTGCAGGCGGTGCTGGGCCGGGTGGGGGAGGACGACGACCTCACCGACACGACCACGGTGCCGATGGTGCACACCGGCACCGACGGACTCGGCGACATGTTCGAGGCCGTCGCACCGCTACCCGTCTCGGGATCCGTCGGCTACACCGTCCGCGTCCTGCCACACCACCGACTGCTCGCCGGCGACACGGAACTGGGACTGGTGGCGGCGCCGTACGTGTGACGGCCTGGGCATAGCTGGCAAGAGTTTTGATGGACCGACGACCACGGTCGGCCCCGTCATCTAATTGCGATGACGGGGCCGACCGATTGGCACGTGTCAGCTCAGGCCGGCCATGAGGGACCCCATGACGGGCAAGGACGCGGCCATGTACAGCCAGTCGATGATACTGGTCGACATGTTCGTCAGCATCTAATTCAACCTTCTTTCAGGACAGTGCTCGTAGGAAGCCGTCAAATGCTTCGACGGTCGGTCCGGCCGACCCCGTAGCAAACTGCAGCAGAAACGCCTTGATTGCGTCAAGCATCGAGTTTCCCTTCTGATTAGACGTCGATTCCGATGAAGATCTTTGCGGGCAGCTGAACAAACAGCATGTAGATCGCATCGAACGTCATCGACACGACATCGCCGACTGATGTCATTCTGAACCTCTTTCTGTGTTTGTGTTACGAGTTCGATTCAGCGGATGCGGTGGCGGATCCGGTGGCGATACCCGCAATCTGTCGGTAGAACACGGCGAAGGCGTTGAGGAAGTCAACGGACATCGAGTTTTCCTTTCTCAGGAGACGAGGATGTTGAAGCCGGTCGCCTTGGTGGACAGGAGTCCGCCGACCTGATGGTTCGCGAACGCGGAGGAGTCGATGATGCCGGCGTGCGAGGTCGAAACGACCGTGGTGTAGGGACTCGGCAGAGTAGTCGCGGAGAACGCGACGTGACCGCCGTTGGCGATGATGGGCGGCATCGACAGGTTGCCGGTGAAGCAGAAGGCGCCGTTCGCGTCCGTGGTCGCGCTGTAGGTGGCAGCAGTTGCGCCACTGCTCCGGAAGAGCGTGCCCTCGACCTTCACGTTCTTGACGAGGGTGGCGGAGTCCGGGATTCCGCTGTCGGGTGCGGGGTGGCTGTCCGCGGCAGTGGTCGAGGTGGAGTCCGCGTAGACGGTTCCACACATCGTGAAGTTCGAACCGGGCGCAGGGTCGGCGATGACGGCGTTCGCGATGCCGGCGCCCATCAGCGCAAGCGTGCCTACCGATGCCGCGGCCCCGATAGCGAGCCTCTTGATTCCCATGGTGATTCCCTTCTTGACGCTTTGTGAGCGGAGATCTTCACCTGCATGTCTCGTCGTGTAGCCGCAGAGCTTCGTGGTTGATGGTTACCCGATCGAGTCAAGACGGGAGCCTATGGCACAGCAGTGTTGCGAATGGTGAAATTGCGAAAATTCTTTCGCGGAGATGCCAGTCCCAGCTGTGAGCGGATTGCTCCAGAGGGTGAGAGGGGGGTGAATTTTGTACTGCAGTACAAAATTGTACTGCAGTACAATTACCTAACGGTTGTTATAGTTGCATCGCGCTGACCTGGGGATAGCCGCCTTCAAGTGCGTGTGCCCGGCTTGCGTGGATGGTCGACTGCTCGAGGTGCAGCCAAGGTAATAAGTGGCGCTTACTATCGACTTTGCTTCGCGGCGAAGTCCGCGGATCTCGCGAGGCGACGCCCTGGGAACAGCTACCCGGTCCTGTAGTTCCGCCCCTCCGTACCGCACTGCCGCCACTGGCGGCATGAATGCGACAGCAGACTCGACCGTGACCGCAACCGGGAGAACCTCGACTCGATTGAAGCCGGCGCCGGCCTCGTCGCTGTTCACTCGATCTGCAGTGGCCCACCGCCTGCGTGACGACGCTGTGATCGTGGTCGTGACGCACTGCGGGACGCGTCGGTCTCGGGGTGGGGCAGGGTGGACGACAGCCGTCAGATCAGCGACAGGAGTCCCACGCCGTGAACATGCCTCCCATGAATCGTGCACCGCGCCGCCAACTCTCCGTCGACGAGATCGAACGGACGATCGCCGGTATCCGCGTCGGCCTCGAACTCGACGGACTACGGATGACCGGGACCGCCGAAGCCTGCGCCCGCGCCGTCCTCACCGGGGAAATGACCGCAGACGAAGCGGTCGCGCGTGCCGTTGCAGAGATTCAAGACCGAGCGGAGTCGTGACCCCGGCGACCGACCCGGGGCTGATGCGATGCTCGAACGGGCGGTTGTCCGACACACTTCTCGGTCGTTGCTCGGACAACCGCCCGTTCGGCGGCAGCACCACGCGTCAGACCGCGCGCACTGCGTCTTCCAGCGCATCGAGTCCTTCGAGGAGCAGCGCATCGGGCATCACGAGCGGCGGCAGCAGACGCACGACGTTGCCGTAGGTGCCGCACGTCAGCACGACGACGCCGCGGTGCAGGGCGTGGGCGGCAATCGCTTTCGTGGCCTCCGGGTTCGGTTCGCGGGTGCCGGGGCGGACGAACTCGATCGCCAGCATCGCGCCACGGCCCCGCACCTCCCCGACGATGTCGGAGGCGTCGGCCAGCGCCTGCAACCGCGGCCGTGCCACCTCCTCGATGTGCCGGGCCCGACCGCACAGGTTCAGATCCCACATCTGCTCGAGCGTCGCCGACGCCGCCGCACAGGCCACCGGATTCCCGCCGTACGTACCGCCCAGCCCGCCGGCATGCACGGCGTCGATCAACTCGGCGCGGCCCACCACCGCCGACAACGGCAACCCCGACGCGATCCCCTTCGCCACCGTCACCAGATCCGGCACCACACCCTCGTGCTCGCACGCGAACCAGTCACCCGTGCGGGCGAACCCCGTCTGGATCTCGTCGGCCACGAACACGATGCCGTGCGCGTGCGCCCACTCCACCAGCGTCGGCACGAAACCCGGTGCCGGAACGACGAAACCGCCCTCACCCTGGATCGGCTCGAGCACGATCGCCGCGATCCGATCCGCCCCCACCTGCTTGTCCATCATCGCGATCGCCCGCCGCGCCCCCTGCACACCCGTCACCGCGCTACCGTCCGGGTTGCGGCCCTCCCGGAACGGATACGACATCGGCGCCCGATACACCTCCGGCGCGAACGGCCCGAACCCGTCCCGATACGGCATGTTCTTCGCCGTCAACGCCATCGTCAGATTCGTCCGCCCGTGATAGCCGTGATCGAACGCCACCACCGCATCCCGGCCCGTCGCACGGCGGGCGATCTTCACCGCGTTCTCCACCGCCTCCGCACCACTGTTGAACAACACCGCCCGCTTGTCGTGGTCGCCCGGCGTCAACTCCACCAACCGCTCACACACCGCCACATACCCCTCGTACGGGGTCACCATGAAACACGTGTGCGTGAACCGGGCCGCCTGCTCGGCCACCGCCGCCGCCACCGCCGCATTCGAGCCGCCCGCCCCCGTCACCGCGATCCCCGACCCCAGATCGATCAACGTGTTGCCGTCCACGTCGACGATCACCCCGCCGTCCGCGTCCGCCGCATACACCGGAACCGTCGACGCCACACACGCCCCGACCGCCGCCGCGCGGCGTGCCGCCAACGCCCGCGAGCGGGGACCGGGCAACTCGGTGAGCAGTCGTCGTTGCTGGGGGAGTCGATAGTCGACGTCGGACACGGGGAACCTCCCAGAGCAGATCAGGACGGGACGTCACGGCGCCGGAACCCGGCCAGCGCCAGCGCATACAACACGACCGCGAGCACCGACAGCACGATCAGCGGGACCACGTCGAACGCGTCGGCCGGCATGTTCGGGGTGAAATGGAACGGTGACGCCCACCCCGTCCAATCCGGCAGCACCTCCAGGAACATACCGATCACCAGCAGATACCCGAGATACACCCACACGATCGCGAGGAACCGCGGCGCCCACGCGTAGACGACGGCCGCCACCCCGATCACCGTCAGCGTCGCCGGCAGCAGATTCGCGGCCGCCCCCACCAGTCGGCCGAACATCGACCCGTCGTGCAGTGTCGCCGCCGCCGTCGTCCCCATCGCCGCACCCGCCGCCACCACGATCAGCATCGTCGCGACCGTGAGCACTGCCAGTTGCGTGCCCAGCCACCGCCACCGCGACACCGGCGTCGACAACACGTCCTCGGCGCGACCCGACGTCTCCTCACCCCGCGCCGCCTGCACCGCCGTCGTCGCATACATGCACGCCATCACCGTCAGGAACACCAGATACAACGCGAACGCGCCCTGCGCGGCATTGCCCTCACCGCCCGGCAGCAGTCCCGACAGCCGCGGATCCTGGTCGACGAACTCGGCCACCTGCTGACCGAGCGCCCCGATCGGGAAGGCCAGCGCGATCACCCCGAGGGTCCACGCGAGCACCTGACCGCGCTGCATCCGCGCCGTCAACGCCGCCATCCCGGACAGCGCCCGCGTCGCCCGCGGCCGGCCGCCGCGTGGCGCGACCAGTCCGCCGCCCACATCGCGTCGGCCCACCACCGCATACGCCGCCGCCACCCCGATCACCGCCGCCGCGACACCGAGGAGCAGCGGACACCAGCGGTCGTCGACGTACGCGGCGGTCGCCTGCCCCCACCCGATCGGGGACAGCCACGACCACACACTGCCGTCCTCCTTCGCGACGACATCCCCGATCGCCCGCAGCAGATACGCGAACGCCACCGCCACCAGGCCGAGCCCGCTCGCGGCCCGCGCATGTTCGGTGAGCTGTGAGAACAGCGCCGATGTGGCCCCGAACGTCAGACCCACCGTGACCACCGCGGCCGCCAGAATCCACGATCCGGAGGCCGGCAACCCGACCGCCGTCAACCCCACACCCAGGACCAACCCGATCAGCACATTCGCCAGCAGCACCACCACCAGTCCCGACGTGATCGGCGCGAACCGGCCCACCACCGACGCCCGCAGCATCTCCGCGCGACCCGACTCCTCCTCCGTCCGCAGATGCAGTGTCACCAGCAGCACCGACATGATCGCGACCGCCACCATCGTCATGCCGGCGATCTCGTTCGCGACCATCGCGCCCAGCGAATAGTCCGACAGCCCGTAACCGGGGCCGGCCATCGCCGTCGCCGCCGGCGACTCGATCAGCGCGCCACGCGCCTGCCGCGCCTCCGCGGTGGGGTAGAGGGTCGAATAGCTCGACGCCAACAGCACCGTCGACCCGCCGACCGCGATCACCCACGCCGGCAACCGGACCCGGTCGATCCGCAACGCCAACCGGATCAACGTCCCCGTCCCCGCCAACGGATCGGCCGCCCCCGACTCGACGGGCCGCGGCACCACCCGATCCGTCGTGGCCGCCGTCATCGGCGCTCGATCCCCAGCGACGCGAACTCGTCGCTGTACTCGCGCAGGAACAGATCCTCCAGCGTCGGCGGATGCGCCGTGATCGTCACGACCCCCAACCCGGCCAACACCGACATCACCGCATCCAGACGGTCCGCGTCGACGTCGAACACGACACCGTTGTCCTGATCGTCGACCGGCTGCACATTGTGCACCCCCGGCACAGCCGCCAACCCGTCCGACGACTCCCGGGTCGTCACCGACACCGTCGTCCGCGTCAGATGCCGCAACTCGTCCAACGTGCCCGACTGCACCGTCCGGCCCGCCCGGATGATCGTCACCACGTCACACAGCGACTCCACCTCCGCCAGAATGTGACTCGACAGCAGGACCGTGCGGCCCTCCCGCGACACCTCGGTGATGCACTGCTGGAACACCGCCTCCATCAACGGATCCAGCCCCGACGTCGGCTCGTCCAGGATCAACAGTTCCGCATCGGTTGCGAGCGCGGCGACCAGCGCCACCTTCTGCCGATTGCCCTTCGAATACGTGCGACCCTTCCGCGTCGGATCGAGTTCGAAGCGTTCGAGCAGTTCGCGCCGCCGGGCCTCGTCGAGCCCGCCCCGCAACCGGCCGAACAGATCGATCGCCTCACCGCCCGTGAGATTCGGCCACAGATTCACGTCCCCCGGCACATACGCCAGCCGCCGATGCAGACCGACCGCGTCCCGCCACGGATCGGCGCCCAGCACCGTCGTCTCGCCGCCGTCCGACCGCAACAACCCCAGCAGCACCCGGATCGTCGTCGACTTCCCCGCCCCGTTCGGCCCCAGAAACCCGTGCACCCGCCCCCGCTCGACCTCCAGATCGAGGCCGTCGAGCGCCCGCACGTCACCGAAACACTTGACCAGCCCACGAACCGAGATCACCGGGTCCATCGCCCGAGCATAGGACCGGGCCGCGCGACGGGGCAGGGGATCGGGGCCAGGTGACGGGTTGGTCCGAAGGGTGAGGGTGGCGCTTCCGTGCGGCGCCGGCGGTCGGTAGAAACGAACCATGGATGCCACGACTACACGCCCGGCCGACGGCGGAACCGATGATCCCGTGCTGGCCCGCGCGCGGCTCGTATGGGGAGAACAAGCAGCCCGCACCTGGCTCGAAAGCGCCAACGCGCACCTCGCCGGCGCCAGGCCCATCGACGTCCTGCACACATGTGGGCCGGCGCCGGTGCTCGAGGCCTTGGACGCGGAAACCTGGGGCGGGGCGGCGTAATCGCTGTTGTGCGCGACTTCGCGGCACAGGGTGCGTCTTACGACTTCGCGGCGCACAGCGTTTTCAACGTGATCGGATCGCGCTCGTCCTCGGGGCGAGGATCGTAGGTCTCGAACCGTTGAGCAAGTTCGTCGGCGTGTGCGAGAACATCCTCGGTCGAACGGTGCATCGTCACCTCCCACGAATGTCGGGCACGGTCATCGCGTGGACTACTCCCCGCTAACCCGCCGCCCGCCCCGCCGCGATCCGCTCGAGCGCCTTGCGCACCACCTGCGGGTCGGCGGTTTCCCAGAACGGGGGCAGGGATGCGCGCAGGTAGCCGCCGTAGCGGGCCGTCGCCAGGCGGGAGTCGAGGACGGCGATCACCCCCTTGTCGTCGACGCTGCGCAGCAGTCGGCCCACCCCCTGCGCCAGCAGCAGCGCCGCATGATTCGCCGCGACCGACAGGAAGCCGTTGCCGCCGCGGGACTCCACCGCCTGCTGCCGCGCCATCAGTAGCGGATCGTCCGGGCGGGGGAACGGAATCCGATCCAGGATCACCAGACTCAGCGACGGCCCCGGCACGTCCACGCCCTGCCACAACGACAACGTCCCGAACAGCGTCGTCGGTTCGTCGGCAGCGAACTTCTTCACCAGCGTGCCCGTCGCATCGTCGCCCTGACACAGGATCGGCACGTCCAGGCGTTCCCGCATCGCCTCCGCCGCCGCCTTCGCCGCCCGCATCGACGAGAACAGTCCCAGCGTCCGGCCACCCGCCGCGGTCACCAGCTCCGCGATCTCGTCCAGGAACGCCGGCGACAACCCGTCCCGGCCCGGCGGCGGCAGATGCCGCGCCACATACATGATCCCCGACTTCGCATGATCGAACGGCGATCCCACGTCCACCGAATTCCAGTGCAGCGCACCCGTATCCGACGGCGCTTCCTTGCCGATCGCGGTCCCCGGATCGGTGCGCGACGACGATTGCGCCGGCAGCCCCCAGTTCACTGCCAGCCCGTCGAACGACCCGCCGACCGTCAACGTCGCCGACGTCAGCACCACCGTCGACTCCGCGAACAGGCTCGCCCGCAACAGCCCACCCACCGACAGCGGCGCCATCCGCACCACCCGGCGGACACTGCCGCGATTCTCCTCGACCGACAGCCACACCACGTCCGTGCGTTTCGCCGGATCCGGCTCGTCGAACGCCGTCAACACCCGCACCGCGCCGTCGTGGATCTCGTCGATCGCGTTGAGCGCCGCGCTGCGTGCCGCCGCCGCCTCCGGATCGGACGCCGCCATCCCCGGCGTCGCCGGACCGATCGCCGTCCGCACATGCCACGCCGCGTCCCGCACCGCCGCCAACGCCATCCCCACGCCGTCCGGCAGCGACTCCCACCGGCCCGCCGGCAACTGCTCGAGCAGATCCGCCCAGTTCTCGGCCGTCGCCTCCAACCGGTCCACGTCCCGCTCCTCGACCAGCTTCACCGCCCGCCGGGCCGCACCGCTGATCGCGGGCGCCGCCAACTCCGCGGTCGCCACCCCGGTGACCCGATCCACCAGCTCGTGCGCCTCGTCGATCACCACCACATCGTGCTCCGGCAGCACCTTGATCCCCGAGATCGCGTCGATCGCGAGCATCGCATGATTGGTGACCACCACATCCACCTGCGCCGCCTCTGCGCGGGCCCGCTCCGCGAAACAGTCCTCACCGACCGGGCAGCGCGACTTGCCCAGGCACTCGCGAGCACTGACACTCACCTGACGCCACGCCTGTTCGCTCACCCCCGGCACCAGATCGTCCCGGTCCCCGGTCTCGGTGTCCGACGACCACTTCGTCAGCCGCTGCACCTCCCGGCCCAGCCGGGAGATCGCGAACGCGTCGAACAGTTCCTCCTCCGGCGGCGTGTCCTGCGCCATCCCGGTGTGAATCTTGTTCATGCACAGATAGTTTCCGCGGCCCTTGAGGATCGCGAACCGCGGCAACCGGCCCAGCGCCGGTTTCAACGCCTCCGCGAGCCGCGGCAGATCCCGGTCCACCAACTGCCGCTGCAACGCGATCGTCGCCGTCGACACCACCACCGTGCGCCCCGACGCCACCGCATGCCGGATGCTCGGCACCAGATACGCCAGCGACTTACCGGTACCCGTACCGGCCTGCACCGCCAGATGCTCCCCGGTGTCGATCGAATGCGCCACCGCCGACGCCATCGTCAACTGGTTGCGGCGCTCCTTGCCGCCGAGCGAGCGGACCGCCAGAGACAGGAGATCGGGGACATTCGGCAGTTCACGCGCAGACACCGCAACAGGGTAGCGGCCGACAGTGACACCGCCGACGTCGTCATGGTCGGCACCGCCGACGTCGTCACGGCCGGCGCGGCCGCCGCGGCGCCGGAACCGCCGCAGACCCGACGAGGGTGACACCGAGGTCCTGCATCGCGCCGAGTGCGGTGCGCACGGTGTCCGGGGACACCGCGGCCGTGTAGTCCAGCAGCACGCGGGCGTCGAAGCCCTCACGGACGGCGTCCATCGCCGTCGCCCGCACACAGTGGTCGGTAGCGATCCCCACGATGTCGACGGCGTCGATACCGTGATCCTGCAGCCACTCCGACAGCGTGTCCCCGTCGTCGGAGACACCCTCGAACCCCGAATAGGCGGCCTCGAAGGTGCCCTTGCCGAACACCTCACGCACCTCGGACAGATCCAGCGCCGGATGGAACTCGGTGCCCGGCGTCCCCACCACACAGTGCGGCGGCCAGCTGCGCCGGAAATCGGGGGCGTCGGAGAAATGCGGGCCCGGATCGACGTGCCGGTCCGCGGTCGCGACGATCGCCGCATACTTCGGCCGGTACGGCGACGCCAGATACTCGCTGATCGCCTCCGCGACCGCCGCGCCGCCCGCGACGGCCAGCGACCCGCCCTCGCAGAAATCGTTCTGGACGTCGACGATCACCAGGGCCCTCTTACCGCTCATGACGCCATTCTTCCCGCCGCGACCCTCAGCCCGCGAACCGCGTCGGCACGGCCGCCTCGCCGCGGGACAGCTTGAGGCCCTCCCACGGCAGGCTCACCAGATTGCGGGCCAGCAGCGCGCGGGCGTCGTCGAGTGTCGGCAACCCGTCCACGACGTCGCCGCCGCGCACCATCGGCGTCAGCAACTCCCGCACCTCGAGACCGCCGCCGTCCGGGACGGGGGAGCCGGCCCGGTAGAGGACCTCCTCGACGATCGTGCCCGACGGCCGGCTCAGCCGGACCGCCCGCTTCGCGGCCCCCTGCGACTGCTTGTGGGTGCTGCGCTTGGCCACCGGCACCCCGTCGACCTCGACGAGCTTGTAGACCATCCCGGCCGTCGGGGCGCCCGACCCGGTGACCAGCGACGTGCCGACCCCGTACGTGTCGACCGGCTCGGCCCGCAGCGCCGCGATCGCATACTCGTCCAGATCTCCGGAGACCACGATCTTCGTGCTCGCCGCACCCAGCCCGTCCAGCTGATCGCGGACCTGCCGGGCCAGCACCCCCAGATCGCCCGAATCGATCCGCACCCCACCGAGTCCGGTGCCCGCCGCCGCGATCGCGTTCTCCACCCCGCGGCGGATGTCGTACGTGTCGACCAGCAGCGTCGTGCCCGCCCCCAACGCCGCCACCTGCGCCCGGAACGCCGCCACCTCGTCCGGGCCGGCCGCCGTCGTGTGCAGCAGCGTGAACGCGTGCGCGCTCGTCCCCGCACCCGGCACCCCGTGCCGGCGCACCGCCTCCAGATTCGACGTCGCATCGAACCCCGCCAGATACGCAGCGCGAGCCGCCGACACCGCCGACTCCTCGTGGGTCCGACGCGACCCCATCTCGATCATCCGGCGCCCGTCCGCGGCACTGACCATGCGGGCCGCCGCCGACGCGATCGCACTGTCGTGATTGAGGATCGACAACACCAACGTCTCGAGCAGGACACACTCGGCGAACGTGCCACGGACCGACAGGATCGGCGACCCCGGGAAATACAGTTCACCCTCCCGGTAGCCGTCGATGTCGCCGGAGAACCGGTACCCGCGCAGCCACTCCACCGTCGACGGCGCCAGGAACCGGGCGACGACGTCCAACTCCTCCTCACCGAACCGGAAGCGCGCCAACGCGTCCGGCAGCCGTCCCGTGCCGCCGGCCACCCCGTAGCGACGTCCGTCCGGCAGCCGCCGGGCGAACACCTCGAAGCTGCACGGCCGGTGCGCGGAGCCGTCCGCGAGGGCCGCCTCGAGCATCGTCAGTTCGTACTGGTCGGTGAACAGAGCCGTGCTCACGGGCATGCCGGTGTCCTTTTCGTCGGGGTCGACCACGTGGTCGACTTTACGATCCGGGCACCGGACGCGGGTGTCGAGTTCGAGGCCCAGGTCGTACTCTGGACCCATGGTGCCGTGCCCCACGATGACTCTCCCCACCGCCGTCCCGGTGGCCAAGATGCCTGCCGCGACGCCGCAGCTCTCGCCCGCCGAGGCCGAGATCGAGGAGAGTGTCGAGGCGCTGGACCGGCCGTGGGTGACCGTCGTCTGGGACGACCCCGTCAACCTCATGCACTACGTGACGTACATCTTCCAGAAGCTGTTCGGCTACAGCAAAGCCAAGGCGACGGACCTGATGATGCAGGTCCACAAGGAAGGCAAGGCCGTCGTCTCCAGCGGCTCCCGCGACAAGGTCGAGAACGACGTCCGCAAACTGCACGCCGCCGGCCTGTGGGCCACCATGCAGCGCGACAGCAGCTAGAACACCCCACCCACCCACTCATTCATCGCAACCGTAAGGAATACCGGGTACACGACGTGCGGACTTGGACGAGGAAGAACTCGCTCGGCGGAATGAAACTGCGCTCCGAGATGGACGCACACGAGGCGGCCGTCCTGCGGTCCCTCGTCACCTCGGTGACCGGACTGCTCGAGGAGCGGGCCGCCTCCGCCCCCACCGACGAACTCGCCGCCCTCACCGGCATGCGGACCGGCAACACCGAGACACCGGACGATGCGGTGCTGGCGCGGCTGCTGCCGGACTTCCAGCGCACCGACGGCGACACCCCCGCCGACCCCGAACAGGCCAACGTCAACAGCGGCCTGCGCAGCCTCCACGAACCGGACATCATCGACGACAAGGTCGCCGCCGGATCGGTGATCCTGCGGACCGTGCCCGTCGACGGCGGCAAGATCGCCCTCACCCCCGAACAGGCCGACGCGTGGCTCGCCGGACTCAACGACGTCCGCCTCGCCCTCGGCACCAACATCGGCATCGACGCCGACACCCCCGACGAACTCGAGGAGGACGACCCGCGCGCCCCGCACCTCGACGTCTACCACTGGTTGACGTGGATGCAGGACTCGCTCGTCCAGGCCCTCCTGTCGTGACGGCGTCCGCGACGGCGGTCGCCCCCGGGCCGACCGATTCGCTCGCCGACGTCCCCGGTGTCCTCGTCGGCCACCACCACGTGCTCGACGCCGACGCCACTCTCGGCTCCGGCGCCGCGACCGGCAGCACCGTCGTCCTCGTCCCCGCCGGGGCGACGGCCGGGGTGGACGTCCGCGGCGGCGGCCCCGGCACCCGCGAAACCGACCTCCTCGACCCCAGCCACTCCGTGCAGCAGGTCCACGCCGTCCTGCTCACCGGCGGCAGCGCCTACGGGCTCGCCGCCGCCGACGGCGTCATGCGCCGGCTCGAGGAACACGGACACGGCATCCCGATGGGCGCACCCGGGCAGGTGGTGCCCATCGTGCCCGGCGCGGTGATCTTCGACCTGCCCGTCGGGGACTGGACGACCCGGCCCACCGCCGACTTCGGCTACCGTGCCGCCGCGGACGCCGAGAACGCCGCCGCCGTCGCCACCGGGTCGGTGGGCGCCGGCACCGGCGCCCGCGCGGGCATCCTCAAGGGTGGTGTCGGCACCGCCAGCACCGTCATCGTGGGCGGGCCCGCCGACGGCGTCACCGTCGCCGCACTCATGGTCGCCAACCCCGTCGGCTCCGTGTGGGATCCCGACACCGGGCTGCCGTGGGGACTGACCCGCGCCGACGCCGAGCGTCGCGGCCTCCGCCCGCCGTCCGCCGCCGACCTGGCCGCCGCCCACACGCTCGGGCAGAAGGGCACCGTCCTCAACACCACGATCGGGGTCGTCGCCACCGACGCGCGCCTGTCCAAACCGTCGTGCCGCCGCGTCGCCGTCGCCGGACACGACGGACTGGCCCGCGCGATCCGGCCCGCGCACTCACCGCTCGACGGCGACACGATCTTCGCGCTCGCCACCGGCACCCGCGACACCCCGCCCGTCGACGGGATCCCGGCCGCGTTCCCGGCCGAACTGCCGATCCTCGACGCCGTCTGCACCGCCGCCGCCGTGTGCGTGCAGCGGGCGATCGTCGACGCGATCCTCTCGGCCACCACCGTCGCCGGCATCCCCACCTACCGGGACGTGTTCCCGTCCGCATTCGAGGAAGGCCGCGTGTGAGCACCCCGACCACCACCCCGACACCCGCGCCGCGGCCGCTGTGGCAGCGCGCCGGCCTCACCATCGGCGGGTTCGTCGCCGTCCTGTACGTGATCGAGGCGATCGACACCGTCACCCGCACCAGCCTCGACACGTGGGGCATCCAACCGCTCACGACGGACGGGCTGTGGGGGATCGCGTTCGCGCCGATGCTGCACTTCGGCTGGGGACACCTGCTCGCCAACACGCTCCCGCTGCTCGTGCTCGGCTACCTCGTCCTGCTGTCCGGGATCGGCCGCGGACTCGCCGCCACCGGCATCGTCTGGGTGATCGGCGGCCTCGGCACCTGGCTCACCGGCGGGCACGCCCTCCACGCCGGCGCGTCCATCCTCATCTTCGGCTGGCTCACCTACCTGCTGGTCCGCGGCATCTTCACCCGCCACTTCGGGCAGATCCTGATCGGGGTGATCGTCCTGTTCTTCTACGGCAGCATGCTGTGGGGGGTGCTGCCCGGCCGCTACGGCATCTCGTGGCAGGGACACCTGTTCGGGGCGATCGGTGGCGTCGTCGCGGCCTGGGTGCTGGCCCGGCCCTCCCGGCCCGCGCTGCGTCACAGTTCGGTGTCGGATGTGACGTGATCCGTCCCATCGGCGCGGACGCTTCGTCCGGGCCGGACCGGCATGGCAGCATGACGGACATGCGCATGACGGTCCTGGGATGTTCGGGCAGTGTCTCCGGACCCGACTCGGCTGCCTCGGGGTATCTACTGACCGCGCCGGGCACCCCGCCGGTCGTCCTCGACTTCGGCCCCGGCGTCCTCGGTGCCCTGCAACGCTACGCCGATCCCGGCGAGGCCACGATCCTGCTGTCGCACCTGCACGCCGACCACTGCCTCGACATGGCCGGCCTCCTCGTGTGGCGCCGCTACCATCCCACCCCGCCCACCGGACGCGCCCTCGTCTACGGGCCCAGCGACAGCGCATGCCGCATCGGCGTCGCATCCGCCGAATGCGGCGGCGACCTCGACGACGTCACCGACACCCTCGACCTGCGGCAGTGGACCGACCGACACACCGCCGAGATCGGGGAGATCACCGTGCAGGCGTTCCGGGTGAACCATCCACCCGAGTCGTACGGCTTCCGGGTCACCACCGCCACCGGCCGCGTCCTCGCCTACACCGGCGACACCGGCATGTGCGACGCCGTCGTCGACCTCGCCCGCGGCGCCGACATCCTCCTCGCGGAGGCGTCGTGGACCCACAGCCCCGACCGCCCCACAGGTATCCACCTGTCCGGCACCGAGGCCGGGCAGGTCGCCGCCCGCGCCGGCGTCGGGCAACTCCTCCTCACCCACATCCCGCCGTGGACGTCCCGCGAGGACGTCATCGCCGAGGCCAAGGCCGAATACTCCGGGCCCGTCACCGCCGTGTCCGCCGGGGACGTCTACACCGTCTGATCATCTCCTCGCCGCCGACTAGTGTGGGGGACCGTGACGACACGAGAAGACGGTAGGGCGGACGACGAGCTCCGCACGGTTCGCATCACACGCGGCTTCACGAGCCACCCCGCGGGTTCGGTGCTGGTCGAGTTCGGCAACACGCGGGTCATGTGCACCGCGAGCGTCGAAGAGGGCGTGCCGCGCTGGCGTCGCGGCTCCGGGCTCGGCTGGCTGACCGCCGAATACGCGATGCTCCCGGCCGCCACCCACACTCGCAACAGCCGCGAATCGGTCAAGGGCAAGGTCAGCGGACGCACCCAGGAAATCAGCCGGCTCGTCGGCCGATCGCTGCGCGCGTGCATCGACCTCGCCGCGATCGGCGAGAACACCATCGCCCTCGACTGCGACGTCCTGCAGGCCGACGGCGGCACCCGCACCGCCGCCATCACCGGCGCGTACGTCGCCCTCGTCGACGCCGTGACCTACCTGCGGGCCGCCGGCCGGCTCGCCGACCCGCAGCCCATCTCCTGCGCCATCGCCGCCGTCAGTGTCGGCGTCGTCGACGGCCGCGTCCGCCTCGACCTGCCGTACGAGGAGGACTCGCGTGCCGAGGTCGACATGAACATCGTCGCCACCGACACCGGCACCCTCGTCGAGGTCCAGGGCACCGGTGAGGGCGCCACCTTCCCGCGCACCACCCTCGACGCGATGCTCGACTCCGCGCTCGCCGGCTGCGAACAACTGTTCGCGATCCAGCAGGCCGCGCTCGCCGAGCCGTACCCGGGCGTGCTGCCCGAACCGGCGGAGCCGAAGAAGAAGGCGTTCGGCAGTTGAGCGGAAAAATCCTCGTCGCCAGCCGCAACGCCAAGAAACTCGCCGAACTACGCCGTGTCCTCGCCGCCGCCGGCATCGACGGCCTCGAGGTGATCGGACTCGACGAGGTCCGCGCGTTCCCGGAAACCCCCGAAACCGGGGCCACGTTCGAGGACAACGCGATCGTCAAGGCCGCCGACGGGGCCGCCGCCACCGGCCTGCCGTGCGTCGCCGACGACTCCGGCATCGAGGTCGACGCCCTCAACGGGATGCCCGGCGTGCTGTCCGCCCGCTGGAGCGGACGCCACGGCGACGACGACGCCAACACCGCACTGCTGCTCGCGCAACTGTCCGACACCCCTGACGAGCGTCGCGGCGGCGCCTTCGTGTCGGCGTGCGCCCTCGCGATCCCGGGCCACGACACCGTCGTCGTGCGGGGCGAGTGGCGGGGCCGGATCGTCCGGGAACCCCGCGGCGACAACGGCTTCGGCTACGACCCCGTCTTCGTGCCCGAAGGTGACGAGCGGACGTCGGCCGAGCTGACCCCGGCCGAGAAGGACGCCGCGTCGCACCGCGGCCGGGCCCTGGCCCAGCTGGTGCCGGCGCTGGCCGAACTCGCACGCGGGTAGCCACCGCAGGATGCACGAAGGCCCCGTCTCGGACGAGACGGGGCCTTCGCGTGTATCGGGTTCTCAGACGCCGAAGTCGCGCTTGACCTGCTGCGTGCGCCAGTGCTCGACGAAGAACGACAGGAACGGGACAGTGCCGGCGAGCAGCGTGCCGACCGTGCGGCCCGCGGGCCAGCGCACCTTGACCGCCAGATCCAGCGTCAGGATCAGGTACACGAAGTACACCCAGCCGTGCACGATCGCGATCCACGTCGGCAGATTGTCGACGCTGAAGATGTACTTCGCGACCATCTCCGCGGTCAGCACCAGCAGCCAGATACCGGTCGCGTACGCCAGGATGCGGTACCGCAACAGCGACGACGCGATCTTCTTGGTGTCCTGCGGCGACCGCACCGGAGTAGCCGGCTGCTCGGTGGTCTGCTGCGGTGAGTTCTCGGCGGCGCCGCTCACTTCTCGCTCCTATCGGGGCTGTCGGTCTCGCGAGCCGACAGCTCGGCGAGGTAGTCGTTGTACTCGAGCATCTGCCGGGCCTCCGGATCGTCCAGGCCGTCGAGATCCTCGGGGGACGCCGGGGCGGTCCGGCGCTCCGGGAGCAGTCCCTCGGGGACGTCCGTCGGGGCGTCCGGCGACGCGGTGGTCTCGTCGGGATCGTCCTCGAGTTGCACGAACCGCCGGTACGCGTAGACGACGAACGCCGCGAACAGCGGCCACTGGAACGCGTATCCGAGGTTCTGGCCGGTGCCACCGACAGCCTCGAACCGGGTCCACTGCCACCAGCCGAGCGCCAGACATCCGAGGGCGGCGACGACGACCAGCACGATCAGTGCGGGTCGACTCTTTCGACTGGTACGGGCCACAACTCGACGGTACCCGAGGTGCGGTGTGAGACCACCGGGGTGTCGGGTGGTTCCGGTCACCTGAGCTGCGGCGGAGACGGCCGGTGGCCTGCGTTTCGGATCCGCGGCCGTCGTCTGGCAGAATGAACCGCTGTTCGTCGCATCCGGTTCCGTACCGCGCGACGGTCACAGGAGAGAGGCAAAACCGGACTCGCCGCCCCGGCGGGTCGCTGAATTGCACGTGACGCGTGTGCACCGCTGTGCGCACCGAAGGAGATACGCAGCTCATGGCTGTCAAGATCAAGCTCACCCGCCTCGGCAAGATCCGCAACGCGCAGTACCGGATCATCGTCGCCGACTCGCGCACCCGCCGCGACGGCCGTGCGATCGAGACGATCGGCAAGTACCACCCGAAGGAAGAGCCGTCGCTGATCGAGATCGACTCGGAGCGCGCTCAGTACTGGCTGGGTGTCGGCGCGCAGCCGACCGAGCCGGTCGAGAACCTGCTGAAGATCACCGGTGACTGGCAGAAGTTCAAGGGCCTGCCGGGCGCCGAGGGCACCCTGAAGGTCAAGGAAGCCAAGCCCTCCAAGCTGGAGCTGTTCCAGGCTGCCCTCGCGCAGGCCGAGAACGAGCCGGCCGCCGAGGCCGTCACCCCCAAGAAGAAGAAGGCCGCCAAGGAAGAGGCTGCCGAGGCTCCGGCTGCTGACACCGAGGCTGCCGAGTAATGAGCGCCGTTGTCGCCGATGCCGTCGAGCATCTCGTCCGTGGGATCGTCGCCAACCCCGACGACGTGCGCGTCGAGCTGAACACGGGGCGTCGGGGACGCACCGTCGAGGTGCATGTGCACCCCGACGATCTCGGTAAGGTGATCGGTCGCGGTGGTCGTACCGCGACCGCCCTGCGGACCCTGGTCTCCGGGATCGGTGGCCGTGGCATCCGCGTCGACGTCGTCGACACCGACCAGTAGTACCGCAGTGGAACTCGTCACCGGCCGCGTCGCCAAGTCGCACGGCATCCGCGGAGAACTCGTCGTCGAGGTTCGCACCGACGAACCCGACGAGCGCTTCGCCGTCGGTACCGAACTGCGGGGCCGCAAGCCGCGCGAGACCACGCTGCGCACGTTCGTGGTGGAAGCCGCCCGGGAACATTCCGGGCGGCTTCTGCTGCGCCTGCGCGGCGTCGCCGACCGCACCACCGCCGACGAACTGCGCGGTGTGCTGTTCGTCGTCGACACCGCAGAACTCACCCCGTCCGACGACCCGGACGAATTCTACGATCACGAACTCGAGGGCCTGACCGTGCGGATGGTCGCCGGCCGCCCCGACGCGGGCGACGTCGTCGGCACCGTGATCGAGGTATTGCATTCCGCCGCAGGCGAATTGCTGTCGATCCGTCGGGAGGGTCAGACTTCCGGTGAGCTGCTGGTGCCGTTCGTCACCGCGATCGTCCCGACGGTGTCCGTCGCCGACCGGGTCATCGAGATCGACCCACCGGAAGGCCTGCTGGATCCGAACTTCGGGGACAGCACCAACGAGGAGTGACCGAAGCACAGTGCGTCTCGACGTCGTCACGATCTTTCCCGAATACCTCGAGCCGCTGCGTGCCGCGCTGCTCGGCAAGGCCATCGACAAGGGCCTGATCTCCGTCGACGTCCACGACCTGCGCCGCTGGACGCACGACGTCCACAAGTCCGTCGACGACTCCCCGTACGGCGGCGGACCCGGCATGGTCATGAAACCGACCGTGTGGGGGGACGCCCTCGACGAGGTCGTCACCGACGAGACCCTGCTGGTCGTCCCCACCCCGGCCGGGGTGCCGTTCACGCAGGCCACCGCGCACCGGTGGGCGCAGGAGAAGCACCTCGTGTTCGCGTGCGGCCGCTACGAGGGCATCGACCAGCGGGTGTTCGACGACGCCTCCCGCCGCGTCCGCGTCGAAGAGGTCTCCATCGGCGACTACGTCCTCATCGGCGGCGAGGCCGCGGTCCTCGTCATGGTCGAGGCCGTCGTCCGACTGCTGCCTGGTGTGCTCGGCAACCAGCTGTCCCACGAGGACGATTCGTTCTCCGACGGGCTCCTCGAAGGCCCCAGCTACACCCGTCCCGTCAGCTGGCGTGGACTCGACGTCCCGCCCGTGCTGCTGTCCGGCGACCACGCCAAGGTCGCGGCGTGGCGGCGCGCGCAGGCACTGCAGCGGACCGCGGAGCGTCGCCCCGACCTCCTTCCCTGATTCCGCGTTTTGCGCACTTGTCGCGCTGAATTCGGCGGCTCTGGACCCGCGACAAGTGCGCAAAACGCGAGGTGGCGGGGAACCCGGTAGGGTCGATCGCCGTGACGGTAGCCTCCAACACCCTCGAATCCGTGAACAAGCGCATCGCCGACGAACTCGACGTCCGCGAAGGGCAGGTGGCCGCCGCGGTCGACCTGCTCGACGGCGGTTCCACGGTCCCGTTCATCGCCCGGTACCGCAAGGAGGTCACCGGCGGCCTCGACGACGCCCAACTGCGCCAACTCGAGGAACGGCTGCGCTACCTGCGGGAACTCGACGACCGCCGCAGCGCGATCCTCGACTCGATCGACGCGCAGGGCAAGCTCGACGACCAGCTGCGCGGGCAGATCATGCTCGCCGACACCAAGGCCCGGCTCGAGGACATCTACCTGCCGTACAAGCCGAAGCGGCGCACCAAGGCGCAGATCGCCCGTGAGGCCGGACACGAACCCGTCGCCGACGCCCTGATCGGCGACCCGACCACCGATCCCGCGCAGTACACCGCCGAGCAGCTCGACGGTGCCCGCGCCATCCTCGTCGAACGGTTCGCCGAGGACGCCGACCTCGTCGGGGAACTGCGCGACAGCATGTGGGCGCGTGGACAGATCGAATCCGCGGTGCGCAAGGGCGTCGACGCCGGCAAGGCCGCCAAGTTCGCCGACTACTTCGAGTTCTCCGAGCCGTTCGACAAGCTGCCGTCGCACCGCATCCTCGCGCTGCTGCGCGGTGAGAAGGAAGAGGTCCTGTCGCTGACGCTGGCGTCGGACCGCGACCCGCTCGCGCCGGGGGAGACCAGCGTCTACGAGGGCCGGATCGCGACCCGCTTCGGCATCGCCGACCGTGGCCGTCCCTCCGACCGCTGGCTGCTCGACACCGTCCGCTGGGCGTGGAAGACCAAGCTGGCCGTCACCCTCGGCATCGACACCCGGATGCGGTTGCGGCAGTCCGCTGAGAAGGACGCCGTCGACGTGTTCGCCGCCAACCTCAAGGACCTGCTGCTCGCCGCCCCGGCCGGCACCCGCACCACGATGGGCCTCGACCCCGGCTTCCGCACCGGCACCAAGGTCGCCGTCGTCGACGCCACCGGCAAGGTCGTCGACCACGCCACCGTCTACCCGCACCAGCCGCACAACAAGCGGGACCAGGCCCTCGCGACCCTCGCCGGGCTCGCCGCGAAGCACGGCGTCGACCTGATCGCGATCGGCAACGGCACCGCGTCCCGCGAGACCGACGCCCTCGCCGCCGACCTGATCGCGAAGTTCCCCGACGCGAAGCTGACCAAGGTGATGGTGTCCGAGGCGGGTGCATCGGTGTACTCCGCGTCCGCGTACGCGTCCGCCGAACTGCCCGACCTCGACGTCTCCATCCGCGGCGCCGTGTCCATCGCCCGCCGCCTGCAGGACCCGCTCGCCGAACTCGTCAAGATCGACCCCAAGTCCATCGGCGTCGGCCAGTACCAACACGACGTGTCCGAGACCATGCTCGCCCGCTCCCTCGGCGGGGTCGTCGAGGACGCCGTCAACGCCGTCGGTGTCGACGTCAACACCGCGTCGGTGCCGCTGCTGTCGCGGGTGTCCGGTATCGCGGGCTCGCTCGCCGAGAGCATCGTCGCCCACCGCGACACGAACGGGCCGTTCCGCAGCCGCAAGGCGCTCAAGGATGTGCCGCGGCTCGGACCCAAGGCGTTCGAGCAGTGTGCCGGCTTCCTGCGCATCCCCGGCGGCGACGACCCGCTCGACGCGTCCGCCGTCCACCCCGAGGCGTACCCGGTGGTGCGCCGGATCGTGCAGGTGTCCGGCACGGGTGTGGGGGAGTTGATCGGCAACACCGCGGTGCTGTCGACCCTGAAAGCGGCCGACTTCGCCGACGAGCGGTTCGGTCTGCCCACCGTCACCGACATCATCGCCGAACTCGACAAGCCGGGCCGTGACCCGCGCCCCGAATTCGCGACCGCCACGTTCGCGGCCGGCATCGAGAAGGTCGCGCACCTCGAACCCGGCATGGTGCTCGAGGGGGTCGTCACCAACGTCGCCGCGTTCGGCGCGTTCGTCGACGTCGGCGTCCACCAGGACGGGCTCGTCCACGTGTCCGCGATGTCCCGCAACTTCGTCTCCGACCCCCGCGAGATCGTCAAGTCCGGTGACGTCGTCAAGGTCAAGGTTCTCGAGGTCGACGTCGACCGTCAGCGCATCGGATTGACCCTGCGCCTCGACGACGAGGTCGGCGCCGCGAAGGGCCCCAAGGGATCCGGCGGTCAGCGGGGGCCCAAGGGCGGCGGCCGGCCGCAGCAGCAGGGTTGGCAGCGTGCGTCCCGGGGCAGTGGTGGCCGGGACGGCCGGGACCGGCGCGACGAACGTCCGGCGGCCGGGTCGATGGCCGACGCGCTCCGCAAGGCCGGCTTCGGCAAGTGAACTGACTGATCTGACACCGCTGCGGGCGGTTACTGCGCGACGCTCTCGGGCGATGCCACAGCAACCGCCCGCGGCCGCGGTGGGGATGGGACACTCGGGGCGTGCAGCCGAAGAACATGGTGTGGATTCCGGGTGGGACGTTCTGGATGGGGTCGGAGGACTTCTATCCGGAGGAGCGTCCGGTCCACCAGGTGGGTGTCGACGGATTCTGGATGGACACCCATCAGGTGACGGTCGCCGAGTTCCGGCGGTTCGTGAAGGACACCGGGCATGTGACGACCGCCGAGATCGCCCCCGACCCCGCCGACTACCCGGACGCCGACCCGGCGCTGCTGGTGCCCGGCTCGCTCGTGTTCACCCCGCCGGACCACCCCGTCTCCCTCACCGACCATCAGCAGTGGTGGTCGTGGACGCCCGGCGCCGATTGGCGCCGCCCCGAGGGCCCCGGCAGCAACGTCGGCGGCCGCGAACGGCACCCCGTCACCCACGTGTCCTACACCGACGCGCTCGCGTACGCGGAGTGGGCCGGTAAGGAACTGGCCACCGAGGCCGAATGGGAGTTCGCGGCCCGCGGCGGACTCGACCGGAAAACCTACGTGTGGGGCGACGAGTTCACGCCGAACGGCAGGCATCAGGCCAACACGTGGCAGGGACAGTTCCCGTGGGAGAACCTCGCCGAGGACGGTTTCGTCGGCACCGCCCCCATCGGCAGCTATCGGCCCAACGGGTACGGACTGCTCGACATGGCCGGCAACGTGTGGGAATGGACGGGTGACTTCCACACCGCCGACCACAGCAGTTCCGGCAAGAACGTGGCACCGGCGTCGTCGTGCTGCATCCCGCGCAACCCGCGGATCGAGGTGGCGCAGGCGCGTGACGGCGAGGTGTATCCGCGACGCGTCATCAAGGGCGGCTCCCACCTGTGCGCCCCCAACTACTGTCTGCGCTACCGGCCCGCCGCCCGGCAGGGGGAGACGGAGGAGACGTCGACCTGCCACATCGGCTTCCGGTGCATCGTGCGCGGCGGTAGCCCGAACTGATGGAGGACTGGCTCGAACGGGAGATCATCGGCAACGGGCGGCTGCCGCTGCTGTTCTTCCTGATCGGGTTCCTGCTCGCGTTCCTGTTCATCCGGATCAGTGTCCGCATGATCCGCGCCGACGTGCGCTGGTGGCCCGGCAACGTCACCCCCGGCGGGCAGCACATCCACCACGTCGTGTTCGGGGTGGTGACGATGTTCGCGTCCGGGATCGCGCTGATCGCGGTGTACGACACCGCGACGCAGACCGCCGGCGCGGTGCTCGCGACGTTCTTCGGGATCGGGTCGGCGCTCGTCCTCGACGAGTTCGCGCTCATCTTCTACCTCAAGGACGTGTACTGGTCCGATCAGGGACGTGCATCGGTGGACGCGGTGTTCGTCGCGCTCGCGGTCACCGGTCTGCTGCTGCTCGGATTCCAGCCCCTCGACCTGCTCGACCTTGCCGAGTGGCGGAAATCCCCGCACATCGCGGTCCGGGCGACCGTCGTCGCACTGGTACTCGCGAACCTCGCGATCGCGGCCGTCGTCATCCTCAAGGGCAAGATCTGGACCGGGCTGGTCGGGCTGTTCGTGTTCCCGATCCTGCTGGTCGGCGCGATCCGGCTCAGCCGGCCCGGCGCACCGTGGGCGCGCTGGCGGTACGTGCGCAAACCCCGCCGGATGCGACGGGCGATCGAGCGGGAGAAACGATTCCGGCGCCCGATGATCCGGGCCAAGATCTACGTGCAGGACCTCGTCGCCGGCAAACCCAGCGTCGAACACGCGCTCACGGCCACCGAGGTGGTACTCGAGCGCACCGTGCACGCCGCACCACCACCGATTTCCACGCACCCCGGAGCGTCTGGCACAATGGTCGGGTTGCCTGGTGAAGGCGACACCACTCTGATCTGAGCACGAACCAGTCGAGCCACCGCCGCTCGGTTCCTCTGCTCCTGCGATGAACGCAAGGATGGCACAACCGATGAACAACTTGGACTTCCTGGACGCCAAGTCCCTCCGTGACGATATTCCGGAGTTCCGCGCCGGCGACACCCTGAACGTGCACGTCAAGGTTATCGAAGGCTCGAAGGAGCGCGTGCAGGTCTTCAAGGGCGTCGTGATCCGTCGCCAGGGTGGCGGCGTCCGCGAGACCTTCACCGTCCGCAAGGTTTCGTTCGGCATCGGCGTCGAGCGCACCTTCCCGGTCCACAGCCCCAACCTGGCGCAGGTCGAGGTCCTCACCCGCGGTGACGTCCGTCGCGCCAAGCTGTACTACCTGCGCGACCTGCGCGGCAAGGCTGCGAAGATCAAGGAAAAGCGCTGATCGTTGCGCACTGAGCGGTAACGCTCCGAATTCCACCGGTTGGCCCGGCACCGTTTTCACACGGTGTCGGGCTAATCTGTTTCGGTGGCAGATGCACCGCAGGACCCGGCCGTGACCCCGGACCCGAACACCGGTCCCGGACCCGAGACACACGGCAAGCACCGAGCCGACGGACAGACCGGGCACGACACCCCGGATACCGGTAAGGGCAAGAAGGACAAGAAGTCCCGCTCCCTGTGGCGGGAGATCCCGATCCTGATCCTCGTCGCCCTCGTGCTGAGCTTCCTGCTCCAGACGTTCATCGCCCGCGTCTATCTGATCCCGTCCGAGTCGATGGAGCCCACGCTGCACGGCTGTGAGGGCTGCACCGGCGACCGCATCGTCGTCGAGAAGATCAGCTACCGGTTCGGGGACCCGCAACCCGGCGACGTCGTCGTGTTCAAGGGCCCCGAGTCGTGGAACGGGACATGGACGTCGACGCGGTCGTCGAACACCGTGGTCCGCGGCCTCGAGGAACTCGGGTCGATGGCCGGGTTGGTGCCGCCGGACGAGAACGACCTCGTCAAGCGTGTCATCGCCACCGGCGGGCAGACCGTCGAATGCTGCGACGAGCAGGGTCGCGTCCTCGTCGACGGCAAACCGCTCGACGAGCCGTACATCCAGATGGACTTCCGGTTCACGCCTGGCGTCCAGACCTGCGACACCGCCGTGAAGTCCGGCCGCTGCTTCGGTCCGGTCACCGTCCCCGACGGCAACGTGTGGGTGATGGGCGACAACCGCAGCAACTCCGCCGACTCCCGCTACCACGTGTCCGACGAACTGCAGGGCACCATCCCGCTCGACAACGTCATCGGCAAGGCCACGTTCATCGTGCTGCCGCCCGGCCGGTGGGGCACCATCTCCTCACCCGACATCCAGCAGCGGTGAGCACCTGGCCCCCGAGAACGATCATTCGCAGAGCCTCCGGTCTGCGGACGATGGAGTCCGCCCTGCTGCGCTGCGGGCTCGGCCCGGTCGCGGGCGTCGACGAGGCCGGCCGCGGTGCCTGCGCGGGGCCGCTCGTGGTCGCCGCATGCGTGCTGGGGCCGAAACCGCAGGCCGCCCTGGCCGGGCTGGACGACTCGAAACGGTTGACGGAGAAGGTTCGGGAGGAACTGTTCCCGGTGATCCAGCGACTCGCGGTGGCGTGGAGCATCGTCGAGATCCCCGCCGCCGAGATCGACCGGATCGGCATCCACGTCGCCAACATCGAGGGCATGCGGCGCGCCGTCGCCGGACTGGCCGTGCCACCCGGCTACGTCCTCACCGACGGCTTCCGGGTACCGGGCCTGCCGGCACCGTCGCTGCCGGTGATCGGCGGCGACGCCGCGGCCGCGTGCATCGCCGCCGCCAGCGTCCTGGCCAAGGTGAGCCGCGACCGGACCATGACCGCCCTCGACGACACCCTGCCCGGCTACGGATTCGCCGGACACAAGGGCTACGGCACCGCGGTGCACACGGCGGCGATGCGGGAGTTGGGCCCGACCGCCGAACACCGGATGTCGTACGCCAATGTGACCACGGCGAGCCGTGAATTCGAGTCGATCGGGGTCGGTGCGCGATGATGGACATTCACAACAACGCAGGAGGACGTCGAGGCCGATGAGTGCCGAGGATCTCGAGAAGTACGAAACCGAGATGGAACTGTCGCTGTACCGCGAGTACCGGGACATCGTCGGGCAGTTCGCGTACGTCGTGGAGACCGAGCGCCGGTTCTATCTCGCGAATTCGGTGGAGCTGATCCCGCACAGCGCGGACGGTGAGATCTACTTCGAGGTGCGGATGTCCGACGCCTGGGTGTGGGACATGTACCGTCCGGCGCGTTTCGTGAAGTACGTGCGGGTGATCACGTTCAAGGACGTGAACATCGAGGAGCTCGAGAAGTCGGATCTGCGACTGCCGGACAACGGTCTGGGATAGGTTTCCGCCACGGCGGGCGATGCGGCCGCACACCACGAACGGTGGTGTGCGGCCGCATTTTTCGTGTTCCGGCGGCGAGTTGTCCACAGCCCCTCGTTCATCCACAGGGCAATGTGTTTCCCCAGGTCGCACCCGGTGTCGTCCGGTGTCGTTCCGGCACAGTGACTCTCGATCGGCGGGGTGTCCCGCCGCACGAGGGGAGGACTGGGGATGGGGCGGAACATCGCGTTGGGTGCGCTGGGGGAGGACCTGGCCGCGCAGTATCTGACGGAGGCGGGGCTGACGGTCGTCGACCGCAACTGGCGCTGCCGGTACGGCGAGCTGGATGTGATCGCGGTCGACTCGGGGGACGCATCCGGGGACGCGGTCGTGTTCGTGGAGGTCAAGACCCGGTCGGGGCTCGGGTACGGCAGCCCCGCCGAGGCGGTGACGGTCGCCAAGGCGCGACGCATCCGCCTGCTGGCGCAGCAGTGGCTGGCGCAGTCGGAGCGGCGCTGGCCGCACGTCCGGTTCGACGTCGTCGGCGTGCTGGTCGACCGGCACGACGAGTCCGCCGAACCGCAGATCACGCACCTGCCCGGGGCGTTCTGATGGCGCTCGGACGGGCCCACTCGGTGGCGGTGACCGGGGTGGACGGGCAGATCGTGGAGATCGAAGCCGATATCGGCCGCGGCCTGCCGGGGGTGCATCTGGTGGGGTTGCCGGACACGGCACTGCAGGAGTCCCGGGACCGGGTGCGGGCGGCGGTGACGAACTCGGGCGCCAAGTGGCCGGAGTCGCGGGTGACGCTCGCTCTGTCCCCGGCGACGCTGCCGAAGGTCGGCAGCGTCTACGACCTGGCGCTCGCGTGCGCGGTCCTGGACGCGGCCCGGCAGATTCCGCGGGCCCGGATCGCGACGACGGTGCTGCTGGGGGAGTTGGCGCTCGACGGTCGCATCCGCACGGTCCGCGGGGTGCTGCCCGCGGTGCTCGCGGCGAGGAACGCCGGCTGGTCGACGGTCGTCGTGCCGCTCGCGGCGCTCGCCGAGGCCGGGCTGGTCGACGGGATCGAGGTGCTCGGCGCCGACCGGCTCACCGCGGTCACCGACTGGCTGCAGGGCAAGGGCACACTCGCCGAACCCGCACCGTTCACGGCGGCGGCGTCGTCGGCCCGCGGCGACCTCAGCGAGGTGGTCGGCCAGACCGAGGCGCGGTGGGCGGTCGAGGTGGCCGCCGCCGGCGCCCACCACCTCATGCTGACCGGTCCGCCCGGGATCGGGAAGACGATGCTGGCGCAACGACTTCCGGGGATCCTGCCCGTACTGACGGACACCGAATCACTGGAGGTCACCGCGATCCACTCGGTCGCCGGCCTGCTGCCGCCGGATCGGCCGCTGGTCACCGAACCACCGTTCATCGCCCCGCACCACACGACGTCGGTCAGCGCCCTCGTCGGCGGCGGCACCGGGATGGCCAGACCCGGTGCGGTGAGCCGCGCCCACCGCGGCATCCTGTTCCTCGACGAGTGCGCCGAGATGGGCACCAAGGCTCTCGAAGCGCTGCGGACCCCGCTCGAGGACGGTGAGGTGCGCATCGCCCGCCGCGACGGGGTCGCCCGCTATCCGGCGCGCTTCCAACTGGTGCTCGCCGCGAACCCGTGCCCCTGCGCACCGGCCCGCGACGTCGACTGCGTGTGCGCGCCGACCGTGCGCCGCCGGTACCTGGGTCGGCTGTCCGGGCCGCTGCTCGACCGGGTGGATCTGCGGATCCGGATGCAGTCCGCGTCGAGTCAGGCGCTCATGGACGAGGTCGGCGAACCCACCGGTGACGTGCGTGCGCGGGTCGCCGCCGCCCGCGCCGCGGCGGCCGACCGCTGGCGTGAGTTCGGGTGGCGCACCAACGCCGAGGTGCCCGGTCCGGCGCTGCGGCAACGGTTCCGACTCGCCCGATCCGCCCTGCGGCCCGTCGAGCATGCGCTGCGACGCGGCGAGATCACCGCCCGCGGTGCCGACCGGGCGCTGCGCGTCGCCTGGACGCTCGCGGACCTGGCCGGCCGGGGCATGCCCGACGCGGACGATGTGACGACGGCACTCGGATTCCGGGACAAGGGAGCGGCATGAGCGCGCACGATCCGCGGCTGCTGGCGTGGGCGTACCTGTCGAAGGTGGTGCAGGGGTCGTGCCCGCCGCTCGCGCGACTCGTCGAGTCCGTCGGGCCGGAGGACGCCGCCCGGGCGGTGCGGGAACGGGACCTGTCGAGTTTCCTGGACCGGCGCACGTCGGCGCGGGCCCACCTGGACACCGCGGCCCGCGATCTCGACCTGCTGGCGGCGATGGGCGGACGGCTCGTCACCCCGGACGACGACGAGTGGCCGCGCTGGCGGCTCCTCGCGTTCGACCAGCTCGGCGACGGCCGCGACGACGGCGGCCCGCTCGCACTGTGGGTGCTGGGGGCGTCGGCGCTGGACGATCTGCTGGCGCGGGCGGTCGCGGTGGTCGGCACCCGCGCGGCCAGCGCGTACGGCGAGCACGTGACCGCGGAGATCGCCGGTGACCTGGCCGTCGACGGCTGGACGGTCGTGTCCGGGGCGGCATTCGGGATCGACGCGGCCGCACACCGGGCCGCGCTCGGTGTCGGGGGCCGCACCGTCGCGGTCCTCGCGTGCGGGGTGGACCGCGCCTACCCGGCGGGGCACGGCCGGCTGCTGCAGCAGATCGCCGGTGCCGGTGCCGTGATCAGCGAGTACCCGCCGGGCACCACCCCGGCCCGCTACCGGTTCCTGGCCCGCAACCGGCTGGTGGCCGGCCTGTCCGACGGGGTCCTGGTCGTCGAGGCAGGGTGGCGCAGCGGCGCCCGCAACACCGCGACGTGGGGGCGGCGGCTGGGCCGTCCGGTGCTCGCGGTGCCGGGGCCGGTGACGTCGGCGTCGTCCACCGGATGCCACCGCATGATTCGGGAAGGGGAGGCCGTCCTGGTGGCGAGCGCCGCCGACGTCACCGAGGAGGCCGGCCCGATCGGGGTGGACGGCGACACCGGCGGCCCGCCGCGGGATCTCGACGCCCTGACCGGTCCCGCGGCCGCGGTGTACGAGGCACTGCCCGCGAGCGGGGCCCGCAGTGTGAGGGAGTTGTCGGTGGCGTCGGGAACCCCGATCGAGAAGGTGCGGGCCGTGCTGCCGGCTCTCGAGATCGACGGCTTCGTCGGTGCCGACGACACCGGATGGTTCCGGGTGCGGTGAGTCAGGGGCCCGTCCCCGACCCGGAGCCGCGCATCATCACGTCCTGGATGCGCCGGATCCGGTCGGGGTCGGTCTCCCCGGCCCGCCCGACGAACGTCGTCAGGGTCGTCACCACGGGTGCGCCGCCGGTGTCGGTGACGACGGTCTCGGTGACGAAGATGTCGGTGCCCGCGGTGTGCCGGAACGATTCGAGGGAGACGTCGACGGTCAACCGGTCCCCGGCGTACATGGGACGGTGGAAGACGAGACGCTGATCGGTCTGCAGGATCTGGCTCAGATCGAAGCCGGCGATGATCTGCTCGAGCAGATACCGCTGGGCGATCAGCCCGATCACGGCGACGAACGTGAGCGGTGCGACGAGGGCCGGATGGCCGAGCGCGCACGCGGCCGACTCGTCGTAGTGCGCGCGGTGCGTGTTCTGCACGGCCGTCGCGTACTCGCGCACCTTCTCCCGGCCCACCTCGTAGTGGTCGGGCATGCGGTAGCGGAAGCCGACCATGCGCTGCAGGCGTGCGGTGCGGGCTTCCTGGGACTCGACGGATTCCACCGGTCGGGACACTCCCCGAGTGTGACGGAAAACATCCCGTCGCCGACCGGGAACCGGCAGATCGCGACCGGTCGGACACCGATCGTTTCCGTCCGGAAACATTTGCCCGGCCGGTCCCTGCGAGGCTCACCGCATGCGATGCGGCGATCACCTACAGTCACGTCATGGCTACCGTCTGGACCGTTCCCGAAGACATCACCCGCGTACTCCTGGCCGCTCCCGGCATTCGTGACTTCCTCACGGACGACGAGGGGCGTGGGGTGGCGAGTGATCCGAAGGCGCGGCTCGCGGAGTTCACCGCGGTGGTCACGTCGCTGCAGGCGAGTGCCGGACGGACCTTCACGTCCGTGCGGGACGCGTCCGGGGTGCTGTTCGACGGGCCGGCCACCGGCGGTGTCGCGATCTCGGACGCGTTGCGGCTCGCGGTGATGCGGGTGATCACCGCCGAGCCGCGGGAACGCAAGCCCGCACCGAACCCGTTGTCGCCGCGGGTGGTCGAGAACCTGGGTCTGTACCTGTACGCACTGCGCGATCCGCGGGACCGGTCGATCTTCTACGTCGGCGTCGGCCGCGGCAACAAGGTGTACTCGCACGATTGGGACGCGCTCGGCGAGGCCGGTACCCGGGACGGCGAGGGTGTGGGCGACGCCGACCGGGACGAGACCCGCAGCGCGTGGATCCAGCGGATCCGCGACATCTACGCGGCCGGGCATTCCGTCGACCACATCGTGCTGCGGCACAACGTGTCCGTCCCGCACGAGCCGGTGGCGGCGGCGAAGGAGTGCGCGCACCTGGTGATCGACGCGCTGCGGCTGCTCGAGGCCCGCCCCGACCTGCCGGTGCTGACGAATCTGGCCGGTGAGCCGGACGACCTCGAGAAGCACGCCCTGTCGGTGGCGGAGTTGGCCGTCCAGTACTCGGCGCTGCCTGCACCGGAGCTGCCGGTCCCGAGTGCCCTGGTGCGGGTGCCGGCGGCCGCCGATCCGCGGCTCACGCCGGAGGAACTGTATGCGGCCGCCCGCGGTCCGTGGCGGGCCGGCGGCGCCGCCCGCGGTGTCGCGAACCTGCCGGTGATCGTGTTCGCCGACAACATCGTCCGGGCCGTGTACCGGGTGGGGTCGTGGGAGTCGCTCGGGCCCGGACCGGATCAGGAGTTCCGGTTCGCGGGTGTCGTCGACGCGGAGCTCGAGGCCGCGTTCGTGGGCACCCGGGTGACGCCCGATCGGGCCGGGCTCAAGGCGTGGCCGACGCACGGCTGGGTGCAGCGGTTGACGCTGGCGCGCCCGCACAAGCGGTGAACCGCTACACCGTTCGGGCGGCGCGGGCCAGGACCTTCAGCGACACCAGCGCGACCGCACCCGACGCGAGGATCGCGACCGCCATCGGCACCGCGGTCCCGCCGATGCCGACGAGCGGCGTCACGATCGCGGCCAGGCCGAACTGGCACGCGCCCAGGAGCGCCGAGCCGGTGCCGGCGGCCTCGGTCACCTGACCCTGCGCGAGCGCGGTCGCGTTGCCCATGATGAAACCGATACTGGTGACGGAACTGAACATCAGCGGCAGCACGAACCAGATGCGGGTGCCGCCGACCGTGGTGGCCAGCGTCAGTAGCAGCCCCGACGACACGAGCAGCCCCACACCGAACGTGAGGAGCTGACGCGGCGTGTACGTGCCGATCAGCTTGGTGTTGACGATACTGCCGATCATGATGCCCAGTGAGTTGATCGCGAACACGACGGAGAACTGGCCGGGCGACAGACCCAGGATGTCCTGCATCACGAACGGGGACGCCGAGATGTACGCGAACAGGGCGCCGAACCCGAACGTGAACGTGAACGCGTACCCGAGGTAGATCCGGTTGGTCACGACGTAGCGGAGATTGCCGACGAGCGCGGACAGTCCGCCACCGTGCCGGCGCTGCGCGGGCAGCGTCTCCGGGACGAGGAACAGCACCCCGAGCAGCATCACGACGGCGGCACCGGACAGCACCCAGAAGATGCCGCGCCAGCCGATCGGGCCGAGCAGTGCACCACCCATGAGCGGTGCGACGACGGGGGCGACCCCGCCGATGATCATCATGACGCTGAACAGCCGGGCCGCGACGTCGCCCTTGGCGCGGTCGGCGATCACCGCACGCGCCAGCACGATCCCGGCGCCACCGCTGAAACCCTGCAGCAGTCGGGCCGCGATGAGGATCTCGATACTGGGGGCGACCGCACACAGTGCGCCACTGAGCGCGCACAGCACGGTGCCGACGATCAGCAGGTTGCGGCGGCCCATCCCGTCGGACAGTGGCCCGACGATCAACTGGCCGATGCCGAGGCCCGCCATGAACGTCGCGAGCGTCAACTGGACGGCCGTGTCGGACGTGCCCAGATGGTCGGTCATCGACGGCATCGCGGGCAGATACATGTCCGTGGCCAGGGGTGCGATCGCCGAGAGGAGAGCAAGAACGCAGAGCATGGGAATGGGAATCGCTCGTTTCACGCGAGAACACTACCGGCGCGGGAACTTGCACAATCCCGTGGCCACCGCGACGGTGGACGCCATGGACACCTCGGCTGCGGACCCGGAACTGTCGCCGGGACTGCGGGCACACCTCGACGCCTACGCCGACCATCTGCGTCTCGAACGCGGACGCTCCGGACACACCGTCCGCGCCTACACGGGGGACGTGACGAGCCTGCTCGCGTATCTGGACCGGGACCGGTCGGGTGCGACACTCGCCGACCTGGACCTGCGGGTGCTGCGCGGCTGGCTCGGCGAACAGGCGGCCGACGGGGTGGCGCGCACGACGCTCGCGCGGCGCACGTCGTCGGCCAAGGGGTTCACGGCGTGGGCGCAGCGCACCGGCCGCACCGACCTCGACCCCGGCATCCGGTTGGCCGCGCCGAGAGCGCACCGGACGCTACCGGCCGTGCTGCGGCAGGACCAGGCCGTCGACGCGATGGCTGCCGCCGAATCCGGTGCCGCGCAAGAGGATCCCGTCGCGCTGCGGGACCGGCTGATCGTGGAACTGCTGTACTCGACCGGCATCCGTGTCGGCGAACTGTGCGGACTCGACGTCGGCGACATCGACGACGGCCGCCGGGTCCTGCGGGTCCTCGGCAAGGGTGACAAGGAACGTGTCGTCCCCTACGGCCGGCCCGCCGAGGACGCGATCACGGCCTGGCTGCGGGCCGGACGCCCCGAGCTGGTGAACGAGCGATCCGGCGCCGCCCTGCTGCTCGGGCGCCGCGGTGGACGCCTCGACCCGCGCCAGGCCCGCAGCGTCGTCCACGACGTCGTACAGGCGGTCCCCGGCGCCCCCGACCTCGCCCCGCACGGTCTGCGGCACTCGGCCGCGACCCACCTGCTCGAAGGCGGCGCCGACCTACGCGTCGTCCAGGAAGTGCTGGGACATGCGAGTCTCGCGACGACCCAGCTGTACACGCACGTCTCCGTCGCCCGACTCCGCGCCGTCCACGACCAGGCTCACCCACGGGCATGACCGGGTCTTCCCTCGACCGGTAGCAGCCGGATCCGCACCGCCCGCACCAGCGGCAGCGGATCGAGGTAGTCGTCGCGGCCGCGCCTCGCCCCCCAGTGCAGGCACGCGGCCGCCGCGCACTCGGGGTGACCGGCGGCGACGGTGCCGAGCGGATCACCGCGGCCGATCCGGCTGCCCGCTGTGACCGCCGCATCGACGGGTTCGTAGGTGGTCCGCAGCCCGCTCGGATGCTCCACCGAGACAACGGGTCTACCGGCGACCGTCCCGGCGAACACCACCGTGCCCGCACCCGCCGCGTACACCGCCTGCCCGGGCGTCGCACCCAGGTCGACGCCGCGGTGGCCGGGCAGCCAGTCGTGTTCCGGCTCGTCGAACGGGCGCGTCACGTGCGGGCGGGGGCGGAGCGGCCACGTGAACGTCGCGCCGGGGTCCGGGGCGGCGCCGGCCGTCGGCCCGGACACGCATGCGGCCACGACCGACGACGCGACCACGATGCGGGTGAACAGGCGGGATGCGGGAGTCGTGACCATGCCGTCGACCCTGCCGACCCGGACGGGTGCGTGGACGGTCCACGGCACATCTGTGGACGGAGATTTTCGTTGTCCACAGATCCGGGTACCCCCTTGCCCGACGCGTTCACCTGTGCATTCGTCGGCGGTCCCGGCGAGGCCGTACACTTGTCGGGCGGTCTGTGTGTGCCCGAGTATCTCGATGTATGCGCAGACCGACTTCGCGCGTCCGTATCCATATCGGTCGTCGGCTGGTCCCGCACTCGTGCGGGTCCGACGTCGAACGGACGCCAGGACGAGGATCACCGATCCTCGCGACAACCGGCACACGAAAGACGAGGTACGCAGCCATGGCTGTTGTGACCATGCGCCAGCTGCTCGACAGCGGCGCCCACTTCGGGCACCAGACCCGCCGTTGGAACCCGAAGATGAAGCGGTTCATCCTCACCGACCGCAACGGCATCTACATCATCGACCTGCAGCAGACGCTGACGTACATCGACAAGGCGTACGAGTTCGTCAAGCAGACCGTCGCCCACGGCGGCACCGTGCTGTTCGTCGGCACCAAGAAGCAGGCCCAGGAGTCCATCGCTTCCGAGGCCACCCGCGTCGGCATGCCCTACGTCAACCAGCGTTGGCTCGGCGGCATGCTCACCAACTTCTCGACCGTCCACAAGCGCCTGCAGCGCCTGAAGGAGCTCGAGTCGATGGAGCAGACCGGTGGCTTCGAGGGTCGCACCAAGAAGGAAATCCTCATGCTCACGCGTGAGATGACCAAGCTGGATCGCACCCTCGGTGGTATCCGCGACATGGCCAAGGTTCCGTCGGCCGTCTGGGTCGTCGACACCAACAAGGAGCACATCGCCGTCGGCGAGGCCCGCAAGCTGAACATCCCGGTCATCGCGGTCCTCGACACCAACTGCGATCCGGACCTCGTCGACTACCCGATCCCGGGTAACGACGACGCGATCCGCAGCGCCGCCCTGCTGACCAAGGTCGTCGCCTCCGCCGTCGCCGAGGGCCTGCAGGCCCGCGCCGGTGCGAGCGCCGACAAGGACGCCAAGCCGGAGGCCGCAGCCGGCGAGCCGCTCGCCGAGTGGGAGCAGGAGCTCCTCTCGGAGGCAGCCCCGGCAGCCGAGACCGAGGCTCCGGCCGAGGCTCCGGCCGCAGCCGAGGGTGACGCCCCCGCCGCGGACGCCCCGCAGTCCTAAGCCGATGCGGCCCCGACCACTTACGGTCGGGGCCGCTTCACTCATCTGTTTCGCCAGACTCGGTGGGATCCGCCGGGGGACTGGCATCGAAACTCATCCGAGGAGGATCGCCCCATGGCGAACTACACCGCCGCCGACGTCAAGCGTCTCCGTGAGCTCACCGGCTCCGGCATGATGGACTGCAAGAACGCGCTCACCGAGACCGACGGCGACTTCGACAAGGCCGTCGAGTTGCTGCGTATCAAGGGCGCCAAGGACGTCGGCAAGCGTGCCGAGCGTTCCACCGCCGAGGGCCTGGTCATCGCCAAGGACGGCGTCATGATCGAGCTGAACGCCGAGACCGACTTCGTCGCCAAGAACGCCGAGTTCCAGGCGTTGGCCGACGCCGTCGTCACCGCTGCCGCCGCTGCGAAGCCGGCCGACCTCGAGGCCCTCAAGGCCGTCGACGTCGACGGCAAGACCGTCGACGCCCTGGTCCAGGAGCTGTCCGCCAAGATCGGCGAGAAGCTCGAGCTGCGTCGCGTCGTCACCTTCGACGGTGCCGTCGCGACCTACCTGCACAAGCGTGCTTCCGATCTGCCGCCGGCCGTCGGCGTCCTGATCGAGTACACCGGTGAGGGTGACGCGGCCGCCGAGGCTGCCCGCGCCGCCGGCATGCAGGTTGCCGCACTGAAGGCGAAGTACCTCAGCCGTGACGAGGTCCCCGCGGACATCGTCGAGGCCGAGCGTCGCGTCGCCGAGCAGACGGCGAAGGAGGAGGGCAAGCCCGAGGCTGCACTCCCGAAGATCGTCGAGGGTCGCGTCAACGGCTTCTTCAAGGACGTCGTCCTGCTGGAGCAGTCGTCGGTCACCGACTCCAAGAAGACCGTCAAGGCCCTCCTGGAGGAGGCCGGTGTCACCGTGACCCGCTTCGCGCGGTTCGAGGTCGGCGCCAGCTAGTCGCCCCACATCGGCCCCGTACGGACCGCTTTCGGTCGGTACGGGGCCGATTTGTGCGGCGAGGCGGGTCGACTGGGTCGAACCCGCCGAGATGGGGCAGGATGACGGTGTTCGCTGCCCGATCGCAAGACTTTTCCAGTATCGAACGATGTGCAGAACCGAGGGAGCACTATGACCGCACCGGCCGACGAACGTCCAGGATTCCGACGAGTACTGCTCAAGCTCGGTGGTGAAATGTTCGGCGGCGGCACGGTCGGTCTCGATCCGGACGTCGTGACGACCGTCGCGACCCAGATCGCCGAGGTGGTCCGCTCGGGTGTGCAGGTCGCTGTCGTCATCGGTGGCGGCAACTTCTTCCGCGGCGCCGAACTGCAGCAGCGAGGCATGGACCGGGCCCGCTCGGACTACATGGGCATGCTCGGAACCGTCATGAATTCCCTTGCGCTGCAGGATTTCCTGGAGAAGCAGGGTGTCGACACCCGAGTGCAGACCGCGATCACCATGGGGCAGGTCGCCGAACCGTACCTGCCGTTGCGCGCACGCCGCCACCTCGAGAAGGGGCGCGTCGTCATCTTCGGTGCCGGCATGGGCATGCCCTACTTCTCCACCGACACCACCGCCGCGCAGCGTGCCCTCGAGATCGGCGCCGAGGTGGTCCTCATGGCGAAGGCCGTCGACGGCGTCTACACCGCCGACCCGCGTCTGGACCCCGACGCGACCATGTTCACCGAGATCACCCACCGTGAGGTGATCGAGAAGGGGCTCCAGGTCGCCGACGCCACCGCGTTCAGTCTCTGCATGGACAACCGGATGCCGATCATGGTGTTCAACCTCCTCACCGAGGGAAATATCGCGCGCGCGGTGTCCGGTGAGAAGATCGGAACACTGGTCAAGTCGTGATGCCGTGCACCACGATCGAGATGGACAACGAGTTGGAGGAGAACAGCCGTGATCGATGAAGCCCTCTTCGAGGCCGAAGAGAAGATGGAGAAGGCCATCACGGTGGTGAAGGACGACCTCAGCTCCATCCGTACCGGCCGCGCGAACCCGGCCATGTTCAACCGGGTCGGCATCGAGTACTACGGGTCGTACACGCCGATCACGCAGCTCGCGAGCATCAACGTGCCCGAGGCGCGGCTCGTCGTCATCAAGCCGTACGAGGCGTCGCAGCTCGGTCCGATCGAGAACGCGATCCGCAACTCCGACCTGGGTGTCAACCCCAGCAACGACGGTTCGCTGATCCGCGTGTCGATCCCGCAGCTCACCGAGGAACGCCGCCGCGACTACGTCAAGCAGGCCAAGGGTAAGGGCGAGGACGCCAAGGTCTCGATCCGCAACGTGCGCCGCAAGACGATGGACGAGCTGTCGCGGATCCAGAAGGACGGCGAGGCCGGTGAGGACGAGGTCGGGCGGGCGGAGAAGGAGCTCGACAAGACCACCGCGCGGTACGTCGCCCAGATCGACGAGCTGGTGAAGCACAAGGAAGCCGAATTGATGGAGGTGTAGAGGTGGGGAAAGCTGACGGCGCCCCCGCTGCACCTGCTGCATCGAAGGCCGGACGCAACCTTCCCGCCGCGATCGCCGTCGGCGGTGGCCTCGGCGTCGCCCTGATCCTGATCCTGGTGTTCGCACCGCTGGTCTGGATCGGTGTCGTCGCGGTCGCCGCCGCGGTCGCGACGTGGGAGGTTGCCACCCGCCTGCGTGAGGCGGACATCAGTGTTCCGCTGATCCCCCTGCTGCTCGGTGGGCAGGCGATGGTGTGGCTCAGCTGGCCGCTCGGCCCGCAGGGTGTGCTGGCGGCGTTCGCCGCCACCGCGCTGGTGACCATGGTGTGGCGGCTGTTCGACCACGGTCTGCGGGCCACCCCGCGCAACTTCCTGCGCGACACCGCGGTCGCGGTGTTCGTGACGGCGTGGATTCCGCTGCTGGCGTCGTTCGCGACGCTGATGGTGCTGCAGGACGACGGCCCCGGCCGGGTCCTGTGTCTGATGATCGTCGTGGTGTGCTCGGACGTCGGCGGCTACGTGGCCGGCGTGTTCTTCGGCAAACATCCGATGGTGCCGGCGATCAGTCCGAAGAAGTCCTGGGAGGGCTTCGCCGGGTCGCTGCTGTTCTGCGTGATCGGTGGCGTCCTCACCGTCACGTTCATCCTCGACGCGAATCCGTTCGTCGGGGCCCTGCTCGGTGTCGCGCTGGTCTTCACCGCGACGCTGGGCGATCTGATCGAGTCCCAGGTCAAGCGGGAACTGGGGATCAAGGACATGGGCACGCTGCTGCCCGGCCACGGCGGCATCATGGATCGTCTCGATTCGCTGCTGCCGTCGGCGTTCGTCACGTGGCTCGTCCTCACCGCCCTGGTGTGAGTCGTGCCGGTGTGAGTCGCGGGCGGTCCGACCGGGTTCGGGCTCGGGGAGCGATCCCGAGCCCGAACATCTGGCACTGGCCGGACGTCTACGAGACGGAGAACCGCGCCCAGGACGTCGACGGCGACGTGTTCGGTGTGCTCGCCGAGGTGGCGGACTGGCGGGGGCGTGACGTCCTGGACGTCGGCTGCGGCGCCGGATTCCATCTGCCGCGGTTCGCGGCCGCCGCCCGCACGGTGGTCGGGGTGGAACCGCATCCGCCGCTCGTCGTCGCGGCCCGTGACCGGGTCGCCGGGCAGTCGTCGATCCGGGTCCTGCATGGGACGGCGGAGTCCCTGCCGCTTCCCGATTCCAGCGTCGACGTCGTGCACGCGCGCACCGCGTACTTCTTCGGCTCCGGCTGCGGCCCGGGCATTCTCGAGGCGATGCGGGTGCTGCGGCCCGGGGGCGTGCTCGCGGTCGTCGACCTCGACGCCACCGTCGCGGCGTACGGGGCGTGGATGTGTGCGGATCTGCCGCACTACGATCCGGCCGCCGTCGAGGCGTTCTTCGACGTCCAGGGTTTCACGATGCGCAAGGTCCGCACCCGCTGGCAGTTCGACGACCGGGCCGCGCTGCGCGCCGTGCTCGGCATCGAGTTCAGCGAGCGGATCGCGGCACGGGCCTTCGCGGAGACCCCCGGACTGAGCCTGGACGTCGGCTACCGCGTCCACACCCGCACCGCCCCGACGGGCCTCGTCCACTGACAGGTGCGTGTAACCGCGAGTATTGACAATCCTCGCGGGCATCGTGTGATGTGACAGACATGATCATCTCGAGGGGGAATCGCTGGGTGGCCGCGGTGGCGGGGGCGTGTCTGGCGGTGGCGGCCACCGCCACGGGTGCAGGCGTGGCCACGGCCGAGCCGGTCCCGAACCAGTTCTACGAGGCACCGGCACCGCTGCCGGCCGGGACGCCCGGGCAGGTGCTGAAGTCGGAGTCGTATCCGCCGGCACTGGCCGTGCCGAACCAGCAGGGGCCGTGGCCGTCGGGCGCGAACCGGTTCATGTACCGCAGCACCGACGCGCACGGGAATGCGGTCGCGACCACCGCCACGTTCTTCGACGCGAGCACCCCGTGGACCGGGGGCGGCCCGCGCCCGGTGGTGGTGCTGGCACCGGGCACGCAGGGCCAGGGTGACCAGTGTGCGCCGTCGAAGCTGTTCGCCGAGATGATCCACTACACGCCGCCGCTGGATTTCGCGGTCGAGTACGAGATCGCGCAGGCGGACGCGCTGCTGTCCCGTGGCATCGACGTGGTCGTCGTCGACTACCAGGGGCTCGGGACGGCCGGCATGCACACGTACGTCGACCGCCGCGCAGAGGGACATGCGGTGCTCGACGCGGCCCGCGCCGTGCAGCAGCTGCCCGGCAGCCGGGTCGGTGCGGACACCCCGATCGGGCTGTGGGGGTATTCGCAGGGCGGCGGCGCATCCGCATCCGCGGCCGAGATGCAGCCGCAGTACGCGCCCGAACTGAACATCGTCGGCACGTATGCGGGTGGCCCGCCCGCCGACCTGCGGGCGGTGGCCGGTGCCCTCGACGGCGGTCTGGGAGTGGGAATGCTGGCGTACGCGATCAACAGCATCTACGCCACCTACCCGGAGACCCGCACCGAGATCGACGGCGCGATCAACGACGCCGGCCGCGGCGCCCTCGACGAGATCGCCACCCAGTGCGTCCCGGAGACCATCGCCCGCTACGGGCTGCAGCACACGTCCGCGTGGACGCGGGACGGCCGCACGATCGGTGAGCTGATCGACACGCTGCCGGCGGTGCGGGCCGCGGTCGGCGAACAGCGCATCGGACGGTCGACGCCGTCGAGTCCGGTGCTGATCGTGCAGGGCCGCAACGACGACGTCATCCCGTACCCGCAGGCACGCACCCTCGCCGACGACTGGTGTGAACGCGGCGCCACCGTCGATTTCGTCACGACGGAGATCCCGCCGATCGTGCCGGGGTCGATCGTCGGGCACGGACTGCCGATGCTGGCCGGGCTGCCGCAGGCCCTGGACTGGATGGTCGACCGGTTCGAGGGGGTGCCGGCACCGTCGTCGTGCACGGCGTGACGGTCACACCAGCCCGAACACCTCGGCCAGATGTCGGATCTTCTTGGCTTTTGCGAGGCGCGGCAGATCGCTGCCGTCGCGGACACGTTCACCGTCCGGTCCGAGGTCGGCGATGACGTCCCGCGCCCACGTGATGTCGTGCGGGCCGGGGCTCAGGGCCCGGTCGATCGCGGCGGCCTGACCGGCGTGCAGGCACAGTTTCCCGGTCAGGCCGAGGGACACGGTGGCCGCGCAGTCGCGTTGCAGGATCGTCTCGTGCGGCGACAGGGTCGGCCCGTCGATGGGACCGCCGGGTAGCCGGGCGGCGCGGGACGCGATCACCAGCCGGGACCGCGGGTACGCCATCGCGGTGGGGTCGTCGCTCATCCCGGTGTCGCGGCGGAAGTCGCCGCTGCCGAACGCCAGCCGGAACGTGCCGTGGGCGCGGGCGATCTCGGGGGCGGCCTCGAGTCCGACGGCCGATTCGACGAGCGCGATGATCGGGGTGCCGGCGGGCAGCCGTTCGACGGTGGACTCGACCTGGCTGCCGCTCTCCGTCTTGGCGAGCATCACCCCGGACAGACCCGGGAGGCCGGTGATCGCGGCGAGGTCGTCGTCCCAGTGCGGTGTCGTCGCGTCGTTGACCCGGATCCAGGCCTCGTGCCCGCCGCCGAGCCAGTCGACGACGTGCCGTCGTGCGGCCGGTTTGTCGGCGGGGGTGACAGCGTCCTCGAGGTCGAGGACGATCGCGTCGACGCCGTCGGGGCGGACGAACGTGTCCGGTCTGCTGCCGGTGGTGAGCAGCCAGGAGCGGGCGAGATCGGCGCGGACACCGGTGCGGGCCGGTCGGGGTGCGTGCGTCGTCACGGGGCGGCTCCTTCTCGCGGACGCGTACTCGTGTCGTGTTCCCATCGTGCTCCTGAACTATGGCGTTGCGCACGTGCAGCGATGCGCGGGTCGCGGTGATGGGAGAATGGCGGCACTATGTCTGCCTCCCTGCCTCTCGTCTTCACCGCGCCGCGCCGCGGAATGCCGCCGCGCCACCTCGCCGACCTCGACGCCGACGAGCGCAAGGAGGCCGTCAAGGAACTGGGCCTGCCCGGGTTCCGGGCCGATCAGCTGGCCCGCCAGTACTACGGCCGGCTCGAGGCCGACCCGGACAAGATGACCGACCTGCCGGCCGGGATGCGTGAGAAGGTCGGTACGGCGCTGTTCCCGCAACTGCTGAGCGTCGTCAAGCACGTCGCGTGCGACGCCGGTCAGACCCGCAAGACGCTGTGGAAGGCCCACGACGGCACGCTGCTCGAGAGTGTCCTCATGCGGTACCCGGACCGGGCGACGCTGTGCATCTCCAGCCAGGCCGGCTGCGGCATGGCGTGCCCGTTCTGCGCGACCGGTCAGGCGGGGCTCACCCGCAACCTGTCGACCGCGGAGATCGTCGATCAGGTGCGGGCCGCGGCCGCGGCCCTGCGGGACGGGGAGGTCGAGGGCGGCGAGGGTCGCCTGTCGAACATCGTGTTCATGGGTATGGGGGAGCCGCTCGCCAACTACAAGCGGGTCGTCGCCGCGGTCCGGCGGATCACGTCCCCGGCCCCCGAGGGTCTCGGCATCTCGCAGCGGTCGGTCACCGTCTCGACGGTCGGCCTGGCGCCCGCGATCCGCAAGCTCGCCGACGAGGACATGTCGGTGCGGCTCGCGGTGTCGCTGCACACCCCCGACGACGAACTGCGCGACACCCTCGTTCCGGTCAACAACCGGTGGTCGGTCGCCGAGGTGCTCGACGCGGCCCGCTACTACGCCGACAAGTCCGGCCGGCGCGTGTCGATCGAGTACGCGCTGATCCGGGACATCAACGATCAGCCGTGGCGGGCGGACATGCTCGGCAAGAAGCTGCACAAGGCGCTCGGCCCGCTCGTGCACGTCAACCTGATCCCGCTCAACCCCACCCCGGGCAGCAAGTGGGATGCCAGCCCCAAGCCGGTCGAACGCGAATTCGTCCGCCGCGTCCAGGCGCAGGGGGTCTCGTGCACGGTCCGCGACACCCGCGGTCAGGAGATCGCCGCCGCGTGCGGGCAGTTGGCCGCCGAGAACTGAGAGCCTTCGGACACGGCGAAGGCCCCGCACCCATCATCGGGTGCGGGGCCTTCGCCGTGTAGTGCGGGTTCCGGTGAACTACCGGGGCTTGCGGCGCAGGATGATGTCGCGCACGAGGGCGAACACGATCGCGCCGGCGAAGCCGAGCAGGAACAGGTCTTCGACCTTTCCTTCGTGGTTGCCGATGAACATCAGCAGCAGGAACGCCGCGAAGAACCAGCCCGCGAAACGGAACAGACGGGGAGCCTCGCCGCTCCAACCCCATGCGGCCGACGGCACCTCGGCGGTGTCGACGTGCGCGGCGACGACCGGGTCGTTGGAAGTGGGGTCCAGCTGGGTACCGGCCACGGCACGATCCTCCTGATCTTGCGAAAGCAGTTTCCCGCATATCGTGGCATACGACCCGGTGTCGTAGCGACCGGGGTCCGCCCCGGGTGCCGGCCGGTCCTGTCAGGGTTCTCTCAGCGGCATCAGGAACAATGGTCGGGTGTCTGAACCCACACGCGTCCTCCTGCTCGGCAGCACCGGCTCCATCGGCACCCAGGCCCTCGAGGTCATCGCCGCCAATCCGGACAAGTTCACCGTCGTCGGTCTCGCGGCCGGGGGCGGCAACATCGACCTGCTGGCCCGTCAGATCCGGGCGACCGGGGTGACGCGGGTGGCGGTCGCCGACCCCGCGGCGGCGGCCCGCCTCGACCTGCCGGGTGTGCTGTCCGGCCCCGACGCGGTCACCGACCTGGTCCGCTCCACCGCAGCGGATGTCGTCCTCAACGCGCTCGTCGGGTCGCTCGGCCTGGCCCCGACCCTCGCGGCGCTCGAGTCCGGTGCCCGGCTCGCGCTGGCGAACAAGGAGTCCTTCGTCGCGGGCGGGCCGCTGGTGACCGCGGCGGCGGCGCCCGGCCAGATCGTGCCGGTGGATTCGGAGCATTCGGCGCTCGCGCAGTGCCTGCGCGGTGGCCGGGCCGACGAGGTGGCGCGGCTCGTGCTCACCGCGTCCGGCGGCCCGTTCCGCGGGTGGACCGCCGCCGCCCTCGAGGACGTCACCCCCGAGCAGGCCGGCGCGCATCCCACGTGGTCGATGGGCCCGATGAACACCCTCAACTCGGCGTCCCTGGTCAACAAGGGCCTCGAACTGATCGAGACGCACCTACTGTTCGGCATCGACTACGACCGCATCGACGTCACCGTGCACCCGCAGTCGATCGTGCACTCGATGGTGACGTTCGTCGACGGGTCGACGCTCGCGCAGGCCAGCCCACCGGACATGAAGCTGCCGATCGCCTTGGCCCTCGGCTGGCCGGACCGGGTGCCCGGCGCCGCCGCGGCCTGCGACTTCTCGGCCGCATCCACGTGGACGTTCGAACCCGTCGACAACGCGGTGTTCCCGGCGATCGACCTGGCCCGGCAGGCCGGGAAGGCCGGCGGGTGCATGACCGCCGTCTACAACGCGGCCAACGAGGTCGCCGCCGAGGCATTCCTGGGCGGGGCGCTGCATTTCCCCCGGATCGTGCGCACCGTCGAGCAGGTCCTCGCGGCCGGCGGCGAATGGTCGGCCCCGCCCGCTACCGTGGACGACGTCCTGGCCGCCGACGGGTGGGCCCGCGCGAAGGCGCGTGAACTGGTGACGCAGGAGGCTGGTCCGCGATGATCTTCGCTCTCGGGGTGGTGCTGTTCGCGCTCGGTATCGCACTGTCGATCGCGCTGCACGAGGCCGGTCACATGTGGACCGCGCAGGCGCTCGGCATGAAGGTGCGCCGCTACTACATCGGCTTCGGGCCGAAAATCTTCTCGTTCCGCCGCGGCGAGACCGAATACGGGCTCAAGGCGATCCCCGCCGGCGGCTTCTGCGACATCGCCGGCATGACCGCCGTCGACGAACTCGCCGACGACGAGGTCGACCGCGCCATGTACAAGCAGAAGGCGTGGAAGCGGATCGTCGTGATGTCCGGTGGCATCGCGATGAACTTCGTGCTCGGTCTGGTGCTGGTGTTCGTCCTCGCCGTCGGCTGGGGGTTGCCGAACCTGAACACCCCGCCCGCGACCGCACTCGGCAACATGGACTGTGTCGTCGAGCAGACGTCGCCGGAGCCGGAGGATGTGGTGCCGTGCGAGGGCACCGGTCCGGCGCAGCAGTCCGGTCTGCAGCGCGGCGACATCGTCACCGCGGTCGGCGGGCAACCGGTGACCACGTGGGAGCAGTTCCAGGCGGCGACACAGCAGTCGACCGGGCCCACCGAGTTCACCGTCGACCGCGACGGGCAGACCCTCACGATCACCGTCGTCCCGCAGCAGGTGACGCGGTACGTGAAGGACGACGCGACCGGTCAGCAGGCCGCCCGCACGGTCGGTGCGATCGGCGTCGGCCCGGACTTCTACGAGCCCGTGCAGTACGGGCCGCTCGCCGCGATCCCGGCGTCGGTCGCGTTCACGGGCGACATGTTCGTGATGACCGCCGAACGCCTCGTCCAGATGCCGAGCAAGGTCGTCGACCTGTGGAAGTCGATCACCGGCGGGGAACGGGACCAGGAGACGCCGATCAGTGTGGTCGGCGCCAGCGTGATCGGCGGCCAGGTCGCCGAACAGGGACTGTGGCAGGTGTTCGTCCTGCTGCTGGCGAGCCTCAACTTCTTCCTCGGCATGTTCAACCTGCTGCCGCTGTTGCCGCTGGACGGCGGGCACATCGCGGTGACGATCTACGAGAAGGTCCGCAACATGCTGCGGCGGGCGCGTGGGATGGCGGCCGGGGGACCGGTCGACTACATGAAGCTCATGCCGGTGACGTACGTGTTCGTCGTCCTCGGCGGCGCGTACATGCTGCTGACGCTCACCGCAGACATCGTCAATCCCATCAAGCTGTTCCCTTAGGCCCTGCCGAACGATCAGGCCCGGGAATCCGGCCGAACGATAGACTTGCCCCGTAGCTACGAAAGAAGGCAAAACGTGACCAGCCCCGTCGGTTTGGGTCTGCCCGAGGTTCCCGCTGTGCTCGCTCCGCGTCGTAAGACGCGTCAGCTGATGGTCGGCGGTGTCGGTGTCGGCAGCGACTACCCGGTGTCGGTGCAGTCGATGTGCACCACCAAGACGCACGACGTCAACGCGACACTGCAGCAGATCGCGGAGTTGACGGCGTCCGGCTGCGACATCGTCCGGGTGGCGTGCCCGCGGCAGGAGGATGCGGACGCGCTCGCGACGATCGCGAAGAAGAGCAAGATCCCGGTGATCGCGGACATCCACTTCCAGCCGCGGTACATCTTCGCGGCCATCGACGCCGGCTGTGCCGCGGTCCGAGTCAACCCCGGTAACATCAAGGAGTTCGACGGCCGCGTCGCGGAGGTCGCGAAGGCGGCCGGCGACGCGGGCATCCCGATCCGGATCGGCGTCAACGCCGGCTCCCTCGATCCGCGGCTGATGCAGAAGTACGGTAAGGCCACCCCGGAGGCGCTCGTCGAGTCGGCGCTGTGGGAGGCGGGCCTGTTCGAGGAGCACGGCTTCGGCGACATCAAGATCTCCGTCAAGCACAACGACCCCGTGATCATGGTCGAGGCGTACCGGCAGCTGGCCGCGAAGTGCGACTACCCGCTGCATCTCGGCGTGACCGAGGCCGGTCCGGCGTTCCAGGGCACCATCAAGTCGGCGGTCGCGTTCGGTGCGCTGCTGTCCGAGGGGATCGGCGATACGATCCGGGTGTCGCTGTCCGCACCGCCCGCCGAGGAGATCAAGGTCGGCACGCAGATCCTGCAGTCGCTGAACCTGCGTCCCCGCAAACTCGAGATCGTCTCGTGCCCGTCGTGCGGTCGCGCACAGGTCGACGTCTACAAGCTCGCCGACGCGGTCACCGCCGGGCTCGAGGGCCTGGAGGTGCCGCTGCGGGTCGCGGTGATGGGCTGCGTCGTCAACGGTCCCGGCGAGGCCCGCGAGGCCGATCTCGGTGTCGCGTCCGGCAACGGCAAGGGCCAGATCTTCGTCAAGGGCCAGGTCATCAAGACCGTCCCGGAGGCGCAGATCGTGGAGACCCTCATCGAGGAGGCGATGCGCATCGCCGAGGAGATGACGGACGACGGTCAGCCCAGCGGCGCGCCGTCGGTCACCGTCAGCTGAAACCTCCCGCGCCGCGCCCCTTCGTGGCAGTCTTGCTCTCGACGACACACGGTCGGCAGACACGGACACGAAGGGAGTGCGTCGGTGCTCAAGCTCCTCGGAGCGAGGCAGCTGGGCGGTCGGGACACCACCCAGGTGCTGCGTGTGCTCGAGGCCGACCCGGTCGCCGCGTGCATGGTGGCGGCCCGCGTCCAGCAGACCGGGCTGGATCCGCGGTCCCTGCACGGTGAGATGTGGAGCCGCGGCGGGCCCACCGAGTCGCTGTGTTTCGCCGGTGCCAACCTGATCCCGCTGCTCGGCGGTGCCGACGATCTGCGTTCGTTCGCCGATCGGGCCGGCCGGTTCCCGCGGATGTGTTCGTCGCTCGTCGGGCGAGCCGAGTTGACGCTGCCGCTGTGGGAGATGCTCGAACACGAGTGGGGGACCGCGCGGGAGGTCCGCGCCGAACAGCCGCTGCTCGTGCTCGACGAGGCGCCCACGGTGCGACCCGATCCGCGGGTGCGTCAGGTGCGGATGGACGAGATCGAGGCGTACCTGCCGGCGGCGATCGCGATGTTCGTCGAGGAGGTCGGCATCGATCCGCGCCTGCACGACGGCGGCCGCGGCTACCGGCGGCGGGTCGCGAACCTCATCGCGTCCGGGCGGGCATGGGCCCGGTTCGAGGACGACCGGGTGGTGTACAAGGCCGAGGTGGGGTCGATGTCGTCGGCCGTCGGGCAGATCCAGGGAGTGTGGGTCGATCCGTCCCGCCGCGGTGAGGGTCTCGGCGGCGCCGGGACGGCGGCGGTGGCCGCGGACATCGTGGCCCGCGGTCGTCGCGCGAGCCTGTACGTCAACAGCTTCAACCAGCCGGCGCGGCGCGCGTACGCCCGCGTCGGCTTCACCCAGGTGGCGACGTTCGCGACCGTGCTGCTCGACTGATCACGTGTACAGCACGGTCCGGGTGACCCGTCGGGTGCGCCGGTTCAGGTAGCAGAACAGCACGGCGTGGGCGCCGTCGACGGTGCAGGTCGCGGTGACGGTGTCCCCGGCCGCGATGATCTTCGTCAGATCCTGCACGGGCCGGCCGCCGAGCAGTTCGCGTGCGGCCCGGTCGCCGCGGTCGGCGTCGGCGACGAGGCGGCGGACGGACTGCTTGCCGCGTTCGCCGACGCTGCGGACCGCGAGCCCGAACGCGAGCGACCCGCCGAGTCCCTGCAGCCGCAGCATCCGGGTGCCCATCGCGGCGGCCACCCCGAGTTTCGCCCGGTCGACGCCCGCGACCTGCGCGAACATCGGCGCCAGCTCCCAGTGCGCGGCGATCCGGCGGATGCGGGGGGCACCGTCGTCGAGGGTCGTCTCGTACAGCAGGTGCATGGGTGCCGTCGCGACGACCCCGTCGCCGAGTCGCGTCTCGATCGTGACGTCCCGGACCACGTCGAGGCCGGAGACGATATCGTCGTGTTGGACGTGGAAACGGATGTCGTTGGGGGCGATGAACGTGTCCCAGAATCGGTTCAGTGGGGCGCCGCCGCGGGTACGGCTGCGCCGGTCGTACAGGCCGCCGAGGACGGGCCGGCCGCCGACCGGATCCTCCACCACGTGCCGCTGCGCGAACAGTCCCAGCCAGGCGTCCTTGTCGTGGACGGCGACCGCGGCGGGGGAGCCGAGGACGAGGTCGATCAGTTCCTGCCGGGCCGGTGTCGTGGTCATGCGCGCGAGTATGACACAGCAGTGGAACGTGTTTCAGAAAACTCCGGTGTCAGGGGAGCAGCCGCAGCCGCCGGGCCGCGACGACGGCCTCCCGGCGGGAATGGGCGTCGAGCTTGCTCATCGCGCTGCGCAGATAGCTCTTCACCGTCTCCGGTTTGACCGAGAGGCGTTCGGCGATCTCGATGTTGGTGCAGCCGAGGGCGGCGTGCGCGAGGACGTCGAGTTCCCGCGTCGACAGCACCACGGCCGGGTGGGCCGGGTGCGGCGGCTGCGGGGAGCCGAGACCGGCGAGCCGCCCGGACAGGGCCCGCAGCCGTTCCTGCAGGTCGGGGTCGCCGATCATCTGGGCGATGCTGCGCAGTTCGGCGTGCACGTCGCGGATCTCCTCGGCGTCGGCGGCCGTGTGCACGGTCTGTTCGGACATGGCCGCGTCGAGCATGCGGACCCGGCGGTCCACCTCGTCGCGGATGGTGATCTCGCTGGTGAGGCGGCGTCCGGTCTGGATCATGACGTCGGTGAGCCGATCGCCGATCGGGCTGTTCTCGCGGACCGCGGCGTACACGACGGCCCGCGACGTGCCCTGCACGACGACGGGCACGGCCAGCACCGACTGCAGGCCCTCGGCGATCACCTGACGGTCGTAGTGGTGGGTGATCGACAGGTCGCGGCTGTAGTCGTGGATCGCGATCGGATTCTTCCGTTCGACGACGCGTCCCCCGAGCCCGGAACTCTCGGCGACGGCCAACCCCCGCAGCCCGTCGGTGAGGGTGCCGACGAATTCGCCCAGGTGCAGGGTGTTGTCCCGGACCTCGCCCCCGAACAGGACGGGCACGATGCCGGTGGCGGCAACCCTGCGGAGTTCGGAGCGCAGCGCATCCCGGTCGCGGGGCCGGAGCAGGGCCGTGGCGTCGGCGGGCATCCTGGTCACCCCTTTCCGGGGGTAGTCGTTCGACTCTGTGTCACGAAGCATATAGGTCGAATTCAGGCCCGATTTGTCCCTGGGCCCCGACACGACGAGGAGTGACGATGACCGTCGACACCACCGCCCGCGTGAGCGAACTGCTGGCGCAGTACGAGTCCCCGGAGGCGTGCGCCGCCGACCTGCTGTGTGACGGCCACCCTGCCGACGCGGTGGCGTTCACCGTCGTCGAATCCGATCTGTCGTCGCACGATCTGACGTACGGCTGGCTGCGCGGGGAGTCGACGCGGTTCGCGGCCGCACTCGCCGATCTGGGTGTCGAACCGGGCGACTGTGTGGCCACGCTGATGGGCAAGTCGGCGGAGATCGTCGTCGCGCTGCTCGGCATCTGGCGTCGTGGCGCGGTCCACGTGCCGCTGTTCACGGCGTTCGCACCGCCGGCGATCGCGTTCCGTGTCGAGGCCAGCAAGACCAAGGTCGTCATCGCCGACGCCGGTCAGGTCGCCAAGCTCGCGCCGGGCGGCGACATGCCGGAGAACCCGTCGTGGCGCACGATCGTCGTCGGTGGTGGCGACGACGTCGCCGAGGGTGTCCTGCGCTTCGAGGACCTGCTCGCGCAGTACCCGGCCGACGATCCGCGCGGCGCCGCGGTCGCACTCGGCGGCGACGCCCCCATCGTGCGACTGTTCACGTCCGGCACCACCGGCACCCCGAAGGGTGTCCCGGTGCCGATCCGCGCGCTCGCCGCGTTCCGCTCGTACATCGAGTGGGGTCTGGACGTGCAGGAGGACGACATCTTCTGGAACGCCGCCGACCCGGGCTGGGCGTACGGCCTGTACTATGCGCTGCTCGGCCCGATGGCCGCCGGTGTCCGCAGCATCCTGCTGCACTCGGGTTTCTCGGCCCCGCTCACCTGGAAGGTGATCGAGAAGTTCGGTGTCACCAACTTCGCGGCCGCCCCCACCGTGTACCGCAGCCTGCGCGCCGACGAGACCCCGGTGCCGGAGTCGGTGAAGCTGCGTCGCGCATCGTCCGCCGGTGAGCCCCTGACCCCCGACGTCATCGCGTGGTCGCAGGAGCAGCTGGGTGTGAAGGTCCACGACCAGTACGGCCAGACCGAGCACGGCATGTTCATCATCAACGCGTGGGCCGACGGCCTGTACGAGGACGTCGTCGCCGGGTCGATGGGCCGTCCGCTGCCGGGCTGGAGCTGCGCCGTCCTCTCCGACGAGTCCGACGAGATCAACCCGCCGCGCACCCCCGGACGGGTCGCCATCGACACCCACGCCAGCCCGCTCATGTGGTTCACCGGCTACAGCGACGACGCCGAGAAGACCGCCGCCCGCTTCAGCGAGGACGGCCGCTGGTACATCACCGGTGACGCCGGCCAGACCGACGAGGACGGCCGCTTCTTCTTCTCGTCCCGCGACGACGACGTCATCATCATGGCCGGCTACCGCATCGGCCCCTTCGACGTCGAAAGCGTCCTCGTCATGCACGACGACGTCGACGAGGCCGCTGTCGTCGGCATGCCCGACGAACTGCGCGGCGAGGTCCTCGAGGCGTTCGTGGTTCTCCGGAACGGTGCCCTGGGCACCGACGAGCTCGAGAAGGACCTGCAGCAGCTCGTGAAGAAGAAGTTCGCCGCCCACGCCTACCCGCGGACCGTGCACTTCGTCGAGAACCTCCCCAAGACCCCGAGCGGCAAGATCCAGCGGTTCCTGCTGCGCCAGGGTCAGTAGATCCGACCTCCGCGTTTTGCGCACTTGTCGCGTGTTTCCGCCACGGCGGACTCGCGACAAGTGCGCAAAACGCGAGGGGTGGGGGCTCAGGTATGTGAAGGCCGTCCGGGGTGCGTCCGGCTGCGACGCCGGTCGATCAGCGCGCCCCGGATACTCATCAGCACGCTCAGGCCCAGACCCCAGCCGACCATCGAGAGCATGATGCCGACACCGGACAGCCCGGTCGTGTCGTATGTCGCGGCCACACAGAACGCGGCCGCGAACCCGGCGGTCGTCCCGGCCGCCGCGGCCAGCCCGCCGGACCTCGCCCACCGGGACAGCTGCGCCGCAACGAAACACGCCGCCACCACCGTCACCCCGCACGCCACCACCTGCCAGGTGGGGAACGCGTTCGGTGCGGGCAGTCCGGGGCCCGGACCGTAGGCCGACCAGCTCAGCCAGCCCGCGCACGCCCCGAACCCCAGGGCGAATGCCGTCGCCGCGGTCGCCCACAGCCCCAACCGGCCCGCGCGGGGCCGGCTGTCGGTCCGTTCGACCCGCAGCACCGAGCGGATCACACCCGCCGCCACCAGCATCGGTACGCCGACGAAGATCGTGACGAGCCACAGGTACTGCGGCCAGGAGAAAGTGATCATGGCATCACTCTGACACGGCACCGAGCGCCCATTCCTACGCCGCCGCCGCGGGAACCCGCGTGTCGAGGCAAGGAATGGGCGCTGCGGCCGAACATGGTCAGCGGGCGGTGCCGCGTCCGCGGATGCGTCCGAGCACCAGCAGGGCCACGAGGGTGACGAGCAGCAGCATGGTGGTGTTCGCGGCGGCCTGGAACACCTGGCCGCGGTCGGTGAGCCCGAAGATGGCCACCGGCAACGTCTTCCACGTGGCCGGGTACACCATGATCGTGGCGCCGAGTTCGCCCATCGACAGGGCGACGGACAGACCCGCGGCCGCGCCGAGGGCCGGTACCAGCAGCGGCAGCGTGATCCGCAGCAGGACCCGGGCCGGTCCGGCGCCGAGGGATTCGGCGGCCTGCCGGTAGGCGGGGTCGAGGCGGTCGAGTGCCGCGGAGACGGAACTGAACGCGAACGCCAGCACCAGCACGGCGTGCGCGAGGATGACGATCCACTTGGTGCCGCCGAGCAGCAGTGGCCGCTCGTTGAACGCGATGAGCAGGCCCAGGCCGATCGCCACCGACGGCAGTGCCACCGGCAGGTGGAACACGGCGTCGGTGATCTTGCGCAGCCACACCGGGGCCTCGCGGGCCGCGAGCGCCGCCCACGTACCGACGACCAGCGCCAGCCCGCCCGCGATGATCGCGGTCTGCAGGCTCACCGACATGCTGGCCAGATTCTCGTCGGACAGGGCCGTCGACAGGTTCTTCGTCCCCAGGTTCGACGGCAGCGGTCCGGTCCACGCCCCGGCCAGCGCGGCGGCGATCACCGTGGCGATCGGGGCGACGAACACGACCGTGACGACGGCCGCGAAGAAGCCGAGGGTGAGGTACCTAGCGCGTCGGGTCCACAGCAGCACGGCTGCCTCCCATCAGTCGGGCGAACAGGAATCGGTAGCCGCCGTACAGGGCGAGCGACAGCGCCACCTGGACGGTCGCGATCACCGCGGCGCCGGGCAGGTCGAACGTGACGATGCCGTGCGTGTAGATGAGGACGGGCAGCGTCATGACGTCCTTCGCGCCGGTGAACAGCACGATGCCGAACTCGTTGAGCGTCAACAGCAGTACCAGCGATCCGCCGGCCATCATCGCGGGCCACGCCTCGGGCAGCACCACCTGGCGCAGCACCCGTAGCGGGGACGCGCCCAGGCTCGCAGCGACGTCCAGTTGGTCGCGGGGGATCTGCGAGAACGCCGCCAGCAGGGGGCGCACCACGAACGGGGTGAAGAACGTGATCTCCGCGGCGATCACCCCCCACGGGGTGTTCAGGAAGTTCAGCGGCCCCTCGTCGGCGCCGGTGAACCGGGTGATCAGCGCGTTGACCGCGCCGGCCGTGCCGTACAGGAACGTGAACGCGAGCGTCACCAGGAATGACGGCAGCGACAGGACCGTGTCGATCAGCCGGCCCACCACCTTCGAACCCGGGAACGGCACGAACGCGAGGATCAGCGCCAGGAACGTGCCCAGAATCAGGCAGCCGAGCGTGGAGGTGACCGCGATCTGGACGGTGCGCCACAGCGCATTCCGGAACGACGTCGACCCGAGCACCTCGGACCAGGTGGACCAGCCGCGGCCGGTGTCGGTGACGGTGGACTCGGCGAGCACCCGCGCCATCGGGTAGACGGCGAACCCGACCACCAGCAGCAGCGGCGGCAGCACCCACAGGCCGGCCCGCCACCGGGGCGGCTCGGGCCGCGCGGGCGGTGCGACGGCGGTGGGGGCGTCGAGCACGGCGGTCACGGGGCCGCCTTCGGGACGGGCACCAGCACGGCGCCGCGTTCGGGGAAGCGCATGCCGACCTCGGTGCCGACAGGACGCTCGTCGTGGCCGGGAACATCCACGTCGATCGGGGTCTCGGGCAGGCTGGGCAGCGCGATCGTCACGCGGGTCGAGGAACCGCGCCACACGCTCGCGACGATCCGGCCCGGCAGCGCGCCGCGCTCGGCGGGGTTGGTGAGGGTGATCGCGTGCGGGCGCAGGCACAGCAGTGCGCCGGCGTCCGACTCCCAGTCGTTGTGGCCGATCTCCGGCTGCGGGGCGTGCGCGGTGACGGGGGTGCCGCCCACCGACACCAGTGCCGACGTGCCGATGACGCGGGTCACGGTGGCCGGCATCAGGTTCGCGCCGCCCAGGAATGCGGCGGTGAAGCTGCTCGGCGGCCGCTTCCACAGGTTCTCGGTGGTGTCGATGTCGACGAGACGGGCGTCGCGCATGACGGCAATCCGGTCGGCGAGGGCGAGGGCCTCCGACTGATCGTGGGTGACGTACAGCATCGCGGTGTCCGGCAGCGCCGCCCGCAGCTCCTGCAGTTCGGTGAGCATCGACTGACGCAGCTGTGCGTCGAGGGCGGCGAGGGGTTCGTCGAGCAGCAGCACCTTGGGGCGGATCGCCAGCGCGCGGGCGATCGCGACACGCTGCTGCTGGCCGCCGGACAGCTCCCGCGGATACCGCTTGCCGTACACGGACATGCCGACCATCGCGAGGGCGTCGGACACCCGGCCCGCGATCTCGGAGCGCGGAACCCGGTGGGCGCGTAGGCCGAACGCGACGTTCTCGGCGACCCGCAGGTGCGGGAACAGGGCGTACGACTGGACGACGACGCCGATGCCGCGTTCGGCGGGCGGCAGATCGGTGATGTCCTCGCCGGCGAGGCGGACGGTACCCGACGTGGGCCGGTTGAAACCGGCCAGCGCCTTGAGGGCCGTCGACTTGCCCGAGCCGCTGGGGCCGAGCAGGGCGACGGTCTCGCCGCGGGCGACCTTCAGATTGAAGTCGATCAGAGCCCGGGTGGCCCCGGCTCCGCGGCCGTAGGCGACGTTGACGCGGTCGAACGTGATGGCGGGAAGGAGAGTGTCACTGTTCGTGTCGGTGGAGACAGCGGAGCGGAGGGACCGCCCGGACTCGAATCGTGCCATGTCAGTTACCGGTTGCCTTCTGGTAGTCGGCGATGTCCGCGTCCAGGGTGGCGAGGACGTCGTTCCAGTTCGGGGTCCACACGTCGACGCCGCTCACGAGACCGGTCGGGGAGGACGGGTCGGTCGAGGTGCCGGCGGCCTCGCGGACGTCGGTGCGGACGGAGACGCCGCGGGCCTGGTCGGCGACGGTCTTCTGCGCCTTCTCCGACAGCAGGTACGCCATGAGCTGCTTGGCCTCGTCCGAGTTGGGGGCGCCGGCGGCCAGACCCATCACGTAGGGCAGCGCGACGGTGGTGCGCGTGCCGTCCGCGCCGGCCGGGAAGAAGACGTCGAACGTGGAGCCGTCGTCCTTGATCGACGACAGGTTCATCTGGACGTCGCCGTTGGCGACGAGCAGCTCCCCGTTGCTGACCTTCGGCTGCAGTTTGCCGGTCGACGACGACGGTCCGACGTTGTTGGTCTGCAGTTTCGCCAGGTAGTCCAGCGCACCCTGCTTGCCCATGAGGTGCTGGAGCAGCAGCAGTACCGCGGTGCCGTCACCGGCCTGGCCGGGGGTGGAGTACTGCAGCTTGCCCTCGAACTGCTCGGTGAGCAGGTCGTCCCACGTCTTCGGGGCCGGATTCGCGCCCGGGTTCGCGATGAACGACAGGAAGTTGTCCACCACCGGGACGTAGTTGCCGTCGGGATCCTTCACGGCGTCCGGCACCGCGGAGGTGTCGATGCCGCTGGGCTGCAGCAGGCCCTGCGCGTCTGCCTTCTGGACGAACGGCGGCAGCGTGACGACGACGTCGGCCTGCGGATTGGACTGTTCCTTCTCGACCCGCGAGACCACCTCACCGGAGCCGGCCTCGACGAGGTTCACGGCGATCCCGGTCTCGGCGGTGAACGCCTCGAACTGCGGCTTGTACCAGGCGGCGAGACCGTCGGAGCTGTAGACGGTGACGGTCTCCCCGGAGGCGCCCGCGGCGGCGCCGGTGCCGCCGCACGCGGTGAGGGTGAGGGCGGTGGCACTCAGGGCGATCGTGGCGATTCCGATGCGGAAACGCTTGGTGTTCCTGCTCATTCGGAGGTTCCTGTCTCGGTGAGGTGGTCGTACGGGGAGGGAGGATCAGCGGGTCGCGAGGATCAGGTCGGCGAACTCGCGGACCGACGGCACCACGTGCGTCGGATCGGCGGCCCGCAGCTGCGCCTCGTCGTGTGCGCCGGTCAGGGCGCCTGCGACGATGCTCGCGCCGGCGCGGCGGCCGGTCGTGACGTCGCTGGCCGTGTCGCCCAGGACGGCAACGGCTTTCACGTCGTCGACACCCAGGCGCAGCAGCGCGGTGAGGACCAGGTCCGGGTAGGGGCGGCCGCGTCCGGCGTCGGCGGGGCACAGGGTCAGGTCGGCGAGGGTGTGCCAGCCGAGGGCGGCGAGCAGCTTGTCCTGCGTGGTGCGGCTGAAGCCGGTGGTCAGCGCGACCTGGACGCCGGCGTCGCGCAGCGCGGTGATCGCTTCGGCCGCACCGGGAATCGCGGTGGCGCCGCCTTCGTCGACGAGCCGGTCGTACTCGGCCTCGAACGCACGGTTCGCGGCCTGGGCGCGGTCCTCGTCGCCTCCGGTGAGGGCGCGGAACACGACGATCTTCGACTGTCCCATGGTGTCCTGGACGTACTGCCGGGCCGCGTCGGCCTCGGGGCCCGACTCGGGCAGGCCCGCAGCGGCGCCGGCGGCGGCGAACGCGCGGAGGACGAGACCGTCGTCGGCGACGGTGGTGCCGGCCATGTCGAGGACGGCGAGATCGATGCTGGTCATGGTGTGCTCCTGTGGCTAGAGGCCGAGCTGGTCGGCGGTGTGTTCGGCGAGGGCGGGTCCGAGGGTCATGCCGCGGCCACCCGGTCCGGCGACCACCCACACGTTGTCGGCGGGCTGCGCACGGTGCACGAGCGCTCCGGTGTCGAGGCACTGGCTGTAGACGCCGGCCCAGCGCTTGACGACCGGCGGCAGGTGCCGGCCCAGGAACTCCTCGACGACGCTGGTCAGGTGCCGGTACGGGGCCTCGTCGACGTCGAAGTCGAACGGCTCGTCGTACTCGTGGGTGTCGCCGATGGTCAGGCCGCCGTGCAGGCGCTGCACGCACAGCAGCTGCATGCGGTGCTCGGCGGCGGTGGGCTCCTGCGGCTGCGCGGCCCGCAGCGCGTCGAGTGCCGTGCCGGCGAACGCCGGGTAGTAGCGCAGGCTGTCGCCGTCGGCGATCGCGGTGGTCAGGGCCTCGCCGAGCGGCGCGGTCTGCATCATCTGCAGGCGCACGCGGCGCAGCGGCAGCTCACCGGCCAGGTCGCGGGCCAGGCCACCCAGGGCGGCACCCGGGCACACGATGACCAGGTCGGCGTCGAACGTGCGCTCGTGGTCGTCGCGGATGCGCACCCCGTGCTCGGTGCTGGTGATCTCGCGGGCCTCGGTACCGGCGTGGAACGTGTAGCGTCCGGTCGCCTCGAGATGACGACGGATCGCGGGCAGTGCGACACGGGACTCGACGGCGCCGTCGCGGGAGCAGTGCAGGCCCGCCAGGTACTTGCCGCGCAGCGCCGGGTTGATCGCACGGACGGCGTCCGGCTCGAGGAGTGAGAAGCCGCGGACGTCGGCGTCGGCCCGCGAGACCATGTCCTCGGCGACCGCGACCTCCTCGGGGGTGCGTAGCAGGGTGGTGGATCCGGCTGCGCGGAAACCGATCTCGGGTACCCGCTTACCCAGATCGGCCCATAGTTCACGGGACCGCAGGGCGGCATCGAGTTCGTGTTCGGCCCGGCCGGACACCCACACCAGACCGAAGTTGCGTACGGTGGCGCCGCGCGCTTCGAGTTCACGTTCGAGCTGGACGACCTCGTGTCCGCGGCGGATCGCCTCGTCGGCGTGTGCCGTTCCGAGGATTCCTCCACCCACAATTGCAATTCGCATGGGACACACCATGACCATTGGTCTAGACCAACTGGGGGACGTCGGGGAAACGGAAAATGAACAGTTGGTACAGACCGGAATCTGTGTACGCTGACGACCGTGAGTATCCTCGAAACTGCTGTGGCACTACCCGATTCGGTGCCCGTCGCGGGTATGTCATGACCGCCGAGTCCCTGCCCAAGCACTATCTGGTGCGCACCCACGTCGAGGATCTGCTCGCCGACCTGACCGAGGGCGACTCGGTGCCGGCCGAGCGGGAACTCGCCGTGCGCTGCGGTGTCTCCCGGGAAACCGTCCGGCAGGCGCTGCACGAACTGCTCGTCGCCGGCCGCGTCGAACGCAAGGGCCGCGGCACCGTCGTAGCCCGCCCGAAACTGGTGCAACCTCTGTCGCTCGGCTCGTACACCGAGGGCGCGCTCAGTCAGGGGCGGGAGCCGGGCCGCATCCTGGTGCGCTGGGAGGAGGTGGACGCCCACCCGGCGCTCGCCGACATCCTCGAGATCGGTGTCGGCGATCCTGTCGTCCACCTCGAGCGTGTCCTGCTCGCCGACGGCGAACGCATCGGCCTCGAGAGCACGTATCTACCGCACTACCGGTTCCCGGACCTGATCGACACGTTCGATCCCGAGACGTCCCTGTACGCGGCGGTCCGGACCCGTGGGATCATCTTCACCACCGCCACCGAACGCATCGAGACGGCACTGCCCACGCCGCGGGAGGCCGGCCTGGTCGACTCGAGCACCGCGATGCCCATGTTGAAACTGCACCGTGTCTCCCGCGACGCCGACGGCGTCCCCATCGAACGCGTGCGCTCGCTCTACCGCGGCGATCGGATGGCGTTCGTGACCGAACTGGGGTGATCACCCGTGGTGTGTCACTGCCCGACGAGTTCGATGGCGAGTCGGATGTAGAGGTTGACCTCCTCGACGACGTACAGCACGGCCAACTCCGAGGCCTCGCGGTGGTCGCTGCGGGTTGTCAATGTGATGCGGGGTGACTTCTCCGTGTCGTGCAGGGTCAGGTTCAGGTTCCTGCCTGCGCTCATGTGGGCGAACGCGCGTGCCCACTCGGGACGGATGTTCCCGTCCAGTTCGATGTCGAGGCGGACGATGTCGTCCTCGACGGTCGGGACGACCTTGCTGACCTTGACCGGAGCCCACCGATGTGCGGTGGCCCGCGACTGCTGGCCCATTGTCACTCTCACTTCTGATCAGGTTGACCGCTCACCATACCGACTTTCCTGGCAAAAGCATCCGCGCAGGTAGAGGCGGTATTCGGCCCGGAGTCGCGGCCGCAATGCGGACGTGCCGCAGTGTGTGAAGGATTCCGGTCGGTAGGCGGCAGGAATCCTTGACGAAACGGCGTGTCGTGCCGTGCTCGGGGAGCGCTGTGCTGCCGTCTACCCTGGACGCATGTCTGTGCGTACCGCCCTCGTTCCCGGAACCGTCTCGCCCACACTCGCCGTCCCGAAGGACATCGAGCGTCCCGAGTACGTGTGGAAGGCGACGGCCCGCGAGGGGAGCGAACCGTGGGTGCAGACGCCGGAGACGATCGAGAAGATGCGGGTCGCGAGCCGGATCGCCGCCCAGGCATTGGCCGAGGCCGGCAAGGCCGTCGCCCCGGGTGTCACCACCGACGAGTTGGACCGCATCGCCCACGAGTACATGTGCGATCACGGCGCGTACCCGTCGACGCTCGGCTACCGCGGTTTCCCCAAGTCGTGCTGCACGTCGCTCAACGAGGTCATCTGCCACGGGATCCCCGACTCGACGGTGGTCCAGGACGGCGACATCGTCAACATCGACGTCACCGCGTTCATCGACGGCGTCCACGGCGACACCAACGCCACGTTCCTCGCGGGGGACGTGTCCGAGGAGAACCGGTTGCTCGTCGAACGCACCCGCGAGGCCACGATGCGCGCCATCAAGGCCGTCAAGCCGGGCCGCGAACTCAACGTCATCGGCCGGGTCATCGAGTCGTACGCGAATCGCTTCGGCTACAACGTGGTCCGCGACTTCACCGGTCACGGCATCGGCGAAACCTTCCACAACGGCCTGGTGATCCTGCACTACGACCAGCCCAACGTCGACACGATCATCGAACCGGGCATGGTGTTCACGATCGAGCCGATGATCAACCTCGGCACCATCGACTACGACATCTGGGACGACGGCTGGACCGTCGTCACGAAGGACCGCACCTGGACCGCCCAGTTCGAGCACACCCTCGTGGTCACCGACGACGGCGCCGAGATCCTCACGCTGCCGTGACAGCCCTGACGGGTGCCCTGCTGGTCGCCGGCACCACGTCCGACGCCGGCAAGAGCGTTCTCACCGCCGGCCTGTGCCGGATGCTCGCCCGGCGCGGGGTGAAGGTGGCGCCGTTCAAGGCGCAGAACATGTCGAACAACTCCGTCGTCACCCTCGACGGCGGGGAGATCGGCCGGGCGCAGGCGCTGCAGGCGCGGGCGTGCGGCCTCGAACCCAGCGTCCGGTTCAACCCGGTCCTCCTCAAGCCGGGCGGGGACCGCACGTCGCAGCTCGTGGTCCGCGGCCGGGCCGTCACCACCGTCGGCGCCCGCGACTACATCACCCACCGGCAGTGGCTGCGCGAGATCGTCGCCGACGAACTCGCCTCGCTGCGTGACGAATTCGACGTCGTCGTCTGCGAGGGTGCCGGGTCACCCGCCGAGATCAACCTGCGGGCCACCGACCTCGCGAACATGGGTCTCGCGCGGGCCGCGAACCTGCCGGTGATCGTGGTCGGCGACATCGACCGGGGGGGAGTGCTCGCGCACCTGTTCGGCACCGTCGCCGTCCTCGAACCCGAGGACCAGGCCTTGATCGCCGGATTCGTGATCAACAAGTTCCGCGGCGACGTGAGCCTGCTCGAACCCGGTCTCGAGCAACTCGAGAAGCTCACCGGACGCCCCACCCTCGGGGTGCTGCCGTTCGCCGAGGACCTGTGGCTCGACGCCGAGGACTCGCTCGGTGTGGTCGGCGATGCCCCCGTCGGCCGGCCCGGCCCGCCGATCGGCGACGAGTGGCTGCGGGTCGCCGCGATCCGGCTGCCGCGGATCTCCAACTCCACCGACGTCGAGGCCCTCGCGTGCGAGCCCGGCGTCGCGGTGCACTGGGTGAGCGAACCGTCCCGCCTGGCCGACGCCGACCTCGTCGTGCTGCCCGGCAGCAAGTCCACCGTCACCGACCTGGAGTGGTTGCGGCGCAGCGGAATCGCCGACGCCCTCACCGCCCGGGCCGCGAACGGCGGCGCGATCCTCGGTATCTGCGGCGGCTACCAGATGCTCGGCTCCGTGATCGACGACGGCGTCGAATCCGGGGCCGGCAGCGTTCCCGGGCTGGGCCTGCTCGACCTCGAGATCGAGTTCTCCCCCGACAAGGTCCTCGCCCAGGTGACCGGCGACGTGGACGGAATCCCGGTGCGCGGCTACGAGATCCACCACGGTCGCGTCCGTCGCACCGGTGATGCGCCGCTGCTGACAGCGTCCGACGGCACCAAGGAGGGCAGTGTCCGCGGCAGTGTCCGCGGCACCCACTGGCACGGCATCCTCGAGAACGACGCGTTCCGTCGACGATTCCTCACCGAGATCGCGGAGCGGTCCGGTCGCACCGGCTTCCGGGTCGCCCCCGGTACCGACGTCGCGGCCGTCCGGGAGGCGCAGTTGGACCTGCTCGCCGACCTCGTCGAAACCCACCTGGACGTGGACGCGATCGGCGCGCTGCTGTCCGGCAGTGCACCGATCGCTCGGCCCACGATCAGGTCGTCGACCGCCTGAGCACACCCCAGGCGGCGGCGAACACGGCCAGTGTCACCGCTACCGGGAGGCCGACGAGCACGACGGCCCGCGGCGTGTCGGCGAACCACGACGTCACCGCCGGCCACCACCGGGCCCAGGTCACCACGATCGCGGCGCCGCCGAACACGACGATCGACGCGATCCCCGCGATCGTCAGGCCGAGCGCCCGCCACCGCTGGAAGACGGCCCCGGCCGCCGTCGCGATCGCGGTGGTCAGCAGCAGTGTCGCGAAGTAGCCGAGGAACTGCAGCAACGACGAGTCCGTCACCCACCGGAGTACCCCGAACATCCGCAGGCGCACACCCCAGCCGTCGGTGGCGGCCTCGATCACCGACAGCACCTGGACCATCCCGGCGAACAGGGCGGACTGCGCGACCGCGACGAGGCCGGTGGCCACGAAGAACTCCCGCCGGGTCACCGACAATCCGAGGTAGAACGGGAACGTCTGCGTCACCGCCTGCACGTAGAACGCGACGACGAACCCGTACAGCGCGAGGATGGCGCCGGTGCCCTGCGTCGATCCGTCCGTGTCGATCAGGGCCTGGATCGTGTAGTTGATCGCGAACGTGACCGCGACGATCGCGACGGGGACCGCGATCAGCAGGGGCCACGCCACGACGTGGATGCGGGCGACGTCCAGGATGCGTGGCAGGCCGGACCGTCCGGGCCGGTGCGTCGTCGGGGGTGCCGCCGTGGAAGATGTCGTCGTCGGGATCATCGGTTCGTCTCCTTCGCGGGAGTGGTGTCGACGGCGTCACGAATGGTGATCTGCTGCAACGACACCGGAGCCAGTTCGACGCCGAGGCGGGCGGCCTCGGCGCGGGCCGTCCCGGTCACGTCACCGCGCAGCGTCGCCCGGGCGAACGGTCCCGACGCCTCCCGGTGCAGCACCGTCCACCCGTCGGCGAACGCGTCGACGGCGTCGGTGCGGCCGGTGGCCAGGACGTGCCGGCTCCGGAGTTCGTCGGTGTCGGAGTCGATCACCACCCGCCCGCGGTCCATCACGAGGACGTGTTCGAGGAGGTCGGCGACCTCGTCGACGAGATGGGTGGACAGCAGGATCGTGCGCGGATGCTCGGCGTAGTCGGCGAGCAGTCGGTCGTAGAACAGCTGCCGGGCCGCCGCGTCCAGGCCCAGGTACGGCTCGTCGAAGATGGTGAGCGGTGCCCGGGACGCGAGGCCGACGACGATGCCCAGCGCCGACGTCATACCGCGGGAGAGTTTCTTGACCCGGCGCCGGCCGGGGAGTTCGAAGTCGTCGAGCAGGCGTCCGGCGAACGCGGAATCCCAGTGCGGGAGCAGCAGTTCCGCGGCGGTGACGACGTGCGCTACGCGCAGGTCGTCCGGGTACCGCTGTGCCTCCTTGACGAAGCACACGTTCCGCAGGACGTCGGCGTTCTCGAACGGTGCGCCGCCGAACACCGAGACCTCTCCGGCCGTCGGAAAGTCCTGTCCCGTCAGGATCTTCATGAGCGTGGACTTGCCGGCACCGTTGCGGCCGAGCAGTCCGTAGATCGTGCCGGCCGCGAGGTCGAACGAGACGTCGTCGAGGGCGGTGACGTCGCCGTACCGGCGGCCGACGCCGCGTACCGACACGATCGGGTCGCGGCCCGGGCTGTGGCTGGTCATGTTCGGTCCTCCCAGGTGTCCAGCATGGATTTGAGTTCGGCGATGCTCATCCCGAGCTTGTCGGCTTCCCGGACGAGCGGTGCCAGATATTGCGCGGCGAACTGGTCGCGCCGACGTGCGCGGAGTGTGTCGCGTGCTCCGACGGTGACGAACATGCCGATGCCCCTTCGCTTGTGGAGAATCCCGTCGGCGACGAGTTGGTTGAGTCCCTTCGCCGCGGTGGCGGGGTTGATGCGGTGGAAGCCCGCGAGTTCGTTGGTGGACGGCGCCTGCGCATCTTCCGCGAGCGAACCGTCGACGATCGCGTTCTCGACCAGCTCGGCGACCTGCTGGAAGAGCGGTTTCCCGTCCTCGTTCAGCACTGCGGCACCACCACCCCGAGGCTGGTTGGTTCATTACTCATGTAATGAACCATAGAAGTCGGGGTGGGTGCGGTCAACAGGCGACCGACAGGTGCCGCCGATCGGGTTCGTTCGTTCCCGGTTCGCGGGCCTGCCCGGACGCATAGGCTGCGGGACGACGTCCGAGACTCGACGGCGAGGAGATACGACGTGCGCACCGACCCCCGTACATCCGTGACCGTCCGGTTCGTCGGGGGTGCCGCGGCCGCGGTACTCGTCCTCACCGGCTGCTCGTCGAACGAGCCGGCGACGGAGCCGTCGAGCGAGACCACCACGGCCACGTCGCAGAGCGTCGCCGCCACGACGACGGTCGCGTTGAACACGCTGGACGCCACCGCGCTCAACGACGTCGTCACCCGGGTCGCGAAGGATCTGCAGATTCCCGGTGCGGTCGCGATCCTCAAGACCCCGGACAGCAACCTGACGGTCACGTACGGCACCGGCACGATCGGGCAGAGTGTCCCGGTCGACACCGCCGAGCACATCCGGATCGGGTCGAACACCAAGACCATGACCGGCACCGTGATCCTGCAACTGGTGCAGGAGGGCAAACTCGCCCTCACCGACCCGGTGTCGACATACCGGCCGGACGTGCCGAACGGCGAGAACATCACGATCGAGCAGCTGCTGAACATGCGCAGTGGACTGTTCGACTACAGCGAGACCGCGGAACTCAACCAGACCCTCGACGACGATCCCGGCAAGCAGTGGACGCCCGACGAGCTGCTGGCGCTCGCGTTCGCGCACCCGCCGTACTTCCCGCCCGGCGAGGGCTACCACTACTCCAACACCAACACCGTGCTGCTCGGCCTCATCGCCGAGGATCTCGACGACAAACCGCTGCAGAAGATCTTCCAGGCCAGGCTGTTCGGTCCGGCCGGGTTGACGGGGACGTCGTTCCCGGACGCCGCCGACAGTTCGGTCCCGGCCCGGCATCCGCAGGGTTACGTGTTCGGCACCAACATGGACACGCTCACCGATCCGGCGTTGCCGGAGGCCATGCAGGCGGCGGCGAAGGACGGCACCCTGCAGCCCGCGGACGTCACCGACGTCAACCCGTCGTGGGCGTGGGCGGCGGGCGCCGCGATCTCCACCGCGACCGACCTCGTCACGTGGGTGCAGGCGCTCGTGGGCGGGCAACTGCTGAGCAAGGACATGCAGGAGCGTCGGCTCGCGAGCCTGCAGCCCACCGGACCCGATCCGGCGGCTGCCCAATACGGTTGGGGCATCGCGAAAATGGGTCCGATGCTCGGGCACACCGGGGAGCTGCCCGGCTTCAACTCGTTCATGGGCCACGACCCCGATGCCAAGGTGACGCTGGTGGTGTGGGCCAACCTCGCGCCCGCCGCGAACGGGCAGGATCCGGCGACCGCGATGGCCAAGGAGATCATCGGCAAGCTCTATCCCGCATAGGGATCCGGATTCGAGATGTGCATCGCGTACCGTTTCCGGTCATGGAGTCGACGAGCGTTGCTGTGGGAACCGGGTCCGTGACCGTCCGAATCGCGGGGCCGGAGAGCCGGCACACCGTGTTACTGCTGCCGGACGCCGGCGACCCGAGCGACGTGTTCGACGCCGTCTGCGCGCGCCTGCACGATTCGGATCTGCGGACCGTCGTCCCCGAGTCCGTCGACGGCCTGGACGTGCCGTCGGTGATCGCGCTGCTCGACGAGTTGAAGCTGCCGTGGGTCAACCTCGTCGGCGCCGGAACGGGCGCGGAGCTGGCGTGGCAGCTCGCGGCCCGCACGTTCGGACGGTTCGCGAGCCTGATCGTCGCCGACCGCGGGCATCCGGCGGCGCCGAGCGTCGACGGCACCGTCCTGGACGCGGTGTGCCCGGCCGTCGAACTGCCCACCACCCTCGTCGTCGGCAGTTCCCTGGGCCGCGCGTGCGCCGACGTCACCGGCCGCTACGTGTACTCCGACTTCCGGGTCGTGCAACTCGACGGCGTCGACAACGTGCCGGCGAAGGCCGCCGCCGAGCTGGCCACCGAGATCGTGTTGCGCACCGGCTCCTGGTAGCCCCGGCTTCCGGCAGTTCCCGTCCTTGCCACGCCAGGTCCGGGGGAGCACGCTGGGTGGAGACGCTCGAGGAGGCTCGAGATGGCTGACGTGAATCCGCGTGCCTACAACAGTGTGTGGCAGTTCCGGGCCGACGCCTGGTGTCGGCTCGAGGAGGCGAGTGCACATCTGGCCGGTGCCGCCGCCCGCGGCTCGCCCGTCGACGACCTGCGCGACGGTGTCGAGGGCCTGATCGGCAGGCTACGGCCCCTCGAACGGTACTGGGCGTTTCCGGGCACCCGCACGTTCGGTCAGGTCCAGCGGCTGTTCGCGGCCGGCGCCTACGAGCGGCTGGCCCGGACCGTCACCCGGATCAACCGGGCACTGGTCACCGGCGCCTACCGCAGCGGTGCCCTCGTCGTCCCGGTCGACGGGGACCACGACCTGCTCGGGACGGACACCCCACCGGGCCCCGAGGAACACGTCGAGCACCCCGACCGTCCGTACTTCGAGGTCCTCGTCGTCGGCGCGATGAACGATCGGCAGGAGCAGGCGTTGCGCCGCGAACTGCGATCGTGGCGGCGTCCCGACGACCAGTTCGTGTACGAGCTCGTCGTCGTCGGCAGCGGCGACGACGCCGTCATCGCCGCCCGGCTGAACGTGAACCTGCAGGCGTGCGTGATACGCCGCCGGTTCCACCACCGGTCCCGGCAGGACCTCACCGGTGTCGCCGACTTCATCTACTCGGGGGTCGCGGAGAAACTGGCGCACCACCCGCCGGAGGAACGGACCCGGATCCTCGCCGGTGAACTCACCGACACCCGCCCCGAACTCGACCTGTACCTGATGACGGAGATCGCCGTCGAGGACACCGCCGGGCGGCTCGGCCAGTACTTCCGACGCGTCTTCCACGCCGGGGAGGGTTCCCTCGACCTGCATCTGAGCCTGCTCGAGGGGGTCGACGCCCGCTACCGGACCCCGTTCTTCAGTGCGCTGCGCGAGTACAGCCACCGCCCGACCGGGGTGTTCCACGCGCTGCCGATCTCGCAGGGCAAGTCGATCGTCAACTCGCACTGGATCTCCGACATGGTCGACTTCTACGGGCTCGAGGTGTTCCTCGCCGAGACGTCCGCGACGTGCGGGGGACTGGACTCGCTGCTCGAGCCGACCGGTCCGCTGCGCGACGCGCAGGCGCTGGCGGCGAAGACGTTCGGGGCGCGGCAGACGTACTTCGTCACCAACGGCACCTCGACCGCCAACAAGATCGTCGTGCAGGCGCTCGTCGGCCCCGGCGACATCGTCCTCGTCGACCGGAACTGTCACCAGTCGCACCACTACGGGCTGATGCTCGCCGGCGCGCAGGTCACGTACCTGGACGCGTATCCGCTCAGCGGCTATTCGATGTACGGCGCGGTTCCGTTGCGGGAGATCAAGTCCCGGCTCCTCGCGTTGCGCGGCGCGGGCAAACTCGACCGCGTCAAACTGGTGATGCTCACCAACTGCACGTTCGACGGCATCATCTACGACGTCGAACGCGTCATGGAGGAATGCCTCGCGATCAAACCGGATCTGGTGTTCCTGTGGGACGAGGCGTGGTTCGCGTTCGCCCGTTTCCATCCGGTCTACCGCACCCGCACCGCGATGCACGCCGCCGGTGCCGTCCGGGAACGGCTGCGCGACCCCGACTACCGGGCCGCGTACGCCGACCACGCCGAGCGGATCCGCGGCGCCGACGACGACACCCTGCTCGGGACGCGACTGCTGCCCGACCCCGCCCGCACCCGCGTCCGGGTGTACGCCACCCAGTCCACCCACAAGACGTTGACGTCGCTGCGGCAGGGCTCGATGATCCACGTCTTCGACCAGGAGTTCGAGCAGAAGGTGGAGGAGACGTTCCACGAGGCGTACATGGCGCACACGTCCACCTCCCCGAACTACCAGATCCTCGCGTCCCTCGACATCGGCCGCCGCCAGGCCGACCTCGAGGGCGCCGAACTGGTGCAGAAGCAGGTCGAGAACGCGATGCAGTTGCGGGACGCCATCGACGGGCACCCGCTGCTCAGCAAGTACATGCACTGCCTGTCGACCGCCGAGATGATCCCGGACCGGTTCCGGCCCGCACACATCGACCAGCCGTTGCGCGGCGGCCTACGCGACATGGTCAGCGCGTGGGCGTGCGACGAGTTCGTGCTCGACCCGTCCCGCGTCACGCTGTACATCGGCGACACCGGCATCGACGGCGACACGTTCAAACGCGCCGAACTGATGGACCGGTACGGCGTCCAGATCAACAAGACGTCCCGCAACACGGTGCTGTTCATGACCAACATCGGCACCACCCGCAGTTCGGTCGCGTACCTCGTGGAGGTGCTGGTGAAGTTCGCGCACGAACTCGACGACCGGCTCGCCGACATGTCGATCACCGAACGGGCGCTGCACGAGGCGGCGGTGGCGCGGCTGACCAGCCCGGTGGCGCCGCTGCCGGACTTCAGCGGATTCCACCCGATCTTCCTCGAAGGGGGAAGCAGTGCAATGACTCTCGACGGTGACGTGCGGCGTGCGTTCTTCCTGGCGTACGACGAGACCCGCTGCGAGTACCTGACGTCCGACGACGTCGACGATGCCCTCGAGGCGGGCCGGTCGGTGGTGTCCGCGACGTTCGTCACCCCGTACCCGCCGGGGTTCCCGGTGCTGGTGCCCGGTCAGGTGTTCAGCCGGCAGATCCTGTCGTTCCTCCGCAGCCTCGACACCCCCGAGGTACACGGCTACCGCCCGCACCGCGGTTTCCGCGTCTACACGGCCAAGGCCCTCGAGATGGCCGAGCACCCGCAGTGACCGTTCGGCGCACCACCGTCGCCGTTCGTCGCCGTGCGTATACGCAAAATTCGACACCGACGGTGTCCACGCGTTAGCCTGCTTCCGGCGGTACGTCCGATTTCGGGTACCGGTTCACGATCTCGTCCGGGAAGGGCACCGATGCGCGGCTTCGCAGCAACCGACGCCACCATGCGAATGCATGGCCGGTGCTGTTGCATGCGCCGGCGCTGAGACGAGACGACGCGCGGCGGTCCATCCCGGATCGCCCCGCATCCGAAGTGTGAATCCTTCCCATCGGGCACCCACGTCGCAGCGCGAGAACACCTGACGGTGCCCGTGGGGAAAGGATCTCCAGTCATGTCCGCCCACGTACTCCCGATCATCGACCTGAAGAACCTCGACGTCGACGCCCTGCGCCGGGTCACCCACGAAATCGGGTTCTTCTACCTCACCGGTCACGGCATCGACCAGCAGCTCACCGACGACCTCATCGCCGCGGCCCGCGAATTCTTCGCGCTGCCCGCCGCCGACAAGCTCGAGATCGAGAACAGCAACTCCCCGCACTTCCGCGGCTACACCCGCGTCGGCGGCGAACGCACCCAGGGCTACATCGACTGGCGCGAACAACTCGACATCGGCCCCGAACGCGCCGCCGTCGACCCGATCGACCCGGCCCGCCCGTGGGACGTCCTGCACGGACCCAACCTGTGGCCGACGGCCGTCCCGCGGCTGCGGGAACTGGCCCTCGAGTGGTCGAGTCAGGCGCAGGACGCCGGTCTGCGGCTGATCAGCGGCTGGGCGCAGTCCCTCGGGGCGCCCGCCGACTTCTTCGCCGCCGCCTTCGCCGACCCCGACCCGCTGCTCAAGATCGCCCGCTACCCGGGTCACGACGGCTCCGTCACCGACCAGGGTGTCGGTAGCCACAAGGACGTCGGCGCGCTGACCCTGCTGTACCCGGAGCCCACCAGCGGTGGTTTCCAGGTGGAAACAACTGTTCCGGGAGGCGGCACGGCCTGGCTGGATGTCGCCCCGCTGCCCGGACATCTGCTCGTCAACATCGGCGAACTGCTCGAGGTCGCCACCGGCGGCTACCTCAAGGCCACCGTGCACCGTGTGCGCCCGCCGGCCGCCGGCACCGACCGGGTGTCGCTGCCGTTCTTCCTCAACCCCGGCTACGACCAGGCCCTGCCCGTCGTGCCGCTGCCGCCCGAACTCGCCGCCGAGGCCGCCGGCGTCGGACCCGACCAGCACGGCGGCACCCTGCACGCCCGCTACGGACTCAACGCCCTCAAGTCGCGGCTGCGCGCCCACCCCAACGTCACCGAGCGGTACCACCGCGACCTGCAGGGCCTCCCCGCCCTGCGCGGCTGACCGACACACCCCTCCCGGAAGGTATCTTTCGAATGATCCTGCGCCGCACCGCAATCCTGTCCGCCGCCGCCCTGCTCACCGCGGGCCTGGCCGCCTGCTCGTCGGGCAGCGACGCCGAGACTCTGGTGATCTCCGCGTCCAGCACCCCGCACGTCGAGATCCTCGAGCACATCGCCGACTCCGGCGCACTCGGTGACGTGAAGCTCGACATCAAGCCGGTCACCGGCGAGATCGACCCCAACGAACTCCTCGTCGCCGGTGACGTCGAGGCCAACTACTTCCAGCACGCCCCCTACCTGTCGGACTGGCAGAAGCAGAAGGGCGTCGACGACCTCGTCTCGGTCGCCGACGTGCACCTCGAGCCGATGGGCCTGTACTCGGAGAAGATCACTGCCGTCGACCAGCTCGCCGACGGCGCCACCATCGCCCTGCCCAAGGACACCACCAACTTCTCCCGCGGCCTCTACCTGCTCGAGTCCGCCGGCCTGATCCAGATGGACGTCCCGTTCGCCGACGCCAACCTGTCCGTCGTCACGCAGGCCAACATCAAGGCGAACCCGAAGAATCTGAAGTTCATCGAGATCGAACGCTCGCAGATCGCCCGCAACCTCGGCGACCCGCAGATCACCGCCGCCGTCATCAACTCCAACTACGCCCTCGAGGCCGGCCTGAACCCGACGAAGGACACGCTCATCGCGGAGAAGGCCGAGGGCAACCCGTTCGCGAACCTGCTCGTCGTCCGCGCCGCGCAGCAGAACGATCCCGGCGTCCAGGCCCTCGCCACGGCACTGCAGTCCCCGGAGACCGCCGCCTGGATCGAGGAGAACTACTCCGGCGCCGTCATCCCCGTGCACGCGGCCGGCTGATGATCACCGCCCGGAATCTGGTCAAGACCTTCCCCGCGGTCGGAGGCGCGGGGGAGGTCTCGGCCCTGCGCGGCATCGACCTCGACATCGCCGAGGGTGAGATCTTCGGCATCGTCGGGCCGTCCGGGGCGGGCAAGTCGACGCTGCTGCGGTGCCTGAACCTGCTCGAGCAGCCCACCAGCGGGCGCATCCTGCTCCGCGGTGACGACCTGTCGCAGCTCACCGGCGCCGGCCTGCGGGCCGCCCGCCGCCGCATCGGCACCGTGTTCCAGCAGTTCAACCTGCTGCACTCGCGGACCGTGCGCGCCAACGTCGAGTTCCCACTCGAACTCGCCGGGACGGGCCGGGCCGAGCGCCGCGCCCGCGCCGACGAACTGATCGAGCTCGTCGGCCTCGCCGGCAAGGAGAAGGCGTACCCGTCGCAGCTGTCCGGCGGCCAGCAGCAGCGCGTCGGCATCGCCCGCGCGCTCGCGTCGAATCCCGACGTACTGCTGTGCGACGAGGCGACCAGCGCCCTCGACCCCGACACCACCGGCCAGGTCCTCGACCTGCTCGCCGACCTCAACCGCACCATCGGCGTCACCGTCGTCCTCATCACCCACGAACTCGAGGTGCTGCGCCGCATCTGCACGTCCGCGGCCCGCCTCGACGACGGGCGCATCGCCGAGACCGGACGCATCCTCGACCTCGTCGCCACCCCCGGATCGATCCTCGGGTCGGCGATCGTCCCGGTCGGGGGCGACCCGGCCGACTCCGATGCGGTCGTCGACACGGCTGTCGTCACCACCATCGGCGACGACGCGCACGGCCCGTGGCTCTCGCAGCTCGTCCGCGCACTCGACGTCGACATCTCCGTCGTCGGCGGACGCGTCGAACAGGTCGCCGGGGTCACCGTCGGCCGGCTGCGCCTGTCCTTCGGACCCGACGTCCGCCGCGCCGACGTCGAGGCGTTCGTCGCCGCCCAGCCGAACACCACACTCGCGTGGGGTGCCGACGCCCGCCTGGAAGGGGTCCTCGCGTGAACAAGACGTCCTGGCAGAATTCGCTGCCCGAAGTCTGGGAAGCGACCCTCGAAACCCTGTACATGGTGGGCATCTCGTTCCTGTTCACCGTGGTCGGCGGCGTTCTCATCGGCGTGATCCTGCACATGACGTCGCCGTCCGGGCTGTGGCCGCAGCGGGCCCTGAACGCGATGCTCGGCGCGATCGTCAACGTGTTCCGGTCCCTGCCGTTCCTGGTCCTGATGATCGCGCTCATCGGCGTCACCCGACTGATCGTCGGCACCGCGATCGGCCCCACCGCCGCGATCGTGCCCCTGACGATCGGCGCCATCCCGTTCTACGCGCGGGTCGTCGAGGCCGCACTGCGCGAGGTCCCCGTCGGACGGGTCGAGGCCGCGCAGGCGATGGGCGCCGCCAACGGGCAGATCGTCCGCAAGGTGCTGCTGCCCGAATCGATGTCCGCGCTCGTCGCCGGCGCCACCCTCACCCTGGTACTGCTCGTCGGCTACTCCGCGATGGCCGGTGTCATCGGCGGCGGCGGCCTCGGCGACTTCGCGATCGTCTACGGCTACCAGCGGTTCAACACCCCGGTCCTGCTCGTGTCCGTCGTCGTCCTCATCGTGCTCGTCCAGATCATGCAGTCCATCGGCGACGGCATCGTCCGGGCCATGACGCACCGGAAGTAGTTCGTTCGACACCGATTCGGGAAGGATCGGCCCCGCACTCCGGGGCGGATCCTTCCCGAATCGCCGTATCAGGTGAGTGCGTCCGCCGGCACCTGCTCGACGACGTCGCCGACGCAGATCGCGCCGGCGGTCACGACCTCCGCGTACACGCCGAGGCTCGGCAGGTCCGCGGTGCCGTAGCCGACGGGTACCCGGTGCGCGGCCGCGAGGGCGCGCAGTGTGCCCCGGTCCGCCGGCAGACCCTGGTGTGCGAGATTGACCATGACGCAGCGGCCGGTGGGGGTCTGCACCCCGATCTCGACGGCCCCGATCCGGACCCGGCCGTCGACCCAGGCGTCCTCGATCCAGCCGGCATCCCAGTCGGGTCCGCCGACGAGCACGTTCGGCCGGTACCGGCGCACCACACTGCCCGCCGAACCGGGGGCCAGCGCGTTGAGACTCGACGTGGTCAGCACGTGCAGGTGTGCCAGATCGTAGAAGCGGTCGTTCGCCCCACCGGTCGGCACCGCACCGACCGGGACGTCGGAGCCGGCGTCCTGCTCGGCCCGCGCCGACGACGTCTCCACCGCCGCCTCCATCCCGATCCGGGACTCGGCGACCCACTCCATCTCCATCGTCCGCGACGCCTCGGCCGGTGACCGCAGCACCACCTCGCGTCCCGTCAGCTCCGACAATGCAGCCACGGTCCGGGGATCGTCGCCGCGCAGCACGGCACCGTCCGGCAGCGTGATCTCGAGCGCCGACGGATCCGTGAGGTCGACGTCGTCGACGAGCCGCGCCCGGCACCGCAACAGCTCACCCCACAGCTTGCTGCGCTTGGCGCTCGCGACATGCCCGGTGGCGCGGTCCACGACCGCCCACACGTGGTCGCCGCGCACCCCGTCGACCTCCACGACCACCGACTCCAGGCGTTCCCCGCCGAGCGACTTGACCGGATACCGCCACAGCTCCGACACGATCGTCACAGCTCAGAGCTCCAATCCGAGGAGCGCGTTCTCCACCACTTCCGGCAGCGCCGGATGGATCCAGTACTGGCCGGTCGCCATGTCGCGGGCGGACAGTCCGAAACTCATCGCCTGGATCAGCGGCTGGATCACCGTCGGGGCCTGCGCGCCGATCACGTGGGCGCCGAGAAGACGTCCGGTGCCGCGTTCGGCGATCACCTTGCAGAAGCCCTCGTCGTCCTCCATCGCCCACCCGTAGGCGACGTCGGAGTAGTTCTGCACCTTGACGGTGATGTCGAGGCCGGCCTCACGGGCCTGTTCCTCGGTCATACCGACGTCCGCGATCTGCGGGTCGGTGAACACCGCCGCCGGCACGAACCGGTGATCGGTGCGTCGGAGACGGTCGGTGGAACCCCACGCATCGTGGAGCAGATTGTGCTGCACCACCCGCATCTCGTGGTTCGCGACGTGCTTGAGCTGGTACGGCGACGACACGTCCCCGAGCGCGAACACACCCTCGGCGGTGGTGCGCTGGAACTCGTCGACGATCACCCGGCCCGACTCGTCGACCGCGATCCCACCGAGCTCGGCGGCCAACCGGTCCCCGTTGGGGGTGCGGCCGGTCGCGACCAGCAGTTCGTCGCCGGCGACGACGGTGCCGTCCGCCAACTCGAGCTCGACCCCGTCGCCGACGGTGCGGGCCGCGACCAGCGGATTGCCCAGGTGCACATCCCACTTGCGCTGCGCGAGCTCGGTGAACCACTCGGACACCTCGCGGTCGAGGTGCCGCAGCAGCCGTTCGCTGCGGCCGATGATCGACACCCGCACCCCGAGCGCGGAGAACACGTGCGCGAACTCGGCGGCCACGAACCCGGACCCGAGGATCACCAGACGCTCGGGCAACGCCTCGAGCCGCATGATGTCGTCGTTGGTGCGGTATTCGACGCCACTGTCGACGATCTCCTGCGGGATCGATGGGCGCGCCCCGGCCGCGATCACCACCTGGTCGGCGGTGATGGTCTCCCCGGTTCCGGTGTCGATGGTGCGCGGACCGGTGAACGTCGCATGCCCGCGGAACACCGTCACGTCCGCGCAGTCCTCGGTGCGGTAGCGTTCGCCGCCCGCCGCGATCGGATCGATCCGGCCGAACACCCGCTTGACGATGTCCGGCCAGCGGACGTCGTCGAGGCTCGCATCCACCCCGAGCTTCGACGACTCGGTGACCGTGCGCGCCACCTCCGCGGCGTACACGAACATCTTCGTCGGGATGCAGCCGACGTTCAGGCAGGTGCCGCCGAACGTGCTCTCCTCGAGGATCGCGATCTTCTTGCCGTCGAAGCGGTCGTCGAGGATCGAATTACCCGATCCGGTGCCGATGATCGCGATGTCGAAGTGGGTCACGCAGTTGCCTCTGTCTCTCGGGTGACGTTGTCGGTCAGGTGGTGTGCATCGAGCCGGCCCAGCCACAGATCCACCTCGTGCAGCGCTGCCGCCCGCGGTCCGGGAGTGGACAGGAACACGTCGTGGCGGGCGCCGTCGATCGGGACGATCGTGGTCCGGTTGCCGAGGCACCCGGCCCAGCGGGCGATCTGGTCGACGTCGAGGACCGCGTCGGCCGCGTCGACCGACGGGTTGTAGCGGGACGCGACCACCGACCGCGTCGACCGCAGGATCAGCGACGGCACCCCGATGTCGAGGCCACGGTGCAGTCGGGCGTGGCCGCGGCGGACGGCCCGCAGCCAGCCGAACCGGACCGGGAACCCGGTCAGCGGCTTCCACTCCAGGTCGTACTCCCATTCGCCGTGCGCACCGATGTGCAGGCTCGCGCCGTACGTGTCGAGTTTCTGTCCGGGAATCTCCGTCCGGCCCGACGCGCGGCCGAGCGCGTCGATCGCCGCGGACGTGCCCGCGCTGCGCAGCAACGACGGCCCCTGCAGGTCGAACCACGGGCTGTTGAGGATGAGACCCGCCACACCGGCGCCCGCCGAACCACCCGGCCGGCGCTCGAGCCGGTCGAGCCACAGCGGCAGGATCAGCCCGCCCGTCGAGTGCGCGGTGAGCAGCACCGGGCCGCCGACCTCGTCGCGCACCAGACGCAGCGCCTCGTCCAGTTCGGCGTCGTACAGCGTCAGGTCGGACGCGTAGTGCGGGGTCTGCCCGGCCCGCCGGGAGCGACCGCATTTCCGCAGGTCCAGGGCGTAGAATGCGTACCCTCGGGCGGTGAAATGCTCGGCGACGTGCCGCTGGAAGAAGTAGTCGGTGAACCCGTGCACGTACAGCACGGCACGGGTCGGAACCGTCGAGTCCGGCCGGTAGCGGACGAGGGTCGCCTCGACGTGACCCTCGCCGTCCGGATCGGTGCCCAGTGGAATCGTCAGCTGCTGGTATCCGTCACCGAGGACGTCGGGAGCCCAAGTAGTCACGATCACACTCTATTGGGCGAACGAAGTCGTTTGCGAGGGGCACAATTGGTGAAGGTGACGCACAGGTAACCTAAGCGCCACAGGCGCGCGAAATGCGGTCTGTGCACGTGAAGCGCCCGAGCGCGTGATGCGTGCGAAGGTCGTGTGTGAACAGACCGTGTGAACAGGTCGTGCGAACAGACAAGGAAGTCGATTCTCCAGTGTCAGACCAGAATGTAGTGGCGAAGACCGATGTAGTGCTCGTGGGTGCGGGCATCATGAGCGCAACGCTCGGCGCGATCCTGCGTCAGCTGCAGCCCGACTGGTCGATCACCACCTTCGAACGCCTCGATGCCGCCGCAGCCGAGAGCAGCGACCCGTGGAACAACGCGGGCACCGGCCACTCGGCGCTGTGTGAGCTCAACTACACCCCGGCGAGCGGTTCGGGCGTCGACATCACCAAGGCCGTCAACGTCAACGAGCAGTTCCAGGTGTCGCGCCAGTTCTGGTCGTACGCCGTGGACAACGGGATCCTCACCGAGCCGGGCGAGTTCATCAACCCGATCCCGCACGTGAGCTTCGTGCACGGCGCCGACAACGTGAAGTACCTGCGCGCCCGCTACGACGCCCTCGCCGGCCACACCCTGTTCCCGGGCATGGAGTACTCCGAGTCGGAGGACTTCCTCGCCGACCGGCTGCCGCTCATGGCCCAGGGCCGCGACTTCACCGACCCGGTCGCCCTCAACTGGACCGAGTCCGGCACCGACGTCGACTTCGGCGCCCTCACCAAGCAGCTCCTGGGTTACGTCGGTGCGTCCGGCGGCCAGGTGTACTTCGGTCACGAGGTCCGGAACCTCACCAAGCAGTCCGATGGCAGCTGGATCGTCAAGACCGAGAACCTGCGCACCGGTGTCACCAAGACCGTGCAGGCCAAGTTCGTGTTCATCGGCGCCGGCGGCGGTGCACTGCACCTGCTGCAGAAGGCCGGTATCAAGGAAGCCAAGGGCTTCGGCGGCTTCCCGGTCAGCGGCCAGTTCCTGCGCTGCACCAACCCCGAGATCATCGCCCAGCACCGCGCCAAGGCGTACGGCAAGGCCGCGGTCGGTGCCCCGCCGATGTCGGTGCCGCACCTCGACACCCGCGTCATCAACGGCCGTCGCGGCCTGCTGTTCGGTCCGTACGCCGGCTGGTCGCCGAAGTTCCTCAAGAACGGCAAGGTCACCGACCTGCCCGGGTCGGTCAAGCCCAACAACCTCATGTCGATGCTCGGTGTCGGCGTCACCGAACTCGGTCTCACCAAGTACCTCATCGGTGAGCTGATGCAGTCGCCGTCCGACCGCATCCGCACCCTGCGCGAGTTCGTCCCGCGCGCCACCGGCGGCGACTGGGAGCTCATCACCGCCGGCCAGCGCGTCCAGGTCATCCGCAAGAAGGGCAACGGCGGCGTCCTCGAGTTCGGCACCGCCGTCGTCAACGCCGAGGACGGCAGCATCGCCGGCCTGCTCGGCGCGTCCCCGGGCGCGTCCACCGCGGTTCCCGCGATGCTCGACGTCCTGAAGCGCTGCTTCCCGCGCGAGTTCGAGGCGTGGACCCCGAAGCTGCAGCAGATGGTGCCGTCGCTGGGCGTCAAGCTCGCCGACAACCCGGCCCTGTTCCAGCAGGTGTGGGACTGGAGCACCCGGTCGCTGCAGCTGGGCGGCGCCCCGGCGTCCGCCCCGGCCCACGCGGCCCCCGTCGCGGCGTCCGCGTCGGTCTAGGCTGGATCCGATCCACGAACCACTACCGCGGCCCGGAGCGTGCTCCGGGCCGCGGTAGTGTTCTGTCCGGCAGTACCGAAACGTCTGCGGGGAAGTCCTGTGCGAATCAGGCGCGGTCCCGCCACTGTGAGGGCGCTCGATCCGAGCGGTCCCGAGCCAGAATGCCGCAGCGTTTCACACCACCGAGCTCTCGGCGCGGAAACCGAGACGTGAAGGGATTCGATCGTTGCGTGACCGTCGACAGTCCAGCTCCGAACCTGCAGGGTTCCCGTTCAGTGCCGTCGTCGGCCAGGATCGGCTGCGCCTCGCGCTGACCCTGTGCGCCGTCCACCCCGGTATCGGGGGTGTCCTGGTGCGCGGCGAGAAGGGCACCGCCAAGTCCACCGTGGTGCGTGCACTCACCGCACTGCTGCCCGAGATCGAGACCGGCCGCCGCGCCCGCCTCGTCGAACTTCCCGTCGGCGCCACCGAGGACCGGGTCGTCGGCTCCATCGACCTCGAGAAGGTGCTGCGCGACGGCGAACGCGCCTTCGCGCCCGGCCTGCTCGCCGACGCCCACCAGGGTGTGCTGTACGTCGACGAGGTCAACCTGCTGCACGACCACCTGGTGGACGTGCTGCTCGACGCCGCCGCGATGGGTCGCGTCCACGTCGAACGCGACGGCGTCTCCCATTCGCATCCGGCGAAGTTCGTGCTCGTCGGCACCATGAACCCCGAGGAGGGGGAGCTGCGGCCGCAGCTGCTCGACCGGTTCGGTCTGGCCGTCGACGTCGCCGCGTCCCGCGACGTGGACGTGCGGATGGAGGTGGTGCGCCGCCGCCTCGACTACGAACGTGACCCGGACGCGTTCGCCGCCCGCTACGCCGACGCGGACGCCGACCTGGCCCGCCGCATCGCCGAGGCCCGCGCCGTCGTCGACGCCGTCGTGCTGCCGGACACCGAACTGCGCCGCATCGCATCGGTGTGCGCGTCGTTCGACGTCGAGGGCATGCGCGCCGACCTGGTCCTGGCCCGCACCGCCACCGCGCACGCCGCGTGGCGCGGCGCCGACGCCGTCACCGAGGAGGACGTGCGGATCGCCGCGGAACTGACGCTGCCGCACCGTCGTCGCCGCGACCCGTTCGACGAGCCCGGACTCGATCCGCAGCAACTCGACGACGCGATGGACAAGGCCGACGAGGACGCCCGCGCCCACACCGACGACGATCCGGAACCGGACCCCGACCCCGACGGTCCGGGTGGCGGCGCCCCGGACGACGCCCCGGACGACACCCCCGCCCCCGATGCGAACAGCGGTGACAGCGACCAGGATTCACCGCAGTCCGGTCCCGGTCGGGCCCCCGAACGGCCCGCCGGTGCCCCCGGCCCGCAGTTCACCGCCCGGCTGCTCGAGATTCCCGGCGTCGGCGACGGCGCCCCCGGACGCCGGTCCCGTTCCCGGTCGACGCGGGGCCGCACCGTCCGCGCCACCACCGAACCCGGCACCGGCCTGCACCTGGTGAGCACCCTGTTCGCGGCCGCCGAACACCAGCGGGATCGCGGCCGGACCACTGGCCCGATGCGGTTGGCGGCCACCGACATTCGCGGGGCGATCCGGGAGGGCCGCGAGGGCAACCTGGTGCTGTTCGTCGTCGACGCGTCCGGCTCGATGGCCGCCCGCGACCGGCTCACCGCCGTCACCGGCGCCGTCGTGTCGCTGCTGCGCGACGCCTACCAGCGCCGCGACAAGGTCGCTGTGATCACCGTGCGCGGCACCACCGCCGAGGTGGTGCTGCCGCCGACGTCGTCGGTGGATGTCGCGGTGCGGCGGCTGCGGTCGATGAAGACCGGCGGGAAGACCCCGCTCGCCGAGGGTTTCCTGCGGGCCCGGGAAGTGGTGCTGCGGGAGCGGATCCGCGACCCCAAGCGCCGGCCGCTGGTCGTCTCGCTCACCGATGGCCGCGCCACCGGCGGCGCCGACGCCGTCCCGCGGGCGAAGCGTGCCGCCGCGATGCTCGCCGGCACCGGTGCGGCGTCGATCGTCGTGGACTGCGAGACCGGCATGATCCGGCTCGGCCTGGCCGCCGAACTGGCGCACGACCTGCGCGGCGGCTGCGTCCGGCTGGCGGAACTGTCCGCGCAGCAGGTGGCCTCCGTCGTCCGCGCCGCCGCCTGAAACTTCCAGTACGAGACAAGGATTCGACATGCCTCAGGGTGTCCCCGAAAACGTGCCCGCCGACGGACTGACCACCCGGCAGCGCCGCAACCAGCCGGTCCTGGCCGTCCACACCGGCCCCGGCAAGGGCAAGTCGACGGCCGCGTTCGGGATGGCGCTGCGCGCCTGGAACCAGGGCTTCGACATCGGTGTCTTCCAGTTCGTCAAGAGCGCCAAGTGGAAGGTCGGTGAGGAGGCCACGTTCCGGACGCTCGGCGAACTGCACGAGACCAGCGGTGTCGGCGGCGCCGTCAGCTGGCACAAGATGGGGGAGGGCTGGTCCTGGACCCGCAAGGCGGGCACCGAGGAGGATCATGCCGCGGCCGCGCTCGAAGGGTGGCGGGAGATCACCCGCCGGCTCGCGGCGGAAACCCACCGCTTCTACGTGCTCGACGAGTTCACGTACCCGCTCAAGTGGGGCTGGGTGGACACCGACGAGGTCGTCGAGGTTCTCCGTGACCGCCCCGGCAACCAGCACGTCGTCATCACCGGCCGCGACGCCCCGCAGGCCCTGATCGACGCCGCCGACCTGGTCACCGAGATGACGAAGATCAAGCATCCGATGGACGCGGGCCGCAAGGGCCAGCGCGGTATCGAGTGGTGAGTACCCCCGCCGTCGTGATCGCGGCCCCCGCGTCGGGTAGCGGCAAGACGACGATCGCCACCGGACTCGTCGGGGCGTTGCGGGCGGCCGGGGATGCGGTGGCGCCGTTCAAGGTCGGCCCCGATTACATCGACCCCGGCTACCACGGGCTCGCCGCCGGCCGCCCCGGCCGCAACCTCGACACCGTCCTCGTCGGCGCCGAGCGGATCGGTCCGCTGTATCGCCACGGCAGCGATGACGCCGACATCGCCGTCGTCGAGGGCGTCATGGGCCTGTTCGACGGCAAGATCGATCCGGCGTCGACGGCCCCGTCGGCGGAGGGGTCGACCGCGTCGGTCGCGGCGATGCTCGGCGCCCCGGTGGCGCTGGTGATCGACGCCCGCGGCCACAGTCAGTCCCTCGCCGCTGTGCTGCACGGGTTCTCGACGTACGACCCGGCGGTGCGGATCGGCGGGGTGATCCTCAACCGGGTCGGCAGCGCCCGGCACGAGGCGGTGCTGCGGCAGGCGTGCGAGAGGGTGGGGTTGCCGGTCCTCGGCTCGGTGCCGCGGATGACGGAACTCGAGGTGCCGTCCCGGCATCTGGGCCTGGTGCCCGCCGTCGAACACGGCCGCGCCGCCGTCGACGCCGTCGCCGCGATGACGCAGCTGGCCGCCGCCCACCTGGATCTGGACGCGATCCGTTCCCTCGCCCGCTCGTCGGTGCAGGCTCCCACGTGGGATCCGGCCGCCGAGGTCGGCCGCGTCGCCGCCGGGCGGCGTCCGGTGATCGCGCTCGCCGGTGGGGTGGCGTTCACGTTCGGGTACACCGAACATCGGGAACTGCTCGAGGCCGCCGGCGCCGACGTCGTCACGTTCGACCCCCTGCACGACGAACTCCCGTCCGGCACAGCAGGGCTGGTGTTGCCCGGGGGGTTCCCCGAGGAGCATGCGGTGGCGCTGTCGGCGAACACCGCGCTGCACAAGCAGGTGCGGGACCTCGCCGCCGACGGTGTCCCGATCCACGCGGAATGCGCGGGCCTGCTGTACCTGACCCGCAGCCTCGACGGACATCCGATGGCCGGGGTCCTCGACGTCGACGCCCGTTTCGGGTCGCGGCTCACCCTCGGCTACCGGGAGGCCGTCGCCGTCACCGATTCGGTCCTGTTCGACGCCGGTACCCGCGTCGCCGGACACGAATTCCACCGCACCGCACTCGATTCCGACGTCACGGCCGGGTTCGGTCCGGCATGGGGCTGGCGGGCGTGGGATGCCGGCGCCGCCCGCGAAGGGTTCGTCGGCGGACCGGCCGGCGCGGTGCACGCGTCGTACCTGCACACCCACCCGGCCGGGAATCCCGGCGCGGTCCGGCGTTTCGTCGAGGCCGCCCGTGCCTGAGACGTGCGTCGGCGTCGGGGCGGGTTCCGCCGCGACCGCTGCCGACCTCGTCGCCGCCGTCCGCGCGGTGTGCGGCGACACGGTCCCCGCGGTGCTGGCCACGCTGGACCGCAAGACGGTGCTCCCGGCGTTCGTCGACGCGGCCACGGAACTCGGCGCCGTGCTGGTCGGCTACCCGGCCGAACACCTGGCCGCCGTCGTCGTCCCGCACCCGTCGCCGCACGCCGCGGCTGCCGTCGGCACCCCCAGCGTCGCCGAGGCCGCCGCGCTCCTCGCCTCGGGCGGCGGCCCGCTGACCGTCACCAAACGGGTGACGAACGGTGTGACCGTCGCGGTCAGTAGAGTTTCAGGGCCTGCCCGTCGGGTGGTCCGATCGAACGAGAAGAACGGGGAGACGAGAGTGTCTGCTTCCGCCGGTGCCGAGTCCAGCTACCTGGTCGGGCTCGACCTGACGAACCGTCGTGTCGTGGTCGTCGGCGGTGGCACCGTCGCGCAGCGCCGACTCGGGCTGCTGGTCGCGTCCGGTGCCGCCGTGCACGTCGTCAGCCGCGAGATCACCCCCGCGATCGAGGGGATGGTGACGGCCGGACAGATCACCGCCGACCTGCGCGACTACCTCGACGGCGACCTCGACGGCGCCTGGTACGCGATCGCGTGCACCGACGAACCCGCCACCAACGCGGCCGTCGTCGCCGAGGCCGACCGGCGGCGCGTGTTCTGCGTCCGCGCCGACAGCGCCCGCGACGGCAGCGCCGTCACCCCCGCCACCGGCACGTTCGACGGCCTCGACATCGGGGTCCTCGCGCGCGGCGCGCACCGCCGGTCCGCGGCCGTCCGCACCGCACTGATCGAAGCCCTGCAGGCCGGCACCGTCACCGACACCGGCGAGCGGCCGGCCGCCGGTGTCGCCCTCGTCGGCGGCGGACCCGGCGACCCCGACCTCATCACCGTCCGCGGCCGACGCCTGCTCGCCCGCGCCGACGTCGTCGTCGTCGACCGGCTGGCGCCGCCGGAACTGCTCGCCGAACTCGGCCCGCACGTCGAGGTGATCGACGCCGCCAAGATCCCGTACGGCCGCGCGATGGCGCAGGAGGCGATCAACGCCGCCCTCGTCGATCACGCGCAGGCCGGCAAGTTCGTCGTCCGGCTCAAGGGCGGCGACCCGTACGTGTTCGGCCGCGGCTTCGAGGAACTCGAGGCGTGCGCGGCGGCCGGTGTCCCGGTCACCGTCGTCCCCGGCATCACGAGCGCGATCTCGGTGCCGTCCGCGGCCGGGGTCCCCGTCACCCACCGCGGCGTCACCCACGAGTTCGTCGTCGTCTCCGGGCACGTCGCCCCCGGGCATCCGTCGTCGCTCACCGACTGGTCGGCGCTCGCCCGGCTGCGCGGCACGATCGTGGTGCTGATGGGGGTCGAGCGGATCGAGCAGATCGCCACCGCACTCCTCGACGGCGGCCGGCCCGCCGACACCCCGGTCACCGTCATCCAGGAGGGCACGCTGCGCACCCAGCGGGTGCTGCGCGCCGACCTGTCGACCGTCGCCGCCCGCCTGCGGGAGGAGGAGATCCGTCCGCCCGCGATCATCGTCGTCGGTCCGACGGCCGGGTTCTCCGTCGACGCCCTGTTTGCCGGAGACGGTCGGTAACGTGGACTCTCGTGTCTGACTCCACCGTCGTGAAGTACCCCGTGACCACCCGGGCGTTCGGTCTCGCGATCGTCGTCCTGAGCGGTATGCAGCTGATGATGGTGCTCGACGGCACCGTCGCGTCCCTCGCGCTCGCCAAGATCCAGGAGGATCTCGGGCTGAGCGACGCGGGCCGCAACTGGGTGATCACGTCGTACGCGCTCACGTTCGGTGGCCTCATGCTGCTCGGCGGCCGACTCGGTGACGCGTTCGGCCGCAAACGGGTGTTCATCGGCGGTGTCGCCCTGTTCACGATCGCGTCGCTGCTGTGCGGGCTCGCCGTGAACGAGGGCACCCTCGTGGCGGCCCGTGCCCTGCAGGGTGTCGGTGCGGCGATCGCGTCACCCACCGCACTCGCGCTGGTCGCGACGACGTTCGCACCCGGCCCGGTCCGCAACCAGGCCATCGCGATCTTCGCGGCCATGACCGGTGTCGGATCGGTGACCGGTCTCATCATCGGCGGCGCCCTCACCGAGGTGTCGTGGCGGTGGATCTTCCTCATCAACGTGCCCATCGGGCTCGTCATCCTGGTGCTCGCGTTCCGGGCGCTCACCGAGACCGGCAGCGAACGGCTCACCCTCGACGTGCCCGGCGCGATCCTGGCGACTCTCGGCTGCACCGCGGTGGTGTTCGGGTTCACCGAGGGCCCCGAGATGGGCTGGACCAGCCCGCTCGTCCTCGCCGGACTCATCGGTGGTCTCGCGTTGCTCGTCGCGTTCCTGACGGTCGAACGGCGCGCCGAGAACCCGTTGCTGCCGTTCTCGCTGTTCCGGAACCGCAGCCGGGTCGCCACGTTCGTCTCCCTCGCCCTCGTCGGCATGGTGATGTTCTCCCTCGCCCCGTTCGTCGCCCTGTTCGTGCAGGACGTTCTCGGCTACACGCCGCTGCACGCCGGTCTGGCGTTCGTGCCGTTCGCGTTCGGGCTCGGCGCGGCCGCGTTCGTCGCCTCCAAGCTGGCCGTCAAGGTGCAGGCCCGCTGGCTCGTCGTCGCCGGCACCGTCCTCACCGCGATCGGCCTGCTGTACGGGTCGACCCTCGACATGTCCGCCACCTACATGGGCAACCTGTTCGTACTCGTCGTCGGGGTCGGCTTCGGTGTCGGTCTCGCGGTCGTGCCGCTGCCGCTGTGCGCCATCGCCGGGGTCGGCCCGCAGGAGATCGGCCCGCTCACCGCGATCGCCCAGGTCGCCCAGGTACTGTTCGGGCCCGTCGGACTCGCGATCGTCGGTGCGATGGCCACCTCCAAGACCCTGTCACTCGGCGGCACGTCCGGGGTGGCCGCGACCATGACCCCCGAACAGTTGTCCGCGCTCAGCGAGGGCTACACGTTCGCGCTGCTCGGCTGCGCGATCCTCGCCGCCCTGGCCGCCGTCGCCGCCGTGTTCGTGCGGTTCACGCCCGCACAGGTCGCGCAGGCGCAGGAAGCGGAGAAGGCGGCGCAGGCGGCGTAGCCGCCTGTGCGCCTTTTTGGTAGCTGCAGCTACCAAAAAGGCGCACAGCTACCGGCGGGCCGCGGCGGGCGGGCGTTCCCGGACCGCCCCGTACCCGAAGAAGTACGCGGGCAGCCGGGACAGGCCGGGAGTCGAGGCCACGCGCTGCAGGATCGCCGACACCTCCGTGCGCGGCGCGCCCGCGAGGATCGGGGCGACGACCCGGTCGTGTGCGATCCGCTGCAGGGTCTGGGCGACAGCCGCCGTCGGCCACCGCCGCCACTGGATCCGGCGCAGCACCGACTCGGGGACGTCGTCGGACGGCAGTCGGCCGGCCAGGTACCGGGCCGCGGCGACCGCGTCCTGCACCGCCAGGTTGATGCCGATCCCGAAGATCGGGGACATCGCGTGCGCCGCGTCCCCGATGCACAACAGCCCCGGCAGATACCAGCGGCGCAGCCGGTCCAGGCGGACGTCCAGCAGCGGCACCTCGTCCCACGAGCGCAGGGCGTGCGCCCGCTCGCCGAGCCACGGCGCGGTGGCACCGAACCGGTCGGTGAACCGGTCGAGCCCCGCGGCCCGCCGTTCGGGATCCGACCCCTTGGGGATCATCGCCCCGCACTGCCAGTAGTCGCCGCGGTCGATCATCACCGTGATCATCCGTTCGCCGGCCGAGACGACCAGCCCCTCCGGGTCGGTGCGGTCGCGGGGCAGCCGGAACCACCACGCGTCCATCGGGCACCGGAAGGAACGCACCTCGAGGCCGGGGAGCGACCGGGCGAGGGAGCCGCGGCCGTCGCACGCCACGGTGAGCGTCGCCCGCAGCTCTCCGTCCCGGCCGTCGGCCGTCCGGTACCGCACCCCGGCGATCCGGCCGTGGTCGTCGAGGAAACCTGTGGCCGCGGTATCCATCCGCAGCGTGAACGCCGGTTCGGCGGCGGCCACCTCGGACAGCAGCGTCAGCAGATCCCACTGCGGCACCATCGCGATGTAGTCGTAGCGGCCGGGCAGGACGTCGAGGCGGCCGACAGTCAGGGGTCGGCCACCCTCACCGACCGGGAGCTCCACGGACTGCACGTGCCGCTGCGGGAGCCGGGCGAAGCGGCCGGCGAGCCCCAGATCGTCGAGCAGCGACAGCGTCGACGGGTGGACGGTGTCACCGCGGAAGTCGCGCAGGAAGTCGCCGTGCTTCTCGAGCACCGTCACCGGCACACCGCAGCGCGCCAGCAGCAGCCCCAGCACCATCCCGGCGGGGCCGCCACCCACGACACAGCACGTGGTCCGGTCCATCGGCGACGCTCCTCACCGTCCAGTGTGCACCTGTGCGCCTTTTTGGTAGCTGCAGCTACCAAAAAGGCGCACAGGTTAGGTGAGGACGACCAGTTCCGTCGCCGACGCGATCTCCACCCGCAGACCGGCCTTCGCCGCCACGCGGGCGACACCGCGGATGTCGGACGGTTCGGCGCGAGTGACGGTGAGGGCGCGGGCGAGCAGGCCCTTGTGATGCTTGTTGAAGTGGCTGACGACCTTGCGGGAGCCGTCGGGCTGTTCGGTGAGGACGGTCGCGGTCACCGCGCCCGGCACGGGGCCGAGTTGCTGGTAGGTGCCCGAGCGCAGGTCGACGACGAGTCCGCCGTCGGCCTCGGCGACCAGTGCGCCGGTCAGTTCCGGCTTCCACAGGGCCTGCAGGGTGCCGATGCCGGGCAGCTTCGATCCGCCGGACAGCCGGTACGCGGGGATCGGGTCACCGGCGCGGACCGCGCCGAACAGCGCCGACCCCATCGCGAGCCGACGCAGCGCCTTGTCCCGCTGGGTTTTCGTGAATGCCGTCGCGTCGAGGGCGTCGAACAGCACACCCGTGTACCGCTCGAGCGCGGGCCGGGTGGGGGACACCCACAGTTTCGCGTTGCGTTCGATCTCGTCGGCCTGCTTCGGTCCCAGACCCAACGCCAGATTCGACGCCTCGGTGTCGGCGGCGAGTTCGACGAGCGCCGACGCGAGCATCTCGCGGGTCTCGGTCAGTTGCGGCATCGACAGCTCGCCCAGATCGAGCGGCACCCCCGTGCCGCCGTCGGACTTGGTTTCGGAGGGAGGAAGCAGCACCAGCACGGTCGCCAACCGTACCGGCCGCCGACGGCCCACCGAAACGCGTCCGGCCCCCACCGGAAGTCGGTGAGGGCCGGACGGGTGTGACGAGCGCCGGGATCAGCCCGCGAAGGTCACCGGGGACTTGGTGTCCTGCGTGCGGTCGGCCGAACCGTGCGCGGCGACCGTGTAGATCGAGCACGTGTTCACCAGGCAGTTCGAGGTGCCCGTGACGGCGAGTGCGTCGACGTCGACCGTCCAGGCGCCGTCGACGATCTGCGCGGGCTTCAGCCACGCCGTCGTCATCCACGCGGACGAGTCGGTGGCCGAGTACTTGTCGTCCTGTACGAGTCCGATGTACAGGCCGGCGCCGGCGCCGGAGAAGTCGGTGCCGGTGACGGTGATCGTCTCACCGGCGGCCGCGATCCCGGTCGACTTCGACAGCGTGACGGTCGGGCCGGTCGGCTGCTCCGGGCCGGGGGTGTCGGTGCCGGGTTCGTCGGTGCCGGGGGTGCTCGGGCCGAGGCTGCCGAGCGAGCCGGCAGTGAGGAAGTCGAACGGTCCGGCGTGTGCGGCAGCGACGGGTGCTGCCGCGGCGAGCGCGGCGAGCGCGACGGTCGCGGCGACGAGAGCGGCCTTGTCGAAAATGCGCATGTTCCTGCTTTCCCTTGATCGGTGAACTGGTGTGTGGATCGCTGTGACGGCGATGCAGGCCCAAATTGACTTAGGTAAACCTAGCCTAAGAATTGTTGGGGCGCCAGGAGTTCCGGCGACGCAGTGCGAGCGTGGTGCCCACGGCGAACCCGGCACCGACGACGGCCCCGACGAGCAGCGGGACGATCCATGCGGTGCCGTCGGAGATCGCGTCGGCCAGATTCCGGATCGCCGAGGTCTCGGAAGTGGAATCGCTACCGCCGCTACCATTTTCATTGCCGGAGGTCAGTGCCACCGCGGAGGCCGCATCGGCGTTGGGGGCGTTCGGGTCGTCACCGAAACTGACCGGCGTCCGAGTGTCCTGGCTGCGATCCGACGAGCCGTGCGCGGCGATCGTGTAGATCGAGCACGGATTCTTCGTGCAGTCCGAGTCGCCCTTGACTGCCTGCAGCGGCATCGTCGTCGACCAGGCCCCGTCCGTGATGCGGGCCGGGGTGACGAACGCCGTCGTCATCCACGCCCCCGCATCGGTGGTGGAGAACTTGTCCTCCTGGATGAGACCCACGTAGATCCCCGGAGGCGCACCCGAGAACCCGGTGCCCGAGATCGTGATCTCCTCCCCGTCGACCTTCAGGCCCTTGGCCTTCGACAGCGTCACCGCCGGCCCGCCGGACTGGCCGGCTGCTGCGGCGGCAGCGGCAGCCCCGGCGCCCTGCGCGGGCGGCGGCGTGACCGTGCCCGGTGCGACGCCGCCGACGAACGACACCGGCGTCCTGGAATCCTGGCTGCGATCGGACGAGCCGTGCGCGGCGACGGTGTAGATCGAGCACGCGTTCGCGACACAGTCGTAGGCGCCCTGCTTCGCGACCAACTCCATCGGCAGCGACCACGAGCCACCCGAGATCTGATCCGGCTTCAGGAACGCCGTCGTGATCCACACCGACGCATCCGTCGACGAGAACACGTTGTCCTGCACCAGCCCCACGTACAGGCCCGGCGCGGCACCCGAGAACCCGGAACCGGAGATCGTCACCGTCTCACCCGCCGGATCGACACCCGACGCCTTCGACAACGACACCGACAGGGCACCGTTCGCGGTGAACGAGGCACCCGGCGTCGTGCCGCCACCGGCGCCCGGGGCGGCACCCGTTCCGCCGGTGCCGGTGCCGGTGCCGGGGTTGGTGCCGGTGCCGCTGGTTCCACCGGTGCCGCCACCCGGGGTGACCGGCGGCGCCTCCCCGACGAAACTGATCGGGGTCGTGGTGTCCTGGCTGCGGTCGGACGAGCCGTGCGCGGCGAGCGTGTAGATCGCGCACGCGTTCGCGACGCAGTCGCCGCCCGGGAACGCGCCGACCACGTCGAGCGTCACCGTGAACGATCCACCCGGCATGTCCGACGGCTTCACGAACTTCGGCTCGTGGAACACCGACGCATCCGTCGACGAGTACCGATCCGACTGCGCGACACCGATGTAGATGCCCGGCCCGCTCGTCGAGAACCCGCTGCCGCGCACCGTGACCGTGTCACCGGCAGCGTTCAGGCCGCTGGTCCGATCCGCCTCGACCCGCAGGCCGCCGGACGTCGGCGGGGCCGGAGGCTTCGTCGTGGTCACCGGAGGCTTCGTCGTGGTGGGTGGGGGCGTCGTGGTGGTGGGCTTGGTGGTGGGCTTGGTGGTGACCGGGGGCGTGGTCGTCGTCGGCGGTGGTGTGGTGGTGACCGGGGGCTTCGTCGTGGTGGGTGGGGGCGTCGTGGTCGTGGGTGGCACGGTCGTCGTGGGCGGCACCACGGCCGCGAACGTCACCGGTGTCACGGTGTCCTGGCTGCGGTCGCTCGACCCGTGGGCGGCGACGGTGTAGATCGAGCAACTGTTCTGCAGGCAGTTCGACGCCCCGCTGACCGCCATCACGTCGATCGTCGTCGACCATGCGCCGCCGCTGATCTGGGTGGGACGGATGAACGCGGTCGACATCCAGGCGCTCGCGTCGGTGGTGGAGAACAGGTCGTCCTGCGCGAGCCCGACGTAGATGCCGGGTCCGGACTCGGAGAATCCGGTGCCGGAGACGGTGACGGTCTCCCCGGCGGCTTTCAGCCCGGTGGTCTTGGCGACGGTCGTCACCGGTGTGCCGCCGGCGGGGGCGGCGGTGGAGACGACCGTCGGGGTCGCCCACGCCGCGGCGGTCATCGCGGCCGCGAGGGCGCCCCTGGTCAATGCGCGCATCTGTCTTCTTCCTGGTTACGGCCGCGGGCGCGGCAGGACGAATGTACGAATCGTGACGAAGGGTAGCCTATGTTTACAAAGGCGAGGCTAAGCTCAGTGAATCGTGTCGGATTTTCGGTGCCGGGGACGCGTCGCCCCAGTTCGACCGACTAGGCTGATGCCCCGTGATCACCCGCATGTCGCACCTGTTCCTCCGTACGCTCCGCGACGACCCGGCCGACGCCGAGGTCGCCAGCCACAAGCTGCTCGTCCGCGCCGGCTACGTGCGGCGCATCGCGCCGGGCGTGTACTCGTGGCTGCCACTGGGCCTGCGGGTGCTGCGCGAGGTCGAGCGGGTGGTCCGCGAGGAGATGAACTCGTTCGGCGCACAGGAGATTTCGCTGCCGGCGCTGCTGCCGCGCGACCCCTACGAGACCACCAACCGGTGGACCGAATACGGCGACGGCCTCTTCCGCCTGCAGGACCGCAAGGGCGCCGACTACCTGCTCGGTCCCACCCATGAGGAGATGTTCGCGCTCACCGTCAAGGGCGAATACAACTCGTACAAGGATTTCCCGGTCACCCTGTACCAGGTGCAGACCAAGTACCGCGACGAGGAGCGTCCCCGCGCCGGCATCCTGCGCGGCCGCGAGTTCGTCATGAAGGACTCGTACAGCTTCGACCTCACCGACGAGGGCCTCGCCCGGTCCTACCAGGCGCACCGCGACGCCTACGAGCGCATCTTCGCCCGTCTCGGCGTCACGTACGTGATCGTGTCCGCGACGTCCGGTGCGATGGGCGGCAGCGCGTCCGAGGAGTTCCTCGCCGAGTCGCCGATCGGTGAGGACACCTACGTCCGCTGCGTCGAATCCGGGTACGCCGCCAATGTCGAGGCCGTGAAGACCCTCGCCCCGGAACCGATCCCGTTCGACGGTCAGCCCGCCGCGCAGATCCACGACACCCCCGACGCCGCGACCATCGACGCGCTCGTCGACTGGGCCAACGGGGCGGGTCTCGGCCGCGAGATCACCGGCGCCGACACCCTCAAGAACATCATCGTCAAGACCCGGGTGCCGGGCGGCGAGTGGGAGCTGCTCGGCATCGGCCTGCCCGGTGACCGGGAGGTCGACGACAAGCGGCTCGAGGCGTCCCTCGAACCCGCCGAGGTCGCGCTGCTCACCGACGAGGACTTCACGAAGCACCCGTTCCTCGCGAAGGGCTACATCGGCCCGAAGGCGCTGCTGGACAACGAGGTCCGTTACCTCGTCGACCCGCGTGTCGTCGACGGCACGTCCTGGATCACCGGCGCCGACGTCGCGGGCAAGCACTACGTCGGCCTCGTCGCCGGCCGCGACTTCACCCCGGACGGCACCATCGAGGCTGCCGAGGTCCGCGACGGCGATCCGTCACCGGACGGTGCCGGCCCGCTGGTCGCCGCCCGCGGCATCGAGATCGGACACGTGTTCCAGCTCGGCCGTAAGTACACCGACGCGTTCGACGTGAACGTGCTCGGCGAGAACGGCAAGCCGGTGCGCCCCACGATGGGCTCGTACGGTGTCGGTGTCTCGCGCCTGGTCGCGGTCATCGCCGAACAGCACCACGACGACAAGGGTCTGCGCTGGCCCGCCGAGGTCGCCCCGTTCGCGGTGCACCTGGTGATCGCGAACAAGGACGAGGCCGCCCGCGAGGGCGCCGAGGCGCTGGCCGCCGAACTCGACTGCGCCGGCATCGAGGTCCTGTTCGACGACCGCAAGGCGTCGCCGGGCGTGAAGTTCAAGGATTCCGAGCTGATCGGTGTCCCGCTCGTGGTGGTCGTCGGACGCGGCTACGCCGACGGCAAGGTCGAACTGCGTGACCGGTTCACCGGTGAGGCCCGCGAGATCCCCGCCGACGGTGCGCTCGCCGAGATCGTGGCGGCTGTCCGCGGCTGACCGACCCCGCCCATCGCGTTTCGCGCACTTGTCGCGCCGTCCGCCCGCGGATCCGGCGCGACAAGTGCGCGGAACGCGGGGGCTGATGGGGTGCGGGGAGCCGTCGTAGGCTCGGGAGCATGGCTGACACCGAACGTTCCCGCTGGGCCGACGTCGACGACTACCTCGCCGGCACCCTCATCGGGGACGACCCGGCAGCGGCGGCGGCGCTCGACGCGAATGCTGCCGCCGCACTGCCGCCGATCGACGTGTCCCCGGTGCAGGGCAAGTTCCTGCACCTGCTGGCCCGCATGATCGGGGCGACGAGGGTGCTCGAGATCGGCACCCTCGGCGGCTACAGCACCTTGTGGCTGGCCCGCGCCGTCGGCGACACCGGCCGGGTCGTGACCCTCGAATACGAGCCGAGGCACGCCGGGATCGCCCGCACCAACCTCGACCGTGCCGGCGTCGGCGACCGGGTCGACATCCGGGTCGGTGCGGCCCTCGACACCCTGCCCGGTGTCGAGGCCGACGGGGTCGGCCCGTTCGACCTGGTGTTCGTCGACGCCGACAAGGTCAACAACTCCGAGTACGTGCGGTGGGCACTGCGACTGTCCCGCCCGGGCACCGTCATCGTGATCGACAACGTCGTCCGCGGCGGTGGGGTGTCCGACCCGGACCTCGACGACGAGGCCGTCCGGGCGAGTCGCGCGGTGCTCGGACTGCTCGCCGCCGAACCCCGGATCGATGCGACCGCGTTGCAGACCGTCGGCGTCAAGGGCTGGGACGGGTTCGCGCTCGCCCTCGTCACCGAGTGAGCGCGGGGACCGGGCGGCGGGTGCTGATCGACACCGACACCGGCGTCGACGACGCGCTCGCGATCCTCACGGTCCTCGCCGCCCCGGACACCGAGGTCGTCGGCGTCGGGACCGTGTTCGGGAACTGCGACGAGGGGCAGGCCGCCGCCAACGCGCTGCTCGTGCTCGCGACCGCCGGCCGCACCGACGTCCCGGTGTGCGTCGGCCGGCCCCGTCCCGGTCCGGCGCTGTCGGTGCCGAGTCCGCACGGTGTCGACGGTCTCGGCGACAGTGGACTACCGCGACCGGTCGGTTCGCGGCCGTCGCAGGAAACCGCTGTCGCACAGATGCTTCGGTGGTCCCGGCAGCATCCGGGGGAGGTCGACCTGCTGTGCCTGGGGCCGTTGACGAACGTCGCGGCGGCCCTCGACCGTGACCCCGGCCTGCTCACCCGGTTCCGGTCCGTGACCGTGATGGGCGGCATGGGCGCCGCCGGCCGCCGCGACCGCGTCGCCGCCGAACAGCTGTCGTTCCTGGGCAAGGGTGACACGAACACCGCGCACGATCCGGCGGCGACGGCGCGGGTCGCCGCCGCACCCGGGCCGGTGACGTGGGTGGGCATGGACGTCACGGCGCGGCTGCAGATCCTGTGGGCCGACGTCGAGTCCCGGGCGGCGTCGTCGGACATCGCCCGGTTCGTGCGGGTGATCAGCGCCGACTACCGGGTCCACTGCACGCGCACGTACGACGCGGACCGTCCGATGGTCACCAGCCACGACAGTGTCGCGGCCGCGGTCCTGCTCGAGCCCGCGGTGGTGCGGGCGTCCGCCGGCCTCGTCTGCCGCGTCGAACACGATCGCGACGGCCGGGCGAGTCTGTGGGGACACCCGCCCGATGCCGGCGATCCCCGGCACCGCGTCGTCACCGACCTCGACTACGCGGCTGTCCGGGCGGTCGTCGACCGCACGCTCGCGCCGACCTCCCGCGTTTCGCGCACGTAGCGCGCCGGAATGCCGCCCGGGACGCGCGCCAAGTGCGCGAAACGCGGGGGACAGGGCTGGCGGATTCATATGGTCACAGCAACAAGGTGATCGTGAGGAGGCTGGGATGGCGTTGGGATTGTTGAATCGGCGGCGGTTCGTCCGGCTGATCTGTGGTGGTGTGCCGCAAGGGAAAGC
>NZ_SKCH01000011.1 GCF_005434945.1 Prescottella subtropica | reverse complement strand
CCTGTGCCGGAAACATCACCGTCTCAAAACCATCGGCTACTGGACCGTCACCCACACCGCCGGTGGCCGACTCGACTGGACCGACCCGGCCGGCCACACCACCACCACACATCCGGACGGCCCGTTCCATACCGACGACCTGTATGCCGGTGTCCCCGAACAGATGCGGGCCCGGCTCACCGACCCCCGCACCCTCACGACACTGCGGCCGTCCCCCGCCGAACTAGAACTCGACTACCTGATCGACCTGCTCACCACCCCACGACAACGCGCCGACTACCACCAGCGTCGCCGCCGCGGCCACTCACCGCGACACACCCGCGAACGGCAGGAAACGGTGCTCGTCGTCGACTTCCTCGACGACGAGCCACCGTTCTGACGGACCTCTCGGTGCTATGCGGCGCGGGAACTGCAACCGCACGTGCAGTCGTGCATGTGGGCGTTGCCCGTGTGCCTCCACTCCAGTGCCACCTCGGGGATACGATCTCCGATCGACAACGGTGCCGCAAGACCCCGGTCGATCGCTTCCTGCCACGCATCGCGATACTTCACGACGAACCGCCTGGACAGTCCCTTGATACCGAGATCCGCGAACTGCCGGACGGTCATACCGCCACGCGCTTCGTCGGTGTACACCCAGACGATCGCCGCCCGCTGCCAGTCCTCCACCACGGCAAGCACTCCGAGCGCATTACGCGGATGCGGGATCCGATCGGTGTTCGGTGCTGTCAACATGAAACCTCCCCGTTCATGGTGTCGTTCGATCCGGACTCCCCGGAACGATCGTGGTGGCCCCGTCGCCGGCACCACCGAAAACACCCCGGCGTCCGCGTGCACTCCCCAGCGCTCGCGGACGTCGGGGCGGTCCGTCACTGCAGGGCGACGGTGACGCCGCCGGAGAACACCGAGTCGTGCAGTTCGATCTCGGCGGGAACGGCGTCGGCGGGCATGTCGTAGACGACCTTCATGGTGACCTTGTTGCCAGGGTTGATGTCGTCCCACACGGCGACGTCGGAGTCGAGGGCGATCGCGGCCATCGTGTCGGGCGTGAACTTGCGGCCCTCGGCGTCGAACAGGTTCTGGTTGCCGGCGCTCAGGCCCTTCGGCTTGTCCGACGTGTTCTGCACCGTCATGGTGACGACCACGAACTGGCCCTGAGCCTTCTTCTCGAGAAACGGATTGTCGCCGACGGAGGCGAGCCCGGATTCGACGTCGGTGACGACGAACTCGAACTTGCCGTCCCGCACCGGGGTTCCCACACCCGGAGCAGCCGCCTTCGGTGCCGGAGCCGCTGCGGCCACAGGGGCACCGGCTGCAGCGGGGGCACCGGCTGCAGCGGGGCCCCCGCCGAGGGGGTGGTGTCCGTGTCCTTCTCCCCGCCACCGGAGACGGCGGCGATCACGATGACGGCGGCGAGCGCGCCGACGATCCACGGCCACTTCTTCGACTTCTTCTTCGGAGGCTGGGCCGGCGGAACGGGCTGGCTCGGGTAGGGCTGCTGAGGGGTGGTCATGGCGGAAACCTTTCGGATGGAAGGAGCCGGGAGCGATCAGCTGCCGATGGACAGCGACAGACCTTGCTCGGCTTCGGATTCGGTGTACGACAGGCCGCCGCGGTGGGCGATCTCGACCTCGTAGAACTTGTGGCCGCGGGGGACGTCGGTGATCGTGAAATCGAACGTGCAGGTGCGGCCGCTGCGGGTGCTGCCGGTCATACGACCTTTGGAGAGCAGCGTCTTCGACTCGTCCGACACCGTCACCGCGGCCGCCGGGGACAGGTCGTCGTAGCCCTTGGCGCCGGCACACGCGAACCCGGTCGGCAGGCCGAGGGTCGTGGTGCTGCCGGTGATGTCGAACGTGCCGGTGATCTCGAACATCTTCGGGGTGCTCGCGGCGTCGACCGCGACGACCACGCCGACACCGATGGCGACGACGGCGCCGGTGGCTGCCGCGCCGGCGCCCATGCCGAGCCAGAACTGATGGCGTCCGGTCGATTTCATGGGCGGGCTCCTGGTTCGTCGAAGTGGTGACCACATCCTGAAGACACCCGCCGAAAACAGCCAACAAAACCGTTGATAAACAGGGTTATCGAGCTGCCTGACCGAACAGATCAAGGTGCTTGCGTCTGCCCGGTACTGTTTGCCCTGTTGCGTTGGTGTGAGGGAGGGCATGGTCGTGATCGAGAGCCGAGGACTGACCGAGAACGATTGGGAGCAGATGGCTCTCGACGACCTCGGGGAACTCGGCTGGCGGCACGTGTCCGGCACCGAGATCGCCCCCGGCACGGGGGAGCGGGCGTCGTGGGACGAACTGCTCGTCACGCCGCGACTGCGGCAGGCGATCGCCCGATTCAACCCGGCGCTGCCCGACCCGGTCGTGGACCGAGCCGTCGCCGAGATCGCGACCGCACGCTCGACCGACGCGATCGCCGAGAACGAGGTGATCCACGGCTACCTCACCGACGGGATGCGCTCGGTGTCGTACATTGACGACGCCGGCCGGGAGATCACCCCCACCATCCGGCTGCTGTCCCCGGATCCGGACGAGAACGATTGGCTCGCCGTCGATCAGGTGACGATCGTCAAGGGCGACCACCGCCGCCGATTCGACCTCGTGCTCTACATGAACGGGATGCCGGTCTCCGTCGTCGAACTCAAGAAGGCCGGTGCCGAACACGCCGGACTCGTGCAGGCGCACGCACAGCTGCGCACCTACGTGCGGGAATTTCCGCTCGCGTTCCGGTTCGCCGTCTTCACCGTCATCTCCGACGGCATCACCGCCCGCTACGGGACCCCGTTCACACCGTTCAACCATTTCTCGCCGTGGAACGTCGACGACTACGGCGTGCCCGTGACCACCGAGAACCCGGACGGCGCAACCCCGTTGGGCACCGCACTGTACGGGCTGTTCAACCAGGAACGGTTCCTGCAACTGCTCCGCAACTACACCGCGTTCGACCACGACGAGAACGGCCTGCTCAAGCGGATCGCCAAACCGCACCAGTACTTTGCCGTCACCAAGGCGATCGGCAAGACGGTGCAGGCCGTCGGCACCAGCGGCAAGGCCGGCGTCGTGTGGCACACCCAGGGCTCGGGCAAGTCCATGGAGATGGAGCTGTACGCCAACCAGGTGATCCGGCATCCGCAGCTGGCCAACCCGACGGTCGTGGTCATCACCGACCGCACCGAACTCGACGGGCAGCTGTACGAGACGTTCCTGCGGTCGAGGCTGCTGCCCGAACGCCCCAAACAGATCCGTAAACGCGAAGAACTGCGACAGGAACTGTCCGGGCGCACCACCGGCGGCATCTACTTCACGACCCTGCAGAAGTTCGGGCGCACCACCGACGAACGCCGGTCCGGTGCCGGCCATCCGCTGCTCACCGAACGACGCAACATCGTCGTCATCGTCGACGAGGCGCACCGCAGCCACTACGACAACCTCGACGGGTACGCCCGGCACCTGCGGGATGCGCTCCCGTACGCGACGCTGATCGCCTTCACCGGCACCCCCGTCTCGGAGACCGACCGCGACACCCGCGCCGTGTTCGGCGACGACATCGACGTCTACGACCTCACCCGGGCGGTCGAGGACGGGGCCACCGTCCCGATCTACTTCGAGAGCCGGCTGGTGAAGGTGTCGTTCGCCGAGGACGTGTCGGAAGACGACGTGGACGCCTCCGCCGACGAGGTGACCTTCGGGCTCGACGACACCGAACGCGACCGCATCGAGAAGAGTGTCGCGGTCATCAACGCGGTCTACGGGGCACCGACCCGGCTGCGGAAGCTGGCCGCCGACCTCGTCGACCACTGGGAGGCGCGGCGGGCGGCGATGCGGCCGTTCGTCGGCTCCGACGAGAATCCGGCCGCGGCGGGCAAGGCGATGATCGTCGGCGCGACCCGGGAGATCTGCGCCGACCTGTACCGCGAGATCGTGACGCTGCGACCCGACTGGCATTCCGACGACCTGACCGCCGGCCGCATCAAGGTCGTCTACTCCGGCAGCCCCGCCGACGTGCCCCCCATCGTCGACCACGTGCGCCGCGACTCCGAGAACGCCGCGATCAAGAAGCGGCTCAAGGACATCGACGACGAACTCGAACTGGTCATCGTCAAGGACATGATGCTCACCGGGTTCGACGCGCCCCCGCTGCACACCATGTACCTCGACCGGCCGCTGCGGGGTGCGCTGCTCATGCAGGCCCTCGCCCGCGTCAACCGCACCTTCCGCGGCAAGCAGGACGGGCTCCTCGTCGCGTACGCGCCCGTCGCCGACAACCTCGCGAAGGCGCTCGCCGAGTACACCGAAACCGATCAGCGGCAGAAACCGATCGGCAAGGACATCGGTGACGCCGTCGACGCCGCCAAGAACCTCGGCCGCATCCTCGAGAACATCCTGCACGGCTTCGACTGGCGGGCCCAGCTGCGCAAGCCCGGTCCGCGAGCCTATTTCGACGCCGCGAACGCGACCGTCAACTTTCTGCGCGACCCCCGCAACCCCGAGAACCAGGTCGAGGAGGGACAGGAGACACTCGCCGCGCGCTACCGGAAGTTCGCGTCGCAACTGTCCCGAGTGTGGGCGATCTGCGGCAGCCACGACGGACTGCGAGAGTTCGCGCCGACCGCGATGTTCTTCGAAGAGGTCCGCGTCTACATGGCCAAGTGGGACGCCGAGGAACGCTACGCGCGCGGCCAGGCCGTCCCCGAGGACGTGCAGCGGGCGCTGCGCCAGCTGATGGCGGCGTCCGTCGAATCCGGGGAAGTCCTCGACATCTACGACGCGGCCGGCATGCCGAAACCGTCCCTGAAGGACATCAACGTCGATTTCATCCGACGGACCCAGGAAGCGAAGAACCCGAACCTGGCGATCGAGGCGCTACGGAAGCTGATCACCGACGAATCCCGCAACGCCGCGAAACACAACCTGATCCGGCAGCGGGCGTTCTCGGAGCGGTTGCAGGCGCTCATGGTGAAGTACACCAACAGCCAGCTCACCTCCGCCGAGGTGATCGCGGCACTCGTCGAGATGGCGAAAGAAGTTGCCGCCGAATCCGATCGGGGCAGTCGTTTCAGCCCGCCCCTCGACGAGAACGAACTCGCGTTCTACGACGCCGTCGCGCAGAACGAGTCGGCTGTCGAGGAACAGGGGGAGGGCAAGCTCGCCGACATCGCCCGCGACCTCGTCGCGGTGATGCGCCGGGACGCCTCCACCGACTGGACCGTCCGCGAGGACGTCAAGGCGCGGCTGCGGTCACAGATCAAACGACTGCTCACCCGGCACGGCTACCCGCCGGACCGGCAGCCCGCGGCCATCAAACTCGTCATCGAACAGATGGAGGTCATCGCCCCGGTCTTCGCGGCGTGAGCGGGGGAGGGTCGGCGCTCAGTGCAGCCGATTCTGTGCCGCTTCCAGCCCCAGCTGCAGGACGAGTTCGACGGCGTCGGCGGCTTCCTCGCAGACGAGGTCGAGTTCCTTGCGTTCGACGGTGCCGAACGGTTTGAGGACGTAGTCGGCGGGGTCCTGGCGGCCGGGGGGCCGGCCGATGCCGACACGGGTGCGCAGATAGTCCTTGGTGGTCAACGACTTCGAGATGGAACGCAGACCGTTGTGGCCGCCTTCACCGCCGCCCTGTTTCAGCCGGACGGTGCCGAAGTCGAGGTCGAGTTCGTCGTGGACGACGACGATGTTGTCGGGCGCCACGGAGAAGAAGCGGGCGAGTCCGGCGACGGCACCACCGGAGAGGTTCATGTAGGAGCGTGGCTTGGCGAGGATCACCTGCCGGCCGGCGATCCGGGTCTGCACGATGTCGGCGCCGCTGCGCTTGTGGGCGCTGAACTTGCCCGCTACGCGTCCGGCGAGGACGTCGGCGACCATGAAACCGATGTTGTGCCGGGTCTTCTCGTACTGGGGTCCCGGGTTGCCCAGTCCGACGACGATGGCGGTTCCGGTCTCGTCACTCACAGCTCGTGTGTTCCTTCCAAGGGTCGTGCATACGAGAGCGGCGCGCCGAACCCGGACGGGGTCGGCGCGCCGCTGTTCGCGTCAGTGCGAGACGACTCAGGCCTCGGCCTCGGCCTCGCCGGCCGGCTCGGCAGCCTGAGCGGCGACGACGTTCACGAGCAGCAGCTCGGCGTCGTCGGCCAGGGTCGCACCCTGGGGCAGCGCGACGGCGCCGGCCAGGAACTGGGTGCCGACCTCGGCGCCCTCGACCGAGATCTCGACGGACTCGGGGATGTGCAGGGCCTCGACCTCGAGCTTGATCGTGGTGGCACCTTCGGTGACCAGCGCGCCCGGAGCAGCGATACCGGTGACGATGATCGGAACCTCGACCGCGACCTTCTCGCCCTTCTTGACGATGAGCAGGTCGGAGTGCTCGATGTGGCGGCGGATCGGGTGGACGACGACCGACTTGGTCAGTGCCAGCTGCTCCGTGCCGTCGATGTCCAGGGTGATGACGGCGTTGGTGCCGTTCGCACGCAGGATCGCCGCGAAATCGCGGGACGGGAGGTTCAGGTGCTGCGGGTCGGTGCCGTGGCCGTACAGCACGGCGGGAACCTGACCGTCACGGCGGGCGCGACGGGCGGCACCCTTGCCGAACTCGGTGCGGACGGACGCTACGAGACGATTCTCGTCAGACATGAAAACGGCTCCTACAACTCGCGTGAGATATTCGTTGAACAGTCGTTCGTCGCGGCAGAGGCGGACAGACACGAGCGACCGGAGCGCAAGCTCTACGAAGCCGTGGCCGCGTCGATCACGGTGACTTCGCGGTGTGCGAAGCTCCCTCGCCGAGACAACTTGAACCACCTTACCGGACGACGCGGCCCCTGTCAGCTTCGGCCCCTGTCAGCTGGGGGGATACCGTCAGCTGCGGGCTGCGCTGATCCCGGCCCGTCGCCCGAAGAAGCTGCCGTCGCCGAGGGACGCGCCGGACACGTAGCCGCCGGCGGAGACGCCTGCGGTGCAGCGGCCGGCCGCGAACAGGCCGGGGATCGGCTCGCCGGAGACGTGCAGCACCTCCGAGTCGACGCTGGTCCGCAGGCCGCCGAGGGTGAAGCCGCCGGTCATGCCGCGCAGGTCGAGGGCGGCGACGGGGGAGCCGATCGGCGTGACCCATTCCGGCTTCTTGCCGAGCAGCGGATCGGAGCCGTTCGCGGCGTGCCGGTTGTACACCTCGACGGTGGCCTGCAGGGTGCCCTCGGGCAGCCCCATCTCCTCCTCGAGTTCCACGACGGTTTCGGCGACCCACTTCGGGGCGTGCCGCAACTGCGGTGTCGCGGTCTGTGTCGCCATGCCCTCCTCGTAGGAGGCCTCGTCGATGATCAGGAACGACTGGTTGTCGTTGCGTAGGAGCGTTGCCTGTCCGACATGGCCGGGGTAGGTGTCCTCGGGGATGTACCGCTGGCCGCGGCCGTTGACGAGGATGCCGCGCACGAACAGCTGCGGATCGCAGAAGAACGCGACCTCGGTGGCGTCCATGTGCGCGAGGTCGGCGCCGAGGGCCTGCGCCATCCGGATCGCGCGACCGTCGTGTTCCTCGATGGACGCGGCCGGGCGGCCCGCGATGCGCGGCGCGAACGACTCGACCATCTGCTCGTTGTAGGCGAAGCTGCCCGTCGCCAGCACCACACCCTTCCGGGCCCGGACGGTGACGTCCTTGCCGTACTGCTTGGCGGTGACACCGACGACGCGGCCGTCGACGTCGACGATCAGGGTCTGTACGCGCATGTCGTACGCGGTGCGGACACCGAGCGCGGTAGCGGTGTCGGTGAGGGGCTTCATCAGCATGTAGCCGCCGCCCTTCTCGCTGCTGCTGTGCTTGTCGTCCATCTGCGGGACGTGGCCGCGCGGGGCCGGGGTGGCGATCGCGTTGAACGGTGCCGCGTTCTCGCCGCCCGAGTACATGAGGCCGTCGTCGAACGGCGGCTCCCAGCCGGGCTCGCCCCAGAACGTCTGCTTGAACGGGACACCGCACTCGTCGGCGAGCCAGTGGTAGTGGTCGACGCTGCCCTCGCAGTAGGCGTCGATCTTCGCCTCGTCGGTGCCCGGACCGAGTGCGGCCTTCATGAATGCCTTCATGTTCTCGACGGTGTCGTCGAAGCCGCACGCCTTCTGCAGCGGCGTGCCGCCGCCCAGGTAGATGAACCCGCCCGCCATCGCCGCCGCGCCGCCCCAGCCGCCGGTGCGTTCGAGCACCAGGACGTCCGCGCCGGCCTGGGCGGAGCCCACGGCGGCCGACGCGCCGGCCACCCCGAATCCGGCGACGACGACGTCGGCCTCGTAGGTCCATTCGGTGATCTGATCTGCGGCAACGGGGGAAATGGGGGTGGCGGCGGCCATGTGCGCGGTCCTCTCCTGACTGAATCGAACAAACGTGTGACACAGATCATGGACGTGGATCGGTGAGGGGCGGCGCACAGTTCCCGGACAGCGGGAACGGTTCAGCGGATCCCGGCGACGGCGGCCAGGAACCGGTCGATGTCGTCGTCGGAGACGAAGTAGTGCGGTGACGCCCGCACGACGGCGTCGAGGCCGCGGGCGCTCATGTCGAGCAGGGTCGACGACCGTCCGCTGACGGTCACCGTGATCCGCTGCTGCGCAAGCCGATCCCGTACCCGCACCGATTCGACGCCGTCGACGGTGAAGGTGACGATGCCGGAGCGGTCGGTGCCGAGGTCGCGGACGGTGACACCGCCGACGGCGTCCAGTCCGCGGCGGAGCTTCCCGGCCCGGTCGGCGATCGCTGTTGCGGCAGCACCGATTCCGATGTCGAGCAGATAGTCGACGGCGGTGCCGAGGCCGAGCCGGGCGGCGACGTCGCACTCCCACAGTTCGAACCGGGTCGCGTCCGCGGCGGGACGGTACGTGCCGGGGCCGGTCCATTCGGCGCTGTGCAGGTCGAGCGACATCGGCTCGAGCCGCTCCACGAGTGCGTCACGGACGTACAGGAACCCGGTGCCGCGCGGGCCGCGCAACCATTTGCGGCCGGTCGCGGACAGGGCGTCTACACCGAGCGCGGCGGCGTCGACCGGCACCTGGCCGACGGACTGGCAGGCGTCGAGCACCACGAGCGCGCCGTACCGGTGGGCGAGGTCGACGACCTCACGGACCGGGTTCAGCAGGCCCCCGTTGGTGGGGGCGTGCACCAGCGACACCAGCCGGACCCGCTCGTCGAGCAGCGTGTCGAGGGCCGCGAGATCGATCCGCCCGTCCGGGGTGCTCGGCACCGCCTCGACGGTCGCGCCCGCGGCGCGGGCCACCCGCAGTGCGGTGATCGCGTTGCTCGCGTACTCCACCTGGGAGACGAGGATGCGGTCGCCCGGCGCGAGCGGCACTGCCCCGACGACGGTGTTCCAGGCGCGGGTCGCGCTGTCGACGAGGGCGATCTCGGCGGGCGTCGCACCGATCAACCGGGCGATCGACGCCCGCGCCGCCGCGAGGTCGTCGGCCCGTTCGGTGGCCGCGACGTACCCGCCGACCCGGGCCTCCCGGCGCAGGTGGCCGATCACGGTCTCCAGGACGGGCTGCGGGGGCAGCGACGAGCCGGCGCTGTCGAGGAACACCGTGTCGTGGCAGCCGGGGGTGTCCCGGCGCAGCTGCGCGAGATCGAGCATCGGACATTCCTCCTCACCGGTGGCGGCACTTCCGGGGGCGTCCTACTGTCGAGGAGAACACCCGGCCCACTCCCGAGGGGAGGATCGCATGGTTGTCGCAGCACCGTCCACCGGTCTCACCTCGCGACCGGCGGCCGAGTCCTACATCGGCGGGGTGTGTTTCGAGCTGGGACCCCCGCGGCTGATCGGTGCCGAGGTGGAATGGCTCACGGCGCGTGACGGTCCCGCGTCCGACCGGCCGGACCTCGACGCGATCGCCGCAGCTCTCGGCCCGCACGCCCCCCGCTCCCTCACTCCCGATTCCCCGGCCCGGCCCCTACCGTCGGGCAGTCTCGTCACCGTCGAACCCGGTGGTCAGATCGAACTGTCCAGTGCACCCCACTCCGGTGCCGAGGTGCTGTGCGACGCACTGGAATCGGACGAACGAATACTGCGGAATCTGCTCGCGACCCGCTCGATCACCATGGTTGCGGCTGCCGCCGATACGGGACGACGCGCCCGCCGGCTGCTCCGGTTGCCCCGCTACCGGGCCATGGAGGACCGTTTCGCGCGGATCGGTCCGTTCGGCAAGCTCATGATGTGCAACACCGCGGCGATCCAGGTCAGCGTCGACGCGGGACAGGACCGCGCCGCCGTCGCCCACCGGTGGGAACTGCTGCACGCGGTCGGCCCCGCACTGATCGCAGCGTTCGCGTGCTCGCCACGGCTGCAGGGGATTCCGTCCGGGAACTGGGTGTCGCAGCGGATGCGGACGTGGCTCGAACTGGACCCGTCGCGCACCGTGGGGCCGGGGGACGCGCCCGCCGACCCGATCGCCGACTATGCGCGCTGGGTGCTCGACGTGCCCCTGCTGTGCGTCCGGCGGGACGGGCCGTGCTGGGACGCGCCGCCCGGTGCGACGTTCGCCGACTGGATCGACGGCCGCCTCGACGACACGATCGGCCGCCGACCCACCCGCGCCGACCTCGACTACCACCTGACCACCGTGTTCCCTCCGGTGCGGGCGGTCGGGCATCTCGAGGTGCGCTACCTCGACACCCAACCCGGTGGCCGGTGGCGGCTGCCGATCGCGGCGCTCGCGGCGCTGCTGACGGCCCCGGACACCCTTGCCGTCGCTGCGCCCACCCGGGGCCGGTGGCGTGATGCCGCCCGGGACGGACTGCGGGACCGTGACCTGCGGGCCGCGGCCGTGGCGATGCTCGAACTCGCGGCCGACTGCACCGCGGAACCACGGTCGGCGGCGGGGTTGGCGTCCGAGGCGAGGCGGTGCCGGCGCGGCGCGTCGGCGGGGGAGGAGCGGTGATGGCCGGGATGCGGGAACAGTTGGAGACGGCGCTGGCGCGGGCCCGGCAGCGCAGCACCGTCCTCACGATCAGCGTCGACGACGACGATCTCGTCGCCCAGCACTCGCCGCTGATGAGTCCGCTCGTGTGGGATCTCGCGCACATCGGCAACCAGGAGGAGTTGTGGCTGGTGCGGGACGTCGGTGGCCGTGACCCGGTCCGCCGGGACATCGACGACGTGTACGACGCGTTCGCGCACGCCCGCGCGGACCGGCCCGCGCTGCCGATGCTGCGTCCCGACGAGGCCCGCCGCTACGTCGACGAGGTCCGGTCCCGGACGTGGGACATCCTGGACGCCAGCACGTTCCGGGGAAACCGATTGGTCGAGGACGGTTTCGCGTTCGCGATGATCGCGCAGCACGAGCAGCAGCACGACGAGACGATGCTCGCGACACACCAGTTGCGGCTGGGACACCCGGTACTGACGGCCGCACCCGTTCCGGCCACGACGATTCCGATACCGAACCGGGAAACCGTCGTTCCCGCAGGAGAATTCGACATGGGAACGTCCGACGACCCGTGGGCCCTCGACAACGAGCGGCCCGCGCACCGCGTGTCCGTCGACGCGTTCGCGATCGACACGGTCCCCGTGACCAACGGCGACTACGCGGCGTTCGTGGACGACACCGGTGCCGCGACACCGCAGTTCTGGATCGACGACGGCTGCGGCAACTGGTGGCGCCGCCGCTTCGGGATGCTCGAGCCGGTGCCGCCGGACGAACCGGTGCTGCACGTGTCCTGGTTCGAGGCGCAGGCCTACGCGCGGTGGGCCGGTAAACGGTTGCCCACCGAGGTCGAATGGGAGAAGGCGGCGCGCTGGGATCCGGTGACCGGCCGGTCCCGCCGCTACCCGTGGGGGGACGAACCCCCGGGCGCCGAGCACGCGAATCTCGGGCAGCAGCATCTCGGTCCCGCCCCGGTCGGCGCCTATCCGGCGGGGGCGTCGCCGCTGGGGGTGCAGCAGTTGATCGGCGACGTGTGGGAGTGGACGTCGACCCGGTTCACCGGCTATCCCGGCTTCGAGGCGTTCCCGTACCGCGAATACTCGGAGGTGTTCTTCGACGGCGACTACCGGGTGCTGCGCGGCGGCTCGTTCGGGACCGACCCGATCGCGTGCCGGGGCACCTTCCGCAACTGGGACCGTCCGTCCCGGCGGCAGATCTTCGCCGGTTTCCGCTGCGCGAGGAGCCTGTAGATGTGCCGACACCTGGGATACATCGGGCCGAGTCGGTCGGTGCGGGAGATCGTCACCGCAGGCGAGTTCTCGCTGCTACGCCAAGCGTGGGACCCGCGGGACATGCGCGGCGGCGGCAGCCTCAACGCCGACGGATTCGGTGCCGCCTGGTGGGGATCCGGTTCGACACTGTCGCGGTACCGAAGCGCCCAGCCGATCTGGTCGGATCCGGTCCTGCCGGAGATGCTGTCGAAGACCCGGTCGCACGCGATCGTCGCCGCGATCCGGTCGGCGACCGTCGGGATGCCCGTCGAACGCAGTGCGTGCGCCCCGTTCGTGTCGGGGCACTGGGCGTTCAGCCTCAACGGCCGGGTCGCCGGGTGGCCGGAGACGATGGCCGAACCGGCGGGCACCCTGCCGGCGGTGGACCTGCTCGGTCTCGAGGCGCCCACCGATGCGGCGTTCGTGTGGTTGCTGGTGCGGGACGCGCTGCGGGAGAACAACCCGGAGGTGGCGTTGATGCAGGTGATCGCGCTCGTCGACCGGGCCGCGCCCGGATCCCGGCTCAACATGCTCCTCGGTGACGGCCGGCAGTTGTGGGCCACCACGTGGGACCACTCGCTGTCCGCGCTCGTCGACGACGACCGGGCCGTCGTCAGTTCCGAACCCTACGACCGCAACCACGAATGGAAACCGATCCCCGACGGGCATCTCGTCACGGCACGGCCGGGACATCTCATCTCGACACCGCTGTGAAGGAGGCCCGGTGAGCGCACCGACCCTGGAGATCCACATCACCCCCGAAGAATTGGCCGAGGCGCTGCGGGACGACGTGACACGCGGGCTGACGGCGTCCCCGAAGTGGCTGCCGCCCAAATGGTTCTACGACGCCCGCGGCAGCGAACTGTTCGACCGCATCACCCGGCTGCCCGAGTACTACCCGACGCGGACCGAGCGGTCGCTGCTCGAGCGGCATGCGGGGGAGATCGCCGCGGTCACCGCGCCGCGGACACTCGTCGAACTCGGATCCGGTTCGTCGGAGAAGACGCGGCTGCTGCTGCGGGCGATGACGGAACACGGGACGCTCGAACGGTACGTCCCGCAGGACGTGTCCGAGACGGCGCTGCGGGAGGCCGCCCGCCGGATCGCCGACGAGTTCCCGGACCTCACCGTGCACGGGGTGGTCGGCGACTTCACCGCGTCCCTGCACCATCTGCCGCGCGGGGGCCGGCGCACGATCGCGTTCCTCGGCGGCACCCTCGGCAACCTGGTGCCCGGGGATCGCCGCGAGTTCCTGTCGGGGATCGCCGGCGTCCTCGATCCGGGGGACCACCTGCTGCTCGGGGTGGGGCTGGTGACGGATCCGGCGGTGCTGGTCCCGGCGTACGACGACGCGGCCGGGGTCACCGCCGAGTTCGACCGCAACGTGCTGTCGGTGTTGAACAAACAATTGGGTGCGGACTTCGACCCGGACCGATTCCGGCACATCGCGGTGTGGGATCCGGCCACCGAATGGATCGAGATGCGGCTCGAGGCGGACGACGAGATGACCGTCCACATCGCGGATCTGGGGCTCGAGGTGCCGTTCGCCGCCGGGGAGCAGTTGCGCACCGAGATCTCCGCGAAGTTCCGGATTCCCGGACTCCGCAGCGAGTTGCGGGCAGTGGGATTCGACGAGGTCCGTAACTGGACCGACCCCGACGAACGGTTCGCGCTGGTGTGCGCCCGCCGCTGACCGGTCAGAGCATCAACTGCAGGTAGGTCATGTCGAGCCAGCGGTCGAACTTGCGGCCGACCTCCGACATGCGGGCCACCGTCTCGAACCCGAACCGCTCGTGCAGGGTGATCGAGCCGGTGTTCGACGATTCGACGCTCGCGACCATCACGTGCAGCCCGGCGGCGCGGGCCCGGTCGATCAGCGCCGCCATCAGGGCGGTGGCGACACCGCGCCGGTGATGGTCGACGTGCACGTACACCGAGTTCTCGACGGTGTACCGGTAGGCGCTGCGGGCCCGCCACACCCCGTACGACGCGTATCCGACGACACGACCGTCGACGTCCGCGACGAGGACCGGGAAGCCCGCGGCGCGACGGTCGTCGAACCAGCGGCGCCGATCCCCGAGGTCGGCCGGACTCTCGTCCCAGATCGCCGTCGACGTGGCGATCGCCTCGTTGTGGATCTCGAGGATCCCGGGGAGATCGCCTTCGACGGCGTCGCGGACGAGCATGCGGTGTCTCTCAGGCGCCCGCGCTGCGGCGGGCCTTCTCCAGCGCCGCGAGGGTACGCAGAACGGTCGCCTTCTGGCCGTTGAGGTCGTTCAGACGCGCCCGCGCGGCCAGACCCTGGGAGGCCTCGGCGAGCTGGATCTGCGCGTCGACCTTGGTGAGCTGGTCGAGCAGGCCGGTCACCCGCTCCTCGAGCGCCGCGACGTCGAGCTTCTTCGCCGGTGCGACGGCCGCGGTCGGGGTCGGAGCCGGCGCCGACGACGTGGTGCGCGGCCGGGCCGGCGCCTTGCGGGCCGGGGCGGACTCCGCCTCGATCGCCGTCACGATACGAGCAGCCTTGGGGCGCAACGACTTGCGGACCAGCGCCGGGTCCGGCGGCTCGGCCAGACGGATCTGGTTCAGGGCCGCGCGGGCGTCACGGGCGGACACCCGCCACTCGCGCTCTTCCTCGTCGTCGGACTGCAACGTGCCGCCGATCGGGCGCAGACCGTACATGCCCATGAACTTGCGGGCCTCGTCGATGACCGTCTCGTGCTCGCGGCACGTGCCGCACCGCGGCTCGTTGCGCAACGTTTCGATCGCATCATCGCTTCCGCACCACACACACGACCCGGGGGTCCATCGGCGAGCCGATTGAGTGTTCGAAAAACGGGGGGTGGTGGCGGGGCTTTCCACGGTTTGCGCGTCGATCACGACGAGCCACATTAGGGCAAGCGTTCGGCCGCGGCTACATCGAGGTCCGATTTTCTCGCCGGTCGTGACCAAACTCATGGTCGGGCCGAGACCTGAACGTGAGTAAGCGGGCAAAGTCTTGTGCCACACGCGTTCTCCGTGTCCGGCCCGGATCGCAGCGCGCGGCCGGGTGTTACACGAACACGCCCGCGAACCAGTCGACGAGCGGACGCATCGCCCGCCACCCGTCCCGGACACGGTCGGCCGCCTCGTCTGAATCGAGCCAGTCCGGGCATCCGAGATGCGCACCCGCCGTCAACGTCCGGTGCCGCAGCAGATCCAGCCGAGGATGCGCGGGATCCGCGCCCCGCGGACGGGTACGCAGCCGATCCCCGCCGATGTCGTAGCCGGCCTTCCCGAGTGTGCGGACGACGCGCTGCAGGGCACGCCCGCGGCGGTCGTCGTCGTCGACGGCGGCGCGGTAGCGCACGAGCTGCTCGGGGGTGTGTGAATAGTAGCCGCCGGCCACGAACAGTCCGGACGCGTCGATCTGCACATAGAAGCCCACCCCGGGGCACGCCTCGACGAACCCGCCCTGATGGGTCTTGTCCTTCGAGAAACGGACATCACGGTACGGCCGGAACACCTTGCCGGAACCGAACTCCGGCTCGAGCTCGTCGAGCAGCGCCACCATCGGTGCGCGGACGTCAGCGTCGTAGACGGGCTTGTGGGCTACGCTTGTGCGCCTTTTCGGTAGCTGGAGCTACCAAAAAGGCGCACAAGCGCGGAGCGCCTAGGCGATGCCGTTGAACAGCGAGGTCACCGAGCCGTTCTCGAAGACTTCCTGGATGGTGCGGGCCAGCAGCGGCGCGATCGACAGGACGGTGAGCGTCGGGAAACGCTTCTCCTCGGGGATCGGCAGCGTGTTGGTCGCGATGACCTCCTTGGCGCCGCAGTTCGCGAGCCGCTCGGCGGCCGGGTCGGAGAACACGCCGTGCGTGGTGGCGATGATGACGTCACCGGCACCGGCGTTCTTGAGGACCTCGACGGCGCCGGCGATGGTGCCGCCGGTGTCGATCATGTCGTCGATCAGGACGCAGGTGCGGCCCGAGACGTCACCGACGACACGGTTCGACTTGACCTGGTTGGGGACCAGCGGGTCGCGGGTCTTGTGGACGAACGCGAGCGGCGCGCCGTCGAGGGCGTCGGCCCACTTCTCGGCGACCTTGACGCGGCCCGCGTCGGGGGAGACGACACAGATGTTCTCGGTGCCGTAGTTGTCGCGCACGTAGTCGGCCAGCTGGCCCTGCGCGTGCATGTGGTCGACGGGGCCGTCGAAGAAGCCCTGGATCTGGTCGGTGTGCAGGTCGACCGTGATGATGCGGTCGGCGCCGGCGGTCTTGAGCAGATCGGCGATGAGGCGGGCGGAGATGGGCTCGCGGCCGCGGTGCTTCTTGTCCTGACGCGCGTACGGGTAGAACGGCAGGATCGCGGTGATCCGCTTGGCCGAGCCGCGCTTGAGGGCGTCGATCATGATGAGCTGCTCGACGAGCCACTGGTTCAGCGGTGCCGGGAAGCTCTGCAGCACGAAGGCGTCGCTGCCGCGCACCGACTCCTCGAAGCGGACGAAGATCTCGCCGTTCGCGAAGTCACGCGCCGTCTGCGGCGTGATCTTGATGTCGAGTTCCTTGGCGACCTGCTCCGCCAACTCGGGGTGTGCGCGGCCCGAGAAGAGCATCAGGTTCTTCTGCACGTCGCTGGATATCGCGCTCACTGGTCTTCGCCATCCTTTTGTTCTTGCCGATCGGTTTCTTGCGGTACTGCTCGCTGTGCTGCCTCGGCAGCGGGAGTGCCGGGACGATTGCGCTGCACCCAGCCCTCGATGTTGCGCTGCTTGCCGCCGGAGACGGCGAGCGCCCCCGCCGGCACGTCGTCGCGCAGCACGGTGCCGGCGCCCGTGTAGGCGCCGTCACCGACCCGGACCGGGGCGACGAACATGGTGTCGGACCCGGTACGCACATGGGATCCGACGACGGTGCGGCTCTTGCTGACGCCGTCGTAGTTGACGAACACGCTCGACGCTCCGATGTTGCTGTGCTCGCCGATCGTCGCGTCCCCGACGTACGTCAGGTGCGGGACCTTCGAGTGTGCACCGATATCGGCGTTCTTGGTCTCGACGAACGCGCCGAGCTTGCCGGACGCGCCGAGCACGGTACCCGGTCGAAGGTACGTGAACGGGCCGACGGTGACACCGGCGCCGAGCACCGCGTCGTCGCCGTGCACGCGGATCACCGACGCGCCCGCGCCGACGGTGACGTTCGTGAGGGTGGAGTCGGGGCCGATCACGGCGTCCTCGCCGACCGCGGTGGTGCCGCGCAACTGCACACCCGGACGCAGTGTGACGTCCCGGTCGAGGGTGACGTCGACATCGATCCACGTGCTCGACGGGTCCTCGACGGTGACCCCGGCCCGCATGTGGCGGTCGAGGATCCGGCGGTTGAGTTCGCCGGCGAGTGCGGCCAGCTGGACGCGGTCGTTGGCGCCCGCCAGTAGAACGTTGTCCGAGATGTGCTGTGCTCGAACGATTTTCCCGGACCGACGCGCGATCGCGACGACATCGGTGAGGTACAGCTCGCCCTGCGCGTTGTCGGAGCTCAGCGACGTGAGCGCGTCGCGGAGGGTGGCTGCGTCGAACGCGTACACCCCGGAGTTGACCTCGGTGATCGCGCGCTGCGCCTCGGTGGCGTCGGCCTGCTCGACGATCGCGGCGACCTCGCCGTCGGTGGTCCTCAGGATCCGGCCGTAGCCCGTCGGGTCCGGGGCCGTCGAGGTGAGCACGGTCACCGCAGCGGCGGGGGCCGACGTGTGGGTGTCGATCAGGGTGCGCAGCGTGCCGGCGTCGAGCAGTGGGACGTCGGCCGCGGTCACCAGCACGGTGCCATCGAAGTCGTCGGGCAGACCCGTCAACCCGCAGCCGACGGCGTGACCGGTGCCGTTCTGCTCCTCTTGGACGGCGGTGGCGACCGAGCGGCCCAGCGCCTTCGCGACGTCGTCGACCGCGGCACCGACCGCATCCCGGTCGTGTCCGATGACGGTGACCAGTTCGGTGGGATCGATCGCGGCAGCCGCGTGCAGTGCGTGGGAGAGCATCGAACGCCCCGCGAGGGTGTGCAGCACCTTCGGGGTCTTCGACCGCATTCGCGTCCCGGCACCGGCGGCAAGGACGATGACAGCGGTCTGCTGTGGCATGAAGCTCCCTCGAAGTCGATCTACGGTGAGCCGCTCTCGCGGCCGGAGTCGTCGCGCGTTCCGGGAAAGAATATCGCGAGGGGATACTGTCACGGCAACGCGGCCGAGACCAGCGACGTCGGGCATCCGTGCGGGGAATCACAACCGGGACGACGAGTCGGAAAAAGGTGCTCCGCCGCCAGGACTCGAACCTGAACTATCTGAACCAAAATCAGAGGTGCTGCCATTACACTACGGCGGATCGCCGCGCCGGCGTGGATACCGTCGGCGGCGCGGCACCGATCCTCGCATGCCGACGCGCCGCACGTCGAACTGCTCGAACATTTTCGTCGCGGCGTGTCGGAAAGGACGGTCGGCTGCAGTGTCGCGACCAGCACGGGACAACGGGAGCGAACGCGCACCGCGCACCCGGATGACGGGAACCCAACGCCGGGAACAGCTGATCGAGATCGGCCGGACCCTGTTCGCCGAACGCGGCTACGAGGCCGCGTCGATAGAGGAGATCGCGGCCCGAGCCCAGGTGTCCAAGCCCGTCGTCTACGAACACTTCGGCGGCAAGGAAGGCCTCTACGCAGTCGTCGTCGACCGGGAGATGTCGAAGCTCCTCGAGATGATCACGTCGTCGCTGACCCAGAACCGGTCCCGCATCCGCGTCGAACGGGTCGCACTCGCACTGCTCACCTATGTCGAGGAACGCTCCGACGGCTTCCGGATCCTGGTGCGGGACTCGCCGGTGTCGGCGCCGGAAGGCACCTACTCGAGCCTGCTCAACGAGGCGGTCCGGCAGGTCGGCCACCTCCTCGGCGGCGACTTCGCGCGCCGCGGCTTCGACCCCGACCTCGCCCCGCTGTACGCGCAGGCCCTCGTCGGCATGGTCGCCACCACCGCCACGTGGTGGCTCGACGAGCGGACCCCGTCGAAGGAGGTCGTGGCCGCGCACCTGGTCAATCTGTGCTGGAACGGGCTGACGAATCTCGAGGCGGACCCCGAACTCGGCGGGTAGTCGCCGCCGGAGGCGGCCGGGCACGATACGAAACCTGCGATGTTACGATCCCGCAGTCGTTCACCTGACCAAGTCTGTTTGCTGGTGTCGGCGCCGGATACGGAGGGGCACACGCATGGCAAGGCAGGAGCGGGCCGAGGCGACCCGCGACTCCGTAATCCGGGGAGCCGCACACGTGTTCGTCCGTCACGGGTACGCACTCGCAAGTCTCAGCGAGGTCATCGTAGAGGCGAAGGTGACCAAGGGCGCCCTGTACTTCCATTTCGCGTCCAAGGAAGAACTCGCGCGTTCCGTCATCGACACGGGCGCGGCACGACTCGACGCCGCGATGCTCCCGTGGTACGACAGCCGCACCCCGGCACTCGAGGCGCTGATCGGCCTGTCCGGGGTCGTCGCCGACGCAGTGTCCGCAGATGTTCTGGTGTCGGCCATGTTCCGGTTGTCGAACGAGATCGGTGACTATCGGGGGGCGGACACCGCGGTTTTCGACCTGTGGCTGCGGCGACACGTCGAGTTGATCCGGAGGTCCGCGGAGGAGGGAGATCTGCGTCCCGACGCGGACCCGGACAGCGTCGGGCGACTGTTGCTCGAACTGCTCAGCGGTGTCCGGTTGCTCGCCGACGCAACGCGGGACCTCGACAGGCTCGGTGCGCGACTCGGCGCAGTGTGGCACACGATTCTCCCCGTCGTCGTCCCGGACGCCAAGGTCGAGTACTTTCGGCAGTTCGTGTCCCGACGACTCGTCTGATCCACCCCGAAGTTCATCCTTTCTCCGGTTGTGGCCGAGTGTGCGCGCTCATAAGCTCATCGGTTGGAGTCCTGCGGTTTCGTCCGGATTCCGGAGCTGCTTCAGGTCTGCCGGGGGGCGCGGTCGCAGCTGTCGTAAGTATTGGCTCGTTCAGCCGATGCTCGCCGTCTCCGAGCGGCGGCGGCGTCGGCATGGGGGGATTCGCATGCTGCATTGTGATGGAGGTAGGCGATCGCTGCTCGATCGTGTCGAGTCGGTCGGGGCGACTGTCGCCGGTCGCTGGGCCGAGGATGTCGACGGTGAGGGACGGTTTCCCGTGGAAGCCGTCGACGCGTTGTGTCACCGGCGTGTTCTCGGTGCCGTCGTGCCGACAGAGTCGGGCGGTGAGGGGGCGAGCCTGATCGACGCGTGCGAAATCGTCCGCATTCTCGGCCGGTACTGTGCGTCGACGGCAATGGTCCTCGCCGTTCACCAGGCGATGGTGGTGACGATCGCCCGACACGGACACCGGAAGTATGTCGATCGTGCGCTGTACGACATCGCCGACGATCAACTGCTCGTCACGGGATGCTTGCATGCGCCTATGCGCGATGCTGAGGACGAGGACGAGGACGAGAAAACGGTGGCCGCCCGCGGGACGATGCTGTTCGGTGACGAGGCGGATCTGGTCGTGGCGCGCATCGCCCCACCGCGCGGTGCGGTGGAACGAGAGTCCGACCGCCTTGTCATGGTGCGCCGAGGCGACATCGCGTTGTGTCGCGAGGATCGCGGGGACGGCGTCGGGCTGCGAGGCCTGGGCTGGGACACGTATTCGATGGAGACGACGCCGGATTCCGGTGACGGGTTCGATCCCGTCGCCGCCGAGACGCTCGCGCGGGTACTCGAACTGATGGCACGTGCGGTACGGGTGGGGATCACCGACACTGTGATCGACACAGTGAGGCGATACCTCGGTCGTCGGGGCGGAAGCGACCTCTCGGGGTCGACACAACTCTCGGAGATCGTGGTCACCCGCGATGCTGTGTGGAACGACATTTCTTGCAGGGCTGCAGAATTGGATGGGTACCCGACGCCCGGCGCCGTCGGCTGCGCAGGAACATCCGCCGCGCTGTCGCTCGAGGGTGCGGTGCTGTCCGCGATGGGGATCTGCGGACTCGCCGGATACCGCGAGACCGGTGGGTTTGCTTTGGGGCGTCAGATGCGTGATGTGGCGGGGTCATCGGAGATGGTTCTGGCTGCGGTCGGCGTGGGTCGCGCGGATGTCGCCGGACGTGTCGCCGCAGTCACGCCCCGCTGACTTTCGTCGTGCATAGAATCGACTAGGTTGGCGCGGGTCCCTCTCGGCTGCTCGCCCTGCCCGGGCTGTTCGCCTGCAACTCGTCGTCACTGCTCAGGAGTGCGCCCTTGACTTCCCCGTCACCCGCCGTCGACCACCCGCTCGCTGGATTGGTGGGGACGGCGCTCGGCGACAGCGCGTTCACCGAGATCACCGGCGCGGTCGGCCGGGCCGTCCTCGACATCGTCGCCCCCAACGCCGCCCGGCCGTTCATCGCGGCCGCGCTGGCGGGGGAGACGCAGTTGCTGGTCGTCACCGCGACCGGCCGTGAGGCCGACGACCTCACCACCGAACTGCGCGAGGTGATCGGTGACGCGGTCGTGCAGTTCCCGTCGTGGGAGACGCTGCCGCACGAGCGGCTGTCACCGAGTGCGGACACCGTCGGACGCCGGCTGCACGTGCTGCGCCGTCTCGCGTGCCCCGACGACACAGCCGTCTACGGTCCGCCGCTGCAGGTGATCGTCACGACCGTCCGGTCCCTCGTGCAACCGATGGCGCCGGGGCTCGGGGAGATCGAGCCGATCGTGTTCCGGGTCGGCGCCGAATACGAGTTCGACGGGCTGATCGAACGATTGGTCGAACTGGCCTACACGCGGGTCGACATGGTCGGTGGACGCGGCGAGTTCGCGGTCCGCGGCGGCATCCTCGACGTGTTCCCACCCACCGCCGATCATCCGGTCCGCGTGGAGTTCTGGGGTGACGAGATCACCGAGCTGCGCGCGTTCTCCGTCGCCGACCAGCGGTCGCTGCCCGAGGTCGAGGTCGGCACCGTCGTCGCGCCGCCGTGCCGCGAACTGCTGCTCACCGCGCCGGTCCGGGACCGGGCCGCGCAACTGGCCGCCGAGAACCCCGCCGACGCCGCCCTGGTGGAGATGCTCGACAAGCTGTCCGCGGGGATCCCGGTCGAGGGCATGGAGGCGCTGCTGCCGCTGCTCCAGCCGGGCGAGCTGCAACTGCTCACCGAGGCGCTGCCGCGGCAGACCCACGTCCTGCTGTGCGATCCGGAGAAGATCCGCACCCGCGCCACCGACCTCGTGCGCACCGGGCAGGAGTTCCTGGAGGCGTCGTGGACCGCCGCATCGATCGGCGGCGCCGCCCCGATCGACACGTCGGTGCTCGGCGGCGGCATCGACCTCGGGGCGTCCGCGTACCGGTCGCTGCGGCAGGTGCGCGAGAACGCGGAGGCGCAGGGCCGGCCGTGGTGGACCGTCAGCCCGCTCGCGTCCGGCCGCGACGACGAACTGGTGCTGCCGGTACAGCACGCCCCCGAGGTCCGCGGCTCCGACGAACTGCTGTCCATGCTGTACGTCAACCTGCGGGCACACGTCACCACCGGCGGTCGCGCGGTCGTCGTCGTCGCCGGTTCGGGCACGGCGCAGCGCGTTCTCGAGCGACTACGCGACGCCGACGTCCCGGCCGCCGAACTCGAACCCGGCGCCGAACCGGCCCGCGGTCTGGTCGGGGTGCTGCGCGGGTCGCTGCACGAGGGGATCGTCCTACCCGGCGGGGACGGGGTGCCCGGTCTGGTGGTCGTCACCGAGGCCGATCTCACCGGAAACCGGGTCGCCGCAGCCGGCGACGGCAAGAAGATGCCGGCCAAGCGTCGCAACCAGGTCGACCCGCTGGCGCTCACCGCCGGCGACATGGTCGTCCACGACCAGCACGGCATCGGCCGGTTCGTCGAGATGGTCGAACGCACCGTCGGCGGGGCGCGCCGCGAATACCTCGTCATCGAGTACGCGTCGAGCAAACGCGGCCAGCCGGGGGACCGGCTGTTCGTGCCGATGGAGTCGCTCGACCAGCTGTCCCGGTACGTCGGCGGCGAGCTGCCCGCCCTGTCGAAGCTCGGCGGCTCCGACTGGCAGAACACGAAACGCAAGGCCCGCAAGGCCGTTCGGGAGATCGCCGGTGAGCTGGTGCAGCTGTACGCGGCCCGGCAGGCGGCGCCCGGGCACGCGTTCGCCCCGGACACCCCGTGGCAGAAGGAGATGGAGGACGCGTTCGCGTTCACCGAGACCCACGACCAGCTGACCGTCATCGACGAGGTCAAGGCCGACATGGAGAAGCCGGTCCCGATGGACCGCGTCGTGATCGGTGACGTCGGCTACGGCAAGACCGAGGTCGCCGTCCGCGCCGCGTTCAAGGCCGTGCAGGACGGCAAGCAGGTCGCGGTACTCGTCCCGACCACCCTGCTCGCGCAGCAGCACCTGCAGACGTTCGCCGAGCGGATGGCGAACTTCCCGGTCAAGGTCCGCGGGCTGTCCCGGTTCACCGACACGGGCGAGTCGAAGGAGATCGTCGCGCAGCTCGCGGACGGCGAGATCGACATCGTCGTCGGCACCCACCGGCTGCTGCAGACCGGGGTCCGCTGGAAGGACCTGGGGCTGGTCATCGTCGACGAGGAACAGCGGTTCGGCGTCGAACACAAGGAACACATCAAGGCGCTGCGCACCCACGTCGACGTGCTGACCATGTCGGCCACCCCGATCCCGCGCACCCTCGAGATGAGCATGGCCGGCATCCGGGAGATGTCGACGATCCTCACCCCGCCCGAGGAGCGGCATCCGATCCTCACCTACGTCGGCGGATATGCCGACAAGCAGGTGGCCGCCGCGATCCGCCGCGAACTGCTGCGTGACGGCCAGGTCTTCTACGTCCACAACCGGGTGTCCTCGATCGACAAGGCCGCCAAGCGGATCCGTGATCTCGTACCGGAGGCCCGCGTCGTCGTCGCACACGGCCAGATGAACGAGGACACCCTCGAGAAGACCGTGCAGGGATTCTGGGAACGCGAGTTCGACGTCCTGGTGTGCACCACGATCATCGAGACCGGCCTCGACATCTCCAACGCCAACACCCTGATCGTGGAGCGGGCCGACTCGCTCGGGCTCTCCCAGCTGCACCAGCTGCGCGGCCGTGTCGGACGCAGCCGCGAACGCGGCTACGCGTACTTCCTGTATCCGCCGGAGAAGCCGCTCACCGAGACCGCGTACGACCGGCTCGCCACCATCTCGCAGCACTCCGACCTCGGCGCCGGCATGGCCGTCGCCATGAAGGACCTCGAGATCCGCGGCGCCGGAAACGTGTTGGGCGCCGAACAGTCCGGTCACGTCGCCGGTGTCGGCTTCGACCTGTACGTGCGGCTCGTCGGCGAGGCCGTCGAGGCGTACCGGGCGATCGCCGACGGACGGGAGGTCACCACCGACGAGGCGCCGAAGGAGATCCGCGTCGATCTGCCGGTGGACGCGCACATCCCACCCGACTACGTCACCAGCGACCGGCTGCGGCTCGAGGGCTACCGCAAGCTCGCGGCCGCGATGGACGGTGCCGCGATCGCCGCGGTGATCGAGGAACTCGTCGACCGCTACGGCCCGCTGCCCGAGGAGGTGCGCCGGCTGGTGTCGGTCGCCACGCTGCGGCTGTTGTGCCGTGAGTACGGGATCGAGGAGGTGGCGGTCGTCGGTACCCAGCTCAAGATTTCCCCGATGCAGCTGCCGGACTCGAAGCAGTTGCGGCTGGGGCGGATCTACCCGAGCGCCCAGTACCGGGCCACCACCGGCCTGGTGCAGATGCCGCTGCCGCGGGCCGGGTCGGGCGGTATCGGCGCGGACCGGTTGCGGGACGTCGAACTGCTGCAGTACATCGCCGACTTCCTGCTCGCGATGGACGGCAAGGCCGCCGGCTCGGTGGACGTGCGCTGTGTCTGACGCCGGGGGAGAGGCGCTGGGCGAGGCCGCGGAGGTCATGGACCGGCTGTGGCGGGCCGGCGGCTGGGAGACCACCCAGACGCACGAGAGCCTGGCGCGCTACCTCGTGGAGGAGACCTACGAGGTGCTCGATGCCATCGCATCCGGAAACTCCGACGATCTTCGGGAGGAACTCGGAGACCTGCTGCTGCAGGTGCTGTTCCATTCGCGGATCGCCGCCGCTGACGGACAGTTCTCTGTCGACGACGTCGCCGGTGATCTCGTCGCGAAACTTGTGCACCGCAGCCCGCACCTGTCCGTCGATACACCGGGGCCGGTCGACGTCGCCGAGCAGGAGCGGGCATGGGAGGAACGCAAGGCCGAGGAGAAGAAGCGGGCATCGTGTCTCGACGGGGTGGCGTCGAGTCAACCGGCCGGCCCGCGTGCTGCGAAGGTGCTCGACCGAGTCAGAAAGGCCGGTGTGCCACCGGATTTCGTTCCCGTGGAGTTGGCGGCGGCGATGGCCTCCGTGCAGCGGGCTGAGGCCGCTCTGCGCACTGCGACCGACGACTTCGTGGCCACTGTCCGGGACGTAGAGTTTCGTGCGCGGGCGGACGGACGAATCGAGTTGTCGGCCGAGGACTGGGGGCGCTACTGGCCCCGACCGTGCGGTAACTGAGAGTTGGATCACAAGCCGATCCGATGGTGCCGAAAACGGGGAACAGGTATGTTTTTTGCCTGGAAGGAAACTTTTCGACTGGTTTCTGGGGTGGCGGCAGGGTCGGGGCGGGCCTCGTTGATCGACATTCGATATCCGGAAAATTTTTTGAGGGGGACCGATGACCGTGTTCGTGCGTGACATGGACAACCTCGACGACGGCCTCGAGGGTGGGGGGCCGGAGGAGGGGCATGGCGCGGATGCGCCGCGCAGGCCGACGGTGAGCGTGGTCGTGCCCGCTCTGAACGAGGCCGAGAATCTGCCGCACGTCGCGGCGCGGATGCCCGACGGGATCGACGAGATCGTCTTCGTCGACGGTCACTCCGTGGACGACACCGTCGCGGTGGCGAAGATGCTGTGGCCGCAGGCTGTGATGGTTCGGCAGACGCGCCGTGGCAAGGGAAACGCACTCGCGTGCGGATTTGCGGTAGCAACCTGCGACATCGTCGTGATGATCGATGCGGACGGATCTACCGATCCCGCCGAAATCCCGCGTTTCGTGGAGGCTCTGGTCGACGGAGCCGATTTCGCGAAGGGCAGTCGCTTCGTTGCCGGCGGCGGTAGCTCCGACATCACGGTCGTCCGGCGGGTCGGGAACAAAGTGCTGAACGCGATCGTCAACCTCAAGTTCGGTGCGTCGTTCACCGATCTCTGCTACGGCTACAACGCCTTCTGGCGTCGTCACGTCGCGGTCATGGACCTTCCCTCCATCGACTCGGCCGAGGCTCGGTGGGGGGACGGGTTCGAGATCGAGACACTCATCAACGTTCGGGTCGCCAATGCGGGACTCGGCATCACCGAGGTCGCGAGTTTCGAACGCGACCGTATCCACGGTGTCAGCAATCTGAATACGGTACGAGACGGATTCCGGGTGTTGCGGACCATCAGGAGCGAGCGACGTCGGCCACGGGTCGGCGCCGGTGCTGCCGCACAGGTGTGACGGATGCGGTATGACTAGGAGCCATGGAGGCTTCGCCCGAGGTGGGATCCGACGACCTGTGCCGTTGCGGCCACGTCCGGTCGGCGCACGAGCATTTCCGGTCGGGTTCCGACTGTGGTGTGTGTACGGATGGCGCGTGTGTGCGCTTCCGGGTTGCGCGGCATGGCTTGCTCCGCGGGTGGTGGCGCCGCCTTCTCCTGCGCTCCTGACGAACCGGATCGCACACCCGTGCGCCCGAGTATGCGCAAAACATACCGTAAGTATGTTTTGTTTCGATAAACATGTCGAGGATGTGGATCGTGCTGGGGGTGCCAGTGGGTGAGGTAACGGTCGTCATCGCGTGCTATTCGGAGGATCGGTGGGACTCGATCCGGGGGGCCGTGCGGTCGGTGCAGGCGCAGCAGTGCCCTCCCGTCGACATCGTCGTCGTGGTCGACCACAATCGTGTCCTCGCCGAACGGATACGCCGTGAGATCCCGGAGGTGATCGCGGTGTCCTACGACAACGGTCCTCGTGGTGCGTCCGGTGCCCGGAACGCCGGCGTGGAACGTGTGAGTACGCCGATCACGGCGTTCCTCGACGACGACGAGGCGGCCTGCCCGGACTGGCTCGAACACCTCGTGGCGCCGTTCGCTGATCCGGCCGTGGTCGGCACCGGGGGGCGCTATCGGGCGAACTGGGTCGCAGCGAAGCCCGGATGGTTTCCCGACGAGTTCGGGTGGGTGGTCGGTGACGCCTTCCTCGGGCTGCCGACCGAACAGGCCCGCGTGCGCAACGTGTGGAGCGGCAACATGGCGGTGCGCACGGCAGCGTTCCGGGCAGTCGGCGGCTTCCGCGTCGAGTTCGGAAAGCAAGGCGAGACCTCGCAACCGGAGGACACGGACCTGTGCATCAGGATGGCCGAGACCGATCCGGGCAGCCACTGGATCTACGTTCCGGATGCTGTCATCGACCACACGATCCCACCCGACCGTGGGCGGTTCGGCTACTTCCTGCGCCGCTGCTACCTCGAAGGCAAGGGCAAGGTCGAACTCGGCCGTGACGGACACCGCGGCGACCGCCTCGGCGACGAACGTAACTACGTCGCAACGGTGCTCACTCGGGGAATGCGGCGCTATCTGGTCGGACCGCATGCGTCGGCGGCCAAGGCCGCAGCAGTCCTCGCCGGAATCGGTTCCGCGGGAACGGGAGCGTTCGCCGCCTCGGTACGCCTCGGAACCAGGGGCGGTCCACAGTGACGGAGAAACTCGCGCGGCGCCCCCGCGGAGGTTCCAAACTGTACGTCGACGCCGCCTCGATGGCGTCGGCTCAGGTGCTCAACGCGGCCCTGGGCATGGCCTTCTGGGCGGTCGCGGCGCTTCTCCTGTCGCCTGCCGAACTCGGCGTCATGACCGCCCTTCTCGCGCTGGTGACCGCCCCGGCACAGGTCATCGGCACCGGAATCGGTGACGCCTACAGCGCCGTGATGCCGGCCGCAGGTTCTGCGCTATCCGCCGTGTACCGCTCCGGGCAGCGGATCTTCCTCGGTGTCGCGCTGCCCGTGGGGGTCCTCGCCGGTGTCGCCGGCATCACGATGCTTCCCGACGTTCGCCTGCACTGGAGCGTCGGAGCGCTCGTGCTCGTCGGTGTGGTGGTGTGGGGGCTGTTCGTTCTGCAGAACAGCACACTCGCAAGCCTGGGGCGGGCCGGCACCCTGCCCCTGGCCAACGGCCTGGCCAGCGCCGGGCGGATCGTCGTACTCGTCGCACTCGCCGCGTGGGCGAACTGGCAACCGATCGTCGTCGCGACGATCGTGTCCGGTGCCGTCGCCGTCGCTGTCCTGCACCGGATCATCGGCAAGACGGTGGTATCCGAATCGGAGGGGGTGCGGGCCGGCCGCTGGACGGCCCCGGAGGCCGTGCGCGAACTCACGCGCCTGTGCACACAGACCATCCCCGCCCAGACTCTGAGTATCGGTGTCCTTCTTCTGCTTCCGTTCCTGGTCACCGTGTATGCGGGACCCGCGCAGGGGGCCGTGTTCGCGCTGTCGATGAGTATCGTGCAGGCCCTCGAGTTCGTCGGGTCGTCGATGGGAACCTCGCTGGTCGTTCATGCGTCGAGAACGCCGGCGGAGAGTTCGTCGATGGCGCTCGTGCTGTTCGTGCGGGTCGCCGTGCTCGTCGCCGCCGGAGGAGTGGCCCTCTCCCTGGCCGCCCCGTTCGTATTCGGGATCCTCGATCCCGAATACCTCGGGGCAGGAGCGCAACTCGTCGTGATCCTGCTGTCGGTGGCGTCGTTGATCCGTACCGTGTTCGTCGTCTGGGCGGCACTCCAGCGGTCTCGACGCGACATCGCACCGCTGCTCCGCGCCAACGCGCTCTTCGCGGTGGTCCTCATGATCGCACTGGCGCCCCTGACCCTCTATTGGGGTGCGATCGGTGCTGCCTGTGCGCTCGTCGTAGCCCAAGCCGTGGCCAGTACGGCTGCGGTTCGTTCCGTCGCACGTCGTCGCGACGACATCAGGAAGCAGGTGTTCCGCCATGAAGTTTGAGGCAGCGACGACGAGTGGCGCCTCCACGCTGCGGCCGGTCATGGAACCCACCGGTGGCGCGGAGGCTGCCCGGGCATGGCCGGACGCAGTGTGGATCGGTCAACTCGACCTCGAGGACCTGCCGGATACCGGAGTCGTCCGCCTGGCCGGTGGTGTCGGCTACTCCCGTGCCCGGATCCTCGTCTGGTCGGTGGACCGGCCGGTGGCCTTCGTCGAGGCCGACGTACACGACGGGTACGTGTCGGTCGACGACGTCCGGGCGGGTCTCGGTGAACTGCCGCCGGTGACGGAGACCGATTCCGCAGCACGGCCGGTCTCGATCGTGATCTGCACGATGAATCGCCCGGACCACCTGCGGGAGGTTCTCGGTTCACTCCGATATCTCGACTATCCGGAATACGAAGTGATCGTCGTCGACAACGATCCGTCGTCGGGTCTGACCCCTCCGGTAGTCGCGGAGTTCGACGGGATGCGGATCGTCGACGCCCCCGAACGGGGACTGTCGAAGGCCCGCAACGTCGGCCTCGGCGCCGCCACCCACGATCTGGTCGCGTTCACCGACGACGACGTCGTCATCGACCACCGCTGGTTGCACCGACTCAACGAGGGGTTCGACGCGTCGACCGATGTCGTGCTGGTGAGCGGACTCGTACCCACCGGTGAACTGTCGACTCCGGCGCAGGCCTACTTCGACCGCCGGGTCAGTTGGTCGAAGAACCTCGGACGCGCCACCTACTCGATGGCGACACCGCCCGCCGAGGACCCGCTGTTCCCCTTCCAGGTCGGACGCTTCGGTACCGGAGCAAATTTTGCGGTCCGTCGCCGCGAGATCGTCGAACTCGGCGGATTCGACGAAGGACTCGGCGTGGGATCGCCTGCGGGTGGTGGCGAGGACATCGAGATGTTCGTCCGGGTGCTGCTGGCGGGCCGGAGCCTGGTCGTCGAACCCGCCGCGGTGGTGTGGCATCGGCATCGCGTCGACAGCACCGGCCTCGCGAAGCAGATCCGCGACTACGGGATCGGGCTGGGCGCATGGTTGACGATGCTGGCGGTACGGCCCCGGACCGCATCGATGTTGGCTCGCCGGGCGGTCCGCGGGATCACCCACTTCTCGTCCGTCTCGGTCCCGGGAGCCGACCGAGACGATCTCGGGCCGGATCTGGCGGCACTGCCGCGGACGGAGCGGCGTGCGGTTCTCGGCGGTCCACTCGCTCTCGCACGGTCACGCTGGGCCGGGAACCGAGCGCGACCGTTGACTCCCGGTACCGGGCTCGAGCCGCTCGTCGGAATCGCCTTGGCCGCATCGTCGTTCGGGTTCGTGGCCGCACTGCTCGGCCCGGGAGGCGTCGCCGTCGGTGTCGCGCTCGCGGTGTTCGTCCTGACCGGGCCCGGCGCCGCGATCCTGTCGTTCACGCCGAACCTACCGCGATACATGCTGGCGGCGACCGTCCCGACGGTCGGTCTCGCGGTGGTCGCCGTGTCGACGGTTCTGTCGGTGTCGACCGGCAACTATCGGCCGGTCCGCGACCTGCTGCTGCTGTGCGTGGCGACGGCCGGTCTCGCGACTGTCCGGGCCGTCGTGGTGCGGATGCGGGGACGGCGCAGGTGACCAGCATCGACGTACGAGCGGCCGCGGACGAGCGCGTGCCCGCCGCCACCTCGCCGACTCCGGTGCGGCATGCCCGGCGGAATGCGCTGACACCGTGGCTCCTCCCACTGGCTGCGGTGCTCTGCTGGGCGCTGAGTGCCGGATCCCTCGCGGACGCGCCGCCGTCGGACCTCGGGTTGCTGTTCGCGGCGTCGCCCCTGTTCGCGGTCGCGATCGTGCTCGCCGTCCTCGGGTTCGCGTTCGCTGTGCACCGTGACGACACACCTGCTGCGGTGGTATCGATCCTGGCTGTCACGCTCGCCCAGCGGACCGCGACGCTGATCGGTACCGACGTCCCGATGTACACGTGGACGTACAAGCATCTCGGCGTCACCGAGTTGATCCAGCAGGAACACGCGTCGGCTCGGGGCCTGGACATCTACAACGGGTGGCCGGGGTTGTTCGCTGCGACGGCGTGGGTATCGGAGTTGACCGGTATCTCCGCGACCACCGTCGCGCACTGGTCGACGATCCTCGTGCACCTGGCGATGGTCGGCTTGTTCTACTGCACGGCGCGTGCGTGGCGACTCGACCCGGCCGCCGCGCTCACGGCGACGATGCTGTTCGAGGTGCTCAACTGGGTGGCACAGGACTACTTCGCGCCGCAGGCCCTGGCGCTGGTGCTGACACTTGCCTTCCTCACGCTGGTCGGTGCCGCTCGGGAACACCCGGTCGCGGTCGCCCCGACGCTGGTGCTGTTCGCGGGCATCGTCGTCACCCACCAGTTGACGCCCTACTGGTTGCTGCTGGTCCTCGGCGCGCTGACCGTGTTCCGACTCGTGCGGCCGTGGTGGCTGGTGTGCGTCTGTGCGGCCATGGCACTGGCGTTCCTCGCCTACAACTGGGACAGCGCCGGCGATTTCGCCACGTTCTCGTTCGATCTGGCGGAGAACTCGAAATCCAACCTGTCCGGTGCCGACCTGAATCCCGCGAGCGGTCAGGTGGTCACGAGCACCGTCATGCGGATACTCACGGCAACGGTGCTCGGCGCGAGCGTCCTCTCGGTGATCTGGCTCCGACGCAAGCGCTACCCCGTCCTTCCGCTCGCGATTCTCGCGTTCGCGCCGTTGGCGATCCTCGGTGGGCAGGGGTACGGCGGCGAGGCCATCTTCCGGATCTTCCTGTACTGCCTCGTCGGGTGCTGTCTGCTGCTCGCGATCCCGACGACTCGGCTGTTGCGGTCCTCGGGACTCGGCGCGTGTATCGGCGCGGTGGTGCTGGTCGCGGTGACGACGGCGTCGGCGCAGGCGTACCTGGGCGCCTGGTTCGCGTACCTCGTGAAACCGTCCTATGTGGCAGCCGCGTCCGACCTGCTCGCGCACGGCACCGTGCCGGCGGTACTGCGGTTGCCGTCACCGGCCTGGCCCGACCGTCCGACGAGCGACTACGTGAGATTCGCTCGCGCCGACCCGAAATTCGATACGTGGCCGTTCGACGTGACCGACCTGCACGGCATCAGCTTCGACAACGATGCCGACTATGCGGCGTTCGAGTCCGCTTTCGTGGACCGGCAGCGGGTCACCTACTTCGCGATGTCGGATCAGATGGTCTTCTACAACCGGTACTTCGGGCTGCTCCCGGCGGAGGCCCTGCCGAATCTGGAGACGCGCATTCGCGCCGACCCGGAATGGCTGGTCGTCGACGAAGGCGACGACTACGTCGTGTTCGAACATCGCCCGACCGTCGTGAACGGAGCCACCCGATGACTGTTGCAGGTCGGCAGCGGATCCTGACGTCGACGCTGGGCGCCGAGGTGACGGGGATCGAGCACAGTCTCATCCGGGTTGCGCCCCGACTCCGGGACCGTGGAGCCGACATGGTCCTCGCGGCGCCCGCCGGTGGTGGACTGGAAAAGCGGTGGACGGCACTGGGACTCGAGTTCATCGCTCTTCCCGGTGTCGAACGGTCCGGATTTCGGGATGCGGACGGGAACGCGAGTTCGCCCCGTACTCTGGCTCGCCAGCTTCGGCTCGGTGCCGAGTGGATTCGTGCCATGCTGCCCCACGCCCGCACTGCCGACATTGTCCACTCGAATTCGGTTCTGTCGCATATCGATTGTGTCGTCCTGGGGCGAATGGCCCGGACTCCCGTGGTCCTCGAACTGCACGATGTCCTCGATCCCGGGATAGGTCGGACGGTCCTGAGTGCCGCCGTGCGAGGTGCCACCGAGACGATCGCGGTGAGTGAGGTGGCCAAAGCGCAGTTGTCGCAGGCCGCTCGACGCTCGGCGCGCGTGCTGACCCAGGCCGTCGATACGGACGTCTTCACGCCGGGGCCGGCCTCCCCGGAAGTGCGATCCCTCCTGAGCACGTCGCCGAATTCTCCGCTCGTCGCCGCGGTCGGCCGCATCGATCCGGCGAAGGGACTCCACCATCTCCTCGACGCGGTCGCACATGCACGAGCGCTCGGCGTCGACATGCACCTGGCGATCGTCGGCGCCCCGGGCACCGACAGCGGACGCTACCTCGACATGTTGCGTCGGCGAGCCGCGGAGACCCTGCCCGGAGCACACCGATTCGTCGGCCTCCGGGACGATGTCGTCGCGGTCCTGCGTTCCATCGACGTGCTGTCGGCGCCCTCGGTGTGCGAGCCGTTCGGTCTGGGCGTGGCCGAGAGCCTGGCCTGCGGGACACCCGTCGTGGTCAGCCCTGCCGGCGGCTTCCTGGACTACATCCGGGACGGGCACAACGGCGTGATGTGTGATCCGTCGGACCGCATCGGGTATGCCGAAGCGCTCGTCGACGCGTGCGAGAACACGGCCCTGCGGACACGACTGAGTACGGCGGGCGTCTCGACGGTTCGTGCCAGACACAGTGCCGACTGTCGGGCGGATGCGCTGGCGGACCTGTATCGGGAGGTTGCACGATGATTGCCGATCATCTCGGGCAGTTCACACCTCGGGATGCCTGAATGGGCACGTACCGTGTGACCGAACTCGATCGGCTGCGTGCCGCCGACCGGTCCGTGACCGTCGCCGGCCCGGTCGACATCGGTTCGGTGGACGACCTGCGGGCGGCGCTCGTGCAGTTCGCCGGGGTGGGGCCGCAGACGAGGGCCGGACTCGTGGCATCCGGAACGAGCACCGAGTGGGTGTACGACCCTGACGCGGTGGCCGGCGCGGTCGACGAGCTACCGGCGACCCCACCCGACGAGATCGGTGGTCTCGCGGCGCGTCTGCGCACCCGGGACCTCGGAGCGGCCTCGATACGGATGACGCTGTCCGGTACCTATGTCGCACTCGATTGCTCGCACGGTATCGCGGACGGCCGAGTCCAGGCGGCGATGCTGGGTATCGTCACGCGTGCCGCGCAGGTCGGTGAGGTGCCGGACGCGTGGTCTCGACCGGAGGATCGGTTCCTCGTCGCGAGGGCGGTCGCCCGCACCTTCGGATCGGATCCGCGACGGGTGGCGAGTCTGTGTCGAGACCGTCGGACGGCACGTCACCGGGCTGCGGGGGTGGACGGCGCAGTCGACCTGGAGGCACCCCCGTGGCAGCCGTCGTCGGCCTCCCGCTACTCGCGGCAGGGCCCGGACGTCATCCGTGCGCTCCGCCGGTGGCGCGATACGTCCGCGCAGGGGGCGTCGATGCGTGCCGTCACCTTGACCGCGTTCGCGGAGGCGGTGCGCCAGGTCGGGATTCCGACTGCCCCGCGGGTCCACATCCTCGTCGACGCTCGACGATTCCTGTCCCGGGACGTCGTGTGCAACGGCAACTTCGCTGTGGGACTGGATATTCCGGAGACGTGCAGTCCGGTCGAGGCCACCGTCGAGATCGTGCGGGCGATGCGGACGGGCCGGCCACTCGCGACGTTGGGTGCCGTCTCCGTGAAGTCGATGCTGGCGCGGCGTCGTCCGCCTGTCCGGCCCCCTTCCGGACCCGACCTGCGCGGGTGCCCGACACCGGCTCGGATCGCCTACTCCGACATCGGTCGGGTTCCCGAAACAGGCGGGGTGTCGTGGTCCGCGGTCGCCACCGAACGACACTGTGCAGTGTTCACCGATCCGTCCGGGCCGGACGGGATCACCTTCGTCGGCGTCGAGATCGACGGAACCCGCCATCTCTCGGTGTCGTTCCACGACAATGTATTCGATGCGGATTCGGTGCAACGTGCACTGGACCTGGTGGCCGTCGACCCTGTAGCCCTGCTCGAATCCGCGATGCCGGTGCGGTAGCGTCGGGGACCGTCGGATTCAGGACTGTCGATGATTCAGGACTGCTGATACAGCCGGATCCAGTCGACGAGCATCGTGGCCGGGAACCTCGTGGTCTCGTCGACCGGACCGGGCCAGTCCCCGCCGACGGCCAGATTGAGGATGACGTAGGACGGAGCGTCGAACACCCAGTGTTCGTTCCCGCGGAGGTCCGCGCGATCCAACTCGAACATCGGACGTCCGTCGATGAACGTCTGGATGTGGCCCGGGGTGCGCAGGATGCCGTAGGTGTGGAAGTCCGCCGTCAGGTCGACCCCGCCTGTGTCACCGCCGACGCTGCGCTTCCACGGTGCGGAGTCGACGCTGGATACGGACGTGGATGTGGACGTGGGGCCGTGCACCCCGGAGTTGAACGTCCGCCCGTCGTTGATGGATTCGATGACGTCGATCTCTCCGGAAGCGGGCCACCCCACCGTGTCGATGTTGCTGCCGAGCAGCCAGAACGCAGGATGCATCCCCTGCCCACCGGCGAGCTTGATCCGCGCTTCCATGTACCCGTACGTGAAGTCGTGTTTTCCCCGGGTCACCAGCCGTGCCGAGGTGATCGTGTCACCGTGGTGTCGGGCCTCCACCACCAGGTTGCCGGCGCCGTCCAGGCGCGAATTCTCCCGTGCGTCGGTGTAGACCTGCTTCTCGTTGTTGCCCCAACCGCCTTTCAAGTCGTAGCCCCAGACGACGGGATCGGGTGCGGTGTTCACCGGACCGTCGAACTCGTCATCGAGGACGAGGGAGTACCCGGGCGGCGCGGCGTTCACCGGTGGGGCGGTCGGGGACAGGACGGCGGTGCAGAGAGTGGCTGCGGACACGACCGTCGCGGCGCGACCGAGCCGTGTTGCCGTGATGCGGTGACGTCCGACCGGGAGGAGGCGCATGACAGGACCGTATGGGAGATCGGTGTCACGCCCTTCCCGAAGTACACAGCATTGTCGATTCCGTTACAGGCGAACATCATTCCGCAACAGAGTCGTTGTGGGACGTGCTGTCGCGAAATGATGTTCGCGGCACTCGCTCGCCGCGCCCCACCCATATCGGCACGTCCGGGATCAGTCGAACAGCGTCGACCCCCAGTAGCCGCTGTCCCCGACTCCCGGTGGGACCGCGAACACGGCGGACCCGACGTGCTGGATGTATTCGTTGAGGGCGTCGTTGCGGGCCAGGTTCTGCTGCATCGGCACGAACTGCTGCTGCGGGTCGCGGCAGTAGGCGATGAAGAACAGTCCGGCGTCGAGGTGCCCGAAACCGTCGGTGCCGTCGGTGAAGTTGTAGCCGCGGCGCAGGATCTGGATGCCACCCAACTCCTCCGCCGACGCCAGTCGGACGTGGGCGTCCTTGTCGATGACGGGTTTGCCGCCGGCGCCCTTCGCGTCGAGTTGCAGGTCGTCGAACTCGTCCTTGCGGCCGAGCGGCGCGCCGCTGCCCTTGGCGCGTCCGAACACCCGCTCCTGCTCGTGCAGGGTGGTGCGGTCCCACGGTTCGATGAGCATGCGGATGCGTCGGGCCACCAGGTAGGAGCCGCCCGCGAGCCACGCCTGCTCGTCGGCGCCGTCCACCCACACGTGCTCGTCGAGGGCGGCCGGATCCTCGGCCTTGATGTTGCGGGTGCCGTCCTTGAACCCGAACAGGTTCCGGGGCGTCGACTGTGATGTCGACGTCGACGACGTGCGCCCGAACCCGAGTTGCGACCAGCGCACCGCCACCACCCCGAACCCGACCCGGGCCAGGTTGCGGACGGCGTGCACGGCCACCTGCGGGTCGTCGGCGCACGCCTGGATCGCGAGGTCGCCGCCGGAGCGGGCCGGGTCGAGGGCGTCGCCGGTGAACTTCGGCAGATCCGCCAGCGCGGCCGGACGCCTGCCGGCGAGACCGAACCGGTCCCTGCCGTCCTTGACGAACAGCGACGGACCGAACCCGATCGTCAGCGTCAGCTTCGACGCCGTCAGGTCGAGCGCCTCACCGGTGTCGGACGGCGGGTGGTACTCGCCGGCGCCGGTCGCGCCGTTCTCGGTGGCCTCGTCGCCGGCGGTCATCCGCTCGGCCATCGCCGTCCACGTCTGCAGCAGCGCGACCAGTTCGTCCCGCGACTCGGTGATCACGTCGAACGCCACGAAGTGCATGCGATCCTGCGCGGGGGTGACGATCCCGGCCTGGTGGACGCCGTGGAACTCGACGGTGTGCGACGGCGTCTCGGCCGGTGCGGTCGCCCGGCCGACGACGGCACCGGTCCCGGCGAGGACGGCACCCGCCCCGACGGCACCGAACAGGCGCCGCCGCGAGATCTGATTCTTGTCCTGCTGCGTCTTATCCTGCGATGACACCCTGGACCTGGCTCACCTCGGCGGACAGTGCGTCGATCTTCTGCGACAGGACCTGCCGCTGCGGTTCGGTGACGGTGTCGTACGCGACGAAGCCGTCACCGGCGCGGAACGTGGCGAGTTCGGCGTCGAGGTCGGCGAACCGCTGGTCGATCCGCGCCGCGAGTTCCGGGTTGCGGTCGTCGAGGATCGGGCGGACCGCCGCGATCGCAGCCTGCGAGCCGTCGACGTTGGCCTGGAAGTCGTACAGGTCGGTGTGCGAGAAGATGTCCTCCTCGCCGGTGATCTTGGTGCGGGCGATCTCGTCGAGCAGAGTCTGCGCGCCGCCCGCCACCTGGATCGGGTCGACGTCGAAGTCGGGGGAGTCGACGCCGTCGGCCAGTTCCTGCAGGTCGGCGAGGAGCCGGTCGGCGATCGCATTCGTGTCGGGTTGCAGCCCCGTCACCCACAGGTCCTTCTCGAGCCGGTGGAAACCGGTCCAGTTCCAGCCCGGCTCGACGTCCACCTCGCGCAGGTCGACCCGCGGATCGAGGTCGTCGGGGAAGCTCTCGGCGACCGGCTCGATGCGCTCGTAGTAGGTGCGGGTCAGTGGGTACTGCGCCTTCGCGGCCGCCACGTCACCCGCCTTGATCGCGGCCACGAACGTCGCGGCCGTCTCCTGCAGGGCCGTGAGCTGACTGTCGATGTACCGCTTGTAGCCGGCCGCGGCGTCGGCCAGGCGGCCGTCCTGGTCGGTGGCGGCCACCGAATCGCCGGTCACCGTGAACGCGGTGCGGATGCCGTCGCCGACCATGCCCGGCTTGCACGCGGTGTGGTACGTCCCGGCCTCGGCGAGATTGACGATGAGCTGCCGCGTCAGACCCGGCCCGACGTTCTCGACCTCACCCATCACCCGATCGCCCGCGCCGTACACGTAGAACTCGGTGACCTTCGAGCCGTTGTTGGTGATCGCGAACGTCGTGTTGCCGGTCCCGGCGGACGTCGCGGACACGTCGCACGTGGTGTCGGTGGCGGTCACCGTGACGGTGCCGTCGCCGGACGCGGACTTGGACGTGCACGCCGCGAGAGCGAGGGGAGCGATCGCCAGCAGGGCGAGCGCGGAGGTGGTACGACGCACGGGAAGAGCCTTTCGGAAGAGATTCGCTAGGAAGCGGTGACGAGCTGTGCCGCAGCCGGTTTCGGTGCAACCGGCCGCAGGAACAGCGGCATCACGATCACCAGGTAGGCGACCCAGACGACCGCCTGCAGGACGGTCGGATCGGGGCGGAAGTTGAAGATGCCCTGCAGGACGGTGCCGTACCAGCTGGAGGTGTCGAACACCGACGACGCGTCGAACGCGAGGGTCGATCCGCCCGGCAGCCAGCCGGCGATCTGCAGGGCCCGCACGCCGTAGGCGAGGATCCCGGCCGCGACCACGACGAGGAACGCACCGGTCCAGCGGAAGAAGCGGGCGAAGTCGATCCGGACGGCACCGATGTACAGCAGCACCGTCAGGACGGCGGCGACGGCGATGCCGAGCAGCAGTCCGACCAGCGGCCACATGCTGCCCGCGGTGTTCTCGGCGTACCCGACCAGCAGCAGCGCGGTCTCGACGCCCTCGCGGCCGACCGCGAAGAACGCCAGCAATGCCACCGCACCGGGACCGACGGACAGGGCCCGGTCCATACCGGCCCGCAGGTGCCCGGAGATGGACGCCGCCGCGGTGCGCATCCACAGCACCATCGCGGTGACGATGCAGACCGCCACGAGCGACGCCAGGCCGCTGATCAGTTCGGCCGCCACACCGGTGACGGTCGACGTGCCGAAGTGGACGACCGCGAAGATCGCGGCGACCATGACGACGGCCGTACCGACCCCCACCCACACCCATTTCAGGGCGTCGCGGCGACCGGACTTGACGAGGAACGCGACGAGGATCATCACGACGATGCCGGTCTCGAGGCCCTCCCGGACCCCGATGAGTCCGCTGCCGAACAACTGTGTCGCGATGGAGGGCGCGCTGGCGCCGGCGGCGAGGACGGTCATGTCGTGCACTCCTGGATCGAGTCGGAACAGAAGTGAACGTAGCATCACCTAACTAGTCACGAAAAGCGCCCCCACCTGGTCTTTTATGACCGTAATGTTCTGTTGGTCGCATTTCCGTCGAGCGTCGCAACCGCGCGGTCCGGATGATGGACGCCGTGACCAGACGTATCGCGATCGCACCCGAGCCGCCGCGGGGCTACCCGGGGCCACCGGCCGGGTTCCCGCAGCAACCCCCACGCCGGCCCCGCCGACGACTGCGGACACTGTTCGCAGCGGCGTCCGCGCTCGCGGTGGGAGTCGGGGTGATCGTGATCTCGGCGGGCCTCGACGATGTCGGTCCGCACAGCCCCCGCATCGAGATCCCCGACGGCATCCCGCCCGGCCCCGGCGAGCCCTTGCCGCCGATCGATGTCGACGCCCCCGGCCGCACCGCGAACCAGTTACGGGACTGGGCGGCACCGCTGTCCGACGAACTCGGGATCTCCCCGACCGCGCTCGAGGCGTACGGCTACGCGGCCGCCGTCATGGCCCGGTCGAGCCCCGGTTGCGGCATCGGATGGACGACACTCGCCGGGATCGCCGCCGTCGAGAGCAGGCACGGCACCTACCGGGGCGCTCGGGTGGGCGACGACGGATCGGTGCGCCCCGCCATCCGCGGCATCCCCCTCGACGGCTCGCCCGGCGTCGCCGAGATCCCCGACACCGACGGCGGCGCCATGGACGGCGACGCCACCCACGACCGGGCGATGGGCCCGCTGCAGTTCATCCCCGAAACCTGGGCGCGGTGGGGCGTCGACGCCAACGGGGACGGCGTCGTCGACCCCGACAACATCGACGACGCGGCCCTCACCGCGGCCCGCTACCTGTGCGCTCGCGGCGGCGACCTCACCACCGAGGACGGCTGGCGCACCGCACTGATGGCCTACAACCTGTCCGGCGAATACCTCATGGACGTGCGCGATCGGGCCGCCGCCTACTCGGTGGGGGTCCGTCGATGACCGTGCCGGTGACCGGCGTCGTGCGCGTCCCGCGACGGGAGTCGGTTACTGCCGTTAGGCTCGGACCTGGCACTATTCATGCGGCGGCACAGGCCGTTTTCACCTGCACGTAAGACAATCAAGGAGAAGCATTCGTGGCCATCATTGAGCAGGTCGGAGCTCGCGAAATCCTCGACTCCCGTGGCAACCCCACGGTGGAGGTCGAGGTTCTGCTCGAGGACGGCAGCTTCGCCCGCGCAGCCGTTCCGTCGGGAGCCTCCACCGGTGAGCACGAGGCCGTCGAACTGCGTGACGGTGGCGACCGCTACCTGGGCAAGGGCGTCCAGAAGGCCGTCGAGTCCGTGCTCGGCGAGATCGCGCCGGCCATCATCGGCCTGGACGCCACCGAGCAGCGCACCGTCGACCAGGCCCTCCTCGATGCCGACGGCACCCCGGACAAGTCGCGTCTCGGTGCGAACGCCCTCCTCGGTGCGTCGCTCGCCGTGGCCCGCGCCGGCGCCGAGGCGTCCGGCCTGGACCTGTTCCGCTACGTCGGCGGCCCCAACGCGCACGTGCTGCCCGTCCCGATGATGAACATCATCAACGGTGGCGCCCACGCCGACAGTGGCGTCGACGTCCAGGAGTTCATGATCGCGCCGATCGGTGCGTCCACCTTCAAGGAGTCCCTGCGCTGGGGTGCCGAGGTGTACCACTCGCTCAAGGCCGTCCTCAAGGCCAAGGGCCTGTCCACCGGACTCGGCGACGAGGGCGGCTTCGCGCCCAACCTGGCCGGTACCAAGGAGGCGCTGGACCTGATCGCGGAGGCCGTCGCCAAGACCGGCCTGAAGCTGGGCACCGACATCGCGCTGGCACTCGACGTCGCGGCCACCGAGTTCTACACCGACGGCACCGGCTACAAGTTCGAGGGCAAGATCCGCACCGCTGACGAGATGAGCGCGTTCTACGCCGAGCTGCTCGCCGCGTACCCGCTGGTCTCGATCGAGGATCCGCTGGACGAGGACGACTGGACCGGCTGGGTCTCGCTCACCGAGCAGATCGGCAACAAGATCCAGCTCGTCGGCGACGACCTGTTCGTCACCAACCCGGAGCGCCTCGAAGAGGGCATCGCCAAGGGCGCCGCGAACGCACTGCTGGTCAAGGTCAACCAGATCGGCACGCTCACCGAGACCCTCGACGCCGTCGACCTCGCGCACCGCAGCGGCTACAAGACCATGATGAGCCACCGCTCCGGCGAGACCGAGGACACCACGATCGCCGACCTGGCCGTCGCGGTCGGCAGCGGCCAGATCAAGACCGGTGCCCCGGCCCGCTCCGAGCGTGTCGCCAAGTACAACCAGCTGCTGCGCATCGAGGAACTCCTCGGTGACGCTGCCCGCTACGCAGGCGACCTGGCCTTCCCGCGCTTCGTGTTCGACGGTGCCGCCAACTGATGAGTCAGCGCGGTAGGTCGCGGTCCGGTCGCCCCACCCCCGGTGGGCGGCCGGACCGCGGCGGTGCCGGATCGGATCCGGGGTCTCGTCGACCCCGCCGGGTCCGATCCGGCCCACCTACCGACCCCGCCGCCGACGCGGCGACCGACGCGACCACCCCGTCCCGTGCCCGCTCCGTGCGGCGCACGGGACGGGGGGCGTCGCGGACCGGAACGGAACGCACGTTCCTCGGCCTGTCCACGGTGCAGGCCGTCGTGCTCGGAGTGGTGCTCTGCGCGCTGGCGCTGACTCTCGCGGTGCCGCTGCGCACCTATCTCGCGCAGCGCTCCGAGGCCGACCGGCTCGCTGCCGAACAGGTGGAACTCGAGAGGCATCTCGAAGAACTCCAGTGGCAGCAGGAGCAGATCGAAGATCCGAAGTGGATCGAATCCCAGGCCCGGGAACGTCTCGGCCTGGTCCGGCCGGGGGAGACCCCGTACAAGGTCCAGTTGCCCGGCGACTGGACGCCGCCGGAACCGGACGTGCCGGAAGCCCCGCCGTCCACCGGCGCCTGGCACAGCGACCTGTGGCAGCGCCTCGTCGAACAACCAGAACCAGGAGTACCCACCGGGTGAGCGAATCGTCCGTCCCCCAGGAAGACCTCGATGCCGTGGAGGCCCAGCTGGGTCGTGTCCCGCGCGGCGTGCTCGCGATCGCGTACCGCTGCCCGGACGGCCGGCCCGGCGTCGTCAAGACCGCGCCCCGGCTACCCGACGGCACCCCGTTCCCCACCCTGTACTACCTCACCGATCCCCGGCTGACCGCCGAGGCGAGCCGCCTCGAGTCGGCCGGTGTGATGCGGGAGATGACCGAACGTCTCGGCGCCGACACCGAACTCGCGGCCGCGTACCTGCGGGCGCACGAGTCGTACCTGAGTGAGCGCAACGAGATCGATTCCCTCGGAACGGATTTCACGGGCGGCGGCATGCCGGACCGGGTCAAGTGCCTGCACGTGCTGATCGCGCACTCCCTCGCCAAGGGGCCGGGCGTCAACCCGCTCGGCGACGAAGCCGTCTCGCTGGCCGCGCAGGGCACCCTGCGGGGCACTGCGATTCCCGCCGACTGGCCCGAATACACCGGACCGTTCACGGACGACGAGGCGTGACCGTGGCCGTCGCCCGGGTCGCCGCGATCGACTGCGGTACCAACTCGATCCGGCTGCTCGTCTCCGACGTCGACGCAGCCGGCCGGCTCACCGACGTGACCCGGCTGATGCGGATCGTGCGGCTCGGGCAGGGCGTCGACGCCACCGGCGCGTTCGCCCCCGAAGCGATCGCACGCACCCGGGTGGCGCTCGAGGAGTACGCGGGCATCATCCGCGACACCGGCGCCACCGCCGTCCGGATGGTCGCCACCTCCGCCACCCGCGACGCGTCGAACCGCGACGACTTCTTCGCGATGACCCGCGACGTGCTCGGCGCAGTGATCCCGGGCGCGCAGGCCGAGGTCATCACCGGTGACGAGGAGGCGCGCCTGTCGTTCGCCGGGGCCGTCGGGGAACTCGACCCGTCCGAGGGTCCGTTCGTGGTCGTCGACCTCGGCGGCGGCTCCACCGAGGTCGTCCTCGGCGGCACCGACGGTGTGCACACCGCGCACTCCACCGACGTCGGCTGCGTGCGCGTCACCGAACGCTGCCTCCACGACGATCCGCCCACCGCCGAGCAGCTGGCCGCCGCCCGCGCATTCGCATCCGAGCGGCTCGCCGACGCCTTCGAGCGGGTGCCCGTCGAGCAGGCCCGCACCTGGGTCGGGGTCGCCGGCACCATGACGACGCTGTCCGCGATCGCCCAGGACCTGCCCGAGTACGACGCCGACCGCGTCCACCTGTCCCGCCTCGGTCTCGACCAGGTCCACGCCGTCGCCCAGCGTCTCGTCACCATGACCCACGACGACCGTGCCGCACTCGGCCCCATGCACCCGGGCCGCGTCGACGTCATCGGCGGCGGCGCCGTCGTCACAACCGTCCTCGCCGACGAACTCGCCCGCCGCGCCGGAATCCGCGAACTCGTCGTCAGTGAACACGACATCCTCGACGGCATCGCCATGTCCGTCCCAGTCGACAGGTCGTGAAATAGCTCACTGTTTTCTGTGCCTACACTGTGGCGGGCCCCCATAGCCCAATTGGCAGAGGCAGCGGACTTAAAATCCGCCGAGTGTCGGTTCGAGTCCGACTGGGGGCACCACTTCTGACTCGCGAGTAAGATAACCCCATCGGTGTCGAACGAGTCTGGGGGAGTGGTCGTGCAGCAGTCGGATCTGGTGGAGCGGGCGACGGTGTCTCTGCGCAATGCGTGGGGACTCACGTTCGGTGGCGGTGTCGAGGCGGTGTCCCCGACGCCGGCGACGGTGATCCATCGGGAACTGCACCGGGACCTGTACCGCTACGGCACGGGCACCGGCGGGCGCCCGGTGCTGCTGGTGCCGCCGCTCGCGGTGTCGATTCGCTGCTACGACCTGCGGCCCGGCCAGAGTCTCGCGGCGCACCTGGTGGAGGCCGGCCGCACCCCGTACGTCGTCGACTACGGCGACATGGGGTACGCGGACCGGCACCTCGGGTTCGAGGAATGGGTCGACGACATCGTGCCCGGCGCGATCCGGCGGGTCAGCGAACTGCACGACGGCGCCGACGTCGACGTGATCGGCTGGAGCCTCGGCGGCACCCTGTCGCTGCTGACAGCGTCCGCGCACCCGGACCTGCCGATCGCGTCGATCACGGCCCTCGGCACCCCCGTCGACTACTCGAAGATCCCCACGATGGCGCTCGCCCGCACCGTCGGACGGGTCACCGGGCACCGCCCGGTCACCGAACTCACCCGGCTCATGGGCGGCCTGCCGGCACCGCTCGTGCAGCTCGCCTACCGGGCCACCGCGCCGCAACGCGAACTGCTCAAGCCGTGGTTCGTCGCGAACAACCTGCACGACACCGAAACCCTCGCCCGGATGGAGGCCATCGACCGGTTCATGGCCGAGATGCCCGGCTACCCGGCCCGCCTCTTCTATCAGATGGCCGAAGAACTGGTCCTCGGCAACGGGCTGCACGAGGGACGGATCACGCTGGGTGGCAACACGATCAAACTCGCCGAACTGAACGTCCCCGTTCTCGCCATCGGCGGCAGCGGCGACGTCATCGCCACCGCCGACTCGGTCGGCGCGATCGTCGACGTCCTCACCGGCGCCCCGTCGGTGCGATTCGAGACGACCCCCGGCAGCCACCTCGGACTACTCGCCGGCCCCGCCGCCCGCGACACCACGTGGCGGCACATCGACGACTTCCTGGGTGTCTGAACACGGGCGCGCCCGCGTGGCCGATTGACGTCGGGGGCGTCCGGTCGGGGACACTGGTCGGCATGCCTGCCGTCGAAGACCTGTTCAGCCGGATGCGGCGCCACCCCGACGTGGAGGCGCCCAACCTGTTCGCCGTCGACGCGGCCGACCGCCTGATCCTCGACGAGGCCGCCACCGCACTGACCGGCGCCCCGGACGGGACACTGGCGGTGATCGGCGACCACTACGGTGCGCTCACCCTCGGATCCGCAGTCCGATTCGGCGCGAACGGTATTCGGGTGCACCAAGATTCGCTCACCGGGGAACGCGCTCTCGCGAACAACGCCGACACCGTCGGGCTGTCCGGGACGTACCGGTCGTTGCCGCTCGGCGCGGACCTGCTCGTCGGGGCGCGCGTCGTGCTCCTGCAACTGCCGCGCAGCCTCGACGACCTCGACGAGATCGCCGACGCCGTCACCCGCCACGCCGACCCCGACGTCGTCGTCTACGCCGGCGGACGCAACAAACACATCACCCCCGCCATGAACGAGGTCCTGCGGCGCTCGCTGACGAACGTCCGCGCCACCCTCGGCCGGCAGAAATCCCGGGTCCTCGTCGCCGACACACCCCGTGACCTGCCCGTGGACTTCCGGTTCCCGATCACCGAACATCTCGACGAACTCGGCCTGGACGTCGTCGCGCACGGCGCCGTGTTCGCCGGACCGAAGCTCGACATCGGCACCCGGTTCCTGCTCGACTTCCTGCCCCGCATGCGTGACGCCGACACCGCCGTCGACCTCGGCTGCGGCACCGGCATCCTCGCGGTGCGTCTCGCACAGACCCAGTCGGACGTCGTCGTGACCGCCGTCGACCAGTCCGCGGCCGCCGTCGCGTCCGCCGCGGCAACGGCCCGGGCGAACGGGGTGGGGGGCCGGGTGCGGGCGGTGCGGGACGACGCCGCGGCCTCGCTGCCCGACGCCAGCGTCGACCTCATCCTGTGCAACCCGCCGTTCCACGTCGGCGCCGCCGTCCACACCGGGGGCGCCGGCAAGATGTTCGACGCCGCCGGCAGGATCCTGCGTCCCGGCGGGGAACTGTGGACGGTCTACAACTCGCACCTCGGCTACCGGCGGGCACTGACCCGCGCCGTCGGCCCCACCGACGTGATCGGCCGCAACACCAAGTTCACCGTCACCCGGTCGACACGGGTGTAGCAACTACCGGGCGGGACCGCCCCCGGCCGCGTCACCGTCGATCTGACCGCGATGCCGTCCGAGATCCTCGACGATGACGCCGTTCACGATCTCCGCATCGTGGACCAGGCCGTCGTCGTGGCGTCCGTACGGGTTCTCGGGGATGTCCGGTTCCTCCTCGGCGAGCCGCTCGTCGAGGGTCTCGTCGATGTCGGCGTCCCGCCAGGTGTCGGGTGCGTCCACGACGTCGTCGCCGTCCGAGTTCCGCACCTCGTCGGAATCGAGACTCTCGCTGACGTCGAGAGTGTCGTCCGGTCGCTCGTCGATACCCATGACTTCATTGTCGGCCGCGACGCGAATTCCCGCTGGATTCGGGCACTACCGGATACCGTGAGGTCGGATCGTCGTATAGCGGTTCGGGTGGACTGCCCGGTAGAGTCCGAATTGTCCATCTGGGTTGCGGGATGCGGGAACTTTCCGCTCCGGGCGGGACGTTTCACAGACAAGACACACGACCACGAGAAGGGATGTACACCGTGCGCACCACCAGCAATCCGGTGTTCAAGAACCTGCCCAAGCAGGAGGGCGGCTACGCCACATTCGGATCTGCGCAGGCCGGTGCCGCGCAGATGTCACAGAACTTCGGCCAGCAGTACCAGGCTCCCGAGCAGTACCAGACGCCGTCGCGGGCCATGACCATCGACGATGTCGTCACCAAGACCGCGATCACGCTCGGCGTGCTCACCATCTCGGCGATCGTCTCCTACTTCCTGGTCGACGGAAACCCGAACCTCGCCGCACCGCTCGTCATCGGCGGCGGCCTCGTCGGCTTCATCCTGGTGATGGTCGCGTCGTTCGGCCGCAAGATGGACAACCCGGCGATCGTCCTCGCCTACGCGGTGTGCGAGGGGCTGTTCCTCGGCGCGCTGTCGTTCATGTTCACCGGTGTCGAGTTCGGCGGTGCCGGCGGCGCCGCGCTGATCGGCCAGGCCGTCCTCGGCACGTTCGGTGTGTTCTTCGGCATGCTCGTCGTCTACAAGACCGGCGCCATCCGCGTCACCCCGCGCCTGACCCGCATGATCATCGGCGGCCTCATCGGTGTCGTGGTCCTGGTCCTCGGCAACATGGTCGCCAGCTTCTTCACCCCCGGCGGCTTCGGCCTGCGGGACGGCGGCACCGTCGCGATCATCTTCAGCCTCGTGTGCATCGGCCTCGCCGCGTTCAGCTTCCTGCTGGACTTCGACGCCGCCGACGAGCTGATCCGCGCCCAGGCCCCCGAGAAGGCCGCGTGGGGCGTCGCCCTCGGTCTGACCGTCACCCTGGTGTGGCTGTACGTCGAGATCCTGCGTCTGCTGAGCTACTTCCGCGACTAGTTCCGGAGGGCCTGACGAACGGGCGGTTTTCCGACGGGCCACTCGGCCGATCGTCGGAAAACCGCCCGTTCGGCGTTGTCCGCCTGTGGATAACTCGGGTCGGGAGCACCGTAGGGCAGTGCTGCGTGGGCGATGCTTCCCGTATGGGGGAATACGACGAACCGTTTCTGCGGTCGGCGGTCCGGGGACGCCTGACCGACCATCAGCTTCATCACGACTTCGTCCGGATCTATCGGGGCGTCTACCTGCGCAAGAGGGTGGAGCTCACACCGGTGCTGCGTGCCCGCGCGGCGGCACTGTTCGCCGGCCCGGACGCGATCCTGACCGGATTCTCGGCCGCCGCGCTGTACCGCACCAAGTGGATCGATGCGAGTGAGCCCGCGGAGGTGATCCGGTCCGGGCACTGGCGGGCGCCGCGGGGAATGATCGCCCACAACTGCCGGATCGAACCGGACGAGTTCCGGCTCGTACACGGGATCCGGGTGTCCACACCGGCCCGTGCGGCGTTCGATCTCGGACGGCGGCTCCCGCGGATCCCGGCGATCGTGGCGATCGACGCGCTCTGTAACGCCACCGGACTGAAACCGGCGGACGTGCTGCTGCTGGCCGACCGCTATGCCGGCATGCGCGGTGTCGCTCGTCTGCGCGCGATCCTCGACGACGTGGACGGTGGGGCCGAGTCCCCGCCGGAAACACATACCCGGCTCGTCCTCGTGGATGCGGGCCTGCCGCGGCCGTCCACGCAGGTGCGGATCCCCAACGCGTCCGGTCGGGTCTTCGCGCGCTCCGACATGGGCTGGTGGCAGTGGCGCGTCCTGGTCGAGTACGACGGCGCCGACCACTGGAACCGGGCGCAGCGGGCGCGGGACATCGAGCGGCTCGCGCAACTCGACAAGCTCGGGTGGACGGTGGTGCGCGTCGGGGCGGAGTTGCTGTACGACCGACCGGGTGACCTCGTCGAACGCGTCCGCGAGTTCCTGCAGGACGCGGGAGCCCCCGTCTGACGACGAACGGGCGGTTTTCCGGCGGGCCACTCGGCCGATCGTCGGAAAACCGCCCGTTCGGCGGACGTGACTAGCTCAGGCGCTCGATGACCATGGCCATGCCCTGGCCGCCGCCGACGCACATGGTCTCGACACCGAACTGCTTGTCCTGCGTCTGCAGGTTGTTGATCAGCGTCGCGGTGATGCGGGCGCCGGTCATGCCGAACGGGTGGCCGAGGGCGATGGCGCCACCGGAGATGTTGATCTTGTCCTCGTCGAGGTCCAGGGCGCGGGCCGAGCCCAGCACCTGCACCGCGAACGCCTCGTTGATCTCGTACAGGTCGATGTCCGAGGTGGACATGTTCGCGTAGCCGAGGGCCTTCTTGACGGCCTCGATCGGGCCCAGGCCCATGATCTCGGGGGACAGGCCGGTGGCGGCGGTCGCGACGACGCGCGCCAGCGGGGTCAGGCCGAGGGCCTTCGCCTTGGTGTCGCTCATGATGACGAGCGCGGCCGCACCGTCGTTGAGCGGGCAGGCGTTGCCGGCGGTGACGGTGCCGTCGGGGCGGAAGATCGCCTTGAGGCCGCTGACCTTCTCGTAGGTGGTGCCGGCGCGCGGGCCGTCGTCGGTGCTGACGACGGTGCCGTCGGCCAGCGTGACCGGGGAGATCTCGCGCTCGAAGAAGCCGGCGTTGATGGCTGCCTCGGCACGGTTCTGCGAACGGACGCCCCAGTGGTCCTGGTCCTCGCGGGAGATGCCGGTCAGCGACGCGACGTTCTCGGCGGTGTGGCCCATGCCCAGGTAGATGTCGGGCAGCAGGCCCGCATCGCGCGGGTCGGTCCACGGGATGCCGCCCTCGGCGAGCTTCGCGCTGCGCGCCTGCGCCTCGTCGTAGCGGGCGTTCTTGGTGTCCGGCCAGCCGTCGGCGGTGCCGGTCTTGAAGCTGGAGACGGACTCGACGCCGGCCGAGATGTAGACGTCGCCCTCACCGGCGCGGATCGCGTGCATCGCCATGCGGGTGGTCTGCAGCGACGACGAGCAGTAGCGGTGCACGGTGACGCCGGGCATGAAGTCGTAGCCGAGGGTGGTGGCGACGACCTTCGCGATGTTGAAGCCGGACTGGCCGGCGGGCTGACCGCAGCCCATCATCAGGTCGTCGACCTCGGTGGGGTCGAGCTCGGGCACCTTCGCCAGTGCGGCGGCAACCATCTGCGCGGCCAGATCGTCCGGGCGGATGCTCGCCAGCGAACCCTTGTATGCGCGGCCGATCGGCGAACGGGCGGCTGAGACGATAACTGCCTCGGGCATGGAAACTCCTTCTCGGGTTGGTCTCTTCGACCATGAACTTACGTTGCCGCCGCCACATCTCCACCTCGCTGTCTGCTGTTGCACCCGAGACTGCGTGACGCGAGCCGGTCACACCACCGGTGAACCTTTACGACCTGCGGAAACGGGGACGTTTCTGGAACGTGTTCCGCAGAAGGTGTGCGTGAACACCGGTCTCGCTGAGTGAGAGAACATCCCGTGGCGAGTACGAGTTGCACCGTCCGGCACCCGTGTCCGAATCGGATCTGGAAACATGGGGCCATGCGTATCGCAGATCACGTCGTCGACCTCATCGGCAACACGCCACTCGTCAAACTGTCCTCCGTGGTCGGTGCGGAGTCCGGGTTGGTGGCAGCCAAGGTCGAGTACCTCAATCCCGGTGGCAGCTCCAAGGACCGCATCGCGGTCAAGATGATCGACGCCGCCGAGGCGTCCGGCGAGCTGAAGCCGGGCGGCACCATCGTCGAACCCACGTCCGGCAACACCGGTGTCGGGCTGGCGCTGGTCGCGCAGAAGCGCGGCTACAAGTGCGTGTTCGTCTGCCCCGACAAGGTCAGCGAGGACAAGCGGAACGTGCTGCGCGCGTACGGCGCCGAGGTGGTCGTGTGCCCCACCGCGGTCGCGCCCGAGCATCCGGACAGCTACTACAACGTCTCCGACCGTCTGGTGCAGGAGATTCCCGGCGCCTGGAAGCCCAACCAGTACGCCAACCCGGGCGGCCCGGACAGCCACTACGAGACGACCGGCCCCGAGATCTGGCGGGACACCGACGGCAAGGTGACGCACTTCGTCGCAGGCGTCGGCACGGGCGGCACCATCACCGGCACCGGCCGCTACCTCAAGGAGATCTCCGGCGGCAAGGTCAAGGTCATCGGCGCCGACCCGGAGGGCTCGGTGTACTCGGGCGGCACCGGGCGCCCCTACCTCGTCGAGGGGGTCGGCGAGGACTTCTGGCCCACCGCCTACGACCCGTCGGTGCCCGACGAGATCATCGCCGTCTCGGACGCCGACTCGTTCGAGATGACCCGCCGCCTCGCGCGCGAGGAGGGCCTGCTGGTCGGCGGTTCGTGCGGCATGGCCGTCGTCGCCGCGCTCGAGGTCGCCCAGCGCGATCCCGGCGCAGTGGTCGTCGTGCTGCTGCCCGACGGCGGACGCGGCTACCTGTCGAAGATCTTCAACGACGAGTGGATGGCGTCGTACGGCTTCCTGCGCACCCCGCTCACCGGGGACGCCGTCGAACATTCCGTCGGCGACGTGCTGCGCGGCAAGTCCGGTGAACTGCCCGACCTCGTGCACACGCATCCCGGGGAGACACTGCGCGACGCCATCGAGATCCTCCGCGAATACGGTGTCTCGCAGATGCCGGTCGTCGGCGCCGAACCGCCCGTCATGGCCGGTGAGGTTGCGGGCAGCGTGTCCGAACGGGACCTGCTCAGTGCGGTGTTCGAGGGGCGGGCCGGGCTGGCCGATCCGGTCGAGAAGCACATGAGTGCGCCGTTCCCGCTGATCGGCGCGCACGAGCCGGTGGCCGCGGCCACCAAGGCGCTCGGCGACACCGACGCGCTCATGGTCGTCGACGACGGCAAGCCGGTCGGCGTGATCACCCGCCACGACCTGCTCGGATTCCTCAGCGCCGGAGCCTGACAGGGCACCCTACCCGCCGGTAAGTACACTCTCGCCCATGCAATGGGGGAGAGCTGTGGGGGCTGCCGTATGTCTGGCGGCAGTGATGGTCACGGGATCGGCATGTGCGAACACGGTGACGGGGACACCGCGGGCGCAGGACGCTGCGACGAGCAGCGCTGCGCCCGCGGATCGTCCGGTGTCGGGAGGCGCACCGGCATGCGCGGACGTCGAATCGGCCGTCACCGGGGTGCTGCCGGACTATCGGCTGGACCGGGACCCGGCCCTGTCCGACCTCGGTGGCATGACGATGTGCTTCTTCACGAAGAGCGGCGGCACCCTGGCGGACGGGTTCTCGATGTCGCTGACCCGGTCGCGGCAGACCGCCGAACAGATCACCCGGACCCGCGACTATCTGGAGTCGTCGAAGCCCGGGCAGGTCGTCGACTCGCCGGCCGCGGCACACTTGAACGGGTACATCTCCGAACCGCTCGGCGACGGAAACCTGGCGCTCACGACACCCGCGGTGCAGGTGGCGTTCATCGCGACCGGCGGGGCGGGACCGACAAGGCAGCAGATCGTCGACACCCTGGTGGCGATCGGAACGGTGCTCGCGCACTGAACTGACCGGGTGTGAGCCCGGTCGCTAGGCTGTCGCCATGAGTGAGCAGGGATTCTCCACCAAGGCAATTCACGCCGGCTACGAACCGGATCCGCAGACCGGCGCGGTCAACGTGCCGATCTACGCGAGCTCGACGTTCGCGCAGGACGGCGTCGGCGGCATGCGCAACGGGTTCGAGTACGCGCGCACCGGCAACCCGACGCGGCGTCCCCTCGAAGCCAATCTCGCGGCCATCGAGTCGGGCACGTTCGGTCGGGCGTTCGGGTCGGGCATGGCGGCCACCGACTGCGCGCTGCGGTCGATGCTGCGGCCCGGCGACCACCTGGTGATCCCCAACGACGCCTACGGCGGCACGTTCCGGCTCATCGACAAGGTGTTCACGCAGTGGGGCATCGAGTACACGCCGGCCGCGATCGCCGACGTCGATGCCGTCCGCGCCGCGATCCGCCCGAACACCAAACTGGTGTGGGTGGAGACGCCGACGAACCCGCTGCTCAACATCGGTGACATCGCCGCGGTCGCCGAGGTGGCGCACACCGCCGGCGCGAAGCTGATCGTGGACAACACGTTCGCGTCGCCGTACCTGCAGCAGCCGCTCACCCTGGGTGCCGACATCGTGCTGCACTCCACCACCAAGTACATCGGCGGGCACTCCGACGTCGTCGGTGGCGCGCTGGTGACGAACGACGAGGAACTCGATACCGCGTTCGCGTTCCTGCAGAACGGTGCGGGCGCGGTGCCCGGCCCGTTCGACGCGTTCCTCACGATGCGGGGCATCAAGACGCTGGCGCTGCGCATGGAACGGCACTGCGACAACGCCGAGAAGATCGTCGACCTGCTCAGCGGACACGCCGCGGTCGAGCAGGTGATCTACCCGGGCCTCGACTCCCATCCGGGACATGCGGTGGCCGAGAAGCAGATGCGCCGCTTCGGCGGCATGGTGTCGGTGCGGTTGAAGGGCGGCAAGCAGGCCGCCCTCGACTTCTGTGCCCGCACACAGATCTTCACGCTCGCCGAATCCCTCGGCGGCGTCGAATCACTCATCGAGCACCCGGGTGCCATGACGCACGCGTCGACCGCCGGTTCCGTCCTCGAGGTGCCGGACAACCTGGTGCGCATGTCCGTGGGCATCGAGGATGCCGCCGACCTGCTCGCCGACGTCGAGCAGGCCCTCGGCTGACCCACGCCCTCCCGCGTTTCGCGCACTTGTCGTCGCCCCGAATGAACATTCTCCGACGACAAGTGCGCGAAACGCTGAGCATTTCCTGAATACCGCCCGCGACAGTCGGATTGCCCGTTACCGTGAGTTCCCGGAACAAGATCGACCCCCAGGAGCGGTGTATGTCATGGGAGCCCGCAGCCGTCATCGTGGCTGCTACTGCAGCAGTCGGTGTCGTCTTTCCCTCGGTCGCGCACGCGTCACCCGAACCGGCTCCCGAGCCCCCGCAGTTACCGGCCGTCGAGCCGGCCGCGCCCCAACTGATCGAACCGGTGAGCAGCATCGTCGCGCTGCTGCCGCCGGAGATGCGGGACCGGGCGGCCACCGATCTGGTGCGGGCCATTCCGATTCTCGCGGCGCCCGCGGCGCCGACTGCGGAAGCAGCGCCGGACGCGGCACCGGCCGCCGCTGCGGAGACGCCCGCCGAACCGGCGCCGGCGGCACCGGCTGTACCTCCGACGGTGCTGTCGGCGCCGCCGCCGGTCTACGCGCCGACGATCGATCTGCCGGTCGTCGGTTCGGTGCAGTTGCCGTCGCTGCCGGCGATCCTGCCGGCGAGTGTGCCCGGCGGTCAGGTCGGGGCGATCGCGGTGTTCGCGCCGTGGCTGCGCAAGGCCGGTGAGATCTGCGGTGGTGTCACGGCGCCGACGCTGGCGGCCCTGTTCTCGGTGGAGAACGACTTCCGGTACGGGCCGACGGCACCGGTGTCGCTGTCCGGCGGCAGGGGTCCGGCGAAGTTCACGCCCAGCGAGTGGGCCAAGTACGGCAAGGACGCCGACGGGGACGGCAACGCCGACATCCTCGGGGTCGCCGATTCGGTGATGGCGGCCGGGCACATGCTGTGCGACAACTACGCCCAGATGGAGACGTGGAAGCAGGAGGGTGTCGTCCAGGGGGACACGCTCGATCTCGCGCTCGCCGCGTTCAACGCCGGTACCCGCGCGGTCCGCAAGGCCGGGGGTGTCCCGTCCGGTGCGGAGGACGCCGCCGAGCAGACCGGGCCGTACGTGCAGAAGATCCGGGCCGGTGAGGCCCAGTTCGAGCAGGCGCTGTCGCCGTTCGCGAACTTCAACCTCGACATCGCGCTGCCCACCACCGGCATCGGAGGTGCCGCAGTGCAGTTGGCGATGCGGTTCCTCGGCCTGCCGTACGTGTGGGGTGGCGGCAACATCAGCGGCCCCACGATGGGCGGTTTCGACTGCTCGGGTCTGACGTCGGCGGCGGTCTTCGCGGCCAGCGGCGGCAAGACGGTCCTGCCGCGCACGTCGGAGACACAGTGGCACGTCGGAACCGAGATCCCGATGGCGGCCGCGCAACCCGGCGACCTGGTGTTCGGCAATTGGCAGGCCGGTGGCCCCGGCCACGTCGGTATCTACATGGGCAACGGCCTGATGGTGCACGCCCCGCAGACCGGGGACGTCGTCAAGGTCGGGCCGGTGTTCGCGGACATGAAGGCGCGACGGGTCCTGGCCTAGGATCACCAGGGTGAACGAGACGTCCGATTCCCGTGACCTGCCCGCCGCCGCACTCGACGTCCTGCGTGCGTCCGGTCCGTTGACCGCCGAGGACTGGGCGGAGCGACTCGCCGACGCCGGTCTGGGTGCGGTGGCCGAGATGACCGAGCTCGTCGAGATGCTCGACCATCCGCTCGGGGCGTTCCTGTCCGATGGCCGGCACGCCGCGCTCGACACGCTGCTGGAGGGACGGGTGTTCACGCATCGGCTCGCCGCCGCCGAGGTCGCGTCGGGGCTGCTGTACGCGGAACCGGATCTGGCGCCGCTGGTCATGCTGGTGATGGCCGACGACGACGGTCCGGTGGAGGCCCTGTTCGCCGACTACGACGCCGACGAGCTCGAGGACCTCGGCCTTGCCGACGAGGACTTCCCGGACGGATCCGGTCTGCTGTTCGGAGGCGAAGCGCTGGAAGGCTTCTCGGCCGGCGACCTGGTCGCGGTGACGGTGGGTGACGGGGGCGTGCTCACCCTGTCGCGGGTCGACGGTGAGGTCGCGTCGACGGATCTGACGGCGGCGTTGGACCGTATCGTCGGCGCCGACAACACCGACAACCTGGAAACCGTTGTGTGGCAACTGCTTGCGGACGACCCGGGGCTGTGCGCTGCGCCGACACTGCCGTTGGGTGAGCTGATCGAGGCCGCCGGCTACGACCGGGCCGGTGACTACATCGCGTCCCACGGGTTCGATTTCGACGCCCACCATCTCGGCGAGCACATCGCGATGGTGGCGCGCGAACACGATCTGCACCGCGACGAGGTGGACGCGGTGGTGGCGTTCGTGCAGTTCGTCGCCGCCGCACACGACGACGAACTCGGGCTCGCGGCCGCGCGGGACCGTGCCGGCGAACTTGCGGGCCCACTTGCGGGACTGGAGGATCCAGCGGCGGCAGCGGCGGCGCTGGACGTCGTCAACGCGGTGGAGGGCGACTATACCCCGGCGCTGTACACGGCGGCGCTCGCCGTCGCCGACCGCGGTCCGCGGCGGGCGCGGGCGTCCGGGCACTGGCTGGCCGGCATGGCCGCCGACACGCTCGGCGACGTCCTCGAGGCGGAGAAGCAGTTCTCCGAGGCCGCCGCGATGGACGAGGCGTGGATGCCGGCACTGTTCGAGCTGGCGCACATCGCGTCGGATCGCGGTGACGCGCAGCGCGGCCTGTCGCTGCTCAGCCGTATCGACGGCGGTGAGACCGAACGTCTGCACGAGGTGCTCACCCGGTTCGCGCCCGCCGAGCATCCGGAACTGGGCCGCAACGACAAGTGCTGGTGCGGGTCGGGCCGCAAGTACAAGGTGTGCCATCTCGGCAAGTCCGACAGCACCCTCGACGACCGCGCCGACTGGCTGTACGAGAAGGCCACCCTGTACGCGCAGTCGACGGTGCTGTTCGACCAGGTCTACGGGCTGGCACAGCGCCTGGCCGGCGTGTGGGACGACGACACCGCGGTCGCGGAGGCGTACGAGGAGCCGATCGTCATGGACACCGCACTGTTCGAGGGTGGCCTGTTCACGTTGTTCGTCGCCCGCCGTGGTGCCCTGCTGCCCGCCGACGAGTTCGATCTCGCCGGACGCTGGCTGCAGACACGCCGGTCGCTGCACGAGGTGACCGCCGTCGACGGCGCGGCGGTGACGCTGCGGAACCTGGGGACCGGGGAGAGCGCCGATGTCGAGCACGACGGCGACTGGTATGTCGGCGACCTGCTGTGCGCGCGTGTCGTCCCGACCGGGGAGCGGATGCGGATCCTCGGCGGCGCCCAGCCGGTGGCCCCGGACCGGCGGGACGAGGTGCTCGCGGTGCTGGCGGCGGAAGACCTCTCCCCGGAGGGCGTCATCGACGTACTGGCGTGAGACGCCGATGGACGACCTGCTGATCGCCCGTAACCCCGAACCGGGATCGACACTGCCGTACCTGGTGCGGATTCCGTTGGGCCCGAACGGGATCGTGGTGAAAGCGAAGCAGGCGTGGCCACGGGAATCGAAGGTGTACTGTCACCGGGCCGACAGCTGGCCCGACGACGCCGAGATCCTCGAACGACACGAGGTGCGGTCGTGTGCCCGGCGCGGTCCGGCGATCGACCTGGTGCTGACCCGTGGGCGGGAGAACCGGTCGCAACTGGTGTTCACGCGCGCCCGCGGCCGGGAGATGATCTTCTGGCAGTCGCCGCGCACCACCAAGCAGGCGCGGCCCGCGGTGGCGTTGCCGACGGCCCGCGCACACGGTCGGGTACTCGAGATCGTCGTCGACAGCGGCGAGAAGTACGCGTACCGGTTCGGTCGCCAGCAGGCCACGACCGTGCGACGACGCCTCCCGGCCGGGGACTACGCCGTCGAACACGACGGGTCGGTGGTGGCCGCGGTGGAACGCAAGTCGCTCGAGGATCTGGTGTCGAGTCTGCTGTCCGGGAAGCTGACGTATGCGGCGGCGGAGCTGTCGGCGCTGCCGCGGGCCGCGATCGTCGTCGAGGACCGCTACAGCCGGCTGTTCAAGCTCGAACACGCCCCCGGGGCGCGGGCCGCGGAAGCACTCGCGGAACTGCAGGCCCGGTTCCCGTCCGTGCCGGTGGTGTTCTGCGAGACCCGGCCGCTCGCGCAGGAATGGACGTACCGGTGGTTGGGGGCGTGCCTCGCGGAACTCGAGGCGGCATCGGCGACCGCGCGGGTGGAGGACACGTTCGCGGCTGGCGGGCCGGTACCGGCGGCCCCACCCACACCGGGGGCCGTCCGCGAGTGGGCGCGCGCCCGCGGCATCGAGGTCTCCGATCGGGGCCGGATCCCGGCTGCGGTGATGCGGGCGTACCTCTCGGAGAATCTCCAGAAAATTGATGGAACCGATCGGGACCCAGCCGCGTCGAAGTAAGTGTGAGGCCGAGAAGGCCCGGTAGGGGAGGACCGGAACTTCGGAATGCCACACAGGGGGGAACACACGAATCCCGGTCCGGGTGGGGAGGCTCGGGCCGGGATTCGTCGTGGCACTTCGGGCTTCCTGCTGCTCGCCCCTACGATTGCCGTATGGCAGACCTCGACGACGTTGCAATGAGTATCCTGCGCGACCGTGGACCGATGATCGACGACGAGTTGGCGCGTGCACTGCACGAGTCCGGGTACGGCCCGCTGGACGACATGCTCGATGCCGTCGAATACCTCGAGCACCCAGCCCACGGGTATCTCCAGGATATTCGACACGTCGCACTCGATGCACTGCTCGAGGGTCGGGTGCTCACCCACCGGGTCACTATGGAGGACGTGGAGGCCGGCACCTTGAACGCCGAAACCGACCTCACACCACTGCTCGACATGGAGCCGTCCGATCGGGTGCGCCCACTGTCGGACCTCCGTCTGGGTGTCGACGTCGAACTTACCGAGGGCACGCTCATCGGTGTCACCGTCCGCGGTGGCGTGCTGCATCTCGCACCGGTGGACGTGCTCGCGGAGGCACAGTTGCAGGAGATACTCGACGCGATCGTGCCCGACGGTGATGTGATCGAGTTCGATCAACTGGTCTGGCAGATGATGCACGACCACCCCGACCTGTTCACCGCGCCGACCGCACCGCTCGGGGATCTACTCGACACCGCCGGCTACGACCGATCCGTCGACATGGTCGCGCGACGGGGATTCGATTTCGCCGCCCATCGGGCCGACATGTTCACCGCATTCGTCGCCCGCACCTACGGCCTGCCCTACGACGCGGCGTGCGCCGTCGGTGCCTTCTTCGAGCTGACCACATCGGTCGGGGGCGGTCCGGATGCCGTCACCGCACGGATCGTCGCCGACCCGGACGTCTATGCGGGCTTCGAGGAACCACTCGCCGCGGCCTCGGCCGAACGGATAGCGGTGGCCGGTGCCGGTGTCGGACGGGATCTCGACGAGGCGCTCACTGCCGCGATCGCACTCAGCCGGCGCGGCCCGCGGAGGGTTCGGGCCGGAGCCTGCTGGTTGGCCGGGCGCCTGTCCGACCGCCAGGGCAGCCCAGTTGCCGCCGAGCAGTACTTCCACGATGCGCTGCTGGCCGAACCCGGGTGGGAACTGGCGTTGTACGATCTCGCGGCGTGCGCTGCGGACCGTGGTGATGCCGTCGGTGGGCTGGCGCTCCTCGACCGACTCGAGGGCGGCGACACCCACCCGCTGTACGCGGTACTGGAGGAGTTCCGGCCGCAGGATCGCCCCGATCTGGGCCGCAACGACCGCTGCTGGTGCGGATCGGGCCGCAAATACAAGTCGTGCCACCTCGGTAAAGCCGGCATCGGACTCGACGAGCGTGCCTGGGGGCTCTACCAGAAGGCAGTCAGGTTCGCGGAGTACAACGAGTTCGCCGTCGACCTCTCTCGCCTCGCCGAGATCCGCGCCGACTACCTCGACGGCGACACCGACAAGGCCCTCGACGGGGGACTCGTCGAGGACGTCGTCCTGTTCGAAGGCGGAGGCTTCGTCGACTACCTGCGTCGCCGCGGCGCGCTCCTCCCCGACGACGAACGTGCGCTCGCCGAACAGTGGCTACAGATCGAGCGATCCGTGTTCGACGTCGAACAGGTACGGCCCGGGGAGGGCCTGACCCTGCGGGATCTGCGCACCGGAGACCGGCACGAGGTGCGGGAGCGCACCGCGAGCACACAACTCCACGAAGGTGAACTGCTGTGCACGCGGGTGGTTCCCGCCGGGGAGGTCATGCGTATCTTCGGCGGAATCGAACCCGTGTCACTGCCGCAGAGAGCACCGTTGATCGACATGCTCGACGCCGGTGCCGACCCCGAGGAACTCGTCGACTTCCTCAGCCGCCGACTCGCGCCGCCGCGACTGGTCACCCGAGGCGGTGAGCCGATGATGCTGTGCATCGCCCGGTTCAGCGTCTCCGACGCCACCGCGGTCCGGCGTAAACTGTCCCGACGGTACGGCAAGGCCGTCGACGGTCAGTGGGTGCTCACCGAGGAAGGTGTCGGTTCTTCCGTGACCGGCAGCTTCCGCGTCCACGACGGGGAACTGGCTGTTGAGGCGATGGTCGAATCGCGGTTCGACGACATGCTCGCCGTCGCCCGGGAGATCGCGCCCGATGCAGTGCTCCTCGACCAGTCGCGGACGCCGGCTGCGGAGGTCCTCGACCAGCTTCGTCAGGTAGCCGCCGGATCACCGTCGGCACCCGACGGAAACCACGAGATCGCAGCGCTGCTCGACGACCACGTCCGCGAGTACGAACGGAAATGGATCGACGACACCATTCCCGCTCTCGACGGGCTCACCCCGCGGCAGGCCGCCGCCGATCCCACCCGACGCGGCGACCTGATCCGTCTGTTGAACTCGTTCCCACAGGAAGAGCGGCCCGGCACCATGAGTGTGGCCCGGCTACGGGAGATGCTGGGTCTCTGAAACCGGGAGTGTCGTGACGAACGGGCGGTTATTCGAGCAAATAGCGAGAACGGATCAGGAAAACCGCCCGTTCGGCGGGTTCCACCCGCACCTCTCGCCCGGCACACACGAACGAACCCCGGTCCGAGCAGTAGCTCGGGCCGGGGTTCGTTGCTGTTCGGGGCTGTGATCAGCCGCGGTACGGCTCTGCGCTGACGAGGGTGACCTTCATGTGGCTGCCGTTGGGCAGCACGTATTCGCGGGTCTCGCCGACCTTGGCGTCGAGGAGGGCGCCGCCGAGCGGCGAGTTCGGGGAGTACACCTCGAGCTTGTCGTTGCGGGCGCCTTCTTCGCGGGTGGCGATGAGGAACGTTTCGGTGTCGGACTCGTCGCCGTCGTAGTAGACCTTCACGACGGAGCCGGGCAGGGCGACACCGGACTGGGTGGGGGCCTCGCCGACCTTCGCGCTGTTCAGCAGTTCCTGCAGCTGGCGGATACGCGCCTCCTGCTGGCCCTGCTCCTCGCGGGCAGCGTGGTAGCCGCCGTTCTCCTTGAGGTCGCCCTCTTCGCGGCGCTCGTTGATCTCGGCGGCAATGACCGGACGATTGGCGATGAGCTGGTCGAGCTCAGCCTTGAGCCTGTCGTGAGACTCCTGAGTAAGCCAGGTCACCTGGGTCTCGGTCATTGTCGATCACTCCCTTGTTGTCGAAGTCCTTGCGGACTCCCTCGGCAGACCGCTGCGAACCGCAGCGATCAACGGGCAGGCCAGCTCGAGTCCGTGACGCATCCACTGTGTGAGCATTCACCGTGTGAGCAGACTCGTCCTGCCGTCAATGCAGCAATACACGGCTCCGACGGGAACCGTGTATCGACCAATTTTAGCACGGGGAACGGTTGTTGCCGGGTGGATCACAGACCCGCCGGTCGGGCCGTCAGCCTGCGCGCAGGTACTCCGGGACGTGGGAACTGCACCCGTACAGATCGCCCATCGCGGGCGGCTGGGAGGCGCGGACGGGGGCGGTGATCTCGACTGTCTGCGACTCCGACGGCGCCACGTACACCTCGCGCCGGCCGGTTTCGGAGCCGTCCTTCGAGCGGGTGCGGATGATGCACACGGCGGCCTGATCGGGGTTTTCCCGGGTGACCGTGAACTGGATGCTCATGGTCCGGTCGTCGACGATGTCGAACGAGATCTGCTTGCCTTCGACGTCCTTGACCGCGAACTTCGTGTAGCCGATGTAGGCGATGCCGAGACCTGCGACGATCACGACGCCCGTGAGAACCCACGCCACCCAGCGCGTCGACCGGGGTGCCCGGGGTGCGGAGCCGTAGCGGTCGGCGGGAGATGTGTTGCTCATCAACTTCGCTCTCGAGCGGGGGTACGACAGACCGTCGTATGTGTCAGGTGGAACTATAGGGGACGGGTGACGGCACACTGGTAGGGGTGCGGTCACCACTCCAGGTGACACTCCACGACGGTGACACGCGAAGCTGAGGTGAAGACACACGTGAGCGGATTCCGACTCATGGCCGTTCATGCCCATCCCGACGACGAGTCGAGCAAGGGCGCCGCGACGATGGCTCGTTACGCCGCGGAGGGCAACGAGGTGCTCGTCGTGACGCTCACCGGTGGTGAACGCGGCGACATTCTGAACCCTGCGATGGACGTGCCGGGCATCCGGGACCGGATGCAGGACGTGCGCCGCGACGAGATGGCCGAGGCCGCCCGCATCCTCGGGGTGCGGCAGACGTGGCTCGGGTTCGTCGACTCGGGCCTGCCCGAGGGTGACCCGCTGCCGCCGCTGCCGGAGGGGTGTTTCGCGCTCGAACCGCTCGAGGTGCCGACCGAGGCGCTGGTGAAGGTGGTCCGAGAGTTCCGTCCGCACGTGATGATCACGTACGACGAGAACGGCGGCTATCCGCACCCCGATCACATCAAGTGCCACGAGGTGTCGATGGCGGCGTACGAGGCGGCCGGCGATCCCGCACGGTTCCCCGACGCGGGCGCGCCGTGGGACGTGCAGAAGGTGTACTACTCGCACGGCTTCATCCGGAAGCGTCTCGTCCAGTTCAAGGACGAGTACGAGCGGCGCGGCGAGGTGTTCCCGATGGCGGACTGGCTCGCGAAGTGGAAGACCGAGCAGGGCGACATGATGGCGCGGGTGACCACCCAGATCCAGTGCGGTGACCACTTCCCGCAGCGGGACGACGCGTTGCGGGCCCATGCCACGCAGATCGACCCGAACGGCTCGTTCTTCGCGGTGCCGCTCGACATTCAGCAGAAGATCTGGCCGACCGAAGAGTTCGAGTTGGCCAAGACCCGTGTACAGACCGCGATCCCGGAGAACGACCTCTTCGCGGGCATTTCGGAGGACGAGAAGCAGTGATGACGACGGTGGCGTGGGAGTTGCTCGCGCAGGGAGTCGGCAATCCGTCCGGCCCGGAGTTCGGTAAGGCGTCCCCGCTCGGCCTGGTGTTGATCATCGGCCTGCTGGCGGGCACGGTCCTGCTGGTCCGGTCGATGAACAGGCAGCTCAAGAAGCTGCCCGACACGTTCCAGCCGGAGCACCCGGAGGCCGATCAGGCGGCCGATGAGGGCACCGACCGCGGAGCGGCCGGCAATCGCCAGGACCCGCCGGCGAAGCCCACGAACTAGGAGGATCGGTCGTGTCGCTCGAACGAAACATGCTGGGCGACGCGACCAGCCCGTATCTGCGGCAGCATGCCGACAATCCGGTGCACTGGCAGCAGTGGGGTCCGGACGCGCTCGCGTGGGCACGCGAGCGGGACGTCCCGATCCTGCTGTCGATCGGGTACGCGGCCTGCCACTGGTGTCACGTCATGGCGCACGAGTCGTTCGAGGACGACGCGACCGCCGCGGTGATGAACGAGCACTTCGTGTGCATCAAGGTCGACCGTGAGGAGCGCCCCGATCTCGACGCCGTCTACATGAATGCGACCGTCGCGATGGCCGGTCAGGGCGGCTGGCCCATGACGTGTTTCCTCACCCCGGACGGGGCCCCGTTCTACTGCGGCACCTACTACCCGACGCAGCCGCGTGGCGGGATGCCGTCGTTCACGCAGTTGCTGCACGCGATCACCGACACGTGGCGGTCCCGTCGCGGCGACGTCGACGATGCGGCCGCGTCGGTGGTGGCGGAACTGCGTCGTGCTGCAGGGGCGTTGCCCGCGGGGGGTCCGCCCGTCGAGGTGCCGCTGCTGTCGGGTGCCGCGGCGAGTGTGCTGCGCGACGAGGACCGCGACCGCGGCGGATTCGGTGGGGCACCGAAGTTCCCGCCGTCGATGCTGCTCGAGGGCCTGCTGCGGGCGTACGAGCGCAGCTGCGCCGAACCGGTGCTGCGGACCGTCGACCGGGCCGCCGACGCGATGGCCCGCGGCGGCATCCACGACCAGCTCGGCGGCGGCTTCGCCCGGTACGCGGTGGATGCGGGCTGGGTGGTGCCGCACTTCGAGAAGATGCTCTACGACAACGCGCTGCTGTTGCGGTTCTACGCGCACCTGGCCCGGCGCACCGGTTCGGATCTCGCACATCGGGTGACCGGCGGGATCGTGGAGTTCCTGCTGCGGGATCTGCGCACCGACGCGGGCGCGTTCGCGTCGGCCCTCGACGCCGACACCGACGGCGAGGAAGGCCTCACGTACGCGTGGACGCCGCAGCAACTGCGGGACGTGCTCGACGACGACGACGGCGTGTGGGCGGCCGAGACGTTCACGGTGACGGCCGACGGCACGTTCGAACACGGCAGCTCGGTGCTGCAGTTGCTCGCGGACCCGTCCGACGACACGCGGTTCTCGGACGTGCGCACCCGGCTGTTCGCCGCGCGGCAGCGGCGTCCCCAGCCGGCCCGCGACGACAAGGTGGTCACCGCATGGAACGGGCTGGCGATCACGGCGCTGGCGGAGGCCGGCGCCGGACTCGACCGACCCGACTGGGTGGCCGCGGCTGCGGATTGCGCGCGGGTGCTGCTGGCGACGCACGTCGTGGACGGGCGTCTGCGCCGCGCGTCGCTCGCCGGGGTCGTCGGTGCGCCCGTGGGGATCCTCGACGACCACGGCGCGTTGGCGACGGGACTGCTGACCCTGCATCAGGTGACGGGTGATGTTGCCTGGCTGGACGCGGCAGTGAGGTTGCTGGACACCGCGATCGAGCGTTTCGCGGACCCGGACCGGCCGGGGATCTGGTTCGACACCGCCGACGACGCCGAGACCCTGGTGACCCGGCCACGTGATCCGCTGGACGGGGCCACCCCGTCGGGGGCGTCGAGCATCACCGAGGCGCTGCTGACGGCGTCGTCGCTGGTCGATGTGGAGCGGTCCGCGAAATACGCGGCGGCGGCAGCGGAGTCGCTGGCGTGTGCGTCCGTCGTGCTGCAGCGTGCGCCTCGATCGGCCGGCCACTGGCTCGCGGTGGCCGAGGCGTCGGTGCGTGGGCCGCTGCAGATCGCGGTCTCCGAGGACGGGCCGTCCGAACTGGCGCGGCAGGCGCGCCGACTCGCACCCGGCGGCACGATCGTCGTTGCGGGACCGACCGATTCGATGCCGCTGCTCGCGGATCGTCCGCTCGTCGACGGTACGGCGACCGCCTACGTGTGCCGCGGCACCGTGTGCGACCGGCCCGTCACCGACATCGAGGGGTTGCGCGAGCAGTTGTCACGGTGAGGTCGGTCGTCAACGGAGCGCGGCGTCGATCACCGGCCAGGAGCGCGCCAACTCGTCCTTCCAGTACGGCCACGCGTGGACGCCGACCGGTTGCGCGCTGCGGGTCACGTCGGCGCCGGCGTTCCGCAGTGTCTGCGTCAGCTGATCGGTGCAGGCGTTCGCCGCGGCCTCGAGGACACCGCCGACCACCACGGTGTTCGCGAGTCCGGGGGAGTCGAGGGTCTCGTGCGGTCCGGGCAGTCCGGTCCCCGACGACAGATAGACCGTCTTGCCGGCCAGGCGGGAGGCGTTGCGCAGCAGGTCGTGTCCGGCCCACTCCGGGGTGCCCTGCGGGCCCCACATCATCTCGGAATTCGCCATCCCGTTGACGACGACCAGATCGGTGATCGCCTTCCCGACCGGACCCTCGGTGAGATAGCAGCCGCTGTAGCCGACGACGCCGTCGTACAGGTCGGGTGTGCGCTGCGCCAGCATCAGCGCGCCCTGCGCGCCGGAGGAGATACCGCCGATCACGTTGCGACCGTTGGTGCCGAAGCGGGCATCGATCAACGGCGGAAGTTCCTCGGTCAGGAACGTCTCCCACCGGACGGTGCCGAACTTCGGGTGCTCCTGCGCCCAGTCGGTGTACAGCGTGCCGGTACCGCCGACCGGCATCACGACCGTGACGTCCTTGTCGGCGAAGAAGTTCCGGGCATCACCCTTGTCGGGGTCGAGCCAGTTGGTGTTCGACACCTGACCTGAATTGCCGTCGAGCAGGTAGTACACGCCGTGCGCCCGGCCGCGGTCATGCGGAAGCAGCACGTTGACGGGGATCTCACGACCCATCGCCGGAGAGAAGACGTCGAGCATCAGCAGCCGATCGTCGACGGACTGCATACCGACGATCGTGGCGGCCGACGGCAGGTCCTGCGCGGACGCACGGGCCGGGGCCGTGGCAATCGCTGCCACGGACAGTGCCACGGCGAGGGAGTGGAAGAGCTTGTGCCGCATGCGTTGCCGATCTCCTCGTGGAACGGGGCCCGCACCGGTGCGGTGCGGGCCCCATCGAACGTCGGTGGCTACTTGCCGGCGCCCGGCTCGCCGCCGCTCAGCGTGATCAGCGCGTCGACGAGACGACCACCGAGCTGGTTGACGCCGCCGCTGATTGCTTCCACGATGCCCATGACGGAACCCATGTCACTCCTTGTGTGTCGGAACGGGATCGGATGTTCCGGTCCCGTGAAGTAGAAAAGTTGAGAACTCGGTGTGGATCAGGCCGGCGGGGGCGCGATGAGGCTGCCCTCGACCGAGCCGAGGAAAGTCTTCATCAGCCCGTCGGCTCCGGCCATCGAGCCGAGTCCACCGACGAATGCCTGCATGATTCCAGCGAGTGAGCCCACTGACGTCTCCTTGTTCGTCATTGCCGCGGCATCGGACCCGCCGGGAAGCGCAGTGCTCCGGCCGTTGCGACGGTGCCGCGCACCGAGGCGGCGCCTCGGGCGAAACGGACATTAACAACAGATTGTTAGCCGCGTCACGGAAACGGGAAAAAATTATTCGTCGGCTCGAGTGCGGGCGGCGGTGACCAGGGCGTCGAACGACTGCCGGAGCAGGATTCGGTACCGCTCGGTGTCGGGCATCATCGCCGTATCGGTGCAGAACGACAGTTCTACGGCACCGTCCCCGGAGGAGGCGACGAGATGTCGCAAGCCCATGCGGTCGACGATCCCGAGGATGCCGACGACCTTGGTACACGGTGCATCACGGAACACCAGATCGCTTCCGGCCCAAGGCACATTGCTGACCATGACGTTGGCGCCGTCCACGGTCGGCCCCGGGCGATCGGTGAAGCGACGTGCCCGGTTCGCCAGTGCCAGCAGCCAGGGCGGTGACGACGACATCCGGCTCGATGCGGCCTGTACGTCCGGATGCCGGTGTCGTTTCTTCTCGTCGTGACCGGACGTGTGCACCGCCTGTAGACGGTCGGCCGGATCGCCGACATCGGTGTGGAGGTCCACGGTCATCAACGCGAGATGATTTCCACGCGACGGTGCCGGATCGTCGGCGACCCCGGGGGTCGTGCCACGCATCGACATCGGGACCATCGCGGACAGCGACCCGGCAGGCGTCTCACCGCGCTCGTCGAGGTAGGCGGCGAGCGCTCCACCGACAGTCGTCAGGACCACGTCGTTGAACGTGACGCCGGGGAATGCCGCACGCACGACAGCGATGCCGGCCGCGGACAGGTCGACCATGTCGAAGGCGAGGTCGGGTGTGATCGTGCCGTTGAAGACCACCGACGGCCACTCTTTCGGCGGTTCGACGATCTCGCCCCGCGCCACCGCATCGGCTACCCGACGACCGGCGTCCGTGGTTGCGGTGATGCCGTCCCGGAACTCGAGCCACTGGGACGGCAGTCGCATCGCTGCGCGGGCCAGCTGCGTGAGCGGCGAGAATTCTTCGGTCGACGTCGGTGTCGGCGGGTGTGCCGCCGACCGCCCGAACAGGCGGGTGCCGAGTTCACGGACCGCCATGCCGTCGCCGGCACTGTGGTGGCATTTGACGATCGCCACCGTCATCCGGTCCGGCATGGTGCCCAGGCCCGAGGCGCCGGTCACGAAGTGCAGTTCCCACGGTGGCCGGGACAGATCGAGTGGCGATCCCGCGATGCGGGAGATCTGCCGGCGCAGTGCATCCCAGCCGGAGCCGTCGGCCCGTTCCACGAATACGTGCCGACGGAGGTCGAGGCCGCGGTCGGGGACCCAGTACGGGTAGTCCAGCTCGAACGGCACCCGACGGAGTCGCCGGGTGAACACGGCGCCGTGCCCGAGTCGTTCGCGCATCCACTCGATCACGTCGTCGAGTTCGACGGTCGCGGACTCGTTCGTCGTATCGAACATGTACATCGCCGCCGTGTTCGAGAGGTGGCGTTCGTGCTCGCTGTAGACGAAGTCGGCATCCTGCGGGGCCAGTTGTGTGATCGCGCCGAGTCGGTCGCCGGTGGTGCTCACCCAAGTCTCCTCCTGCGGCGGCAGTCGCCGCGTCGACGGCCCGCGGCGTAGTCTTTGTTCCCGTGGTGATGTCCAGGTGAAGGTGCGCGGTCTGCTGTACAGCATCTACGAACGACGACTTCTGCGCAGTCTCGACGGTTTACAGCATCCGCGCCATGTGGCGGTGATGTGCGACGGCAATCGGCGCTGGGCGCGGGAGAACGGGTTCACCGACGTCAGTCACGGGCACCGGATGGGTGCCCGCAAGATCGCGGAACTGCTGCACTGGTGTGATGCTGCCGGCATCGAGATGGCCACGATCTATCTGCTGTCGACGGAGAACCTGCGGCGCGAACCCGAGGAACTCGACACGCTCCTCGACATCATCACCGAGGTCGTCGAGGAGATCTCCGGCCCCGGGAAGAACTGGAGCGTGAAGATCGTCGGCACCCTCGACCTGCTGCCCGACGCGCAGGCCCGCCGGCTGCGGGACGCGGCCGAGAGCACACTGGGCCGCACCGGCACCCACGTCAACGTCGCCGTCGGCTACGGCGGACGCCAGGAGATCGCCGACGCCGTGCAGGCCCTGCTGCGCGACAAGCTGCGCGACGGCCTGGCCGGGGACGACCTCGTCAAGGCTGTCACCGTCGAGGGCATCGACGGCCACCTGTACACGTCCGGGCAGCCGGACCCCGACCTCGTCATCCGGACGTCGGGGGAGCAGCGGCTGTCCGGATTCCTGTTGTGGCAGAGCGCCTACTCGGAGATCTGGTTCACCGAGGCGTACTGGCCGGAGTTCCGCCGCATCGACTTCCTGCGGGCACTGCGCGACTATGCGGCCCGGCACCGCCGGTTCGGGGCCTGAGGCGTCACACCGCTTCCGCGGTCTCGTCGTCGAGTGCGGCGAACACCGCGTCGAGGTAGGCGGTCGCGTTGGGGGCGCCGACGAGTTGCGCGTCCATCTTGTTCATGACGTACGCGACGGTGACGCCCCGGTCCAGGTCGTTCACCACGACGGACCCGCCGAAACCCGTCCACCAGCAGACCCGTCCGTCCGGGATCGACGGCACGGCCGGACTCGGGAGGGTGTAGCCGAGCCCGAACCGCAGGTGTGCGCCGAGGACCCGGTCCCGGCCGTCGGCCTGGACGTCGAAGATCTTCTCGATCACGGCGGGGGACAGGTAGCGTCGCCCGTCGAGCACGCCCCCGTTCGAGACGATCGACTGCAGCCGGGCCACCGACCGGGCGTTGCCCTGACCGTTCGCGGCACCGAGTTCCGCGGACAGATAGCCCGGATCGGTGGTGACGGCCGGGGAGATCCGCGGATTGGTCATGGTGCGCACGAACACGCTGTCCGCGGGCAGGGCCGAATAGTCGATGCCCGACGGCGGCGGCGGAACCAGTGCCGCCACTCGATGATGCTCGGATTCCGGTGTGCCGATGAAGAAGTCGGCGCCGGACGGGGCCGCGAACTCGTGGTCGAAGAACGCGCCGAGACGCTCGCCGGTGATGCGGTGGACGAGTTCGCCGACGATATGACCGTGACTCATCGCCTGGTAGCCGGAGCCGTCGCCGGGTGTCCACCACGGTGGCTGGGCCGCCAGCAGCGCGGCCGCGGCACGGGTGTCGTACAGGTCCTCGAGTGTCACCGGACGCTCCCACCCGGACACCCCGGACGTGTGCCCCAGGACGTGCCGGACGAGCACCGATCCCTTACCGGCCGAGGCGAACTCGGGCCAGTAGTCGGCCACCGGGGCGTCCGGATCGAGCAGGCCGTGGTCGATCAGGGCCAGCGCCGCGAGCGCCGTCATCGTCTTCGTCAGCGAGAACGTGTTGACGATGGTGTCCCGGGTCCACGGCCGCCCGGACTCCACGTCCGCGACACCACCCCACAGGTCGACGGTGACCTCGCCGTCCTCGACCACGCACAGCGACGCACCGGCCTCGTCGCCGTCGGCGAGCCTGCGCACCAGCAGATCCCGGACACCGGTGAACCGCGGGTCGCACGTGCCGTGGACAGCGGTCACCGGGCGGCCGCCGCGGGTGCGATGCGGCGCGGGGCCGGAGACTGCTCGCCGGCCCGCTTCTCGCCGGCCGCGATCTCCTTGTTCAGATCCCGCACGTACCGGCCGAAGTCGACCTGGATGGTGTGTCGGGGCGCGGTGTAGTACTGGCCCAAGTGCATTCGCTCGTCCGCGGCGATGACGTCGCCCATCTCCGCGGTCGTCGGCAGCACGTACGCGCCGGTGAGGTGGCGGGCCACCAGTTTGCTCTGCTGCTCGGCGAGGTTGACGATCGTCGGCGACGCCTGCGCGAGACCCATGTAGTACAGGTTGTCGATGCCCGGCTTCATCATCCGCTTGAACAGCGGCAGTTGATGATCCGCATTCGGTTGCAGTGCGGGATCGTCGAAGAACGGGAACTTCATCTCGTAGCCGGTGGCGTACACGATGACGTCCGCCTCGATGCGCTGACCGTCCGTGCACACGATCGCATCCCCGTCGAGGCGGGCGATCCCCGGCACACACGTGAGATCGCCGGACGCCGACTTCGCGAGGAAGTCGATGCTCACCGACGGGTGCGCGGACAGTGGTTCGTGGTCCGGCTTGGGCAGGCCGTAGTCCTCCATGTTGCCGATCGACTTCTTGATCGCCTTGCGGGACAAGCTCAACCCGAGTTTCTTCGGCATCCACGGGGGACGCATCATCTTGTCGGCGGGCTTGCCGTTGCGGTACTTGCTCAGCACCCACACGCCGCGCCGCGCCGACACCCACACGTGTTCGGCGATCGACCGGTGCGACAACTCGGATGCGATGTCGAGAGCCGAGTTGCCCATGCCGACGACGACGATCTTCTTGCCGCGCATGTCGACCGGCTCGAACGGGCTCAGATACTCGTGACTGTGCAGCGTGATGCCGTCGAAATGCCCGGGATATTCGGGCAGACGCGGGCTCCAGTGGTGCCCGTTGGCGACGACGAGCGCGTCGTAGTCCCGGGTCTCCCCGGTGTCCAGGGTGACCTGCCAGCGTCCGGTGGCATCGCGTTCGGCATGCTCGACCGAGGTGCCGAACGTGATGGCGTCCCGCAACCCGAAACGCTCGACGTAGTCCCGGAAGTACTGGTGGATCAACGTGTGGTGCGGGAAGTGCGGCCAGTCGTCGCCGGCCGGGAAATCCTCGAACTGCAGACGCGTCGTCGACGTGTCGATGTGCAGCGACTCGTAGCACGACGAATGACCGTTCGGATTCCGGAAGTACCAGTTACCGCCGACATCATCCGACGACTCGAAGCAGTCGAAACGAATCCCGTAGTCCTGCAAGCGTTTCGCAGTGGTGAATCCGGAGCAGCCGGCGCCGATGATGCAGACCGTGGGGCGTGTGTTCACGAGCGACTCCCAACCTCGACTGTGATCAGGACCACAGGTTAGCATTCGCTGACGCAGTGTCCAGTGAGTTTGGGGGAATCGGCATGATCACGCAACGGGATCGGCAGAAGCAGCAGACCCGCCGCAATCTGCTCGGGTCGGCGCGGAAACTGTTCGTGGACCGGGGGTATGCGGCGGTGACGATCGACGACATCGTCGCGGATGTCGGTTGCAGCCGTGCCACGTTCTATCTGCATTTCGGCGGCAAGACGGAGGTGCTCGAGAAGATCAGCGCGGAGACGATGCGGCAGCGTCCGAGGGTGATCTACGGGGAACTCGACGAGGTTCTCGCGTCCGGGTCGCGGGCGGAGTTCACGGACTGGGTGCGGCGGGCGCTCGCATGGTTCGAGGAGAACCAGGAGATCCTGCCGGCGTGGGACGAGGCGGTGGCGCTGGAGCCGGAGTTCAAGCAGGTGGCGCGGCGGGCGATCGACGATCTGGCCGATGCGATGCCCCGCTACCTCGACCGGTGGGGCACCGGTCGGCGCGACGAGGCCCGGTTGCGGATCGAACTACTGGTCAGCCAGCTCGAACGGTTCTTCACACGTTGGGCGGTGCAGGGCACGATCGACCTGCCCGCCGACACGGCCGCCGCGGTCCTGGCCGACATCTGGTTCCCCGCGCTGACGCCGTGACGTGGGCGCCCGGCACGCCGGGCGCCCACCCGGTCACAGTTTGCGCAGCCGTAGCCGGTTGATGGTGTGGTCGGAGTCCTTGCGCAGCACCAGCGTGGCGCGGGGACGCGTGGGCAGGATGTTCTCCACCAGGTTCGGCCGGTTGATGGAGTTCCAGATGTCCTCGGCCGCGAGGGCGGCGTGCTCGTCGGACAGTGCCGCGTAGTGGTGGAAGTGTGCGTCGGGGTCGGTGAACGATGTCTTGCGCAGCGCCAGGAAACGTTTGATGTACCAGCGTTCGATGTCCTCGATGCGGGCGTCGACGTAGATCGAGAAGTCGAACAGGTCCGACACCATCAGCCGCGGCCCGGTCTGCAGCACGTTGAGGCCCTCGATGATGAGGATGTCGGGCTGCCGGATCAGGTGATGCTGGCCGGGGATCACGTCGTACGAGACATGCGAATACACCGGGGCGGCAACCTCTTCGGCGCCGGATTTGACCTCGGTGACGAACCGCAGCAGCTTGCGTCGGTCGTAACTCTCCGGAAAACCCTTGCGGTGCATGATGCCGCGCCGGGTCAGTTCGGTGGTGGAGTAGAGGAACCCGTCGGTGGTGACGAGATCGACCCGAGGATGATGCTCCCACCGCGCCAGCAACGCCTGCAGGACACGCGCGGTGGTGGACTTGCCGACCGCGACGCTGCCGGCCACGCCGATGACGAACGGCACCTGCCGGTCGGGGTGCTTGTCCCCGAGGAACGTCGCGGTCGCCGCGAACAGTCGCTGGCGGGCGGCGACCTGCAGATGGATCAGTCGCGAGAGCGGCAGATAGACCTCGGCGACCTCGTCCAGGTCGATCTGTTCACCGAGACCGCGGAGACCGACGAGTTCCTGCTCGGTGAGCACCTGCGGCGTCGACTTGCGCAGTTTGCGCCACTGCTTGCGATCGAACTCGACGTACGGGCTGGATTCGCTCACCCGCGCCATTGCCGCACCTCTCGGGTGCGCGGCGTCGCGGGTGATCGGTGCATGCGCGTGCGGGTGCGTGGCAGGTGCATGCAGCAAATTGTGCTGGTTCCCACGGCCGCTCGCTGCGCCGGGTCCGCCTCCCGGCCGAAACCACAGGTGAGCGGCTAGGGTCGCCGACATGGAATCGGACTTGCTGGTGCGTGACTACCTGCTGCTGGGCCTGCGCTTCGACCGCCTCGAGGAAGGCTTCGTCGACGCCTACACCGGTGATCCCGCGCTGCGCCGCCAGGTCGAGAACGAACCCCGTCCGGACCCGCGGACGCTCGCGGCGGATGCGCGGGCACTGCGCGCCGACCTGCCGTCGGCGGGGCTGTCCGGCGAGCGGACCCGCTTCCTCGACGCCCACCTGGCCGCCCTCGAATGCTCCGCCCGCACGTTCGCCGGGGAACCCGTCGGATTCGTCGACGAGGTCGCCGCCTACTTCGACGTCCGCATCGAGGCCGGCGACGAGGACGTGTACCGGGACGCGCACCGCCGCATGGACGCCGTCCTGCCCGGACCCGGCACCCTCGTCGAACGGATGGCCGCGCACCGGGCCGCCGACCGCATCCCCCCGGCGAAACTGCGGGAGTGCGTCGACGCGTTCGACAGCGCACTGCGTGATCGCGTCCGCGCCGAGTACCCGCTGCCCGAGCACGAACGCGTCGACTACGAGGTGGTCGGCGACAAGCCGTGGTCCGGGTTCAACTACTACCTCGGCGGCTACCGCTCCACCGTCGCGATCAACTCCGACCTCGATCAGCACATGGCACATCTGCCGCGGCTGATCGCCCACGAGTCGTATCCCGGCCACCACACCGAACACTGCCGCAAGGAGGCCGGACTCGTCGGTGCCGGACAACTCGAGCAGACGCTGTTCGTCGTCAACACCCCGCAGTGCCTCATGGCGGAGGGCCTCGCCGACCTCGCCCTCGAATCCGTCGTCGGCGCCGGGTGGGGACGCTGGGCGCAGGAGATCTACGCGGACCTGGGGCTGCGGTTCGACGGAGACCGGGCCGAGGAACTGTCCGCGGCGTCGGCCGGGCTGCTGTCGGTGCGTCAGGACGCCGCCCTGCTGCTCCACGACCGGGGTGCCGACGCCGACACCGTGACCGCGTTCCTGCAGCGCTGGACGCTGTCGAGTCCCGAGCGGGCCGCGCAGAGCCTGCGGTTCCTGTCGTCGCCGCTGTGGCGCGCCTACATCAGTACCTACGTCGAGGGCTACCGCCTGCTCGGGTCCTGGCTCGCTCAGGCCCCCGTCGGCCCGCAGCGTTCCGCACGATTCCGTCGCCTGCTCGACGAACCGCTCACCCCAGGCGTGTTGCGCGACGACCTCGTTCCCTAGACTGGGAGGGATACTTCCGCAATCCAGCCTGGAGATTTCGCGATGACTGCTGCCCCTTCCGCCGACGTGAACACCGCGTCGCTCGCCGAACTGGACCCCGAGGTCGCCACCGCGATGGCGGGCGAGCTGTCCCGTCAGCGCGACACCCTCGAGATGATCGCGTCGGAGAACTTCGTTCCCCGCGCGGTCCTGGAGGCCCAGGGCAGCGTCCTGACCAACAAGTACGCCGAGGGCTACCCGGGTCGCCGCTACTACGGCGGCTGCGAATACGTCGACGTCGTCGAGGATCTGGCCCGCAACCGCGCCAAGGAGGTCTTCGGCGCCGAGTTCGCGAACGTCCAGCCGCACGCCGGTGCGCAGGCCAACGCCGCCGTGCTGATGACGCTGATGAACCCGGGCGAGAAGCTGCTCGGCATGGACCTCGCCCACGGCGGTCACCTCACGCACGGCATGAAGCTGAACTTCTCCGGCAAGCTGTACCAGGTCGCCTCCTACGGTGTCCGCGAGGACACCCACGTCGTCGACATGGACCAGGTCCGTGAGATCGCGCTGCGCGAGCGCCCGCAGGTCCTCATCGGCGGCTGGTCGGCGTACCCGCGTCAGCTCGACTTCGCGGCGTTCCGGTCCATCGCCGACGAGGTCGGCGCCAAGCTGTGGGTCGACATGGCGCACTTCGCCGGTCTCGTCGCCGCGGGCCTGCACCCGTCGCCGGTCCCGCACGCCGACGTCGTCTCCACCACCGTCCACAAGACCCTCGGCGGCCCCCGCTCCGGCATGATCCTGGCGAAGAAGGAGTGGGCCAAGAAGCTCAACTCGTCGGTGTTCCCCGGCCAGCAGGGCGGCCCGCTCATGCACGCGATCGCCGCGAAGGCCGTCGCCATGAAGATCGCCGGCACCCCCGAGTTCAAGGCCCGCCAGGAACGCACCCTCGCCGGCGCGAAGATCCTCGCCGAGCGTCTCGGTGGCGCCGACGTCGCCGGCAACGGCATCTCCGTCCTCACCGGCGGCACCGACGTCCACCTGGTTCTCGTCGACCTGCGTCACTCGCAGCTCGACGGCCAGCAGGGCGAGGATCTGCTCCACGAGATCGGCATCACCGTCAACCGCAACGCCGTGCCGTTCGACCCGCGCCCGCCGATGAACCCGTCCGGCCTGCGCATCGGCACCCCCGCGCTGGCCACCCGCGGCTTCGGTGACGCCGAGTTCACCGAGGTCGCCGACATCATCGCCACCGCCCTCGCCAACGGCACCGACGCCGACGTCCCGGCCCTGCGCGCCCGCGTCTCCACGCTGGCCCAGGACTTCCCGCTGTACGACGGCCTCGAAGGCTGGGGACTGCTCTCCAAGTAAGGGCATCCCGCACGTTTCGTGACGGCCTGCACCCGATCGGGTGCAGGCCGTCACGCTATCTGCCCCCGATGTCCTCCGACCACACCTCGGGTCGCGCGTCCGTCATCGTGCGCATCAGGTCGATGGCCCGCGGATCGGACAGCACGACCACCTCGACGCCGCGGTCCCGCAGCAGATCGAGGTCTCCGGGGAACGTCGTGTCCTCGCCGACGACGACGCGCGGCACCCGGAACAGCAGCGTCGCGCCCGCGCACATCGAGCACGGCGCCAACGTGGTGAACAGGGTCATGTCGGTGTAGTCGGTGCGGCGTCCCGCATTCCGGAAACAACTCATCTCGCCGTGCAGGATCGGATCCCCGTCCTGGATCCGGCGGTTACGTCCCTGCGCGATCAGTTCGTCACCGCGGAACAGGGCGGCCCCGATCGGGATGCCCCCTTCCCGGAATCCGGCCTCCGCTTCCGCGAGGGCCACGGCGTACCGGTGCTCGATCTGCGACATCTACGACTCCCTCCGATATGGGTACCGTCAGTACACCGCACCGCGCCGCCGAGCGCTGTTCACGAGGCGTTCATCGTGTCGAATGTGGGATCTTCCCGACCCCGGTCGTAGCGTCGGGGCAGGGGCGACATGCAGTCGCCGCCCTGACACGAGGAGCCTCACGTGACCGCATCCAGCTCCGTCCGCACCTACGTTCTCGACACCTCGGTCCTGTTGTCCGATCCGTGGGCCGTCACCCGGTTCGCCGAACACGAGGTGGTGCTGCCGCTCGTCGTGATCGGGGAACTCGAGGACAAACGCCACCACCACGAGCTGGGCTGGTTCGCTCGGGAAGCGTTGCGGATGCTCGACGAGCTCCGGCTCGCGCACGGTCGCCTCGACCGGCCGGTACCGATCGGTGACGACACCGGCACCCTCCACGTGGAACTCAACCACACCGATCCCGCCGTACTGCCGGTCGGATTCCGCACGGACAGCAACGATTCCAGGATCCTTGCGTGCGCCCTCAATCTGGCTGCCGAGGGCCGCGACGTGGTCCTCGTCAGCAAGGACATTCCGCTGCGGGTCAAGGCCGGCGCGGTGGGACTGCCCGCCGACGAGTTCCGTGCCCACGACGTGATCCCGTCCGGGTGGACCGGCATGACCGAACTCGACGTCGCCCCCGGCGTCGTCGACCGGTTGTTCTCGGACGGTGTCGTCGACATCGACGAGGCGCGGGAGTTGCCGTGCCACACCGGTATTCGGCTGCTCGGTGGTGCATCGAGCGCGCTCGGTCGGGTGACGCCGGACAAGCGTGTCCAGGTGGTGCGCGGGGATCGGGAGGCGTTCGGGTTGCACGGCCGCTCCGCCGAACAGCGTGTGGCCCTCGACCTGCTGCTCGACGAGAGTGTCGGCATCGTGTCCCTCGGCGGCAAGGCGGGCACCGGAAAATCGGCGCTGGCCCTGACCGCCGGACTCGAGGCGGTCCTCGAACGGCGCAGCCACCGCAAGGTCGTCGTGTTCCGCCCGCTGTACGCCGTCGGCGGTCAGGAACTCGGCTACCTACCGGGCAGCGAGAGCGAGAAGATGGAACCGTGGGCGCAGGCCGTCTTCGACACCCTCGACGGGCTGGCCGGCTCCGACGTCATGGAAGAGGTCCTACGGCGCGGCATGCTGGAGGTGTTGCCGCTCACGCACATTCGTGGGCGCTCCCTGCACGACTCGTTCGTGATCGTCGACGAGGCGCAGTCCCTCGAGCGTGGCGTCCTGCTCACCGTGCTGTCCCGAATCGGGACCGGATCCCGCGTCGTCCTCACCCACGACGTCGCCCAGCGCGACAACCTGCGGGTCGGACGGCACGACGGCGTCGCCGCGGTGATCGAGAAGCTCGCGGGACATCCGCTGTTCGCGCACATCACCCTCACCCGCAGCGAACGCTCGCCGATCGCGGCGCTCGTGACGGAGATGCTCGAGGAATTCGGTCCCGCCAGGTGAACGAGGGGCCGTCCGGGTGGTGGGTTCAACCTGCGTGACCGAATCCACCACCCGACGGCAGGGCGCTCGCCCCCGTCGGGGTGCGGGCGAGCGTCCGCGCTGCTTCGACAGAGGATGAAGCAGTGTGTCCGACGCTAACCCCGCGGCGGGGTATCCACAATCCGAAGCGGGATGTAATGGGACATTTCACACGCACTTTCACCCTCGGGTCGAACGTGCTACTCGCCCCGGTCGACCCGGGTCATCGCGAGCACGTCGAGGCGTCGGTCCAACTCGTCCTCGCTCAACCCGTCACCGATCAGCCCGCGATCGATCACCGTCTGCCGGATCGTCTTCTTCTCCCGCAACGCCTGCTTCGCGACGGCCGCGGCCTCCTCGTAGCCGATCGCCGAGTTCAGCGGCGTCACGATCGACGGCGACGACTCGGCGAGCGTCCGCAGATGCTCCTCGTTCGCCGCGAGGCCCGCGATGCAGCGGTCCGCGAACAGCCGGGACACGTTGGCCAGCAGCCGGATCGACTCGAGCACGTTGCGGGCCATCACCGGGATGTACACGTTCAACTCGAACGCGCCGGCCGCACCGCCCCAGGCGACCGTCGCATCGTTGCCCACGACCTGCGCGGCGACCTGCGTGACCGCCTCCGGCAGTACCGGATTGACCTTGCCCGGCATGATCGAACTACCCGGCTGCAGGTCCGGTAGCCGGATCTCCCCGAGACCGGTCAGCGGCCCCGACCCCATCCACCGGACGTCGTTCGCGATCTTCGTGAGCGACACCGCGATCGTGCGCAGCGCCCCCGACAACTCGACCAGCCCGTCCCGGGCGGCCTGCGCCTCGAACGCGTTGCGGGCCGGAGTCAGCGCGTCGACGCCCGTCGCCCGCACCAACTCCGCCACCACCCGGGGACCGAACCCGTCCGGGGCGTTGAGACCCGTACCCACCGCGGTACCCCCGATCGGCAACTCGCCGAGCCGGGGGAGTGTCCCGAGGATCCGCTCCATCCCGGCCTCGACCTGGCGGGCGTACCCCCCAAACTCCTGACCGAGCGTCACCGGCACCGCATCCATCAGATGCGTGCGCCCCGACTTGACCACCGTCCGCCACGCGACGGACTTGTCCAGCAGTGCCAACCGCAGACGATCCAGCGCCGGCACCAGATCCGTGACAGCCGCCTCCGTCGCCGCCACATGCGTCGCCGTGGGAAACGTGTCGTTCGACGACTGCGACATGTTCACGTCGTCGTTCGGGTGCACCGCCACCCCGGCCCGCGCCGCGAGGCCCGCGATCACCTCGTTGGCATTCATGTTCGAACTCGTCCCCGACCCGGTCTGGAACACGTCGATCGGGAACTGGTCGTCGTGCCGGCCGTCGGCGATCTCGTTCGCGGCCGCGACGATCGCATCGGCCTTCTCCGGCGCCAGGAGACCGAGATCCTTGTTGACCTGCGCGCAGGCGGCTTTCAGGAGCCCCATGGCGCGGATCTGCGCCCGCTCGAGACCACGCCCGGAGATCGGGAAGTTCTCCACGGCCCGCTGCGTCTGCGCCCGCCACAGGGCGTCGACCGGAACCCGGACCTCACCCATCGTGTCGTGTTCGATACGGAACTGCGACTCGCTGCTGTCAGTCATGGCCCTCAGCTTGCCACCGTGAAACAGCTGAAGGGACCCTTCGTGCGCTGGGAGCGTACGAAGGGTCCCTTCAGCTGTTCGGGCTAGGAGCCCACGATCACGGCAGCGGCGGCTGGGCGCCGTCGACGCCGTCGAAGTTGATCGACGAGAACTCGTGCAGCTTCTCGAGGCGGTGGTAGGCCTCGATCATGCGGACGGTGCCGGACTTGCTGCGCATGACGATGGACTGCGTGGTGGCGCCGCCGCCGTAGTAGCGGACGCCCTTGAGCAGGTCGCCGTCGGTGACGCCGGTGGCGCAGAAGAAGATGTTCTCGCCGGTGACGAGTTCTTCGGTGCGCAGGACGCGGTCGAGGTCGTGGCCGGCGTCGAGGGCCTTCTGGCGTTCGGCGTCGTCCGTGGGGGCGAGCTTGCCCTGCAGGGCGCCACCCATGCAGCGGAGGGCGGCCGCGGCGATGATGCCTTCGGGGGTGCCGCCGGTGCCGAGGAGCATGTCGACCCCGGACTCGGGGCGGGCCGTCGCGATGGCGCCGGCGACGTCGCCGTCGGAGATGAGGCGGATGCGGGCGCCGGTGTCCCGGATCTCGCGGATGATCCCGGCGTGGCGTGGACGGTCCAGGATCGTCACGGTCGTGTCGGAGACGGCGCGGTTCTTGGCCTTCGCGACGCGGCGGATGTTCTCGGCGACGCCCGCGGACAGGTCGATGACGTCGGCGGCCTCGGGGCCGACGGCGATCTTCTCCATGTAGAACACGGCAGACGGGTCGAACATGGCGCCGCGCTCGGACACCGCGAGGACCGCGATGGAGCCCGGTGCGCCCTTGCTCATCAGGGTGGTGCCGTCGATCGGGTCGACCGCGACGTCGCACAGTGGGCCGTCGCCGTTGCCGACTTCCTCACCGTTGTAGAGCATCGGGGCTTCGTCCTTCTCGCCCTCGCCGATGACGACGACGCCCTGCATGGAGACGGAGCTCACCATGTGGCGCATGGCGTCGACGGCGGCGCCGTCGCCGCCCTCCTTGTCGCCCCGTCCGACCCAGCGGCCGGCGGCCATCGCCGCAGCTTCGGTCACGCGGACCAACTCGAGCGCGAGGTTGCGGTCCGGGGCCTCGCGGCGACTCGATGGGGTGCTGGCCGTCATGGGCGGTGCCTCCTGCGTTGGTAGACGATTCTCGCCGATGATTCTCGCAGAACGTCCACGAAGAGTGGGCTGCTGGGCCACAATCTCGGCGGAACAGGAATACTGGACCTCGTGCCCGACAAGAAGCCCCGCATCCTGCAGAACGGCCAAGACATGGCCTGGTCGCTCATCCCGCTGGTGATCGCGTGCCTGTTGATTGCGGCGGTCGCCCAGTCCTGCTCGTTCAGCCCGGGTGGTCCCCAGCAGGGGCCCGTCCCCAGTTTCGATGCCGACGCGGCATTCAAGTACGACTCCCGTGAGCTCGGGTTCCCGATCCGCAAGCCGGAGGTTCCTGCAGGTTGGACCCCCAATTCGGGGAGCCGCAGCATCGTCGCCGGTGACGGTGGCGGCGACTCGAGCAACATCGGTTTCATCACCGACGGCGGACGCTACCTCCAGCTCACCCAGAGCAACGCGACCGCGGGCACGCTGGTGCCGTTCATCGCCGGTGAACCCCGCTACGCGACCGGCACCGAGCAGATCGGCGACCGCACGTGGGACGTGTTCGGTGGCGACGGTGTCGAGGCGATCTGGGTCAGCGACTTCGGTGACACCCGCATCCTGCTGACAGGGCCGGCGCCCGCTGAGGCGTTCACCACACTGGCGACCGCGGTCGGTGCGGTGGAGCCGTTGCAGCGTTAGTCGGACTCGTCGGACGCGTCGGACAGGGCCTGTTCGACGCGTCGACGCGCCCCCGCCAGATGCTCCTCGCAGCGCTTGGCGAGGGCCTCGCCGCGCTCCCACATCGCGAGGGACGCGTCCAGGTCGAGGCCGCCCTGCTCGAGGGTCTTCACGACGTCGACCAGTTCGTCCCGGGCCGCCTCGTAGCCGAGGTCGGCGACATCTGCGTTAGTCATTGCTGCTCATTTTTCTCTTCCCATCACGGCGGCGCGCACCGCGCCGTCGGCCAATCGGACCCGGATCTGGGTGCCGGGCGGTGCGTCGTCGATCGACCGCAGCACCTCCGGCTCGTCCGCACCGAGCACCTTCTGCACGACGGCGTAGCCGCGCGCGAGGGTCGCGGCCGGACCGAGTGTCGTCAGCCGCGCCCGCAGATGGTCGACGCCGGTCGACTCGGACCCGATCGCCCGCTGCACGTCGCGGCGGGCGGCGTCGCGCAGCCGCTCCACCTCGTCGGCGCGGCGGTCGATCACCTGCAGCGGATCCGCGAGGACCGGTCGGCTGCGCAACTGCTCGACGCGATGTTCCTCGCGCTGCACCCAGTTCCGCAGGGCCGCGGCGCTACGGCCCCGCAGTTCGGTGACCAGGGCCTGCTCGGCGACGGCGTCCGGCACCACCCGTTTGGCGGCGTCGGTGGGGGTCGCGGCCCGCACATCGGCGACGTGGTCGCTGAGTGGGCTGTCCGGTTCGTGGCCGATCGCGCTCACGACCGGGGTGGTGCACGCGACGATCGCACGGCACAGGGCCTCGTCGGAGAACGGCAGCAGATCCTCGACGCTGCCGCCGCCGCGGGCCAGGACGATCACGTCGACGGTCGGGTCCCGGTCGAGTTCCTCGAGGGCCGCGATGATCTGCGGGACCGCGGTCGGACCCTGCACGGTCGCGTGCCGCACCTCGAACCGGACCGCCGGCCACCGTCTCTGTGCGACGCTGAGCACGTCCCGTTCGGCGGCACTCGCGCGCGCGGTCACCAGCCCGACGGTGCCGGGCAGGAACGGCAGCGGACGCTTGAGCCGCGGATCGAACAGGCCCTCGGCGGCCAGCAGTGCGCGCAACCGCTCGATGCGGGCCAGGAGTTCCCCGATGCCGACCGCACGGATCTCGGTGACCCGCAGCGATACCGAGCCGCGGCCGGTGTAGAACGACAGCTTCCCGAACATGACGACCCGGCTGCCCTCGGTGAGCGGGACGGGCGCATCGCGCAGCAGCTGCGGCGAACACGTCACCGACAGCGACATGTCCACCGACGGATCCCGCAGCACGAGAAACGCGGTCCGGGTGCCGGGGCGCGCATTGATCTGGGTGATCTGCCCCTCGACCCACACGCTGCCGAGCCGGTCGATCCACTGCGACACCTTGGTCGAGACCGTCCGCACCGGCCACGGCTGCTCCGCGGAACTGGGGGCCGTCACTTGGCGGTGGCGGCGGTGATGCGGTTGGCGAGCATCGTCTGGAACGGGGCGCGGGCCGTGGTGCGCTCCTCGTACGCGAGCAGCGCCGCCAGGTCGTCGACCGACAGTGCCCGCAGTCGCGACCGCAACTGGGCGAGGGTGAGCGCCGCGTAGTCGAGTTCCTCGGCGATGTCCGGGACCGGGACGTCCCGGGGCGTCGGGGTGTCGGTCTGCTCGCCGTCGTCGGACGGGGACTCGGTGGGGGACATCGAGTACAGCGCGAAGCGTCCCGGTGTGGCCGGACGATCGCCGGTCTCCCGGTCGGTGCCGGCCACCGGCGACTCCGCGACTGCCTCGCCGTCGGTGCGGTCCTCGTCGAACACCGCCCACTGCGGGGTCTCCTCGGCCCGGTCGAACAGGCAGAATGCCTGATCGCCCTTGATGGCGAGCGCCGTCATCGACTGCTGCACCCGCATCGTGGTCTGCAGCACCTGACTGATCGCGGTCATCGGGAACGTCACCGCGGTCGACGGCAGCTTGAGCGCCTCTTCATAGGCAGTGATGGCCATGCCGGCCGCGACACGCGCCATGAACGGGGGACGGATCATGCTCAGCAGGGTACGCGACGGACGTGCACCGTAGGCTGGAGTCATGTCTTCGGCAGTTCCCCTCAATCTGGGTATCGCGCGTTCGGCCGGTACCGACACCGTCGGCGAGGGCCGGCGCGTCCTACTCGCCGAGCCCCGCGGCTACTGCGCCGGCGTGGACCGTGCGGTCGAAACCGTCGAGAAGGCTCTCGAGAAGCACGGCGCACCCATCTACGTGCGCAAGGAGATCGTCCACAACCGGCATGTCGTGGACACGCTCGCCGAGCGGGGCGTCGTCTTCGTCGACGAGACCGACGAGGTCCCCGAGAGTTCGGTGCTGGTGTTCTCCGCGCACGGCGTGTCCCCGGCCGTCCACGCGGCCGCCGAGGAACGCAACCTGCACACCATCGACGCCACCTGCCCGCTGGTGACGAAGGTGCACCAGGAGGCCAAACGATTCGCGCGCGACGACTACGACATCCTGCTCATCGGCCACGAGGGCCACGAGGAGGTCGAGGGCACCGCCGGTGAGGCGCCCGACCACGTGCAGCTCGTCGACGGACCCGACGCCGTCGAGAAGATCAGCGTGCGGGACGGTGCCCGGGTGGTGTGGCTGTCGCAGACGACGCTGTCGGTCGACGAGACGATGGAGACCGTGCAGCGGTTGCGTCAGAAGTTCCCGCAGCTCGAGGATCCGCCGAGCGACGACATCTGTTACGCCACCCAGAACCGTCAGGTCGCGGTCAAGGCGATGGCGCCCGAATGCGATCTCGTCATCGTCGTCGGCTCCCGGAACTCGTCGAACTCGGTCCGCCTCGTCGAGGTCGCGCTCGGTGCCGGTGCCCGGGCCTCGTACCTCGTCGACTTCGCACGCGAGGTCGACCTCGCGTGGCTCGACGGGGTCCGGACGGTCGGCATCACCTCCGGCGCCTCGGTGCCCGAGATCCTGGTGCGCGGCGTGATCGACCTGCTCGCCGAACAGGGATTCGCGGACGTCCAGTCGGTGACCACCGCCAACGAGACCCTCGTCTTCGCGTTGCCGCGGGAGTTGCGCGACGCCCGCGCCTGACGGGTCCGGAACACGACACCATTCCGATACGACTCCGCCCCGGGACGCATTCGTCCCGGGGCGGAGTCGTCGGTTGTGGTCAGTGGTTGCGCGGCGGTTCCCGGCGGTCGCGGTAACGCACCCGCGGCATCGGCTGCGCGGACGCCTCGACGGTCGGGGCAGCGGTGCGCACCCGCACGGGATCGCGGTCGTGGGCGACGGGTTCCCGATGGCCGGGCTCCCGGTACTCGGTGTCCCGGTAGCCGCGATCGGACCGGACGGCCTCGCGGCGCACCGGTTCCCGGTAGGTGGACGGCTCCCGGTAGGCCGCAGGCTCCCTGCGCAGCGGCTCCCGATTCTCCCGGTCCCGGTAGGTGCCACCGGGCGGCGGCGTGCGCCGGGGACCGGACCGGACGTCCGCCGGGGCGTCGGAGCGGGGACTGCGGGCGTCGGAGCGGGGGCTGCGGGCCGACGCACGGCGGGCCTGCGACCGGGCCGGGGCACCCTTGCCCTGCGAGGCGAGGAACACGCGGGCGCCGGCGATCAACGCCACCACGACGGTGGCCGCCAGCATCAGGGGGAAACGGTTGACGAGCGGGTACGCGACGGTGAGCGCGAGATCCTTGAGGCTGGTCCCGGCGCCGTCGGAGATCAACTGCTGGCCGAGTGGGACCGCGACGAACAGCAGCAGCGGCGGCTGCACGACCGCGGTGAACAGTCCCCGGTAGCGGACCGCGAGGACCGCCAGCACACAGCCGAGGAAGTACAGCATCGAGAACGTCGCCGTCAGTTCGCTTCCCGAGACGGCGTCGAGCGCGAAGCCGACGAACGTCAACCCAGCGGCGACGGCGACGGCGCTCCACGCGGGTATGCCGGGGACGGTGGGGACGGCCGATCGCAGGTCGAGCGGCACCCCGGAACGAGCACGTTGGGTTGCGGACACATCTCGAGGGTAGTCGCTGACCGTCCCATTGCCGGGTTCGACGGACCGGTGCGCCCTCCGAAACTGTCGGACGGGTGCTCTACCGTCGTTCGTCATGCGGATCCTGCACACCTCCGACTGGCACATCGGGCGCACGTTCCACGGCGTCGACCTCCTCGCCGACCAGGCGCGGGTCCTCGGCGCTGTCGCCGACCTGGTCGCCGCGCATTCCGTGGACGTGGTGGTGGTGCCGGGCGACGTGTACGACCGGTCCGTCCCGAGTGCCGACGCGGTCGCGGTGTGCAACAGGGGGTTCGAGGCGATCCGGGCCGCGGGTGCCGTGATCGTCGCCACGTCCGGCAACCACGACTCGCCGGTGCGACTCGGGGCGGGTGCCGCGTTCACGGCGGCCGGCGGGCTGCACCTGCTCACCCGGGTCGACGCGCTCGCGGCGCCCGTCGTCCTCGACGACACGCACGGCCCGGTCGCGTTCTACGGCATCCCGTACCTCGAACCGGAGATCACCCGGGGTCCGTTGGGGGCGCCGGACGCCCGATCGCACGCCGACATCCTCGATGTCGCGATGACCCGGATCCGGGCGGATCTCGCGCAGCGGCGCGTGACGGTGCCGGGCCTGCGGGCGGTGCTGCTCGCGCACGCGTTCGTCGTCGGTGGCGAGGCCACCGACTCGGAGCGGTCCATCTCGGTCGGCGGTGTCGAGACCGTGCCCGCGGCGGCGTTCGACGGCGTCGACTACGTCGCACTCGGGCACCTGCATTCGCCACAGACCGTCGCCGAGCACGTGCGGTACAGCGGATCGCCGCTGCCGTACTCGTTCGGGGAACGCACCCACACCAAGGCGGTGTGGCTCGTCGACGTCGACGCGTCGGGGCTCGCGGGTGTCGACCGCGTCGACCTGCCGGTGGTGCGGGGCCTGAGTCGGCTCACCGGCACCCTCGACGAACTGCTGACGGACGCGTCGTACACGGATGCGGAAGATCACTACGTGTCGGCGGTACTCACCGACGCGTTGCGTCCCGTCGACGCGATGCGGGCACTGCAGGCCCGGTTCCCGCACGCGGTCCACATGGAATGGCAGCGGCCCGACGGCAACCCGGAACTGAAGTACCGGGAGCGGGTGCGGGGACGGTCCGATCTCGAGGTGGCCCACGGATTCCTGTCCGACGTCCGCAGCGACGCGAGCACGGGGGAGACCCGACTGCTCGAGGACGCCCTGCGCAGCGCCACGGCCCCCGCGGAGGTGTCGGCATGAGACTGCACCATCTGGAGGTGTCCGCGTTCGGCCCGTTCGGCGACGCCGTCTCCGTCGACTTCGACGAACTCGGCGCGGACGGGCTGTTCCTGCTGCACGGCCGCACCGGTGCCGGTAAGACGACGATCCTCGACGCCGTCGCGTTCGCGCTCTACGGCACCGTGCCGGGTGCCCGCCGCGACGGCAAACGGCTGCTGTCCGATCATGCGCCCGCCGGGGCCGTCCCCACCGTGGCCCTCGAGGCGACCGTCGGTGGCCGCCGACTGCGGCTCACCCGCAGTCCCGAATACGAGCGGCCCAAGAAGCGGGGGGCGGGCACCCTCACCGAGAACGCGAAGGCGACCCTCGACTGGCTCGACGGGTCGGGCGAGCCCCTGTCCCGGATCCCCGACATCGCCCGCGAGGTCGAACGGATGCTCGGCATGACCGCCGACCAGTTCTTCCAGGTGGTGCTGCTGCCTCAGGGCGAGTTCGCCCGCTTCCTGCGGGCCGACAACGAGGACCGCGGCAAGCTCCTCGAGAAACTGTTCGACACCACCCGGTTCAAGTCCGTCGAGGAATGGTTCGTCGATCGCCGCAAGGCGAGTGCGGACGCCGTCGCCGAACAGCGCATGAAGGTCGACGTGCTGGTGGCGCAGGTGTCGACCGCCGCCGGAACCGAAGCCGGCGTCGACGACGACCCGCTCGACTGGTCGACACGACTGCTCGACGAGGCGACGGGGATCGCCGAATCGACGACCGCGGAACTCGCTGCGGCGCGGACCGTCGACCGGCAGGCGCGCGCCGCAGTCGAGGAGGCGCGCCGGGTCCGCGGCCTGCAGCAGCGACGGATGCAGGCGTGCGGCGAACTGGCGGAACTCGAGGCGGGGGCACCCGAACGGGAAGCCCTCGCGACCGAAGCCGACCGCGCCGCCCGGGCCGCCGCCGTCGCGGCCGCGGTCGCCGAGGCGGATGCCGCCACCCGGGACGCCGAGACAGCGCAGGTACGGGCCCGCACCGCCGCGGACCGGCTCGCCGCGTCCGGGGACGGCGCCGACCTGGTCGCGACCCTGTCGTGGCCGCCGAGCGACACCGACCGCGACACCGTCCGGGCCCGGGGCCGGGAGTGGACCGAGGAGGTGGCACGGCTCGACACGCTGCTCGGTGAGGCCCGCGTGATGACGCAACTCGACCGTGACGCCGACGAGATGCGCCGTCGCAGTACGGAACTGGCGCGTCGGGTGGACGAGATCGCCGCGGCGCAGTCCCGTCTGCCCGAGGACCTCGCTGCCGCCGAACAGGACGTCCGGGCGGCCGAGCAGGCGCAGGCGTCGCTGCCGGCGCTCGAGGACGGTGCCGTGCGGGCCGCCGACGCGGCCGCGGCATCCGACGAACTGGTCGCGGCGACAACCACTCTGGAGACGCGGCGGCAGGACACGGCGACGGCCCGGGACGCCCACCAGAATGCGCGTCAGCACCTGCTGGACGTGCGGGAGCAGCGGATCGCGGGAATGGCCGCGGAACTCGCCGTGCAGCTCGTCGCCGGAGAACCGTGCACGGTGTGCGGCGGCGTCGACCATCCCGCACCGGCCCGGCCGGGCGCGGAAACCGTCACCAAGGACGACGAGGACACGGCGCGCACCGCGGAGCAGCACGCCGACGCCGCCCTCGCGCAGGCGGTCGCCCGCCTGGCCGACACGGAACGGGCCGTCGAACTGCTGACCCAGCGGGCCGGTGGCGGCGACCGCGACGACCTGCGGGCGGCGCACACCGCGGCCGCGGCCGCCGTCGAACGGGCCCGCACCGCCGGCGGACGGCACCCCGGCGCGGTCGTGGCCCTCGACGACCTGCGGTCGCGGGGTGCACGCCTCGAGGAACAGGCCCGCGACGTCGCCGCCGAGAAGACCGCACTCGACACCCGTGTCGCGGGCTGCGAGGAACAGGCGGCCGCATGGCGGACCCGGCTGTCCGAGGCGGCCGGCACCGACGCCGACGTGGCCGCGCGACGCACCCGACTCGACGCGCTGGCGACCCTCGCCACCGCACTGTTCGACGCCCGCGACCGGGCCGCGGCGCTCGCCGCCACCGCCCGGGACCGGGGGGCGCGGGTGCAGACGGCGGTGGGCGACGCCGACTTCGCGTCGCTCGACGACGCACTCGCCGCGGTCCGCCCGGCCGACCGGATCGACCGGATCCGAGGTGTGCTCGACCTGGCCCGGGACCGGCTCGCGAGCACCCGTTCGGTGCTGGCCGAACCGGACGTCGTCGCGGTCGCGGACCTCGAACCGGTGGACCCGTCGGGTCCCGAGACCGCCGCCCGCACGGCCACCGCGGTGGTCGAGGCCGCCGTCGCCGCCGCATCCGAGGCCGAGACCCGGCGCGGCCGGCTCGAAGGACTCGTGGCGCGACTCGGGGCGACCGTCGGCACGCTCGGGCCGATCCTGGCCGAGCACGCCGAACTGGCCGACCTCGCCGACGTCGTCGCCGGCCGCGGACAGAACACCCGCAAGATGTCGCTGCGGTCCTACGTGCTCGCGGCCCGGCTCGAGGAGGTCGCGGTGTCCGCGTCGGTGCGGTTGCGCCGCATGTCCGCCGGCCGCTACGAGTTCGTGCATTCCGACGAGGCCGGGGTCCGCGGTCGGCGCGGCGGTCTGGGCCTGGACATCCGCGACGACTACACCGGGGTCGTCCGGTCCGCGAAGACGCTGTCCGGCGGTGAGTCGTTCCTGGCGTCGCTGGCGCTGGCGCTGGGTCTCGCGGACGTCGTGGCCGCCGAATCCGGGGGCGTCGTCCTCGACACCATGTTCATCGACGAGGGCTTCGGCACCCTCGACGCGGACACCCTCGACCTGGTGATGGGTGTGCTCGACGACCTGCGGGCCGGGGGGCGCGTCGTCGGGATCGTCAGCCACGTCGACGAGATGCGGCAGCGGATCCCGTCCCGGCTGCACGTGCTGCACGGCCGGACCGGGTCGACGCTGGAGATGGTCGCCGGTTAGCTGCGGGCGGCAGGTTCGTCGGCGGGGGCCTCCTCGGCCTCGGTCCCGTCGGTCGTATCGGCCGGTGTCGCCGACTCCTCGGCGATCGCGTCGGCGGCGTCGAGGAGGGCGTCCTGCTCGAGCCGGTGGTCGATCTGCTCGCCGAGGTAACGGATGACGACCGCACCGACCGCGGCGACCGGCACCGACAGGAACGCGCCGACGATCCCGAACAGCGAGCTGCCCGCGGTGACGGCGAGCAACACCACGACGGCGTGGAGTTTCATGCTCTTGCTCTGCAGGATCGGCTGCAGGATATTGCCCTCGATCTGCTGGACCGCGAGGATGATCGCGAGCACGATCAGCGCGGTCGTCGGACCGTTGGCGACCAGTGCGACGAGGACAGCGAGCGCGCCGGCGACGAATGCGCCGACGATCGGGACGAACCCGCCGATGAAGGTGAGGATCGCCAGCACCGGGGCCAGCGGGACACCGAGGATCAGCAGGCCGGCACCGATGAAGACGGCGTCGATGAGGCTCACCACCGCCTGGGTGCGGATGAAGCTGCCGAGGGTGTCCCACATCCGGCCGAGGACTTCCTCGAGGTGCCGGCCGGCACGGCCGCCGCCGATGCCGTGCAGCCACGGGATGAACCGGGGGCCGTCCTTGACGAAGAAGAACGCCAGGATCAGGACGAGGCCGAGGGTGACGACCATCGATCCGGCGGTGGTGACACCGCTGAAGACACCGGACGCGATGGCGGTGCCGCTCTGCTGGACCTTGTTCGTCAGGGCGTGCACCGCGGTGTCGATCTGCTCGTCCTGCAGGTTGATCGGTGGTCCCTTCACCCAGTTCTGCACCTGCTGGATGCCCTGGGTGGCCTTGTTCGCCAGTTCGGGGGCCTGGTCCACGACCGACGGCACGATCAGCGCGACCACCCCGCCGAGCAGGGTGAAGAACACCAGCAGGGTGACGGCGGCGGCGCCGGCGGGGGGCATGCCCCGTTTGGTGAGCGCGCGGGTCGGCGGCCACAGCACGGTGGAGACCACGATGGCCAGCAGCACCGGCAGCGTGATCACCCACAGTTTCTCGAGGACCCAGCCGAGTACGACGGCGCCGACCGCGATCGCGGCGAGGCACAGCGACCATTTCGCGAGCCACATGCCGCCGACGCCGATCACCTCGCCGCGGTCACGCAGGCGGATGCGGCGGGGGGATGAAGTGGTTCTCTGGACGCTCACAGCGCGCGGGTCCTTCCGGCGGTGGATGACGGTCGGCGTCGAATCTACTGAAGCTTCGTGCCGGTAGCGGGGATCGACGCGTGTGATGCGATCCGGTCACGGACCGATCGAATCCGACATTCGTCCCGCGTTTGACCGTAGTATCCCGGCCATGGGGAGACATCCGGGGAAGAAGGTAGCAACGATCGTCGCGGCATCTGCGCTGGTGTTCGGCCTCGCGGCGTGCAGCACGGACGGCGGCACGTCGGAGGAGACGAAGGCGAAGATCACGTCCGCGGTCACCTCGACCACCGAGCCGAGTCCGGCCGAGGCGCTGCGGTCGAGTATCGAGGCGACGGCGTCGACGGCGCTGTCGAGCATCGGGGCGGCGTGGGACGACGCGAAGCTGTCGGTGTTCGTCGCCGCGTTCCGGGAGGCCTACCCGGACCTGTCGAGCAATCGTGACGACGACGCGATCCGGGCGATCGTGAAGGACACGTGCACGGCCCGCGATGCGGGAGCCGACGAGGCGACGCTGCTGGCGACGGTGGAGAAGACGGCCGCCGACGGGGCCACCGCCCCGACCCGCGAGCAGGCCGAGCGGATCCTGCAGATGGTCAGGCTGGCGTGCCCGTAGCCGACGGCCGGAACGAGTCGGCGCGGGCGGCCTGCCAGTCGCGCCGCCAGTCGGGCCGGGGATGGTTCAACAGTTCACCGGGGTCGAGCCACTCGTAGATCTCCGCGTAACTGCGGGTGGTGACGCCGTCGATGCGCCGGTTCAGCATGGACGGCTCGAGTTCGTCGAAGCTGTCGAGACCCATCGACGCGACCATCTGCTGGGCGCTGGCGACGGTGGCCTGCTGGAAGCGGTGGACGCGGGCCGTCTTGTCGGGCACGTCGAGGGCCCGCATCCGTGCCGGATCCTGTGTGGTGACCCCGACCGGGCAGCGGTTGGTGTGACATTTCTGGGCCTGGATGCAGCCGACCGCGAACATCATGGCGCGGGCGGCGAGGGTGAAGTCGGCACCCTGGATGATGCGTTTGACGATGTCGGTGCCGCTGGCGACCTTGCCGGACGCGCCGATCTTGATGCGGTCGCGGAGGCCGGCGCCGACGAGTGCGTTGTGGACCGTCATCAGCCCCTCGGTGAGCGGCATGCCCATGTGGTCCTCGAATTCGACCGGCCCGGCGCCGGTGCCGCCCTCGGAGCCGTCGACGATGACGAAGTCGGGGGTGACGTCGCGTTCGAGCATCGCCTTGCAGATCGCCAGGAATTCGACGCGGCTGCCGACGCACAGTTTGAAGCCGACGGGTTTGCCGCCGGACAGGGTGCGCAGGGTGACGATGAAATCGATCAGCCCGAGGGGGGTGTCGAACGTGCGGTGCGCGGGTGGTGAGGTCACCGTCTGCCCGATCGGGACGCCGCGTGCCTCGGCGATCTCCGCGCTCACCTTGCTGCCGGGCAGTACACCGCCGAACCCGGGTTTGGCGCCCTGCGACAGTTTGATCGAGATGGCCTTCACTTGGTCGTCGGTGGCTTTCGCGGTGAACAGGTCGGGGTCGAAGCCGCCGTCGGGGGTGCGGCAACCGAAGTAGCCGGACGCGATCTCCCAGATCAGGTCGCCGCCGTGCACGCGGTGGTAGCGGCTGATGCCGCCCTCACCGGTGTCGTGGGCGAATCCGCCGAGCGCGGCGCCGGCGTTGAGGGCCTCGATCGCGGTCCCGGACAGCGCCCCGAAGCTCATCGCGGACACGTTGAGCAGGGCGATGTCGTAGGGGCGGGTGCAGTCGGGTCCGCCGAGCCGCACCCGGGGGACGGTCGTCGGCGCGAACCGGGCGCGCAGCGAGTGGGTGACGAACTCGTAGCCGACGGCGTGGACGTCGCGTTCGGTGCCGAACGGTTCCTCGGCGAGGGTGCCTTTCGCCCTCTCGTACACGAGGTCCCGGGTTTCGCGGTCGAACGGGCGTCCGTCCGTGGAGGATTCGATGAAGTACTGCTGGATCTCGGGGCGGATGTGCTCGAGGAGGTAGCGGGCGTGGCCGAGGATCGGATAGTTGCGCAGCACGTTGTGCCGGTGCTGCGTCAGATCCCACGTGCCGATCAGGGCGAGCGCGAGCAGGGGGACGGCGGCGACGAGCCACCACCACGACGCGGTGAACACGGCGGCGGTGGCGGCGAGGGACAGTACCCAGACGGCGACGACGATCGACCAGCGAGCCATGCGGCGATCGTATGCCCGGATCGTGGGCCGTACCCTGACGGCGTTGTGCGTCGGTGTGTCCGCCGGCGTCGGACGAGGCGAAGGGATGTCCGCGAACATGGGTTCGGATCCGATCACGGAGCTGGAATCGGAGCTGGTCGACATGTGGCGTCGTGGACGCATCCAGACCAGGGAACGGGCTCGGGCGATCAATCCGAAACTCGATCCCGCGTGCTATCCGCTGCTGACGATCCTCGCGCGCGGCGATGCGGTTCCGATGTCGGAGTTGGTGACGGATCTGGCGGTCGAGAAGTCGACGCTGACCCGGCAGATCGACGCCGTCGTCCGGTTGGGGTTGGTGGAGCGGCGCCCGGATCCGCACGATGCGCGGGCACGTCTGGTGGCGTTGACGGAGCCGGGACGCACCCAGTTGACGGCGTTGCGGGAGTCGACGATCGCGGGCTGGCGGGAGCGGCTCTCGCGCTGGGATCCGGCGGACGTGCGGCAGTTGACGGAGCTGCTGCGGCGGCTCGCGGCGTCGACGAATCGGGACGACGCCACCGACAGATAGTTGCGCGATGCAACCATTGGTCATATAGTTGTGCAACTCAACTATTTGCGGAGGGGGTTGCATGAGCGCATCCGAAACCCGGCGCGACGGCGTCGTCGATCGAGCGGCCGGTCGGGCGGTCGATCACATGCAGGATGCGCCGATGACGCACCCGCAGCGCATCCAGGCGCTGATCGGTCTGCTCCTGGGCATGTTCGTCGCATTCCTGTCGTCGACCATCGTCTCCAACGCGCTGCCGACGATCATCACCGATCTGCACGGCACGCAGGACCAGTACACGTGGGTCGTCACCGCGACCCTGCTGGCGTCGACCGCCACGACCCCGATCTGGGGCAAGTTCGCCGACCTGGTCAGCAAGAAGGCACTGGTGCAGCTGGCGTTGGTGATCTTCACGATCGGCTCGATGCTGTCCGGGCTGTCGCAGTCCGTCGGCACCCTCATCGGGTTCCGGGCGATCCAGGGCATCGGCCTCGGCGGCCTGCAGGCGCTCGTCGTCATCGTCGTCGCCACCATGTTCAGCCCGCGCGAACGCGGACGCTATCAGGGGCCGATGGCCGCGGTCATGTCGATCGCGACCGTCGCCGGCCCGCTCATCGGCGGCGTCATCGTCGACACCAGCTGGCTCGGCTGGCGCTGGACGTTCTACGTCGGCGTCCCGCTCGCGGTGATCGCGCTCGTCGTCATCCAGCGCACCCTCAACCTGCCGGTCGTCCGCAAGAACGTCAGCATCGACTACCTCGGGGCCGGGCTCATCGCGTCCGGCGTGAGCACGCTGCTGATCTGGGTGACGCTGGCCGGCAAGAACTTCGACTGGGCGTCGGGCATGTCCTTCGGACTCGTCGCGCTCGGTGTGGCACTGCTCGTCGGGGCCGTCTTCGTCGAGACCCGGGCACAGGACCCGATCATCCCGCTGCGCCTGTTCCGCGACCGGACCACGACACTGGCGACGCTCGCGAGCATCGCGGTCGGTGTCGCCCTGTTCGGTGGTGCGGTGTTCCTGGGCCAGTACTTCCAGATCGCGCGCGGCTACTCGCCGACCGTGGCCGGCCTGCTCACACTGCCGATGGTCGTCGGTTCGATGCTGTCGTCGGCGATCTCCGGGTCGCTCATCACCAAGTTCGGCCGCTGGAAGGGCTTCCTCGTCGGCGGCGCGATCATGATGACCGTCGGCTTCTTCCTGCTCGGGACGATCGACCACGCCACCGACATGGCCCTGCTCGGCGTGTACCTGTTCATCCTCGGTATCGGCATGGGTATGACCATGCAGAACCTGGTGCTCGCGGTGCAGAACACGGTGAGTCCCGCCGACCTCGGCTCGGCCAGCTCCGTGGTGTCGTTCTTCCGGTCCCTCGGCGGCGCCGCCGGCGTCTCCGTGCTCGGCGCGGTGCTCTCCAGCCACGTCACCGACCTGACCGTCAAGGGTCTGGCCGCCGTCGGCGTCGACATGAGCCAGGCCGGCGGATCCGGTGCGGGCCTGTCGAACCTCAACGAACTGCCCGGACCGATCGCCGACATCGTCCGCGGCGCCTACGGTGACGCGACCGCCCGGATCTTCCTGATCTCCGGGGTCATGGCGCTGCTGAGCATCGTCGCGATCCTCGCCATCAAGGAGGTCGCGCTGCGCACCTTCAGCGCCGACGAGCACCGCCGCGCCGAGGCGGACGGCAAGGACATCGAGGCCGAACTCTCCGAGATCGTCCAGGGCGATCCGATCCTGGTCGACCCGGACCCGATCGAGAACCGAGAGCGACGCTGACGAGTCGGCGGGTGTCGGCCCTATCGTGAACGGTATGGCCGACACCCGCTGGCAGCGTGAACGATCCGCGTCCGACTCCCGCGACTACATCGCGCGGTTCGCGCAGCTCGACGCGGACGGCGTCGACCTGCACGGGGAGGCGCGGGCCGTCGACGCGATGCTCCCGCAGGGCGCCCGCGTCCTCGACGCCGGCTGCGGCACCGGGCGACTCGGCGCCGAACTGGTGCGTCGCGGCCACCGGGTGACGGGCGTCGACCTCGATCCCGTCCTCGTCGCCGCCGCCCGCGAGCACCCGGAGTTGACGGTGCACGAGGCCGACCTCGCGACCCTCGACCTGCCGGGGGAGCGGTTCGACGCGGTCGTCGCCGCCGGCAACGTCATGATCTTCGTCGCGCGCGGCACCGAACGGCAGGTCCTCGGACGCCTCGCCGCCCACCTCGTGCCCGACGGCATTCTCGTCACCGGTTTCGCGACCGACTACGACTACACCGTCGACGACCTCGACACCGACCTGGCCGCCGTCGGCTTGGTCCGTGAGCACCGCTTCGCGACCTGGGACCTGCGGCCGTGGCACGACGGGGCCGGGTGGGCCGTCACCGTGGCCCGCAAACCTGGCATGTAACCGACGTATCGGTCTGGGCTACGGTCTCTGCCGACAGCACGTTCGTCAGAATCCAGGGGGATCCCATGTCCGAACCGAACTACACCACAGGCCCGTCCGAACCGTTCGGTGCGCCGACCGGATACCCGCAGCAGCCGTACCCGCCGCAGCCGCAGTACCAGCCGGGTCCGGCACCCGCCCAATACGGGGCAGCGCCCACGCCGCCGCCGTCGAATGCCGGCTGGGCCGTCGCCACCCTCATCTGCTTCTGGCCGCTCGCGTTCGTCGCATTCAACCACCTGCACTCGATCTTCCCGAAGTGGGCGGCGGGCGACTACATGGGCGCACAGTACGCGTCCGAGCGGGTCAAGACACTCGGCAAGATCGCGGTGGGCGTCTTCGCCGGCCTGGTCGCCCTGTACGTGATCTTCGTGATCATCGTGATCGCGGTGGCTGCGAACAGCGCCGACACCAGCACCACCTACTACCGGTGACCGGCGGCGGTGGCCGGTCCCGATCGCGGCCGGCCACCGCTCCCGTAGACTCCCAGGGTTGTGAGCCTTACCCTCGGAATCGTCGGCCTCCCCAACGTCGGCAAGTCGACCCTTTTCAACGCGCTGACCAAGAACGACGTGCTCGCCGCGAACTACCCGTTCGCCACGATCGAGCCCAACGTCGGCCTGGTGGAACTGCCGGACGAGCGGCTGGTGAAGCTCGCCGAAATCTTCGGTTCCGAACGCATCCTGCCCGCGACCGTGTCGTTCGTCGACATCGCCGGCATCGTCAAGGGCGCCTCCGAGGGCGCCGGCCTGGGCAACAAGTTCCTCGCCAACATCCGTGAGGCCGACGCCATCTGCCAGGTCGTGCGCGTGTTCGCCGACGACGACGTCGTGCACGTCGACGGCCGCGTCGATCCGGCATCCGACATCGAGGTCATCGAGACCGAACTCGTGATCGCCGACATGCAGACCTTGGAGAAGGCGCTCCCGCGTCTGGACAAGGAAGCGCGCAAGAACAAGGACCTCAAGGCGCAGCACGACGAGGCGCTCAAGGCGCAGGAAATCCTCAACGAGGGCAAGACCCTGTTCAGCGTCAAGGACAAGCTCGACTTCACGCTGCTGCGTGAGCTGAGCCTGCTCACCACCAAGCCGTTCCTGTACGTCTTCAACGCCGACGAATCGGTCCTCACAGACGACGCGAAGGTCGCCGAACTGCGCGCCTCCGTCGCCCCCGCCGACGCTGTCTTCCTCGACGCCAAGGTCGAACACGAACTCCTCGAACTCGACGAGGAAGACCGCCAGGAAATGCTCGACTCCATCGGCCAGACCGAACCCGGCCTCCACGCCCTCGCCCGCACCGGCTTCCACACCCTCGGCCTGCAGACCTACCTCACCGCCGGCCCCAAGGAATCCCGCGCCTGGACCATCCACAAGGGCGACACCGCCCCCCAGGCCGCCGGCGTCATCCACACCGACTTCGAACGCGGCTTCATCAAAGCCGAAATCGTCTCCTTCGACGACCTCGCCGACGCCGGCAGCATGAACGCCGCCAAAGCCGCCGGCAAGGTCCGCATGGAAGGCAAGGAGTACATCATGCAGGACGGGGACGTCGTCGAGTTCAGGTTCAACGTTTAGCGGGGCTACATCACCCCAGCTCGGGCGCTCACCAGTACGGAAAACGTACTGGTGAGCGCCTGTTTTCGCTGAGCTACCGCGCGCCGGGTGCCGCGGCCCGAGACTTCCACCACGACCAGGCGGCGGTCACGATGATCGCGCCGGCGAGCGAGCCGATGATGCCGCTCGGTCGGAGAGCGAGACCGTCGCCCGCAAACAGGCTGATGAGCAGGCCGCCGACGAGCGAACCGACGAGACCTGCGGCACACGCCAGGCCCCAGTCGATTCCGCCCTTGGACTTGCCCACGATGAGCTGGGCGGCGGCACCGACGAGCAACCCGAACAGGATTATCCCGATGATCAGCATGGTCGGAGTATAGGCAGCAAAACCCGTCGGCCGCGCAGCTTCGGCGTCTCGGGGTCCGTGCCGTGTCGGCCTGCTCCTCCCGGCTGCCGTGGCATGCCATGCGGTCGTACGCCTGATCCGTCGCTGCGTCGTGTTCCGATGCAGTAACCGGTTGAAGGCCAAGAGGATTCACGCGTGCTGTTGGGCGTGCAGGTGGTGGAGGTCGTCGGCGTGCAGGTCGAAGGTGTCGTCGGCCGTGGACGGATAGGAACCGAGGGCGCTCATGGCGGGTGGAACATCGAGAGCGCCCGGTCCATTCCGGTGCCGTCCGCTTTCGCGCCGCCGCGGGAGGTTGCTGCGGCAACGGTCGAGTGCCGTCCGCAGTAACCACCCGCGGTAGCGGTCAGTTGACCGGAGCCTCGCTCAACGTCCGCCGGGTGACGAACCGCCGCGCCGCCCCGGACAGGGGATCGATGAATTCCAGTTCCCGCGCGAGCAATTGGAGCGGAAGAGCGTGGTCGTCGGGCGTCTCGGGCAGGAGGTCGGGGTACCAGGTGTCGCCGAGGATGCCGATACCGAGCGCCGACAGGTGCACCCGTAGCTGATGCATCCGTCCGGTGTGTGGGCGCAGAATCGTGTGCAGCACAGCACGTCCCGAGGTGCTCACCCCGATTCCGCGCACCTCGATGAGCGTCTCCGAGTTGGGTTCACGGGTGTCGTCGACGACCACTCGCAGTTCGCCGCGCCGCGCCTCGATGTGGTTGCGGTACAGCACCGGAACCGGATGTCCGGCGAGCGCCGGGGACTGCGCATCCCAGCCGGTCGGCAGCGCCGACACCGCCTCGTACACCTTCGTGACCTGCCGCTTCTCGAACAGCGACTGGTAGGCGCCGCGGGTCGCGGGCCGGGCCGAGAACATCACCAGGCCGGCCGTCGCGCGGTCGAGACGGTGGATCGGCGTCAGATCCGGATTGTCGAGGCGGACCCGTAACCGGACCAGCGCCGACTCTTGCAGATACCGTCCGCCCGGCGTGGTCGGCAGGAAGTGCGGCTTGTCGATCACCACGAGGTCGTCGTCGACGTGCAGGATCTCCTCGGTGAACGGCACCGGCACCTCTACCGGCAGATCCCGGTAGTACCAGACGAACACGTGCGCCCCCAACGCCGTGCCGCGTCCGATCGGGGAGCCGTCGGCGCCCACGATCTCGCCGGCATCGAACCGCCGCAACAGATCACCGGAGTCCAGATGGTCGAACCGCGCCACCACGTACTCCGCGATCGTCGCCCACGGCCCCGACGTCGGAACCCGCAGCCGCGTCGGCCCGACCCCGTTCCGGACGGGCAGCGGTGAAGGCATCGGCACGCGGACCATCATTCCACCGGTCTGGTTTCGGCTCGCCGCGGGCTGTTGCTGCGGCAAACGTCGAGTGACTTTCGCAGTAACAGCCCGCGGCGGCGGGGAGATGGAGAAGATGTCCCGACGACCTCCCCACGTCTCCTCGAGGAACACCATGCGTCTCTCCCGCCCCGTGCGTTTCGCCCTGCCCGTGCTCGGCGCCGTCGTCGTGCTCACCGCCTGCTCGGGTGGCGGTGAGCCGACCGCATCGACGACGACCACGACCACCGTTGCCGCCACGACCACGACGGCCAGCGCACGCCCGACGACCACGAGCGTCACGACCGCGGTGGCCGTGGCCGCGCAACCCGGCCAGGACAGCACCGTCGTGTTCGCTGCGCTCGAGGCGCTGCCGGTGAAGGGCCGGGCCCCGAAGACCGGCTACGACCGGGATCTGTTCGGGTCGGCCTGGACCGACGATGTGAGCGTCGCCGGCGGCCACAACGGCTGCGACACCCGCAACGACATCCTCCGCCGGGACCTCACGAACATCACGATCAAGCCCGGCTCGAACAACTGCACCGTCCTCACCGGAACACTGGCCGACGCCTACACAGGCACGACCATCGACTTCACCCGCGGTGAGGGCACGTCGAACGCGGTGCAGATCGACCACATCGTCGCCCTGTCCGACGCGTGGCAGAAGGGTGCGCAGCAACTCGACGAGCAGACCCGCCGCAACTTCGCCAATGACCCGCGCAACCTGCAGGCCGTCGACGGCCCCGCCAACCAGCAGAAGAGCGACGGCGACGCCGCGACCTGGCTGCCGTCGAACAAGGTGTACCGGTGCACGTACGTGTCCCGTCAGGTCGAGGTGAAGGCCGCCTACGGGCTGTGGGTGACGCAGGCCGAAAAGGATGCCATCGCACGGGTATTGGCCGACTGCAGTGGCGGCGCCCCGGAGACGGCCCGCACCGTCGCGCCCGTCGTGAGTCGGTCCACGACCGTCGCACCGCCGGCCGCTCCGGCACCGATCCGGCAGGAACCGGCACCCGCTCCCGCCCCGCTCGTCGCACCGGCACCGGCACCGGCACCGGCACCGGCTCCCGCTCCCGAACCTGCTCCGGTCGGGGGCGGCAACGTCTACTACAAGAACTGTGCTGCCGCCCGCGCCGCCGGTGCGGCGCCGATCTACGCCGGACAGCCCGGATACAGCAGCAAACTCGACCGCGACGGGGACGGTGTCGCCTGCGAGTAGGGGCGCATCAGTACGCGATGGTGTGAACAGCACCAGCGAGTCCTCTGTAGCCGACCTCGGTCGGCCGGATGCGCGTGACCAATGCTGACAGTGTGATCGACTTCTGTTCCCCTGCAATCGAGTCGATCGTTCGGCTGTTCGCCACATAGAACGTCCACTGACCGGTGTCGAGTGGATTCACCGTCGACTTGTCCCGATGGTTTAGGAGGCAGAAGACATAGACGTCGGCTTGACGTCGGCGTTCGGATGAGTACGAGTTGGTCCGAGCGTCCCAGCCGACTGTCGGTGCGATTCCGAAGCTGATCTTCGACGGCGCATCCTGATGCCAGCTCTGCAGGTACGCCGCGGACTTCACCTCGACCTTCGTTCCCTCCGGCGACACGAGATCGTAGGCATCCCATTCAGTTCGGACCGTGTCGTCGGTGCATCCGAGGGCACCGCCGACCAGATACTCCGCGAGAAGTCCACGAGCGGCATTGCCGAGTACGTCGGACGCCGACCACCGCCAGAAGTCGAGCAGCGTTCGCGTCGTCGGTATCCCTTCGACGACAACAGGTTCGGAACCGTCTTTTCGGGTGGCAGGACGATAGGTCAGATCCGATTCACTCATACGACGACGATCGCACGGGGCACCGACGTGGAGATCCAGGGTAGCGCCGACCGGTAATTCGCTGTCGCTTTCACCGGAGGTGGACGTACCGTCGAGGACGACACCATCCCCGACCGGAGAAGAGCAGTGACACCGACCGCGCACGGCAGCCGCCTGTTCAGCTGGGCCAGTCGTCTCGAGGACGAGACGTTGGCGCAGGCCCTCGAGGCGGCGTCGATGCCGTTCGTGTTCCCGCACGTCGCCTTGATGCCGGACGCCCACGCCGGTAAGGGGTCGGCGGTCGGCACTGTCATCCCCACTCGCGGCGCGGTGATCCCGGCCGCGGTCGGTGTCGACATCGGGTGCGGAATGATCGCGGCCCGAACGCAGTTCGATGCCGGCGACGTCGATCGGGTGCGGGGGAGCGGTCGGACGCTCGCGGAGCTGCGGGAGGCGATCGAGGCGGCGATCCCGCTGTCGCCGGGCAACTACAACCTGACGACGTCGCTCGACACGTGGTTCGCCCGCAGCAAGATCGCCGAGTTGGAGGAGCGGGCGGCCGCGGACGGGGTCGACCTGTCGCACTCACCGCGCTGGCGTGAGCAACTCGGCTCGCTGGGCGGCGGCAACCACTTCATCGAACTGTGCCTCGACGAGCAGGACCGGGTGTGGCTGTTCCTGCATTCGGGGAGCCGTGGCGTCGGAAACAAGATCGTGCAGAAGCACATTCGGATCGCGCAGGACCTGTGCCGGGCACGGGGCGTCGCACTGCCGAACCGGGATCTCGCCTACCTCACCGAGGGTGCTCCGGAGTTCGACGACTACATCCGGGAACTGCGGTGGGCGCAGCGCTTCGCGTACCTGAACCGCGCCGAGATGATGGACCGGTTCGCGCTGGTGTTCGGTGACTGGATCGGGGAGTCGGTGGACGAGCAGGAGCGGATCAACTGCCACCACAACTACACCGAACGCGAGGAGCACTACGGGGAGACGGTGTGGCTCACCCGCAAGGGGGCCGTCGACGCCCACGAGGGGGTGGCCGCGGTGATCCCCGGGTCGATGGGGACCCGCTCGTACATCGTCGACGGCCGGGGCAGCGAGTCGGGACTGTGCTCGGCCCCGCACGGCGCCGGCCGCCGGTTCTCCCGCACCCAGGCGCGGAAGCGGTTCACGGCCGAGGATCTCGCCGACCGGATGCGCGGCATCGAGTACCGGCACGGTGTGGAATGGGTCGACGAGATCCCCGACGCCTACAAGGACATCGACGTGGTGATGGACGACGCCCGCGACCTCGTGACGATCCGCCACGCACTGCGGCAGATCGTCAACGTCAAGGGCACGTAGGACGGCTCGTGCTCAGCTGAAGCGGAACGTGCTGCCGAAGTTCAGGAGATTGCCGATCGTCCCGATCAGCGACGGGAACAGGGAGACGAGGTTGAGGTTCATCGGGGACCTTTCCGGAGGTGGGACCGCGTGCGCGGGACGGTGCGCGACCGAAATATAGCCCGACGCGGCGGACGAACAGGGCGTTTCACCGAAAGAAATTTGGACGAGCGTCCAAGTGCTGGAAGTGGTGCGGCCGGCCGGACGCCGTCGTACGCTCGCGGCGACGACCGGAAGGACGATCACGATGCAGACGATCACCCCGTCGGACCGACCGCCGGGACGGCTGAGATGACCGACGGGCAACCGCTACCGCTGTTCGCATCGAATCCTGTTGCGGCGGTGATCCTCGTGGTCGCCGTCGTCGCATTCCTGGTCTCGGAGTTCCGGATCGGACGCACCCACCCCGACGGTGCACATCCGAACGATGCGTGGACCGGTCCGGTGCTCGGTGTCGGACTTGCCGCCGTGTACGTCGGAGGGCCCGCTGTGAGCGTGCTGGTTCCGGCGACGGTGCTCACGACCGGAGCCTGGTGGTACTTCGTCGGCGGACTCGCGATCGCCGTTGCCGGACAGGCGATGCGGCTGCGGGCCGTGCACGAGTTGGGGGCGTCGTTCACGTTCCGGGTGCAGACCGTCCCCGGGCAGGCGGTGGTCGACACCGGGCTCTACCGGTACGTGCGGCACCCGTCGTACAGCGGGGCGCTGGTGTGCGCCCTGGGATTCACCCTCGCCTGCACCAATTGGCTTGCGCCGCTGACCGTGTCGATCCTGGCAGTGGCATATCTGGTCCGGATCCCGCACGAGGAACGCGTCCTGCTCGCCGGTCTCGGCGAACCCTACCGGCAGTACATGCGCCGGACGCGGCGGATCGTCCCGTTCGTGCTCTGACGGTTACGGCACCGCGACGACCGTCAGACCGGGCGTCGTCGACCCCGGCAGCGGAATCAGAGTGACGACGACGTGCCCCGGCCCGGTGCCGAGGACCGCCTCGGGAGGATACCCGTTCAGCCCGTTCGACATGCGCGCGAACCCGGTCGCCCCGGTCGACACGTTCAGCCACCGCACCTCGGCATCGATCATGCACCCCCACCGGCCCGGCAGACTGCCGGCGACCGTCACCGTGTGGGCGGCGTCGTCGACCAGCGTGGCGCACCGACTCGGTGGCACGTCGAGACTGCCGTTCGGGTTCCCGAACGGGGCCGGGGCGATCTGGAACGGGGCGGGCGTCGACGCCGCCGAAATTCCGGCGGACAGTGTCCAGGCGGCGGCTGCGGCCACACACACGGCGGCGGGGCGGATCGGTCTCGTCGGCATCGGCGCCTCCTCATCGATCGTGCAACGGGCGGTCGCTGTCACACTCTGCCACTTCGCCCCGTCAGAAGAGAGGTACGGACACACCGAGACAGGAGACGACGATGAAGGCACGTATGAACCAGCCCGCGCTGGTGCTACCCGGCACGATGGACGCACTGCTCGCGCTGGGCAAGACGCTCGAGGGAACCGGGCTGCCGGCCCGCACCGTGCACCTGGTGCATCTGCGGGCCAGCCAGATCAACGGCTGCAGCTTCTGCGTGGAGATGCACTCCCGTGAGGCACTCGACGAGGGCGACACCATCGAACGGGTCGTCGCGGTGGCGGCGTGGCGGGAGTCCCGCCGGTTCACCGACGCCGAACGCGCCGCCCTCGCGCTCACCGAGGCGGTCACCCGGATCGCCGACCGGCCGGACCCGGTGTCGGACGAGGTGTGGGACGCCGCCGCCGACATCTACGACGAGAAGCAGCTCGCGGCCCTGACCACGCAGATCGCGATGATCAACGTGTGGAACCGGCTCAACGCGGCCACCCGCCAGCCCGCGGGCGTCGCACCGCGGGACTGACCCGCAGACGCGCGACGGCCCGGCGGTACGCACCGCCGGGCCGTCGTAGCGTCAGGAGTTACAGGCCCGGACGCTTGCCGATCGTGAGGGTGACCTCGCCGGTGTGGGCGAAGAAGTCGTTGCCCTTGTCGTCGACGACGATGAACGCCGGGAAGTCTTCGACCTCGATCTTCCAGACCGCTTCCATGCCGAGTTCCTCGTACTCGACGACCTCGACCTTCTTGATGCAGTCGAGGGCCAGACGGGCGGCGGGGCCGCCGATCGAGCCGAGGTAGAAGCCGCCGTGCGCGTCGCACGCGTCGGTGACCTGCTTGGAACGGTTGCCCTTGGCGAGCATGACCATCGACCCGCCCGCGGCCTGGAACTGCTCGACGTACGAGTCCATGCGGCCCGCTGTGGTGGGGCCGAACGAGCCCGACGCCATGCCGTCCGGGGTCTTGGCCGGTCCGGCGTAGTACACCGGGTGGTCCTTGAGGTACTGCGGCATCTCCTCGCCGGCGTCGAGGCGTTCCTTGATCTTCGCGTGCGCGATGTCGCGGGCGACGACGAGCGGACCGGTCAGCGACAGCCGCGTCTTGACCGGGTGCTTGGACAGCTCCGCGAGGATCTCCGGCATCGGCTTGGTCAGATCGATCTTGACGGCGGCACCCTTGCCGGTGCCCGAGACGCCGTCGGTGTCGGCGTCGAGCGCGGTGTCGGTGACCTCCGGCAGGAACTGGCCGGGATTGAACTCGAGCTGCTCGAGGAACACACCCTCCGGGGTGATCTTCGCCTTCGCCTGGCGGTCCGCGGAGCAGGAGACGGCGATCGCGACGGGCAGCGACGCGCCGTGGCGGGGCAGGCGGACGACGCGGACGTCGTGGCAGAAGTACTTGCCGCCGAACTGCGCGCCGATGCCGATCTTCTGGGTGAGTTCGAAGACCTTCTTCTCGAGCTCGTGGTCGCGGAAGCCGCGGCCGGTGATCGCACCCTCGGTGGGCAGCTCGTCCAGGTAGTGAGCCGACGCGTACTTCGCGGTCTTGAGCGCGAACTCGGCGGACGTGCCGCCGACGACGATCGCCAGGTGGTACGGCGGGCAGGCCGCGGTGCCGAGCGACCGGATCTTGGCCTCGAGGAACTGCATCATCGAGTCCGGGTTCAGGATGGCCTTCGTCTCCTGGTACAGGTACGACTTGTTGGCCGATCCGCCGCCCTTGGCCATGAACAGGAACTTGTAGGAGTTCTCGTGGCCCTTGTGGGTGTCCGCGTACAGCTCGATCTGCGCCGGCAGGTTGTTGCCGGTGTTCTTCTCGTCCCACATGGTGATGGGGGCGTTCTGCGAGTACCGCAGGTTCAGCTTGGTGTAGGCGTCGTACACGCCGCGCGCGATCGACTCCTCGTCGTCGCCCTCGGTGAGTACGTGCTGGCCGCGCTTGCCCATGACGATCGCGGTGCCGGTGTCCTGGCACATCGGCAGCACACCGGCCGCGGCGATGTTCGCGTTCTTCAGCAGATCGAGCGCCACGAACTTGTCGTTGTTCGACGCCTCGGGGTCGTCGAGGATGCTCGCGACCTGCTTCAGGTGGTCGGTGCGTAGGTAGTGGGAGATGTCGTGCAGCGCCGTTTCGGTGAGCAGGCGCATGGCCTCGGGCTCGACCTTCAGGAAGGTGCGGCCGTCCGGTCCTTCGACGGTGGACACCCCCTCGCTGGTCAGCAGCCGGTACTCGGTGGGGTCCTCACCGATCGGCAGCAGGTCCTCGTAGAGGAATTCCGGCATCGCATATCTCCTGAACACGGGGCTGTGAAGTTCGTATTCAGGCTAACGGCGAGCATTCGTGCGCTCGAATCGGGGCAGGACGGAGGCCGTTGCGTGAGCTGGATCATGGGCGCGGGGAGCATGGAAGCGTACCCTCGATAGGGGTAACGAACGCATAACATCGGGTCGCTCGCGTGCAGGTGATCCATTGGAGACGGGACCGCACTGCGTATGACTCTCGCCCTTCCGGCCGCCGCAACATCCACCGGTATCCACCGGATCCGTACCGCGCACGCCTGGCTGGACGTGGCCGTCGTCGTGGCCGTCCTCGTTGCGACGAACCTCATCGCCCACTTCACCACCGTGTGGGCCAGCATCGCGACCGTCCCGATCTCCGCGGTGATCCTCGTCGGCCTCACCCGCCGCCGCGGACTGCGGTGGTCCGAACTGGGACTGTCGCCGCGGCACTGGAAATCCGGGTCGCTGTACGCACTCGGCTGCGTCGGTCTCGTCCTCGCCGTCGTCGGCATCGGCATCGCGCTGCCGTTCACCCGCCAGTTCTTCCTGTCCGAGCGCTACGCCACCGTCTCCGGCGCCCTCGTCGCCTCGATGATCGTCATCCCGCTGCAGACCGTGATCCCCGAGGAACTCGCCTTCCGGGGCGTCCTGCAGGGCACCCTCGGGCGCGTCTCCGGGGCCCGCGGTGTGTTCGCGGCCGGTTCGCTGCTGTTCGGGCTGTGGCACATCGCGTCGTCGCTCGGCCTCACCTCCGGCAACAAGGGCCTGACGGGCATCCTCGGTGGCGGACTGATGGGGCAGATCCTCGGCATCGCCGGGGCCGTCGCCGCCACCGCAGCCGCCGGGTTCGTGTTCACCTGGCTCCGCAAGCGCAGCGGCAGCCTCCTCGCCCCCATCGCCCTGCACTGGTCGCTCAACGGCATCGGGGCGCTCGCCGCGGCCCTCGTCTGGCACGTGTCCTTGAGCTGAGCCGACGATCTCCCCGCCGACGGTCTTCGGAGTGGCGGGCCCGAAGAAGCGCAGGTAGCCGCGGATCGGGTCGAATCGTGGATCCGAGGGGTGCGCGGGGTACGGGGCGAACGTCCAGCCGGGGATGCGTTCGAGGACCGGCGGGGGCGCCGCGCACGTGCAGCGCCCACTCCGCCCCGCCCGGACCCGGGTTCTGGACACCTAGATCCAGGACGTCGCAGTCGGTGGCACCGGACGCCGACCCGGGGCGTCGATCGAGTTGCTGGACGTGCCAACGGAACGCGAGAACCGGTGCACGAGTCACGGCGACGGTCATACGCGAAGTGTAGGAGTGGTCACCGGCACACTGGCGTCATGTGGCGTGCGTCATGCATGAATGTCGAGGTCGACCAGCACCCCGGACTCGCGTACCCACGGTCGATCGGTGGGCGGTTCCATCGTCACCCACCCGGATCCGTCCGGGTTCCGATGCACGACCCGTGTCGGCACGAGTCCCGAGTCGAAGCCCCTGAGTTCTTCGGGGACATCGGACAGCATCGTCCGGTCGGGCGACGGCGGATACCCCGGCACGAGCGGATCCGTCGTGACCGTGACGATCCGGCGGCCGACGACGGTGCCGGTGACGTCGACGCCGTCCGGGGCGCCGATGAAATCGGCCTCGAACAGGCCATGCCCGTCGGGCACGGCCGGCAGGCTCTTCGCCACGTAGGTGGCGCGGTCACCGATCTCCGGGAACGGATACTGCCCGTCCTCGATCAACCAACTCTCGACTATCACCTGCACTATCGGCATGTGCCGAGTGTGCGCGTCGTCGACTCGGTTCGCGAGTGCGTCGTCGCACGTCGAGCAGATGGACCACGCCGACGAGCAGTCCGACGACCGCACCCCACAGCGCGGACACGAGCAGCCCGAGGAGGACGGTGAGGGTGTAGCTGCCGAGGCCCTGGTGGGTGACGAAGCTGGTGAACACGATCCGCACGAGGTTGCCGGCGCACACGGCGAGGACCGTCGCACCCCATGCGGCGAGGAACGGGCGGCGCGTCCGGTGGCGGAGACGGGTCCACAGGATCGCGGCCATGACGAGCACGGCGGCGACGTCGACGAGCCAGAACGACCACGTGGTGCCGCCGAGGGGGACGGCCCGCAGCGACGGGATCCCGAACGGCACCCCGATCGCACTGGGAATCAGCAGTTCGGGGGTGAACGTGAGCGCGCGCCCGGTGATCGACCACGTGCCGGACAGGATCGCGACGACCAGCAGGGCTGCGGTCGCCGGCCACGGGCCCGCCACGATGCGCTGCACCAGCGGTGTTGCCGAAAACGCCCCGGATCGGACAGCCATGGCGCCACACTAGCCAGGAAGTAGGACGGTTGTTCAGGTTTTGCGGGATGTAGGGGGAGCTGGTGCGACGGGTGACGGCGGTGTCGATGTCGGCGGTCGCGGCGTTGGTTCTGGCAGGTGGTGTCGGTGCCGCGCTGCGGGCCGACCCGGCCCCGGCGAACGCGTTCCTCACCGACGATGCGGGACGTGCGTTGGTGCTGCACGGCTTCAACACCGCGAACACCGCGAAGAACGCCCCGGACGGGATGCCGACGTTCACCGAGTCCGACCTCGATCGCGAACACACCGACATGGGCACCAACTTCGTGCGCTTCCTCATCTCGTGGCGGGCGGTGGAACCCGAACCGGGCGTCTACGACGAGGCCTACCTCGATCGGGTGGCCGAACGTCTCGACTGGTACGACGCCCGCGGCTACCACGTGATGCTCGACATGCATCAGGACCTGTACTCGAGCGCTATCACCCCGAGCGACGAGGGTGGCAACGGTGCTCCCGCGTGGGCGACGTACATGGACGGTCTTCCGGTGGGCGACAACGACATGTGGGAGCTGTACTACCTCGAACCCGGCGTGATCCGGGCGTTCGACAACTTCTGGAACACCACCGGGAATCATCCCGAACTCACCGACCACTACGCGGACGCGTGGCGGGTGGTGGCAGACAGGTTCGCCGACCATCCCGCGGTGATCGCCTACGACCTCATGAACGAACCGTACGGCGGCACCGTGCAGGGGCCCGTGTTCGAGGCCGGACCGTTGACGGCGCTGTACCAGAAGACGTCCGACGCGATCCGCACCGTCGACCAGGACACGTGGGTGTGCGTCGCCCCGCAGGCGATGGGCACCAACTGGGGCACCGCCAGCGGACTGCGGCCCGTCGACGACGCCCGCGACGGCGACCCGCGGATCGCGTACTGCCCGCACATCTATCCGCTGCCGATGGACCTCGGCGGCGGCTACACCGGCAGCAGTCGCACCCAGGTGGACGCGACGATCGACGCGTGGCGCGGCAACGTCCTGCGCACCGCCGAGGCCCTCGGCAACGTGCCGATCATCCTGGGCGAGTTCGGTCTCGACACCACCCTGCCCGGCGCCCTCGACTACGTCGAACGGGTCTACGACACCGCCGGGGAGATGGGGGCGGGCGTCTCCTACTGGTCCCGGGATCCCGGGAGTTGGGGTCCGTACGAGGAAGACGGTTCGCAGCGCAACCTCGTTGCGGCCCTGGACCGTCCGTACCCGCGGGCGATCGCCGGCGAACCCCGCGGTTGGGCGGTGGACGCGGACCGGCTCGAGTTCACCTACCTGCCGGACCTGTCGATCACCGCCCCCACCGAGGTGTACCTGCCGGCCCGTACGTTCCCGGACGGCGGCGACGTCGAGGGTGCGGAGGTCGCGGGCTGGGACGCCGGGACCCGCATCCTGACGTTGCGGGCCCCGACCGTCCGGCAGTCGGTGACGGTGACGATCAGCCCCGCGCGGCGCTGATCCCTGCGCGGCGACCGAAGAAGCTGCCGTCGCCGAGCGAGGTGCCGGACGCGTACCCCCACGCGCACACGCCGGACGTGCAGCGGCCAGCGGCGAACAGGCCGGGGATCGGCTCCCCGGACACGTGCAGCACCTCGGATGCGGTGTTGGTGCGCAGCCCGCCGAGAGTGAACCCGGCCGTGTAGTTGCGCAGATCCAGGGCGGCGACGGGGGTGCCGATCGGCTTGACCCATTCCGGCTTCTTCCCCAGCACCGGGTCCTCACCGTTCGCGGCGTGCCGGTTGTAGACGTCGACGGTGGACTGCAGGGTGCCCTCCGGCAGCCCCATCTCGGACTCCAACTCTTCGACGGTCTCGGCGACCCACTTGGGCTGGAACCGGAAGAACGGCGTCGACGTCGGCGTGGTCTTCGCCTCCTCGTACGCGGCCTCGTCGATGATCAGATACGCCTGATTGTCGTTGTGCAGCAACGTGAGCTGACCGATCCGTCCCGGGTAGGTGTCCTCGTTGACGTACCGCTGGCCGCGGCCGTTGACGAGGATGCCGCGCACCATCATCTGCGGATCACCGAAGAACGCGACCTCGGTGGCGTCCATGTGCGCCAGATCCGCACCGAGCGCCTGCGCCATCCGGATGGCGCGGCCGTCGTGCTCCTCGATCGCGGCGCCGGGACGTCCGATCAGTCGCGGCGCGAACGACGCCACCATGTCCTTGTTGTAGGCGAAACTGCCGGTCGCCAGGACGACCCCCTTGCGGGCGCGGATCGTGACGTCCTTGCCGTACTGCTTCGCGGAGACGCCGACGACGCGGCCGGTGCCGTCGGTGATCAGTGTCTGCACGCGCATGTCGTACTCGGCGCGCACCCCGAGTCGCTCGGCTTCCTCGGCGAGCGGCTTCATCAGCATGTAGCCGCCGCCGCGTTCACCGATCTTCTTGTCCGCCATCTGCGGGACGTGTCCGCGCGGGGCGGGGGTGGCGATCGTGTTGAACGGGGCTGCGTTCTCGCCACCGGAGTACATGAGGCCGTCGTCGGACGGGGTCTCCCAGCCGGGCTGGCTGTAGAAGCTCTCCTTGAACGGCACCCCGTTGTCGACGAGCCAGTTGTAGTGGTCGACGCTGCCTTCGCAGTATTCGGTGATCTTCGCTTCGTCGGCGCCCGGCCCGAGCGCGGCCATCATGAACGTCTTCATGTTCTCGGGGGTGTCGTCGAAGCCGAGCGTCTTCTGCAGCGGGGTGCCGCCGCCGAGGTAGATGAAGCCGCCGGACAGCGACGCCGCTCCGCCCCACCCGCCGGTCCGTTCGAGTACCAGCACGTCGGCGCCGGCCCGGGCCGCCTCGATCGCCGCGCACACACCGGCGATGCCGTAGCCGGCGATCACGACATCGGACTCGTAGTCCCAGGTGGTGACGCTTTCGGCGGGCAGGGGGCGGACGGGATCGGTACCGGAAGTCGGCTCGGCCATGGGGGGAGTCCTTTCGATGCACGGCAGCTAGAACGTGTTCTATAAATCAGTATCGGTGATCCGGCCGGGCCGTGCGCCCGAATCGTCGGACTACTCGGCCTGCTGTGCCGCTTTCTCGGCCTTCGCCGCCTTCCGGCGTTCGCTCTTGACCGAGATCAGGGCGTTGTTCAGTCCGGTCCCCAGCGGCCAGCCCACGTAGTGGCACAGGAAGATCGCCGCCTCCTCGACCTGCTGCTCGGTGAGTTCCTCGTTCTTCAGGGCCGCGGTGATCTGGATCTTCGCAATGTCCGACTGGCCCTGCGCGGCGATCGCCCCGAGCAGTAGCAACCGGCGGTCGCGCAGGCTCAGGCCCGGCCGGGTCCAGATGTCGGCGAACAGGTGGTCGGCGGTGATCGCGAAGAAATCACCGGGCACGTCCGACGGCATATCCCAGCCGTACACCTGATTCATCATTGCCACCCCGCGTTCACGCTCCGGCGTGATCGGGGACCCGTTGTCGCTCATGCGTTCTCCTTGCTGCAGGTCGGATTGCCGACGGTGGACGACGCCTCTCCGGGGCCGACGCCGAGTCCGTTCCCGAGGTCCGCGAGGGCGCGGAGCGCGAGCGGGAGATCGACGTCTAGACGCGCACCCAGATCGAGCGCGAGCGCCAGATCCTTCTCTCCGAGGGTGCGGACATGGCTCAGGATCGGAAACCACGGATCGCCGTCGACGATCACGGCGGTGGTGTCCCGCAACATGATCGCCCCCGCGCCGCCGGTGATCGCATCGGTGTGCCGCACCACCTTGCCGAGCGCGCGGATATCGAGACCTGAGGCCTCGGCGAGCCGCTGCGCCTCCGCCGCCGCCGTGAACGACACGAAGTGCAACAGGTTTCGCGCCAGCTTCATCCGGGTGCCCGCACCGACCGGGCCGGCGTGCACGACGAGGTCCGCGAAATACCCGAACGGTTCCCACACGACGGTGAATGCGTCGTCGCTGCCGCCGACCATGACCGCGAGCCGACCCTGCTGCGCGCCCGGCGCGCCACCGCTGACCGGGGCGTCCACCAGTTCGACGCCGGCGTCCGCGCAGATCCGGGCCAGGTCGACGGCGGTGGTGTCGGAGATCGTGGAATGCACCGCGATCACGGTGCCCGGCCGGGCCGTCGACAGCAGCCCGTCCGGGCCGGTGACGACGTCGCGCACCTGGGCGTCGTCGAGGACGGTCACCGAGATCACCGATGCGCGGGCGGCGACGTCGCCCGGTGTCGGGACGCTGATCGCGCCCGCATCGACGAACGGGGCGACAGCCTCGGGGCGGGCATCGCACACGACCAGCGGTCCGGGCCGATCGAGCAGCTGGGTCGCCATCGGGGCGCCCATGGCGCCGAGTCCGATGCAGCCGACGATCGTGGTGGATCCGTCGGATCGTCCCATATCATGTCTCCCTTGTGGTTTCGGTGAGCGCGTCTAGGGCGTGTCTGTTAATTGCGGACACGGTGGTGGATGAGTAGCGCCGCAAGGAGTACGCCACCGAGGTAGGTGGTGGCGTACTTGTCGTAGCGTGTCGCGATGCCGCGCCACTGTTTGAGG
>NZ_SKCH01000010.1 GCF_005434945.1 Prescottella subtropica | reverse complement strand
CGGCTCGCCGGCCACACCAACATCGCCGGCGCGCTACGCCACCACGGCCGTGATCCACACCGGCCGATCGATCTACTTCATGCCGCCTGACATGGGGTTATGCGACTTTGCCGGGCCCCTGGGATTCCACCGGTGCGATCATCGACCGGATGAGTCAGGAGTTCCCGCAGGTACGTCGCGTCGTGGAGTCCATTCCGGGTGTGCTCGCGGCCCGCACGGCAGGGTTCGATGCGGCCACGCAGTCGATCATTGCGCGGGTCGATGCAGATGCGTACGTCGAGTCGGGGTGGGCCGAGAGCATCGAGGGTTTCTTCGAGGAGACCGGCGACGAGTTCGCGGCGATCGTCGGGCCGATGAGCCAGTACGACATGCCGTTCCAGGGGTATACCGCGTTCGTGCAGAAGTGGCTGATGGGTGTGCGCCACGACGAAACCGTGGAGCGTTTCCGGCCCACCACCAACGTTGCCGGGTCGAACATGGCGATCACGCAGGAAGCGTGGAAGGCCGCGCGGGAGAAGGAACCGCAGTCTCGTGACCTCTACGAGGATGTGAGCCTGTCGCTGACGCTGCAGTCCCTCGGCCTCAAAATGGCGGTCGTGTTCGGGATGAAGGTGAGCACGTCGGGTCGGCGTCTGCTGTCGAGTGCGCGGTCCTACTGGAGTTACACGGCGGGCCTGCCGGCCACTTATCGTGCGCACGGTCTGACGAAGCAGGCTCGGGTCAACTGGACCACGGTGTGGCTGGCCCGGGCCACCTGGGTAGCGTTCTACGTTCCGCTGCGCATGTTCGATCCTGCGGATTGCTCGTGGTCGGTGCGCCGAATCTTCACCCGTACCGAGGACCGGGAGGATCCTCGCCGATAGCGAGTTGTTCCCGCTCTCCTATCGGAATCTGACACCCCTGTTCCGACCGTTCCACAACGTCGGTACTGCGAGGCTGGTGGAACGGTCGAGGTGTTCTACAGGCGACAGTATGCTGCGCGAACTGCTCGTACTCGCTGCGGATCAGCCCGATATAGCGATCCAGGTCCGGCATCTGCCGAGGGTCCGCGGTAACAGTCACCGTGAGCTGGTCGCCGATGGATCCGATGCGGTGTGCGACGCCCAGCTTGTCGACCAGTGTGGCGACGCCGATACTCGCAACAACCGACGAGCCACACAACTGCCAGTCCCCTGCATTCCCAACCTGGACGCTGGTCGCAACGAAATGCGCACCGGGGACCATATCAGCCTTCCCCGACAAAACACCCTGGACACGCACCCCGATCCGAATGAGGAAACCTGGGAGTCGCAGGATCTTCCCGGTCAGGGCAGCATTCGCGGGGCTGAGCGTGCGGTCCCGCTCGGCGCGTATACGGTGGTGCACCGCCTTCGCCCGCGCCGCCGGATCGGCGATCTCGACGTGCAGATCCACCTTCGTCGACGTGGTCTGATTCCTGGCGGACGTGTCGATGACACCGCGCGTGGAGATCGGGACTGCCGCAACAAGGGGTCCGTTTTCATGTCCGAGGTGCTTGGCCATCGCACCGCCGATGATGGCAAGGACGACATCGTTGACAGTCACGTCTCCTATCTCTCGGGCGAGGACGCGTAACTCCGAGACCGTGAAGAACACGGCATCGACAACTTGGCTTGTACTGATGGGGTGATTGACCACAGTCCGCGGCAACTGTGCAGGAGGTTCCTGCCACAACCCCTGCGATTCCTCGGCCTTCACCTGCTCCAGCAGTCTCCTGACGAGACGGAAATCTCTGACCAGCCTGCCGATCATCCTCGGCACCGCAACGAGTCCACACACTGTCGCGGCAGCAACCGACAGCGACGGACCCGGAACGTACGCGGGCAGAGACCGCTCCGAGAACAGGTCGCGGGAGACGTCGATGATCCCCATGCCGTCTGTGCACGAGTGGTGCATCTTCACGGACACGACGTCACACCGATCGGAGCGTCCGTCGATGCCCTGTACACCACGGATAACGTGTAGTTCCCACAGTGGCCTCGACCAGTCGAACGGCGCCGATTGGATCGTCGGTAGCAGCGCACAGAGGTCTTCCCAGCTATCGGTCTCGTGCACATAGATGTGGCTTTCCGGCTCAAACCGGGGTGTGTCGGACCAGTACGGTGTGCCGATGTCGCCGAGTGGCCTGACCATCCGTTGATGCAGCGGCGCGATGCCGGCGACACGGTCCGCGAGGCACCTCACAATGGTCGCGGTCGGAGCATCGGCGGACGTGAAGATGTACGTGGACAACATCGTCTGGGGCGACTTGGGAACATCGGTGTACGCGAGCAGTGCGTCGCGGTAATGGACAGGTGTCGTCATCCCCGTGGCCCCCTCCAGCCGCTCGTTTCAGCGGCGATTACTCACCCTGTCAAACATTGGACCAGCACGAACTGTCGGAGTTACCGGCGGCACAGTGCGGCTATGGCGCAAACCACGCAGACCGCGAATGGGTCCTCGTAAGAAACCTCAGCAGGGTGCCGTGGCCTTGCCCGCGTATGTCGAGTCCAACGCGGACTTCACGATGTGCACTGCTACCGGGTCCGTGGTGAGTTCCATGTGGCCGACGTCTGCCGTCGCACACACGTCCTGCACCCACACGTTGTGGACCACTGCCCCCGGACCGGCCGTCAGGAACGTGTTCTCCGGTGGACTCGACACGGTGTCGTTGCGGCTCGCGACCACCGTGTACTCGACACCCGGGTCTGTGTCCCCGCCCGCGTTCAGTGCCCGCAGGAACGGTGAACCCTCCATCTGCTGAACATACGACGGCCCCATGATCGTGTTCATCAGATCGATCACCGGAATCCCGAGTCGCTGCGCGAGCGCCCCGAGCACCTGCACGTCACCGAACGTCGACCCATGATTCGTGGCCCCGAGCATCACGACCTTCCGCACCTTGTTCGCGGCAGGATCCGCGGGATCCACTCCCCCCTCGAAACGCAGGTACTGGCGTGCCACGACACCACCCTGGGAATGCCCGACAAGATCCACCTGCGCGGCGCCGGTGGTACTGCGCACCCGCTCCACGAAACGGCTCAGCTCCCGGGCCGACGCCCCGATATCGGTGGATCCGAACAGATCCATCAACCCGCCCGCCAACGACGAATTACCCCGGCCGTAATCCAACGCGAACACGCAGTAGCCCTCATCGGCGAGAGCCGGCCCGAGCGTCTTCCAGGTATCCAGGCTTCCGACACTGGTCCCGTGCACCAGCACCACCGGCACCGGATGTGCCGCCGACGGCGAACACGACCAATCGTTCACGCCTTCGAGACTGGACGGTACGTCGACTCGAGCCGGCTGTGCCGACGCCAACCCCGCCGCCCCGACGGCCACTGCCCCCGCCACAACCAGACCGAACAAACACTTGAACTTCGAAATCATCAAACACTCTCGAGATCGATGGCGATACCTCCACCACCCTACCGGCGACGTTGACACGCAACGGTTTACGTAACGCCACGAACGGTGAAGGCGCAGATCAGGGCGGCGAGGACAGTGGGGTGGCGGACCGCAAACACCGCATTCCGCCACCCCGCCCCGATCGTCTCTACCGGGCTCCGGCCTCGCCGGTGAGCGCCGCCACCGCAGCCACCCAGTACCGGCCCAGTTCCGCGACACCGTCGGCGTCGAGGACACCCGGCGGGTAGGAGACGTAGGCGGTGAGCTGCTGCCCGTCTCCGGTGTCGGCGACGACGGACTGCATGTCCAGCACCGCCTGCGCCGGCATCGGGTTCGCGGTTTCGGCACCCAGATCGACGGCGTCGAAGTCCGGCACCCAGCCCAGGCCGCGGGCCTCGTCGGGGATCTCGGCGGCATCGATGCGTCCGATGTAGTTGAACACGATCTGCGGCTCCGGGAACGCACCCAGCACCGCCGCCGATGCGGGATCGAGGTAGCGGAGCATGCCGTACCCGATACCGCGCTCCGGCAGCTGCGCCAACTGCTCCCGCACCGCCGTGACCGCGGCCGCCGCACCCGCACCGCCGGTGAACGCGTCGTCGACGTCGATACCGGCGAGATCGAGCCGCGCCGGGTACATCGAAGTGAACCAGCCGACGGTCCGGGACAGATCCGCCCCGGCCACCACGGACTCCTCGCGGCCGTGGCCCTCGAGGGTGACCACGGTGGCGGTCGCGTCCACACCCCGATCGCGGCGCCAGCGGGTGACGGCCAGCGCGAGGGCCGCACCGAGCGCGTCCCGCACGTCACCGCCGAGCCGGTCCGGGGTGGCCGCGAGCAGCCGCTCGGTTGCCGCCACCGGAACCGTGAACTGGGTCCGGGTCACCGAGTCGGCAAGGTCCACCGTCAGGTCCAGAGCCCGCGAACCGAGCAGCGGATCCGGTCCGTCGACCTGACGACGCCACACGTCGAGCTCGGCCCGTGCCTGCGGCGTGCGGGCGGACTCGACCTGGCCGAGCGCCCACTCCCGCAGCGAGGTGCCGACCGGCGCGAGCTGCGCCGTCTCCCCCGCCGCGACCTGCATGCCCGCGGTCACGAAGTCCGGCACCAGGATTCGCCACGACACCGAGTCCACCACCAGGTGATGCGGCACGATGAGCAGTCGTCCGGGCACCGCCGGGTCGGCGGGATCGAACCACACGAACTCGACCATCGCCCCGGCCTGCGGATCCAGCCGGCCCAGCGCGTCCGCGAACTCCGGGGTCGCGGCGGCCGCGAAGCCGTCGGTGCCCGGTGCGGCGTCGGCCGCGAGCGGCACCCGACGCACCAGCGTGTCCACGTCGACCGTCCCGGCGGGCGCGATCTCGAGGACCGGGTCGTCGCCGAGGACGAGCGTCGACCGCAGCACGTCGTGCGTGTCGACCACCGCTGCGATCGTCGCGACCACCTGGTCGCGGCCGATCCCGGCGGGCAGCGTCAGCATCATCGGCATGACGAAGCGGTCCCAGTCGCCGCCCCGCTCGAGCATCTTGTGCACGACCGGCGCCACCGGCACCGAACCGATCGCATCGACTGCAGGGGCGGACGGTGCGCCGCTGGAGTTGTCGACGACGGCGGCCAGCGCCGCGACCGTGCGCTGCTCGAACACGTCCCGCGCCGTGAACCGGATACCCGCGGCACGGGCCCGGGTGACCAGCGCGATCGAGACGATCGAGTCGCCGCCGATGTCGAAGAACGAGTCGTCGGCACCCACCTGTTCGGCCCCGAGGATCTCGGCGAACAGGTCGGCCAGCGCCTTCTCGGTCACGGTGCCCGGCGCCCGGTACTGCGCGGTGGACGCGAACTCCGGTGCCGGCAGCGCGCGACGGTCCAGCTTGCCGCTGGTACCCAGCGGCAGCTCGTCGAGCACCGCCGTCGCATCCGGAACCATGTACTCGGGCAGCTCGTGCGCCACCTCCGCGATCAGCACGGCGACGTCGACGGTGCGGCCGGTCTCGGCGACGACATACGCGGCCAGGCGGGCACCACGGTCGGTCTCGTGGACGATCACCGCGGCCTGCGTCACCGTCTCGTGGCGGCGCAGCACCGCCTCGATCTCCTCGAGCTCGATCCGCAGACCGTTGACCTTCACCTGGAAGTCGGTGCGCCCCACAAACGCGATGGTGCCGTCCGGCTGCCACCGCACCAGGTCACCGGTCCGGTAGAGACGGGAACCATTGCCGGCGAACGGGTTCGCGACGAACCGTTCCGCCGTGAGATCCGCGCGGCCCGTGTAGCCGCGGGCCAGCTGGTCACCGGACAGGTACAGCTCGCCGGGCACCCCGACCGCCACCGGCCGCAGCGCCGCGTCGAGCACGTAGGCCCGCGTGTTCCAGGCCGGCGCGCCGATCGCCGCGATCGCGGCCGCGCCGCGACCGTCGACGGTCTGCGCGGTGCTGTTGATCGTCACCTCGGTGGGCCCGTACAGGTTCACCAAGGACGCCGATCCCAGCTTCGAGACCCGTCCCGCCATCGACTCCGGCAGCGGCTCGCCACCGGCGAACACCCAGCGCAGCGACGCCACCCGCGCCGGATCGGCGGCCGCGACGTCGAGGAACAGTGCCAGCACCGACGGCACGAACTGCACGATCGTGACCTGCTCGGCGGCGACGGCGTCGACCATCGCCTCCGGGTCCTTGTGCGCGTCCGGCCCCGGCACCACGAGCGTGGCGCCGACGACGAGCGGCAGGAAAAGCTCCCACACGGAGGCGTCGAACGTGAACGTCGTCTTCTGCAGCAGCACGTCCGACGCATCGACGGCGTACTGCTCCCGCATCCACGCCAGCTGGTTCACCAGCGCGCCGTGGCTGATCTCGACACCCTTCGGCCGTCCCGTCGACCCCGACGTGAACAGCACGTACGCCAGGGAATCCGGGCGCACCGGGCCGCGGCGGTCGGTGTCGGTGAGCGGGGTGTCGGCGTACCCGGACAGGTCCAGGGCGTCGATGTCGAACACCGGCACGTCCAGATCCAGGTTCGCCGCATCGGCGACGGTGGTGAGGACGCACACCGGGGCGGCGGTCGCCACGACGTGGCTGATCCGCTCCTCCGGATGCTCCGGGTCGAGGGGCACGTAGGCGCCACCGGCCGCGTGGATCGCGTGCAGCGCGATCACCTGCTGCAGGCTGCGGCGCACCGCGACACCGACGACGGTGTCCGGTTCGACACCGGACGCCACCAGGTGCCGCGCCAGGCGGTTGACCCGGGCGGTGAACTCGGCGTACGTGAGCCGCTCCCCGCCGGCGACGACGGCCGTCGCCTCCGGGGTGGCCGCGGCCCGGTCCGCCACCAGCTGCGGGGTCGTGACCGCCGGCACCGTGTGCGTGGTGTCGTTCCACGCGTGCAGCACCAGGTCCCGTTCGGTGTCGGTGAGCAGGTCGACGTCGCCGACCGGCTGCTGCGGTGCCCGCGCGACGTGCGCGAGCGCGGCGAGCAGTCGGGCCGCGAGCCCCGTCTCACCGGGGACGACCAGCTGCGGCAGACCCTTCAGCGTGAGCCGCAGGCGGGTGCTGCCCTCCGCGGTGACGGTCACCGGGTAGTGGGTGCGGTCCGCGCCCTCGCCGCCGACGATGCGCATGCCGTCGATCTCGACGCCCGCGCCGGCGCTGGACACCGGGTAGGACTCGAACACCACGAGGCTGTCGAACAGCTGCCCCAGTCCGGCGTCCTGCTGGATGTCGCCGAGGCCGATGTAGTGGTGGTCGAGCAGCTCGGTCTGCGTCCGCTGGATGCGGCGCAGCAGATCCCGCAGCGTCTCGTCGGCGGCCAGCTGCACACGCACCGGCAGGGTGTTGATGAACATGCCGACCATCGACTCGACACCCGGCAGGTCACCGGGACGACCCGAGACGGTGGCACCGAACACGACGTCGTCACTGCCGGTCTGCCGGGCCAGCACGAGCGACCAGGCCAGCTGGACGATCGTGTTGAGGGTGACGCCCTCGTCGCGGGCCAGACGCTGCAGTTCCGTGGTGGCCTGCTCGTCGAGTTCCACGATGTCGGACACAGTCTCAGCGGAGATCTCACCGGTCGCAGCGACTCCCACCGACAGCAGCGTCGGGGTGTCCAGCCCGGACAGCGCCCGCCGCCAGGTGTCGCGGGACGCGCCGGTGTCACGGCGGTCCAGCCAGCCCAGGTAGTCGCCGAACGAGCGGACCGGCGGCATGTGGGTGGCGTCGCCGGACGCCGCGTACAGCACCACGAGTTCCTGCACGAGCAGCGGCAGCGACCAGCCGTCGAGCAGGATGTGGTGGTTGGTGACGACCAGGTCGTAGCGGTCCGCCCCGACCCGCACGAGCGCGAACCGGATCAGCGGCGGCGTCGCCAGATCGAATCCGGCGGCCGTCTCGGCGGCCAACACTGCCGCCCGTGCACCATCCGGGTCGGTGGCCTCGTGCACGTCGTGCTCCGACCACGGCGCCGTGACGCCGTCGACCACCAGCTGTACCGGACGCCCGCTACCGGACGCCACGAACGCGGTGCGCAGGTTCGCGTGCCGGTCCAGGAACGCCTGTGCGGCACTGCGCATCCGGGACGCGTCCACGGCGCCTTGCAGTTTGAGGACCACCTGCGGCGTGTACACGTCGACGGTGTCCTCGGCGTACAGCGCGTGGAACACGAACCCGGCCTGCAGCGGCGAGACCGGCCACACCGTGGCCAGCCCCGGATACGTGGTCTCCCACGCCTCGAGGTCGGTCTGGGTGACGTCGGCCAGCACGTCGGACGGGGTCAGACCGCCCGCGGCCGTGGAGGTCGCGTGCGCGGCGACGGACACGGCCGCGTCCCGCCACAGCTGCGCCAGTTCGGTGACGTCCGCGACCGCCAACAGCTCACGTGGGAACGCGAACGCCGCCCGCAGCTGCGGACCGTCGGTGGTCTCGTCGACGCTGACGTTGATCTCGAGCGTCGACACGGCCGCCAGGTCGACGTCCAGATCCCCGACGACGGTCTCCGCGGCCGGCATCCAGCCGTGCGCGCGCATCTCGTCGGTGAGGGTGTCGGTGCCGAACCGGCCCAGGTAGTTGAAGCTGATCTGCGGGGTCGGCAGCGCGGCGAGCACCGCGGCGCTCTCCTCGTCGAGGTAGCGCAGCATGCCGTAGCCGATGCCGTGATCGGGCACCGCGAGCAGCTGCTCCTTGACGGCCTTGACCGCGCGTCCGGCATCGGCGCCGGACGCGAACGCGTCGTCGACGTCGATTCCGGCCAGGTCCAGGCGCACCGGGTACAGGCTGGTGAACCAGCCGACGGTGCGACCCAGTGCGGCGCCGGGCACCGCGTGCTCCTCGCGGCCGTGACCCTCGAGGTTCACCAGCACCGAGTCGGCGTCGCCGCCGCGGCGACGACGCCACTGTGTGACCGCCAGCGCCAGACCGGTGAGCAGGCCGTCGTTGACGCCGCCCCGGAACGCCTCGGGCACCGCGGTGAGCAGCGCCTCGGTGGCGTCCACCGGTACCGCCACCTCGACCCGCTCGAGGTCGGTGAGCCGATCCCGGGCCGGGTCGAGCGGACGGGACGCGAGCTGCGGATCGTCGCCGGAGACCAGTGCGGTCCACATGTCGAGTTCGCCGCGGCGCTGCGCGGTCTGCTCGACGAGGCCGTGCGCCCAGCGCCGGAAGGACGTGCCGGCATCGGGCAGCGTCACCGCGTTCGCCCCGGCCGACACCTGTCCCCAGGCCGCCATGAAGTCGGGCACGATGACCCGCCACGACACCCCGTCGACGACGAGGTGATGCGCCATCACGAGCAGACGTCCCGGCCCACCCGCGGTGGGCGCGAACCACACGAACTCCACGGCCCGACCCGACGCGAGGTCGAGTCGCTGTGCGGCCGCGACGAATTCACGTTCGCCGAGTTCGGTGAACGCGTCGGTGCCGAAGCCGACCGGCACGTCGACACGGCGCACGGCGGCGTCCACGTCCACCTCGGGCAGGACGTCGAGCGTCCAGTCGCCGTCGACACGACGCAGCCGCGACCGCAGCGCGTCGTGGTGGCCGACGACCGCCCGCAGCGTCGCGACCAGACGGTCCCGGTCGATGCCGTCGGGCAGGGTCAGCAGTGCCGGCATCGCGAACCGGTCGAGGCTGCCGTCCCGCTCGAGGATCCACCGCATGATCGGGGTGAGCGGCACGTCGCCGACACCCCCGCCGGGCAGCTCGTCGAGCACCACCGCACCGGCCGTACCGCTCGTGGCGATCTCGGCGAGCGCGGCCACGGTCTTGCGTTCGAACACGTCGCGCGTCCCGAACACGATGCCGGCGTCCTTGGCGCGGGCGACGAGCTGGATGGAGACGATGGAGTCGCCGCCGAGCGCGAAGAACGAGTCGTGCACGCCGACGGTGTCGAGGCCGAGGACGTCGACGAACACCGCCGCGATCCGCTTCTCGAGGTCGGTGCGCGGCGCGACGACATCCTTGACCAGCGCCGAGAAGTCCGGTGCCGGCAGTGCGCGGCGGTCGAGCTTGCCGGCCGGGGTCAGCGGGATCTCGTCGAGGACGGTGACCGCGGCGGGCACCATGTACTCGGGCAGCGTCTCGGCGACGAACGCCGCCAACGCCGCCGAGTTCGGCGCGGTGCCCGGCACCGGGCGGACGTAGGCGACGAGGACGGTGTTGCCCGCGCTGCCCTGCTGCCCGATGGTGGCCACGTAGTCGACGTCCGGGTGCGCCGCGAACGCCGCATCGATCTCGCCGAGTTCGATGCGCAGGCCGCGGATCTTCACCTGGAAGTCGGTGCGGCCCACATACTCGAGCCGACGGTCGGCGGTCCAGCGGACCAGATCACCCGTGCGGTACATGCGGGAACCGTTGTCGCCGTACGGGTTGGCGACGAACCGTTCCGCGGTGAGCCCGTAGCGGGCGTGGTAGCCGCGGGAGAGCCACGGTCCGGCGATGTACAACTCACCGTCCACACCGGCCGGGACCGGACGCAGCATCGCGTCGAGCACCAGCAGCTCCACGCCGCGGACCGGGCCGCCGATGTCGACGCCGGTCCCGGGCTGCATCGGCCGGGACGCCGTGGTCCACACGGTCGCCTCGGTGGGGCCGTACAGGTTGAGCATGCGCCGGCCCGGCGCCCAGCGGTCCACGAGTTCCGGCGGGCACGCCTCACCGGCGACGACGAGCGTCCGCAGTGCGGGCAGGTCGCGGCCGCCGAGCGAGGCCAGCACGGACGGCGTCATGAACGCCAGGTCCACGCCGCGAGACTCGAGCAGGTCGGCGAATTCGTCGCCGCCGTACACGCCGGGCGGGCACACCACGAGGGTGCCGCCGCCGGCGAACGCCATCATCATCTCGAACACGGACGCGTCGAAGCTCGGGGACGCCGCGTGCAGCACCCGGCGGTCCGGGCCGGAGCCGAGGACGTCGATCGCCTCGCGGGCCATGTCGGCCAGGCCACGGTGGGTGACCTCGACGCCCTTGGGCAGGCCCGTCGATCCGGACGTGTAGATCATGTACGCGGTGTTCGCGATCCGCAGCGGGGCCGTCCGGTCCGCGTCGGCGATCGGGGTGTCGGACTGTGCTTCGAGTTCGCTGCGCACCTCGGCGGCGTCGATCTCGAGCCAGGTGACGGTGTCGGTGAGGGTGCCGCGGGATGCGGCCACGGTGACACCGAACAGGGCGCCGGAGTCGCCGAGCATGTGTTCGATGCGGTCGGCCGGGTAGGTCGGGTCGACCGGCACGTACGCGGCGCCGGTCTTGGCGACCGCCCACACTGCCGTCACCGACTCCAGCGACCGGGACATACCCAGGGCCACAACCGTTTCCGGTCCGGCACCGCGGGCGACGAGCAGCCGTGCCAGCCGGGTGGAGCGGGCGTCGAGTTCGGCGTAGGTGAGGTCGCCGTCGGCGGTGACCAGCGCGACCGCATCCGGACGCGCGGACGCTGCGGCGGCCAGCAGCTCGGGCAGCAGAACCGGGTCCGTGCCCTTCCCGCCGTCGGCCGGCACGAGATCCGACCACTCGGCGGCGTCGAGCAGGTCGATACGGCCGACCTCGAGATCCGGGTCGGCCACGATCCCGTCGAGCAGGCGCACGAACCGGGCCGCGAGCACCGTCATGCTCGCTTCGTCCCACAGGTCGGTGGCGTACGTGAGTCCGCCGACCATCGCACCGTCACCGTCCGGACCGTCGGCGAGGGTGAGCTGCAGATCGAACTTGGCGGCATCGATGCCGCCGTCGAGCGCCTCGATGGTCAGACCGGGCAGCTCGAACCGCGCCTGTTCGGTGTTCTGGAAGGCCAACGCCACCTGGAACAGCGGGGAATGCGCGGTCGACCGCTCCGGAGAGAGCACCTCGACCAACTGCTCGAACGGCACGTCGGTGTGCGTGAACGCGGCCAGATCCCGGCCACGGACATCATCGAGTAGATCCGTGAACGTCTGCTGCGGCGCGACCGGCGTCCGCAGCACCAGAGTGTTGACGAACATGCCGACCAGAGGCTCGAGCGCGGCGTCACCACGGCCCGCCACGGCGGTACCGACCGCGATGTCGTCGGTGCCACTCGTGCGTGCGAGCAGTGCCGCGAACGCCGCGTGCATCACCATGAACAGTGACGCCCCCCGGGCACGCGCCATCGCGTCGAGACGTTCCCGCAGCGGCGACTCGATGCCGAACGAGACGTGGGCACCGCGCATGCTGCGCACGATCGGCCGCGGACGGTCGGTCGGCAGGGCCAGCACGTCCGGCAGGTCCGCGAGGGACTGCTTCCAGAACTCGATCTGGGTGTGCGCCAGGGACTCCGGGTCGGTGTCGTCACCGAGCAGCGTGTTCTGCCAGAGCGCGAAATCCGGGTACTGCACCGGCAACGGCGCCCACAGGGGCTCCTGCCCGGTGGCCCGGGCCGCGTAGGCGGCCATGACGTCGGTCGCCAGCGGCGCCATCGACGCACCGTCGGCGGCGATGTGGTGCGCCACCACCACGAGCACGTGCTCGTTCTCGGCCACCCGCAGCAGACGAGCCCGGACCGGCACCGCCGCGGCCACGTCGAAGCCCTGCGACACGATGTCGGTGACGACGCCGGCAATGGATGCCGCATCGGCGACGTCCTGCACCGGCAGCAGGTCCTCGGGCGCACCGACAGTGGTAATCACCTGTTCGGGTCCGTGCCCACGATCCGGGTACACGGTGCGCAGGCTCTCGTGCCGTTCGACGACGTCCGCGAACGCGCGGGACAGGACGGCCGGGTCCAGGTCGCCGCTGAGCCGGATCGCCAACGGAATGTTGTACGCGGCCGACGATTCGTCGAACTTGTTGATGAACCACATCCGGCGCTGCGCGGCCGAGAGCGGAATCCGCTCCGGACGCGGTCCGGCGACCAGTGCGGGCCGCGTCGATTCCGCGGCGTGCTCGATCCGGGCTGCGAGTCCGGCGACGGTGGGCGCCTCGAACAGTTCCCGCACGCTCACCACACGGCCGAGGGCCTCGGAGATCCGGGAGACGACACGGGTGCCGACCAGCGAGTTGCCGCCGAGGGCGAAGAACTCGTCGTCCGCACCGACCTTGTCCACCCCGAGCACATCGGCGAACACGTTCGCGACGATCTCCTCGACCGGGGTGGACGGCGCCCGGTACGTGTTCGTGATCGACCCGAACTCCGGTGCCGGCAACGCCTTTCGATCCAGTTTGCCGTTGATGTTCAGCGGCAGCTCGGGCAGCACCAGCAGAACCGACGGCACCATGTAGCCGGGGACGACACGGGCGGTCTCCGCCAGCACGGCGGCGGTGTCGATGCTCCCGTCGCCCTCCGGGACCGCGTAGCCGACGAGCCTCTCCCCGAGCTGGTCGTGGTGCACCACGACGACGGCCTGCGCCACCGACGGGTGTGCCAGCAGCGCGCGTTCGATCTCCCCGAGTTCGATACGGAAACCGCGCACCTTCACCTGGAAGTCGGAGCGGCCGACGTAGTCCAGCTCACCGGACGTGTTCCAGCGGACCACGTCACCGGTGCGGTACATCCGGCTGCCCGGTGCACCGTACGGGTCGGCCACGAACCGCTCGGACGTCAGATCGCGACGACCGAAGTAGCCGCGCGCGAGCTGGATGCCGGCGAGGTACAGCTCGCCCGAGACCCCGACCGGGACCGGCCGGAGCCGGGCGTCGAGAACGTACGTCCGGACATTCCATTCGGGGCGCCCGATCGAGACGACACCGTCGGGCTCGGAGTCGGTGCAGGCGTGGTAGGTCACCGAGACGGCCGCTTCGGTCGGGCCGTACAGGTTGTGCACCGGGACGTCGACGAGCGTGTGGAGTCGGGCGACGACATCGCTGGGCAGCGCCTCACCGATACACAGCACCCGGCGCAGCGACTGCAGTTGCGCGGGCTGCGCGACCGCGACGAACGCCGACAGCAACGACGGGACGAAGTGGGCCGTCGTCACACGGCGACGCTGCACGAGATCGACGAGGTACGCGGGGTCGCGGTGCCCGTCGGGTGCCGCGACGACGAGCCGGGCACCCGCGGTCAGCGCCCACCAGAACTCCCACACCGACAGGTCGAAGGTGGCGGCGGTCTTGAGCAGCACGGCGTCGCCGGTGGTCAACCGGTATTCGTTCTGCTTCCAGCGCAGCTGGTTGCAGATCGCGGCGTGCGGAACCGCGACGCCCTTCGGCTTGCCGGTCGAACCGGACGTGTAGATCACGTACGCGGTGTTCGACGCCCGCAACGGTGTCCGGCGTTCCGCTGCGCGGACCGGGGTGCCGTCGGTGTCCGACAGATCCAGGCGGTCGAGGTCGACCCGCTCGACGCCGTCGGGCAGCGGGACGGTGACGTCACCGGTCGACAGCACGAACAGCGGTGCCGCACTGTCGAGCACGTATGCGGTGCGGTCAGCTGGATGGTCGGGGTCGATCGGCAGGTACGCGCCACCGGCCTTGGCGACCGCGTACATGCCGACGATCAGGTCCACGCCACGCGGCATCGCCAGGCCGACCATCGTCTCGGGGCCGACGCCGCGACCGATCAGGTGGCGCGCGATCCGGTTGACCCGGGTGTCGAACTCCCGGTAGGTGAGTTCGACACCGTCCAGGTCGAGTGCAACCGCGTCCGGGTGGGCGGCGACCGCCGCATCCACCAGGTCCACGAGCGTGCTCTCCGGCAACGGATGCACCGTGTCGTCGACGGCGGCGACCAGGGTGGCCGTCTCGGCGGCGTCGAGCATCGGTAGGTCGCCGACCGCGGTGTCCGGGGCGGAGACCGCCGCGTCCAGCAAGCGCACGAACATCGCCGCGAACCGCTCGACGGTGGACCGCTCGAACAGGTCCGTCGCGAACGTGAACGTCGCCGGCATCGGCGCGTCGGTGCCGTCGTCGCCGACGATCAGATGCAGGTCGAACTGGGCCGTCTCACCGCCGACATCGAACGGTTCGACGGTCAGTCCGGGCAGTTCCAGCGACGCCTGCGCCATGTTCTGGAACGAGAAACCGACCTGGAAGATCGGGTGATGCGCCAGCGACCGCGCCGGGTTGAGCACCTCGACGAGCCGCTCGAACGGCACGTCGGCGTGGGCCGTGGCCCCCAGCGACGCGTCCCGGGCGGTGTCCACCAGTGCGGCGAACGTGGTGTGCGACTGCACCGGCAACCGCAGTGCGAGGGTGTTGACGAACATGCCGACGATCGGATCGAGTTCCGGTTCGCCACGGCCGGCGACCGGGGTGCCCACCGTGATGTCGTCGCTTCCGGACAGTCGTGCGAGCAGCGTCGCGAACACCGCATGCACCACCATGAATGCGGTGGCATTGCGGGTCCGCGCGAACTCCGTGATGCGGCGGCGCAGTGCAGCATCGACGGTGAACGCCAACCGGTCACCGAGGAGGGTCTGCATCGGCGGGCGCGGATGATCCAGCGGAAGTTCCAGCAGGTCGGGCACGCCCGCAAGGGTGGTACGCCAGAAGTCGATCTGACGGGAGATGAGACTCGTGGCGTCCGTCTCGTCACCGAGCATCGCTCGCTGCCAGATCGCGTAGTCCGCGTACTGGATCGGCATCGACGCGAACGTCGGTGCCTGGCCGGCCGACCGGGCGATGTACGCGGTCATCACGTCCTGGACGAACGGACGCGCGGACTCGCCGTCGGTCGAAATGTGGTGCGCGACGAGCGCGAGCACGTAGGTCTGCCGCTCCGCAGCGGGTTCCCGGAGCTGGAACACGGCCAACCGGATCGGCGGGACGTCGGCGGTGACGTCGAACCCGTCGGTCACCATCGTCACGAGCCGGGCACGAAGCTCGTTCTCGTCCACCAGGATCGGGGTCAGGTCCAGGGGAAGTCCCGTGGCCGGCAGGACCACCTGATGAGCTCCGTCCGGGGAGCCCGGGTAGACCGTGCGCATCGTCTCGTGCCGCTGCAGCACGTCACGAACAGCATGCTGCAGGGCATCCACATCCAACGTGCCCGACAGCTTCACGATCATCGGAATGTTGTAGGCCGACGATGCCGGATCGAACTGGTTGAGGAACCACATCCGGGACTGCGCGTACGACAACGGGATCCGGTCCGGACGCGGCATCGGCCGCAACTCCGGCCGGACGTCGTCGGTGGCGGTGGCCTCGACGGCGGCCGCGAATGCGGCGACGGTGGGCGCCTCGAACAGGACGCGGACGCCGACCCGGCGGCCGACGATCCGGCCGATGCGGGCGACGACACGGGTCGCGGTGAGCGAGTTGCCGCCGAGCGAGAACCAGTCGTCGTCGCGGCCGACCCGGTCGAGTCCGAGGAGTTCGGAGAACGTGTCGGCGACCGCGGTCTCGATGCCGGGCCGCGGCGCCTCGTACTGTGCGGCGACGGTGGTGAACACCGGCTCCGGCAGGCGGGTGCGGTCGAGTTTGCCGATCGTGGTGAGCGGCACCTCGTCGAGGACGAGGATCTGCGCCGGCACCATGTACGGCGGCAGGGTGCTCGACAGGGTGTCGCGCAACGCCTCCACATCGACGGTGTCGCCGGCGGCGGCCTTGACGTAGGAGACGAGCGCGGTCTGCCCGGCCGGGTCGTCGACGCCGGTGGTGACCGCGAATTCGAGGTCGCCGGCGGCGGTGAGGGCCGCGTCGATCTCGCCGAGTTCGACGCGCAGGCCGCGGACCTTCACCTGGAAGTCGGAGCGCCCCACGTAGTCGATGTGATGGCCGTCGGTCCAGCGGACCACGTCGCCGGTGCGGTACATGCGGTCCCCGGGCTCGCCGTACGGGTTGGCGACGAATCGGGACGCCGTCATCGACGGGCGGGCGTGGTAGCCGCGGGTGACGGCCGGTCCGGCGATGTACAGCTCGCCGGGCACGCCGCCGGGGACGGGCCGCAGTCGGGCGTCGAGGATCAGTGATTCGACGCCGCGCAGCGGGCCGCCGATCGTGACCGGCTGCCCGGCTGCGATCGGGTCGGTGACGGTGACGATGACGGTGGCCTCGGTGGGGCCGTACGCATTACGGAATGCGCGGCCGGGCGCCCACCTGGCGACCAGTTCGGGAGTACACACGTCGCCGCCGACGATCACCGAGCGGACGGAGTCCAGCCCGGTGGGGTCGACGGTCATGAGCGCGGTCGGCGTCATGACGATGTGGGTGACTGTTTCGCTCCGCACGAGTTCGGCGAGTTCCTCGCCGCCGAACACGTCGACCGGGGCGATCACGAGCGTGGCGCCGGCGGTGAACGTCGCGAGCATCTCACCGACGGACGTGTCGAAGCTCGGCGACGCGACGTGCAGGAAGTGCGCGTCGGCGGACACGTCGTAGTGGCTGCGCACCTGGTCGGCGAGGTTCGCCAGGCCGCGGTGCGGGACCACGACACCCTTGGGTGTGCCGGTGGAGCCGGACGTGTAGATCAGGTACGCCGGGTCGTCGACGTGCAGCGGACGCACCCGGTCGGTGTCGGTGACCGGGCCGGCCGGCCGTGACGCGATGTCGGCGACGGTGGCGGGATCGTCGAGGACGACCGTCGCAGCATCCGCAGGCAGCACCGAAAGGTGCTGTGCCACCGTGAGGGTGAGCACGGCCGCCGAGTCGGCGAGCATGCCGGCGATGCGGTCGGCGGGCAGTTTGGGGTCGATCGGCAGGTAGGCGCCGCCGGCCTTCGCGACGGCCCACACCGCGAGGATCGACTCGATCGAGCGGGTGATCGCGAGGCCCACATAGCTACCGGGCGCGACACCGCGCTCGATCAGTGTGCGCGCCAGCCGGTTCGAGCGCTCGTCGAGCTCACGGTAGGTACAGCTGTCCCCTGCGAACCGGAGCGCGTCCCCGTCCGGGGAGAGCGCGACACCGGCGGCCAGCAGCTCCGGCAGCGTCGCCTCGGGCAGCGACGGCAGACCCCGGACCGGGGCCAGGGCCGCGGTCTCGGTGTCGTCGAGGATCGCGATGTCGCCGACGACGACGCTCTCGTCGCGGGCGATCGCGGACAGCACACGGGTGAACCGCGCCGCGAACGACGCGACGGTGGACTCGTCGAACAGGTCGGTGGCGTACGTGAACGACGCCGCGAACCCGTCGGCGCCGCCGTCGACGGACTTCTCGCCGATGGACAGCTGCAGGTCGAACTTGGCGGACTCGATGTCCGCCTCGACGACGCTCACGGACGTGCCGGGCAGCGTCAGATCCGGAACGGATGCGTCCTCGCCGTACGCGAACGCCACCTGGAACAGCGGCTGGTGCGCGGTGGAGCGCGGCACGTCGAGGACCTCGACGAGACGCTCGAACGGCACGTCGGCGTGCGCGAGGGCGTCGAACGTGCGTCCCCGCACCTGCGTGAGCAGGTCCACGAACCTCGCGTCCGAATGCACCTCGGTGCGCAGCACCAACGTGTTGACGAACATGCCGACCAGGTCGTCGGTCTCGCGGCGGCCACGGCCCGCGACGGGGATACCGATCGCGAGATCGTCGGTGCCGCTGAGGCGTTCGAGGAGTACCGCGAGAGCCGCGTGCACCACCATGAACAGCGACGCACCGCGGCGGTGCGCGAGATCGGCGAGGGCGCGGCGCACGTCCTCGTCGATCGTGAAGTGCAGGGTGCCGCCGCGCAGCGACTGCACCGACGGCCGCGGCCGGTCGGCGGGCAGATCCAGCACCTCGGGCAGACCGGTGAGGGTCTGCTTCCAGAAGTCGAGCTGGCGGGCGGCCTGCGACTCGGGGTCGCGTTCGTCGCCGAGCACCTCCCGCTGCCAGATCGCGAAGTCGGCGTACTGCACGGGCAGCGGCTCGAAGGCCGGCTGCTCGCCCGCGGACCGGGCCGCGTACGCGAGCACCATGTCCCGGAACAGCGGCGCCATCGACGCGCCGTCCGCCGAGATGTGGTGGACGACGAGGACCAGAGCGTGGTCGTCGGCGGCGATGCGCACGAGTTCGGCGCGGACCGGGATCGATTCGGTAACGTCGAAGCCGGCGGCGACGACGGCCTGCACGCGCGCGAACGCGTCGGCCTCCGAGTCGGCGACGATCGGTTCCAGGGTCGGCGCCACGTCGGCGACGTCCCGGATCGACTGGTACGGGCCGTCTTCCGTCTCCGGGAACACGGTGCGCAGCGCCTCGTGCCGGGTCAGGACGTCCCGCAGGGCCGCGCGCATCGCGTCGGCGTCGAAGGTGCCGCGGACCCGCAGCACGAGCGGCAGATTGTAGGCCGGCGACGACGTGTCGAACCGGTTGACGAACCACATGCGCTGCTGCGCGAGCGACAGCGGAATCCGCTCCGGACGCGGTCCGGCGACCAGCGGTGCGGTGGACCGCGCCGACGCAGACTCGCGTTCGAGGACGAGGGCCAGATCCTCGACGGTGGGGTTGTCGAAGATCGCGCGCACGGTCAGCTCGATACCGGACGCGGCCTCGAGCCGCGCCTGGACCCGGGTGGCGCTGAGCGAGTTTCCGCCCAGGTCGGCGAACGAGTCGGTGGCACCGATCCGGTCGATCCCGAGGACCTCCGCGAACACGTCCGCGACCAGTTCCTCCCGCGCGGTGCGCGGGGCCACGAACTCCGCGGCCTGCGCCGTGAAGTCGGGCGCGGGCAGCCGCTTACGGTCGACCTTGCCGTTCGGGTTGAGCGGCATCGCGTCGAGCGTCACCAGCAGGTCCGGCACCATGTGCGCGGGCAGTGTGCCACGCAGCTCCGCGAGAGCGGCGTCGTGGTCGACGGCCGCCACGTCACCGGCCGGGACGACGTAACCGACGAGCCGCTGCAGACCGTCGGTGTCGTGCACGACGACGATCGACTGGTACACGTCGACGCGGCCGAGCAGTGCCGACTCGATCTCGCCGAGCTCGACGCGCAGGCCACGGATCTTCACCTGGAAGTCGGTGCGGCCCAAGAACTCCAGCGTGCCGTCCGGACGGGTGCGGACCAGGTCGCCGGTGCGGTACATCCGCAGCCCCGGCGCCGAGTACGGGTCGGCCGTGAACCGGGACGCGGTCAGGCTCGGCAGCCCGCCGTAACCGCGACCCACCTGGATGCCGCCGACGTACAGCTCACCGGTCACACCCTTGGGGACGTGCCGCAGTCGCGCATCGAGGACGTACAGCAGCACGCCGTCGATGGGGGTGCCGGTGGGCACCCGCAGGTGCTGCGCGGCGTCGTCGGCGGTGATCTCGTAGCGGGCGACGACGTCGGACGCCTCGGTCGGTCCGTAGCTGTTGACGATCCGCACCCCGCGCTCCAGCAGCGCGGTCAGCGGGGCCACGTTCACGGCCTCGCCGCCCAGGTAGATCATCCGCAGCGACGCCAACGTGTCGGCGGTGTCGAGATCGACGAGCGCCTCGAACGCGCTCGGCGCCATGTTGGTGACGTGCACGTCGTGGTCGGCGATCATCCGCAGGATCGCGTGCGGCTCGAAACCGTCCGGGGCCAGGTACACGGTGCCGCCGGTGGACAGCGGCCCCCACACGTTCTTCTGCGTGAGGTCGAAGCCCGGCGCGGACGTGACGAGAACCCCGGTGCCGGAAGCCAGTTCGGCCTCTTCCCGGTACCACGACAGCATGTTGGTGAAGCCGAGCATCGGCACCAGCGTCGGCTTCGGGCGTCCGGTCGACCCGGACGTCGAGATCACGTACGCCAGCCGCTCCCCCGCACCCGGCGCCGTCCACGGGTTGCCGTGGCCGGCCGCGGGCGCCGCGGCCAGAGCGGCCGTCGTCTCCGGGGTGTCCAGGACCAGCACGTCGACGCCGCTGTCGGCAGCGTCGGCCCAGGCGGTGGTGGACACGACGGTGCACGCACCGCTGTCCTCGATCATCGCCTGGATGCGGTCGAGCGGGTACGTCGGATCGATCGGCGCGTACGCGCCGCCGACCTTCCACGTTGCGAGCAGGCCGACGATCCACTCGATCGAGCGGGGCACGACGAGCGCGACGACCCGGTCCGGGCCGACACCGCGCTCGGTGAGCAGCGCCGCCAGCCGGTTCGCGCGGTCGTCGAGTTCGGCGCGGGTCAGGTGCGCGTCCGCGGTGGCCACCGCGATCGCCGACGAATCGGCCGCCACCTGATCGTGCCAGTCGCCGAGCGGGTCGACGACGAGTGCGCGGGCGTCACCGGCGACGTCGGCCTCGGCGATGACGTTCGCGAGCAGACCCGCGAACCGCTCCGCGAAATCCTCACCGGCAGCGCCGTCGAGCAGACCCGGCAGCAGCGTCGACAACGCGACCGTCACCGCAGCCTCGGGGCCGACACCGACGGCGGCGAGCGTCGTCGCCAGCTCCGTCGACTTGTCGTGCCACTGCCGGTAGGTGACGTCGATACCGTTGTGCGACAGCGCGATCCCGTCCGGGTTGACGGACGCAGCGGCATCCAGCAGCTCGGGCAGCGGCTTGCCGGCCAGATCGGCGGTCACCGCCGGATTGCTCAGCGACGACGCACCGGACGCCGACGCGGCCTCGGCGCGCTCGTCGTCCGAACGCAGGTCGATGTCCCACACGAGCGTCGACGGGTCGGCGGTCACCTCGGCCAGGATGCGCAGGAACCGGTCCGCGTACGCGGTGATCGTGGCCTCGTCGAACAGGTCGGCCGCGTAGTCGAACAGGACGCGGGTACCGGTCTCGGCGTCCGACCCCTGCTGGTCGATACCGAGCGTGAGATCGAACTTCGGTGCCGTGTCCGGAGATTCGAGCGCGGAGACCGTCAGTCCCGGCAGTTCGAGGCGCGCGGCCTCGTTGTTCTGGAACGTCAGCATCACCTGCACGAGCGGCGAATGGGTCGCCGGGCGACGCGGCACCAGCCGGTCCACGAGCGTCGCGAACGGCAGATCCTGGTGCGCGAACGCCGCCAGGTCACCGTCACGGGCCGCCTCGAGCAGGTCCACGAACGACGCGTCCTGCGGCACCGACGTGCGCAGCACCAGCGTGTTGACGAACATGCCGACCAGGTCGTCGAGGGCCGCATCACCGCGACCGCCGACGGGGGTACCGACGGCGATGTCCTCGGCACCGCTCATGCGGGCGAGCAGCGTCGCGAACACCGCGTGGGCGACCATGAACGCCGATGCCCCGTGCGCGCGGCCGAGCGCGTCGACCGCGACCCACAGCTGCGGGTCGACGATCGCGTCGACCCGGCCCGGCTGCGCGGTGCGGCCCGCGACACGCGGGTGGTCGAGCGGCAGATCCAGCACGTCCGGCAGGCCTGTGAGCTGCTCGGCCCAGTACCCGAACTGCTTCCCGATCGCCGAATGAGTGTCGTCGACGGAGCCGAGGACGTCCCGCTGCCACAACGCGACGTCGGCCATCTGCACCGGCAGCGGCGCCCACGCCGGGGACTGCCCCTGGGTGCGGCCGTAGTACGCGGTGAACAGATCCCGTGCGAGCGGCGCGACCGAACCACCGTCGGCGACGATGTGGTGCAGCACCACCAGCAGCACATGCTGTGCCGGTGCGGCGTCGCCGACCCGGTACAGGGACGCCCGGACCGGCAACTGCTTGGTCACGTCGAATCCGGTGGTGCCGTCCGCGAACAGTGCTGCGGTCAGAGCGGATTCGTCGGCGACCGTCGTCACCGCCAGCTCCAGGTCGACGTCGGCCACGTCCCGCACCACCTGGTACGGGCCCTCCGGCGACGACGGGAACACCGTCCGCAGCGCCTCGTGCCGGACCACGACGTCGGCGAGCGCGCCACGGAGAGCCTCGACGTCGAGGTCGCCGTCCAGACGCAGCGCCAGCGGAATGTTGTAGGCCGCCGAGCCGGGATCGACGCGGTTGGAGTACCACATCGGTTCCTGCGCGAGCGTCAGCGGAATCCGTTCCGGCCGCGCCTGCGGGCGCAGCGGCGGACGGGAACCGGTGCCGGTGCCGTGGGCGTCGATCCGCTCGGCCAGGGCGAGCACGGTCGAGGCGCGGAAGATCTCACCGACCGCGAGGTCGATGCCGAGGGCCGCGCCGACCCGGGCCGCGACCCGGGTGGCGATGAGCGAGTTGCCGCCGAGCGCGAAGAAGTCGTCGTCGCGTCCGACCCGGTCGATGCCGAGGACGTCGGCGAACACGTCGGCGACGACCCGCTCGGTGGCGGTGGCCGCGTCCCGGTGCTCGGCGGTGAGCGCCGACAGGTCCGGCGCCGGCAGCGCCGCCCGATCCAGCTTGCCGGTCGGGGTGAGCGGCACGTCGTCGATCACGACGAGCGCGGTGGGCACCATGTAGCCGGGCAGCGACTCCCGGCAGTGCGCGAGCAGCGCGGTGGTGTCGATCGTGGCCCCGGCGACCGCCTTGACGTGCGCGATCAGCACCGGGTCGCCGCCACCGGTCCTCGCGACGGACGCCGCCGCGAAGTCCACCGACGGATGCGTGCCGAGGACCTGGTCGATCTCGCCGAGTTCGATGCGGAAGCCGCGGATCTTCACCTGGAAGTCGGAGCGGCCCACGTATTCGAGATCCAGTGCGCCCGAATCGGTTCGGGTCCAGCGGACCACGTCACCGGTGCGGTAGAGCCGGGATCCCGGCTCCCCGAACGGGTTCGCGACGAACCGGGCCGCGGTCAGCCCGAAACGCTCGTGGTAGCCGCGGGCCACGCCCGGACCCGCCACGTACAGCTCACCGGGGGTGCCGACCGGCACCGGGTTCAGGTGGGCGTCGAGGATCACGAGGGAGAGCCCCCGCACCGGTCCACCCAGCGTCGGGGCGACCCCGGCCGGGACGGCGTCGGAAATGCTTGCCGCCACCGTGGTTTCGGTGGGTCCGTACGCGTTGAACATCGACCGGCCCGGCGCCCACTTCGCGGACAGGTCCGCGAACCACGCCTCGCCGCCGACGATCACATGCGTGACCGACGACAGACCCGTCGGGTCGACCGACGCCAGTGCCGCCGGCGTCATGAAGACGTGCGACAGCCGCTCCACCTGCAGGAAGTCCGCCATCTCCTCGCCGCCGTACACGTCGGCCGGCGCGATCACCATGGTGGCGCCGGCGGCGACCGCGAGCAGCAGTTCGAGCACGGAGGCGTCGAAGCTCGGGGACGCGAAGTGCAGCGTCCGCGACTGCGCGGTGACGCCGTAGCGTTCCCGCTGCTCGTGCGCGAAGTTCGCGAGACCGCCGTGGGTGACCACGACGCCCTTGGGCTTGCCGGTGGTGCCGGACGTGTAGATCACGTAGGCGGCGTCGGCGACCTGTACGGGGGCGAGCCGGTCGGTGTCGGTGACCGGGGCGTCGGGGAAGCCGTCGAGTGCGAGCGTGTCCAGGTCGATCCAGGACACGTCGGCGGGCAGTGCGGCGCGGGCCGTCGACACGGTCAGGCCCAGCAGCGCACCGGAGTCGGAGACGACGTGCGCGATGCGGTCGGCCGGATAGTCGGGGTCGACCGGCACGTACGCGCCGCCGGCCTTGGCGACCGCCCAGACACCGAGCACCGATTCGATGGACCGCGTGATGCCCAGCGCCACGAACGTTTCCGGGCGCACCCCCTGCGAGATCAGCAGGTGGGCGAGCCGGTTGGAGCGGTTGTCGAGGTCCCGGTAGGTCAGCGACCGGTCGCCGTCGACGATCGCGACACCGTCCGGGTTCGCCGCGACCGCAGCCGCCAGCAGCTCGTGCAGCGGCCGCGCGGTGTCACCCCGCGGGCCGTCCACCGGCACCAGGGCGGCGCGTTCGGCGTCGGACAGCACCTCCACGGCACCGACGGTGGTCTCGGCGTCCGCGGCGACGGCACGCAGCACCCGCACGTACCGCTCGGCGAGGGCCGTGACGGTGCCGGCGTCGAAGATGTCGGTGGCGAACCCGAGATGACCGGCGATACCGGCGGGCACACCCTCGGCGCCGTGCGACTCGGCCAGATCGATCGTGAGATCGAACTTCGCGAAGCCCACGTCGACGGCGTCGGCGGTGACGTCCAGGCCCGCGAACTCGAGCGCCGGAACCGCATCCGCCTGATGCGAGAGCACCACCTGGAACAGCGGCGTGTGCGACGTGGTGCGCGGCGGCGCCAGCTCGTCGACGAGCTGCTCGAACGGCACGTCGAGGTTGCCGAACGCGGCCAGGTCGGTGTCCTTCACCCGGGCCAGCAGCGCCGTGAACGGCTCGTCGGTGCGCAGCCGGGTGCGCAGCACCAGGGTGTTGACGAACATGCCGACGAGGTCGTCGACGGCGGCGTCACCGCGACCCGACACGGCGGTGCCGATCGCGAGATCGTCGGTGGCCGCGACCCGGCCGAGGGTGACGGCCAATGCCGCGTGCAGCACCATGAACATCGAGACACCCTGCGCGCGAGCAAGTTCCGCGAGGCGGGCGTGCAGGTCGGCGGGCACCGCGAACTGCACGGCGTCGCCGCGCATGTCCCGGGTCAGCGGGCGCGGGCGGTCGGTGGGCAGCTCGAGCACCTCGGGCAGGCCGGCGAGCTCGTCGGCCCAGTAGCGGACCTGCCGGGCGGCGAGGGACTCCGAGTCCGTCACCGCACCGAGCAGCTCCCGCTGCCAGATCGCGAAATCGGCGTACTGCACCGGCAGCACCGGCCACGCCGGGGTGACGTCCACGGCGCCCGGGTTCTCGGTGCGGGCGGCGTACGCGAGCATGAGATCACGGGCCAGCGGGAGCGCCGAACCACCGTCGGACGCGATGTGATGCGTGACGACGACGAGCACGTGCTCGTCGGCCGCGACACGGAACAGCTTCGCACGCACCGGGATCGACGTCGACAGATCGAAGCCGGCGGCGGCGACCGCGGTGACCGCGGCCGTCAGCTCGGACTCGGTGGTCTCGACCGGCGCCAGACCCAAGTCGATACCGTCGACCGGCAGGATCACCTGGTGCGGGCCGTCCACGGCCCCGTCCGGGAACACGGTGCGCAGCACCTCGTGCCGGGCCACGACGTCGCGGACCGCACCGGCGAGCGCGGCGGCGTCGAGAGCGCCCCTCATCCGCAGCACGATCGGAATGTTGTAGGCCGGGGACGACGCGTCGATCCGGTTGAGCAGCCACATCCGCTGCTGCGCGAGCGACAGCGGAATCGTGTCGGGACGCTCGGCGGCGACCAGTTCCGGTCGCGGCGTCGACGCGCCGAGGGACTGCACGTGCTCGGCGAGTGCGGCGACCGTCGGGGCGTCGAACAACTCCCGCATGCCGACGGTGGCGCCGGTCGCGGCCGCGACCCGGGCCGCGATGCGGGCGGCGGCGAGCGAGTTGCCGCCCAGATCGAACAGTGACGTGGTCACGCCCACCCGGTCGATGCCGAGCGCGTCGGCGAACACCGCGGCCAGGGTCTCCTCGAGCGGGGTGCGCGGTGCCACGAACTCGATGTCGCGGGCCACGAACTCCGGTTCCGGCAGCTGCTTGCGGTCGATCTTGCCGCTCGCGTTGAGCGGCATCTCACCCAGCACGACCAGCGCCTCGGGCACCATGTGCGACGGCAGCGTCCGGCGCAGCCGCGCGAGGACGGCGTCGGCGTCGAGCGCGACACCCGCGGCAGCCGTGACATAGCCGGCCAGACGCGCCTGATCTCCCTCACCGAACACGACGACGATGGCCTGCAGCACCTGCTCATCGTCGGTGAGCGCGGTCTCGATCTCACCGAGCTCGATCCGCAGACCGTGTAGCTTCACCTGGAAGTCGGTGCGGCCCACGAAGATCGGCTGACCGTCGGCACGTTCCCGCACCAGGTCGCCGGTGCGGTACATGCGGACGCCGGGGGCGGCGAACGGGTCGGCGACGAACCGGGCGGCCGTCGTGGCGGTCATACCGCCGTAGCCGCGGCCCACCACCTGGCCGCCGATGTACAGCTCACCGGTCACACCGCGCGGCACCCGCCGCATCCGGTCGTCGAGCACGTAGTAGGTGACACCCTCGAACGCGGTGCCGAACGGGATCGGGCCGTCCTCGGCGTCGGTCGCCGACAGGTCCACCTCGTAGCAGGACGTGGTGTCCGACGTCTCCGTCGGACCGTACGTGTTGATCATGCGGGTCGACGACCCGATCAGCGGTGCGGTGGCCGCGGGGCGGATCAGCTCGCCGCCGAGCACCACCGCCGACAGCTTCGTCAGGACCGATCCCATGCCGGTGTCCTTCTGGACATCGGCGAGGACCTCGAACGCACTCGGCGCCATGTTCGCGACCGCGACGTCGCCGGTGTCGACGATCTTCAGGATCGCCAGCGGATCGAAGCCGTCCGGCGCGAGATACAGCACACCCCCGAACCCGATCGAGACCCAGATGTTCTTCTGCGTCTGGTCGAACAGCGGCGAGTTGGCGCCCAGCACCCCGGTGCCCGCCTCGAACGCCAGTTCCCGGCGGTACCACTGGAACGTGTTGGACACGCCCAGCATCGGCACCATCGTCGGCTTCGGCCGGCCCGTCGACCCGGACGTGGTGATGACGTACGCGATCCGCGCGCCCGCGTGCGGGCCGGACCACGGGTCGGTGACCGGCAGCCCCTGCGGGTAGCCGGCGAGGGTCGCGGCGGTGGCCGGGTCGTCGAGCACGATCGGATCGAAGCTCGCCGATCCCAGATCCGCCCACGCCGACGTCGTCACGACCGCCTTCGCGCGGACGTCGGTGACCAGACCGGTGATCCGGTCGAGGGCCCACGACTGGTCGAACGGGCAGTAGGCGGCACCGATCTTCCACGCCGCGAGCATGCCGACCACCCAGTCCAGCGAGCGCGGCACCAGCAGCGCCACCACATCGTCCGGTCCGACACCGCGGCCGAGCAGCGCGTGCGCGAGCTGGTCGGTGCGCAGATCGAGTTCACGGCGGGTGGTGGTGACACCGTCGACCACGACGACGGCCGCGTCCGGGTCGGCCTCGACCTGACCGCGCCACAGCGCGACGGCGTCGGCGAGCGGCCACCCCTCCGGGCCCGGGGCATCGGCGTCCGCAGCGGGGGCGGCCGCGACCGCGGTGGCCTCCACCTCCGACAGGTCGATGTCGCCGACCAGGGCGGCGGCGTCCGCGAGCAACTGGTCGAGGACGACGGTGAAGCCGTCCCGGCCGTCCGCGGCCGGCGGCGCCATCATGACCGTCGGCACCAGGCCGGTGAGGACCACCGACACGATCGCGTCCGGGCTCATGCCGCGTTCGGCCATCGGCCCCGACAGCATCCGCAGCCGGTCGTCGAACTCGCGGTACGTGACCTGCATGCCGTCGTGTGCGACCGCGACCGCGTCCGGTGCGACCCCGACAGCCGCCGCGAGCAGTTGCGGGAGCTCCTGGACGGTCAGCGGACGACGATTCTGCGGCTGGCTCAACTGGTTTCTCTCGTGCTCGGTGAAGATGTCGATGTCACCGACGACCGTGGACGGGTCGGCGGTGACGGTATCGAGGACGCGGACGTAACGCTCGGCGAGCGCGGACGCGGTCGCGGCGTCGAACAGATCGGTCGCGTACGTGACACGACCCGAGTAGGCGACCGGACGGCCGGCGGCGTCGACGCGTTCGGTGAGGGTGACGGTGAGGTCGTACTTGGCGCCCTCCGCGAGGTCCTCGAGGACCTCGACGGTCAGGCCCGGCAGTTCGAGCGCGCCGACCCGGTTGTTCTGGAACGAGAGCATCACCTGGAACACCGGCGTGTACGCCGACGTGCGGCGCACGTTCAGCGCGCCGACGATGTCCTCGAACGGGACGTCGGCGTTCTCGAATGCCGCCAGATCCTGCTCGCGGGTGTGGCCGAGCAGGTCGGCGAACGACTCGCCCGACCCGATACGGGTGCGCAGGGCCAGCGAGTTGACGAACATGCCGACCATCGGATGCAGGGCCCGGTCGGTGCGCGACGCGTTCGGGGTGCCGATCACGACGTCCCCGGTGTTCGCGAGCCGGGACAGCAGCGCCGCCAGCGCGGCGTGCGCGACCATGAACGTCGACGCCTCGTGCCGGGCGGCGACCGCGTGCAGGCCGGCGGTCAGCTCGGCGCCGACCTCGAAGTCGACGAACGCGCCGGCCGCCGACGCCCGCGCCGGGCGGGGACGGTCGGTGGGCAGCTCGAGCACCTCGGGGGCGCCGGCAAGGGCGTCCGTCCAGTACGCGATCTGCGCGGCCGCCCGCGAGTCCGGGTCGGCGGCGTCGCCGAGGACCTCGCGCTGCCAGAGCGCGAAGTCGGCGTACTGCACCGGCAGCGGCGACCAGGCGGGCGCCTGCCCGCGGGTGCGGGACCGGTAGGCGGTCATCACGTCCACCGCGAGCGGGGCCAGCGAGGCGCCGTCGGCGCTGATGTGGTGCACCACGAGCACCAGCAGGAACTCGGTGGGTGCGGTGCGCAGCAGCCGGATCCGGACCGGCGCGACGGCCGTCAGATCGAAGCCGCGGGACGCGAAATCGACGACGGACGAACGCAGTTCGGTCTCGGTGACGTCCACGGGCGCGAGGTCGACGGGGACCTCGTCGACCGGCAGCACCCGCTGGAACGGGCCGTCGACCGACTCCGGGAACACGGTGCGCAGCGACTCGTGCCGGCCCAGGACGTCCCGGACCGCGGCCGCCATCGCGGCCACGTCGAGGTCGCCGGACAGCCGGACCGCGAGCGGAATGTTGTAGGCCGCAGAATCCACGTCGAGGCGGTTGAGCAGCCACATGCTGCGCTGCGCCATCGACACCGGGATCCGCTCCGGACGCGGCCGCGGCGCCAGTGCGGGGCGGTCGCCGCCGGTGCCGGCGGACGCGTCCAGCCGGGCCGCGAGCGCCTCGACGGTCTTGGCCTCGAACACGTCCCGCACCCCGAGCTCGGTGCCGGTCTCGGCGCGCAGCGCGGCGACCACCTTGGTGGCCAGCAGCGAGTTGCCGCCCAGCTCGAAGAACGAGTCGACGACGCTCACCTCGGCGAGACCGAGGACCTCGGCGAACACGGCCGCCACGGCCGTCTCGCCCGGGGTGCGGGCCGCGACCGTCTCGCCGCGTACGGCGGTGAAGTCGGGCTCCGGCAGTGCGCGCCGGTCCAGCTTCCCGGCCGGGGTCAGCGGGATCTCGTCCAGCACCACGATCACGCTCGGCACCATGTGCGACGGCACCGAACGGCCCACGAACGTTGTCAGTGCGGCCGGGTCGAGGACGACACCGTCGGTGTCACCCGAGGCATGTACGTACGACACCAGCGCGGTCTCCCCCGCCGGCGTCGACGCACCCAGCGTGGCCGCGAACGCGACATCCGGGTGCGCGTTGAGGACGGCGTCGATCTCGCCGAGTTCGATGCGGAAACCGCGCACCTTCACCTGGAAATCGGAGCGGCCCACGTACTCGACGTCGAGCCCCGACGGGTGACGGGCGTCGGGCACGAACCGCACCACGTCGCCGGTGCGGTACATGCGGGCACCCGGCGCCGCGAACGGGTCGGCGACCATGCGCTCGGCGGTCAGACCGGCGCGGGCGTGGTAGCCGCGGGCCAACTGCGGGCCCGACAGGTACAGCTCACCCGCGACACCGACCGGGACCGGCCGCAGACCGGTGTCGAGGACGTACACGGTCAGGCCGCGGACCGGGCCGCCGATACGGACGGGCGCACCCGGGACCATCGGGGCGCTGACGTTGCTCATGACGGTCGACTCGGTGGGGCCGTACGCGTTGAACAGGCGCCGGCCGACCCCCCAGGAGTCCACCAGTTCCGGCGGGCACGCCTCGCCGCCGACCACGACGGTGGTCAGCGCCGGAAGACCGGCCGGGTCCACCGAGGCGAGCGCGGCCGGGGTGACGAACGCGTGCGTGACGGCGTGCTCGGCCAGGAAGTCGTGCAGTTCGGTGCCGCCGTACACGTCGGCCGGGGCGACGACCATCGTGGCACCGCACCCGAACGCGAGCAGCAGTTCGAGCACCGACGCGTCGAAGCTCGGGGACGCGAAGTGCAGGGTCCGCGCCGCCGGCGTGATGCCGTAGCGCTCCCGCTGCTCCGCCGCGAAGTACGCCAGACCCGCATGGGTGACGGCGACGCCCTTCGGCTGTCCGGTGGTCCCGGACGTGTAGATCATGTAGGCGGTGTTCGCGACCCGCAGCGGGGTCCGCCGGTCCGCGTCGGTGACCGCCGCGGGCGACGCCGCCGCGCACGCCTGCGCGCACTCGTCCGAGTCCAGCGCGAGCCAGTCGACGGCGGCCGGCAGGTCCAGACCCTCGGCACCGACCGAAAGGCCCAGCACCGCACCGGAATCGGCGATCGTGAACGCCACCCGATCGGTCGGGTAGCGTGGGTCGACCGGCACGAAGAAGCCGCCGGCCTTCGCGACCGCCCACGTCGCCGACACCGACTGCCGCGACCGGGTCATCCCCAGCGCCACAGCAGTTTCCGGTCCGACACCACGATCGATCAGGACCCGGGCGAGCCGGTTGGAGTGCTCGTCGAGTTCCCGGTACGTCCACTCGGTGCCGTCGGCGACCAGCGCCGCACCGTCCGGGTTCGCCGCGACCGCCGCCGCGAGGATCTCCGGCAGCAGCAGGGGCTCGGACACGTCGGCTCCGCGAACGGCGCACAGCCGGGCCCGCTCGGCCGGATCGAGCACGTCGATGTCGCCGACCCGGACGGTGCCGTCGGTGGCGACCACGTCGAGTACCCGCACCAGCCGGTCCATGATCGTGGCGGCCTCGTCGGCGGTGAACAGCGACGACCGGTACTTGGCACTCAGGTGCAGCTGCCCGTCGGTGAGTGCGACGACCGCGAACGGGTAGTGGGTGGCGTCGTTGGACGTCACACCCTCCACCTGCAGGCCGCCGATACCACCGGCGCGGGTGAGCGCCTCCCGGTCGAGCGGGTAGGACTCGTACACCATCAGGGTGTCGAACAGCGTGCCCAGACCGGTGGTGCCCTGGATCTGCGGCAGCCCCACGTGATGGTGGTCGAACAGGCCGGTCTGTCGGCCCTGCAGCCGTTCGAGCAGCGCGTCGACGGTCTCGTCGTCACGCAGCGGCACCCGTACCGGCAGCGTGTTGATGAACAGGCCGAGAATGTTCTCGACGCCGTCCACCTCGGGCGGCCGGCCCGACACCGTGGTGCCGAACACGACGTCGTCGCGGCCGGTCAGCCGGCCGAGCACGACGGCCCACGCCGCCTGCACGAGCGTGTTCATGGTGACCCCGAGCATGCGGGAGCGCTTGGTGAGCGCCTCGAGCAGCGCGTCGGGCAGCGTCACGGTCGACTCGGCCGGTTCACTGTCGGCCGGGGCGTCGGCGGTGTCGAGCGCGTCCGCGGCGTGCGGCGCGAGCAACGTCGACTCCTCGAGACCGGCGAGTTCCTGCGTCCATGCCGCGAGCGATGCCCGCGTGTCCCGGGCGCCCAGCCACTCCAGGTAGCTGCGGTACGAGCGGGTCGGCGGCAGCATCGCCCCGTCCCCGTCGAGCGCGTACAGCCCGAGCAGGTCCTGCACCAGGATCGGCAGCGACCAGCCGTCGAACAGGATGTGATGGTTGGTGACGACGAAACGGAAACGGTTGTCCGGCAAGCGGATCAGCAGGAACCGCACGAGCGGCGGCGCCGTCATGTCGAAGCGTTCGGTGCGGGCCGCGGCGATCAGCTCGTCGACCCGGGCCGTGCGGGCCGGCTCGTCGAGCGTGCTCAGATCCGCCTCGGTCCACGGCACGTCCACGTCGCCGACGACGATCTGCATGCCGGTGCCGGCGTCGTCGAGTTCGAACGCGGTGCGCACCGTCTCGTGCCGGGCCACGAACGCCTCCGCGGCCCGCCGCAGCCGCGGCGCGTCCATCGCGCCGGACAGGTCGAACACCAGCTGTGTGGTGTACACGTCGGTGCCGGCATCGGAGATGGCGGCGTGGAACAGCAGGCCCTCCTGCAGCGGGGCCAGCGACCACACGTCCTGCAGCGACGGGTACCGCGCCTCGAGCTCCTCGATGCGGCGCTGCGTCACCCGCACCAGATCCAGCTCGGACGGGGTGCGCCCGCCCGCATCCGGGCGCGCGCAGTGCGACGTGACCGCGGTCAGCGCCCGCACCCACAGGTCCGTGAACTCGCGGACGTCGGCGGCGTCGAGGACCCCGGTCGGGAAGTCGACGGTCGCCGTCAGCTGCGACCCGGCGGCCGTCTTCGTCACCATCGCGTTGATGTCGAGAGCCAGACCGACCCGCATGTCGTCGCCGCGGGTGCCGGTCATCGCCATCGTGTCGACGTCCGGCAGCCACGCCAGCGGGCGCACCTCGTCGGGGACGTCCCCGACGTCGACACGGCCGAGGTAGTTGAAGCCGATCTGCGGGCGGCGCGCGGCCGCCAGTTCGTCGCGGGTCTGCGGATCCACGTAACGCAGCAACCCGTAACCGATGCCGCGCTGCGGCACCGTGAGCAACTGCTCCTTGACGGCCTTGAGGGCGCTGCCGGTGGCGGCGCCGCCGGCGAGGACATCCGTCGCGGACGCACCCGCCAGATCGAGCCGCACCGGGAACATGCTGGTGAACCAGCCGACGGTGTGGTCGAGTGTGGCGCCGGTGAGGGCGTCCTCCTCACGGCCGTGGCCCTCGAGCAGGACCAGCGCCGAGTTCTGCGTCTCGCCGCGGGCCGCGAGCCACGCCGACGTGGCCGCGGTCAGGGCGGTGAGCAGCCCGTCCGGCACACCGACCCGGTAGGCGGCCGGAACCGTGGTGAGCAGCGCCTCGGTGACGTCGACGGGCACCGTCACCTCGACACGACCGAGGTGTTCGACGGTGTCGCGCTCGTCGAGGGCGCGGGTGCCGAGCAGCGCGTCGTCGCCGCCGAGGACCGAACGCCAGTACGGCAGCTCGGCGCGGCGGGCGCCGGCGGTGGCGTTGGCGGTCAGGCCGTGCGCCCACCGCCGGAACGACGTGCCCTCCGTCGACGCGGCGGGCTCGTGACCGGACCGGATCTGCGCCCACGCGGCGGTGAAGTCGGGCACCAGGATGCGCCACGAGACACCGTCGACCGCGAGGTGGTGGACCACGACGAGCAGCCGGGCGAACGCCCGCTCCACCGGGATCGCGTCCGACGACGTGACCCACACACAGCGCACCAGTTCCCCGGCCGCCGGATCCAGGGCGTCGCTCGCCCGGTGCAGGGCGTCGTCGAGCAGCGCCGCGAACTCGGCACTGCCGACGGCCACGTCGGTGACGACGTGTTCGACGACGGACGCCACGTCGACGCTGCCGACCGGCCGCGCCTCCACGGTCCAGTCGTCGCCGTCCCGGACGAGACGGGCCCGCAGCTGGTGGTGGCCGTCCAGGACCGAGCCGACGGTGTGCAGCAGCCCGGTGTGGTCGACGTCGGTGGGGATCTCGAGCAGCACCGCCTGCGCGAACCGGTGCACGTCGTCGCCCTGCTCGGCCATCCAGTACACGGCCGGGGTGGCCGGCATCGTGCCGACACCGCCGCCCGGCAGTTCCTCGAGGGACTCGACGGGAGCGGCTGCGGCAGCGCGGTACTCGGCGACCTCCGCGAGCGCGGCGACGGTCTTGCGTTCGAAGACGTCCCGCGCCTTGATCGCGATCCCCGCCTCCTTGGCACGGGACGCGACCTGGATCGCGACGATGCTGTCGCCGCCGAGCGCCAGGAACGGGTCGCCGACACTGATCCGCTCGATGCCGAGGATGCCCCCGATCAGGTCGGCCAGCGCCCGCTCCATCGGGGTGCGGGGCGCGATGTACTCGCTGGTGACGGTCGCGAACACCGGTTCCGGCAGGGCCGTGCGGTCCAGCTTGCCGCTGCTACCGACCGGCATCTCCGCGAGCACCGTGACCGCGTCCGGCACCATGTACTCGGGCACCAGCGCCGCGACATGCGTGCGCAGCACCTCGATGTCGAGGTCGGTACCGGTGCGGGGCACGACGTACGCGGCCAACCGCTGCCCGAGATCACCGTCGTGCACGACGACCGCGGACTGCGCGACCGACGGATGCGTGTCGAGCGCGGCCTCGATCTCGCCCAGCTCGATCCGCAGGCCACGGACCTTCACCTGGAAGTCGGTGCGGCCCAGGTATTCGACGGTGCCGTCCGGGGTCCACCGCACCAGGTCTCCGGTGCGGTACAGCCGGCTGCCGGCCGGGCCGAACGGGTCGGCGACGAACCGGTCGGCGGTCAGGTCGGGGCGCAGCTCGTAGCCGCGGGCCGCCTGCACACCCGCCAGATACAGCTCACCCGGCACCCCCACCGGAACGGGACGCAGCCGCGCGTCGAGCACGTACGCGCGGCTGTTGCGGACCGGTCGGCCGATCGGGATGACCGACGGATCGTCGTCCTCGACCGCGAACTCGGTGGCGTGGACGGTGAACTCCGTCGGCCCGTACAGATTGTGGATCTCGGCACCCGACACGGCCCGGAACTCGGCGGCCAGCGACGTCGGGAACGCCTCACCGGCCACCAGCACGGCGCGCAGGCTCGCGATGCGGCCGCGGGCGGCACCGGCGACGAACACCGCCAGCATCGACGGCACGAACGACGTGAGCGTCACCGCGTGCCGTTCGATGACGTCGGCCAGGTAGTCGGGGTCGCGGTGCCCGTCCGGGGTGGCGACGATCAGGCGGGCACCGGAGATCGGCGCCGAGAACAGCTCCCACACCGACACGTCGAACGTCGTCGGTGTCTTCTGCAGCACGACGTCGTCGGGGCCGAGACCGTAATGGTCGGCGAGCCAACACACCTGGTTGAGCACGGCCGCGTGCGGCACCGCGACACCCTTGGGCTTGCCCGTCGAACCGGACGTGTACAGCACGTACGCGAGGTTGCCGGGGCGCAGCGGGGCGATCCGGTCGGTGTCGGTGAGCGGTGAACCGTCCCCGACGGTGAGGTCGAGTGCGTCGACCGCGACGGTGCGGACACCGTCGGGCAGCGCGATCGGGTCGCCGGTGCGGGTGAGCACGCACAGCGGTGCCGCGTTGTCGAGCACGTACGCGGTGCGCTCGGCCGGATGGTGCGGATCGAGCGGCACGTACGCGCCGCCCGCGGCGAGCACCGCGTACATCGCGACCATCGCGTCCGTCGACCGGGAGATGCCGAGCGCGACCTTCGTCTCCGGTCCGACACCGAGCCCGACGAGATGCCGGGCCAACCTATTGACGCGGGCACCGAACTCGGCGAACGTCGACACACCGTGCTCGTCGACGAACCCGATCACGTCCGGGGTGGCGGCGACGCGGGCAGCGAAACGGTCCACGACCGTACCCTCGACGGCAGCCGCGACCGGGCCGTTCCAGCCGTCGACGACCTGCGCGCGCTCCCCGTCCCCGAGCACGGGGACGGTGCCGATCGCGACGTCGTCGGCCGCGACGTCGAGGAACCGGGTGAAGAACTCGAAGAAGCGGCCGTGGTGGCGGGCCAGCTCCTCGGACGTGTACAGGTTCGGGTTGGCCTCGAAGTCGATGTGGGTGCGGTTGTCCGCGGACGCCGGGTAGATGTTGAGCGACAGGTCGTCGATCGGGCCGGTGGTGAGCACGTGCGACGTGCCGGTCACGTCCCCGAGCCGGACCTGGCTGTGGAACATCATGATGTTCACCGACGGGCCGAAGAAGCCCCGCTGGTCGTTGGCGGAGCCCGCGTCGCGGCGGATGTCCTCGTAGCGGTACCGCTGACGGCGCAGGGCGCCCGCGATCTCCACCTGTGCGGCCGCGACGACCTCGCTGACCGTCATGTCCGGGGACAGCGTCAGGCGCAGCGGCACCACATTGGACACCATGCCACCCGAATTGCGCAGCTTCGCGGTGGTGCGCGCCGACACCGGCAGGCTCAGCACCACATCGGTGACGCCGGTGAGCTTGGCCAGGTACGCAGCGAACGCGCCGACCGCGTACGGGGCCACCGACGAATTGGTCACCTCGAGCCGCTCGGTGAGCAGGGCCTCGGTCTCGGCGGGCAGCGGATCCGACGCCACCCGGGCGAACCGGCCGACGGGGGCACTACGCCCGGCCAGGCTCGGCGAATCGGGCAGATTCCGGGTCCGCTCCACCCACGCGTCCCGGTCCCGACCGAACCGGGTCGACGCCCGGTACGCCTGATCGTCCTCGACGATCGTCTCGAGTTCGACGGCCGCCGACGCGGGCGGTTCGACACCGTTCACCAGGGCCGTGTAGATGTCGGCGATGCGCTGCTCGAGGGCCATCGCGCCGAATCCGTCGAGCACGATGTGATGGATACGCGCGTACCAGAGGTAGTGCCGGTCGGCGACCTGCAGCAGGTACACGGCGACGAGACGGTCGTGGAGAAGATCGACGGGTGTGCTGTAGTTCTCCCGCATCCACTGCTGCGCCGACGCCATCGGATCGGCGTCGCCCCGGAAATCGAGAAACTGCACCGAATCGTCGATCGACCGGTCCACCACCTGATAGGGGCGGCCGTCCACCTCGATCAGGCGCAGGAACCCCGAACCGAACTCGCGTCCGGCCCGGACACTCGCCTCGGTGAGCAGATCGATGTCGACGTCACCCTCGAGCGAGATGTACTCGGCGATGTTCAGTGGCACGTCCCCGGCGGTGTGCTGGGCGAACCAGATGCCCCGCTGCGCCGCAGACAGGGGGAACGCCCCCTGCGGAAGGTCCCCGACCGCGGCGCTGTCGTCTCGTGCAGCGCTCGCCGAATCCACCACTAAATCTCCTGACACTCTCTCATCAGCCCGTCCCCCCAGCGCGCCCGACGAATCGACCGGGCGCCGACGGGCACGCCTGGGCCCCGCCGAGAGCCTTTGCCATACTCCCCGCGGGCCGCTGGTTGATGCAAACTCGAGACCACGCCGAAGCCGTCCCGTCCACCCCGTCTATCGCGCCCGCGTTACAAACCTCAGGACAACACTTCCACCAGCGTCGCCGCCGAATCCCCCACCATGTACCTCTCGATTCCCTCCAGATGCGTCCGCCAGAACTCCTGGGCGCCGACCGCGTCCCCGGCCCGCAACAACTCCAGCAACTTCACGTACGCGCGCTGCGCCGCACGAGCCGCCGGCTGCTCCTGTCCGTCCCCGTGCGCCGCGATGAACAGGGCATTGTGCGCGTCGATGATGTGGACGAGCATGCCCGCCAGCACCGACAAAGTCTCGTTCCCCGCCAGATCCACCAAACCCTGATGCACCCGCACGTCGTGGCCCGCGAACCCCGCCGCGTCGTCCACCAACCCGGCACCCGCCTCGACCAGAGCCGCCAACGCGTCCAGTGCGGCCACCCGGCCCGGTTCCGCCAGCATCCCCACCGCCGACACCTCCAACGACGCCCGCGCCCGGTACACGTCCACCAGCGGCGTCCCCCGATACTGCAACAACAGGCCCGTGTAGCGGGCCGACATCGACGCATCCGGCGCCAACACCCGCGCCCCACCCCGCGCCCCCCGCAACACCGTGATGATCGACTCCGACTCCAGAATCCGGAACGCCTCCCGCAACGTGGGCCGCGACACACCGAACTGCTCCATCAGCACCGACTCGTTCGGCAACGGATCCCCCGTCCGCAACTCACCCGTGACGATGCGACGCCGCAGATTCGCCGCCACCAGCTCCCCGGCCTTCGGCACCCGCACCACCGTCGACTTCGGTCCGACCGCCACCGCGTCACTCCTCGGTCTCGTCGGGCAACCCGCCCGGATTCACTCGACTGAAGGGTACAAGGGTTCAGCTGATTTCCTCGGGAACGCGGAGGTCGTGGTGGCCAAGGTCTCGAACCGGGCGGACGTGACCGGCGCCTCACAGGGCCGCGAACAGCGGTCGTCGACCCCGGCACCTTGTACTGTCGACGGGCTGTCCGCTTCGTCGACACAGTTGTCTTCTCTGTCGTCTTCTCACGAGGGGTGTTTCTTCCGGTGTGCTCGATCTTCGGCATCTTCGGCCTGTCGTCCGGCGACGACCACACCGCGCTGCGCGCCCATGCCGTGGAACTGTCCCGCCGGCAGCGGCACCGCGGCCCGGACTGGAGCGGGGTGTTCGCCGACGACGGCGCGATCCTGGTGCACGAGCGGCTGGCGATCGTCGATCCGGCGTCGGGTGCGCAGCCGCTGCGGTCGCGGGACGGCCGGCTGGCCCTCGCGGTGAACGGCGAGATCTACAACCATCGGGAGCTGCGGGACGGGCTCGACTACGACTTCACGACCGGCTCGGACAGTGAGGTCGTCAACGCGCTGTACCGCAGCAGCGGCGGCACCGACTTCGTGTCCGCGTTGAACGGCATCTTCGCGTTCGCGCTGTGGGATCGGGACCGGCAGGCGGCGATCATCGCCCGGGATCCGATCGGTGTCTGTCCTCTCTACTGGGGACACGACGCGGCCGGGCGGCTGCTGGTGGCGTCGGAGCTGAAGGCGCTCGTCGACGTGTGCGACGACGCCGCCCAGTTCCCGCCCGGGCACGTGTACGACACCGCGACCGGGGAGTTGCACCGATTCCACCACCGGACCTGGCGTGAGCACGACGCGACCGCGGGCGTCACGATCGCCCCGGAGACGCTGCGGGCGTCGTTCGAGCAGGCCGTGCGCCGACAGCTGATGACGGACGTCCCCTACGGGGTGCTGCTGTCCGGTGGCCTCGATTCGTCGCTGGTGGCCGCGTGCGCCGCGAAGTTCGCCCGCGACCGCATCGAGGACGACGACCGCAGCGAGGCGTGGTGGCCGCGGCTGCATTCGTTCGCGATCGGGTTGGACGGCTCCCCCGATCTGGCGGCCGCCGAGAAGGCCGCCGACATGCTGGGCACCGCGCACCACGGGTTCGTGTACACGTTCGAGGAGGGGCTCGACGCCCTGCCGGAGGTGATCCGGCACATCGAGACGTACGACGTGACCACGATCCGGGCGTCGACGCCGATGTTCCTGCTCGCCCGCCGCATCAAGGCGATGGGCGTGAAGATGGTGCTGTCCGGGGAGGGCGCCGACGAAATCTTCGGCGGCTACCTCTACTTCCACAAGGCGCCGTCGGCGGAGGCGTTCCACGAGGAGACGGTCCGCAAGCTCGACGCACTGCACAACTACGACTGCCTGCGCGCCAACAAGTCGATGATGGCGTGGGGTATCGAGGCGCGGGTGCCGTTCCTCGACCTCGAGTTCCTCGACACCGCGATGGGTATCGACGCGGCCGCGAAGATGGCCGGCGGCGGCCGCATCGAGAAGCACATCGTCCGGGAGGCGTTCGACGGGGCACTGCCCGACGAAATCCTGTGGCGGCAGAAGGAACAGTTCAGCGACGGCGTCGGCTACGGCTGGATCGACGGCCTCAAGGACCATGCCGAACTCGTCGTCACCGACGCCGAATTCTCCGACGCCGCAGCACGTTTCCCACACAACACGCCGGACACGAAGGAAGCGTTCCTGTACCGCAGCATCTTCGACCGCCACTTCCCCGGCGACGCGGCCGCACAGACGGTGCCCGGCGGCAAATCCATCGCCTGCTCCACCCCCGCCGCCCTGGAATGGGATCCCGAATTCGCGGCCCTCGCCGACCCGTCCGGGCGGGCCGTACGCGACGTCCACGACCGGGCACTCGACGCCTGACCGTCACCGCCTCCCGAACCGGGCGTACCAGTCGACGAGGTCGGGGTCGTCGACGGCGCTGCGGTCGATCACCCGGTCCGTCTCCCCGCCCTGCATCAGACGTTTGATCGGGACCTCGAGTTTCTTGCCGGTGCGGGTGTGCGGGACGCCGGGTGCGGCGATGATCTCGTCGGGCACGTGTCGTGGCGACGCGTGGGTGCGGATCTCGGTACGGATGCGGTCGCGCAGGCCGTCGTCGAGGGCGGCGCCGGCCGCGAGGACCACGAACAGCGGCATCCAGTAGCCGCCGTCCGGGAGATCGACACCGAGGACGAGGGCCTCGGCGATCTCCGGCATCCGCTCGACCACCTGGTAGATGTCGGCACTGCCCATCCGGATCCCGTTGCGGTTGAGCGTCGAATCCGAACGGCCGTGCATGACGACGCCGCCACGTTCGGTGATCGTGATCCAGTCGCCGTGCCGCCACACCCCCGGATACGTGTCGAAATAGGCGCCGCGATAGCGGGATCCGTCGCCGTCGTTCCAGAATCGCACCGGCATCGACGGCATCGGCCGGGTGATCACCAGTTCGCCGACCGTGCCGCGGACCGGGTGTCCGCCGGAGTCGAACGCGTCCAGCGCCACCCCCAGATACGGCCCCGACAACTCCCCCGCCCACACCGGCACGGTCCGGGTGCCGCCGACGAACGCCGACACCACATCGGTGCCGCCGCTGATCGACGACACCTGCACCCGTGCGCCGACATTGTCGGACAGCCACCACGACAGTGACGGTGGCAGCGTGGATCCGGTGATACCGACAGTCCGCAGCCGGCTCAGGTCGTGGTCGACGGACGGGCTCAGACCGGCCTTCTCGCACGCCAGCACGTAGCCGGGACTGGTGCCGAGCACGGTGACGGTGTGCCGGGACGCCATGTGCCACAGCCGGTCCGGGGACGGGTGGGCGGGGCTGCCGTCGTAGCAGAGAATTGTCGCCCCGACGAGCAGCCCGGCCACCTGGTAGTTCCACATCATCCAGCTGGGGCTGGTGTACCAGAAGAAGGTGTCGTCGCGGCCCAGATCGGTGTGCAGTGCAGCCGCCTTGAGGTGTTCGAGCACGACGCCGCCGTGCCCGTGCACGATGCCCTTGGGCAGGCCGGTGGTGCCGGACGAGAACACCACCCACAGCGGATGGTCGAACGGGACCTCGACCGGCTCCAGCGGGGCGTCGCCGGCGGTGGCGTCGGCCCACGTCACGGTGCCCGGAATCGTGACGGCCCCCAGCCGCGGCACCACGATCGTGGCCCGCAGGGTCGGCAGCCCGGCCCGCAGTTGCGCGATCTCGGTGTCGCGCCGGTGGTCCCGGCCGGCGAACCGGTAGCCGTCGGCGGTGACGAGAACGACCGGTTCGAGCTGGCCGAGCCGATCGAGGGCGGCGGGTGCCGAATAGTCCTGCCCGCACGCCGACCACACCGCCCCCAGGCTCGCGGTCGCGAGGAACGCGATCACCGCCTCGGGGATGTTCGGCAGATAGCCGACGACCCGGTCGCCGACGCCGACACCGTGCTCACGCAGCGTCGCCGCGAGCGCCCCGGCCTGCCGCAGCAACTCCGCCCACGACAGCGTCTCGGTGTCACCGGCCTCGTCCTCGTGGACGATCGCGGGCCGGTCGTCGCGGGCGTGCCGCACCACCTGGTCGACGTAGTTGAGCGTGACACCGGGAAACCACCGCGCACCGGGCATGCGGTCCTCGGCGAGGGCCGGCTCCCGGTCGCCGGTGACCGGCACGTCGAAGTAGTCGAGGATCGCCCGCCAGAAGCCGTCGACGTCGTCGACCGACCACTGCCACAGGGCGTCGTAGCCGGGCAGGGACAGCCCGGTCCGGGCCTCCACCCACCGAGTGAAGTCGGTGATCCGGGCGCGGGCGACGTCGTCGTCGGACGGTTCCCACTGCGGACGGGTCTGCATCGTCGTCATCCGTTCCCTCCCTGCCGTGCCCGGCGGACGATCTGCTCGGCGTGCCGCAGCACCGGTGCGTCCACCATCCGGCCCTCGAACGCGAACACACCGCGCTCGCGGGTCGCGGCGCCCAGAACCCGTGCCGCCCAGTCGGTCTGCTCGGGTGTCGGTGTGTAGGCGTGGCGGATGACGTCGAGCTGGCTCGGGTGGATCGCGACCTTCGCATCGAAACCGACGGCGACGGCGTCATCGCATTCCGCGGCGAGACCGGTGAGGTCGGGGATGTCGAGGAACACCGAGTCGAGCGCGAACCGGCCGTGTGCCTTCGCCGCGAGCAGCGCCGTCGACCGCACGTGCCGGGCGACGTCGCGATACGTGCCGTCGGCATGTCTGCTCGACGAACCGCCGAGCGCGGCGACGAGATCCTCCGCGCCCCACATGACGCCGGCGCAGTTCGTGGCGGCGGCCGCCTCCGGGATCGCGAGCGCCCCGAGCGGGGATTCGACGAGGGCGATCACCGACCGCGGCGCGAGTGCCCGAACCTGTTCGCCGGACTCGCATTTCGGCAGCATCACCGTCGTGTACGGCGTCCGGTCCAGAACGGCGACGTCGAGCGTGTGGTCGTCGGTGCCGTACGCGCCCACCCGCACGACGGTGCGGTCCGGGTCGAGCGGGGTGTCGATCAGCGCCTGCCGCGCGGCCGCCTTGTCGGCCGGCGCCACCCCGTCCTCGAGGTCGAGGATGACGACGTCCGCGGCGGCCGCGGCCTTGGCGAACCGGTCCGGCCGGTCGGCGGGACAGAACAGCCACGCCGGGCCGATCACGTCGGCTTCTTCCGGACGAGGGTCTTGCGGGTCGCGGTCGCGACGATCTCCCCGTGCTGGTTGCGGCCGGTGTGCTCGAACGTCACGATGCCCTCCCCGGGTCGGCTCCTCGATTCGCGCACGTTCGTCACGACCGTCTCCGCGTACAGGGTGTCGCCGTGGAACAGCGGCTTCGGGAACGCGATCTCCGAGAAACCGAGGTTCGCGACGATGGTGCCCTGCGTCAGGTGCGCCACCGACAACCCGACGAGCGTGGACAGCGTGAACATCGAGTTGACCAGACGCTGGTTGAACGGCGGCAGGGCGTCGCTGAACGCCGCATCGAGGTGCAGCGCCTGCGGATTCATGGTGAGCGTCGTGAACAGGACGTTGTCGGCCTCGGTGACGGTGCGTCCGGGACGATGCTCGTAGAGCACATCGGTCTCGAACTCCTCGAGCCACAGGCCCCGCTGGACGATCCGTCGCATCGTCATTGCCCCACTCCCAACTCGCGTGCGATGAGCATCAACTGCACCTCGGTGGTGCCCTCACCGATCTCGAGGATCTTGCTGTCGCGATAGTGCCGGGCGACCGGGGTCTCGTTCATGAAACCGTATCCGCCGAAGATCTGTGTGCCGTCGCGCGCATTGTCCATCGCGGCCTCGCTCGCGATCAGCTTCGCGATAGCCGCCTGCTTCTTGAACGGTTTGCCGGACAACATGAGTGCGGCGGCGTCGTAGTAGGCGGTGCGGGCGACGTGGGCCCGCACCTCCATCCGGGCGATCTTGAACTCGATGGCCTGGTTCGCGCCGATCGGCCGCCCGAACGCCTCCCGTTCGCGGGCGTAGCGGACGCACTCGTCGACGCAGCCCTGCGCGGCCCCCACCGACAGGGCGGCGATCGCGATGCGGCCCTCGTCGAGGATGCGCAGGAAGTTCGCGTAGCCGCGACCGCGTTCACCGAGCAGGTTCGCCTCGGGGACACGGACGTCCTGCAGGGTCAGCGGATGCGTGTCGGACGCATTCCAGCCGACCTTGTTGTACGCCGGTTCCGCGGTGAAACCGGGGGTGGACGTCGGGACGAGGATGGTGGAGATCTCCTTTTTGCCATTCTCTTTCGTGCCCGTGACGGCGGTGACGGTGACGAGCCGGGTGATGTCGGTGCCGGAGTTGGTGATGAACTGTTTGTTGCCGTTCACCACCCACTGCCCGTCCTCGAGTTTCGCGGTGGTGCGGGTGCCGCCGGCGTCGCTGCCCGCGCCGGGTTCGGTGAGGCCGAACGCGGCCAACGCTTTTCCGCTCGTCAGCCGCGGCAGCCACTCCTGTTTCTGGGCCTCGGTGCCGAACCGGTGGACCGGCATGGCGCCGAGCGACACCCCGGCTTCGAGGGTGATGGCGACGGACTGGTCGACCTTGCCGAGTTCCTCGAGCGCGAGGCACAGCGCGAAGTAGTCGCCGCCCATGCCGCCGTACTCCTCGGGGAACGGCAGCCCGAACAGGCCCATGTCGGCCATGCCGTCGACCACCGCGTACGGGAAGGTGTGGGCGGCATCGTGTTCGGCGGCGACGGGGGCGACGACGGTCTGCGCGAAGTCGCGGACCGTCTTCGCGAGCTGCTGGTACTCGTCGGGCAGCGATGCGGTGGACAGGTAGTCGGTCACGATGCGGCCTCCTCGGCGGCGAGTGCGGGTGCGGAATCGGATACGGGGGTGACGCGGGCGAGCGACTGGTCGACGGTCACCTGATCGCCGACGGCCACCAGGACGTCGACGACGCCGGCGACCGGCGCGGACAGGGTGTGCTCCATCTTCATGGCCTCGACGACCACGACGGCGGTGCCGGCGTCGACGGTGTCGCCGGAGGTCGCGGGGACCGCGATGACGGTGCCGGGCATCGGGCTGACCAGGTCGGCGTCACCGGTGTGGACGTCGTCGCCGCGCACCGCGGTCTCCCGCAGCAGCGACACGGTCCAGGTGCCGCCCCGTCCGGTGAGCCACAGGTCACCGCCGTGTCCGGCGACGCGGTAGGTGTCGCGGAGGCCGTCGACGACGACGGTGAGGGTGTCGCCGTCGCGTCGGGTGACGAGGGTGCGGGGGTCGCCGTCATCGATCTGCACGGTCGCGGCGGCCGTATCGCCCGCGATCCGGACGTGCGCGGTGCGGTCCCCACCGCGCAGCCGCCACGAGACCGGGTGCCGGTCGCCGACCCGCCAGCCGGTCGGCGCATCCCACAGGTCACCGCTCCGGGACACCTTGCCCCACAACGCGAGCCAGTGGTGGGCGGCGGCCGCGGCGAGCACGTCGTCGTCTGCGGCGGGCCCGTGGTAGTCGGGGAGACGCCGGTCCAGCAGACCGGTATCCAGATCGCCCGCGACCACATCGGGATCGGCGAGCAGGAACCGCAGGAAGTGCACGTTGGTCACGACCCCGAGTACCTCCGTCTCCGCCAGGGCCCGGTCGAGTCGGTGCAGGGCCTCACCGCGGTCGGCGCCGTGCGCGATCACCTTCGCGAGCATCGGGTCGTAGTCGCTGCCGATCGCCGCGCCGACCCGCAGACCCGAGTCCACCCGGATATCCATTGCCGCACCGGGTTCCGCGAGACCGAGCACCGTGCCGCCCGTCGGCAGGAAGCCGCGGGCCGGGTCCTCGGCGTAGACGCGGGCCTCGATCGCGTGCCCGGTGAGGGTGACGTCGTCCTGGGTGAAGCCGAGCGGCTCCCCGGCCGCGACCCGCACCTGCCACTCGACCAGGTCGAGGCCGGTGACCATCTCGGTGACCGGATGCTCCACCTGCAGACGGGTGTTCATCTCCATGAAGAAGAACTCGTCGGGCCGGTCCGCGGAGACGATGAACTCGACGGTGCCGGCACCGGCATAGTCGACGCTGCGGGCGGTGTCGCAGGCCGCGGCACCGATCCGGGCGCGGGTCGCGGCGTCGAGCAGCGGTGACGGCGCCTCCTCGATCACCTTCTGGTGCCGGCGCTGCAGACTGCACTCCCGCTCCCCCAGGTGCACGACGTTGCCGTGGGCGTCGGCGATGACCTGCACCTCGATGTGCCGGGGCCGCAGCACGAACCGTTCCAGGAACAGGGTGTCGTCACCGAACGCGGACGCCGCCTCCCGCCTCGCGCTCACCAGGGCGGCGGGCAGATCCGCCGGATCCTCGACCAGGCGCATCCCCTTGCCGCCGCCGCCCGCGGACGGTTTGACGAGCACCGGGTAGCCGATGTCGTCGGCCGCGGCGATCAGGTCGGCGTCGGCGAGGCCGGGTTTCGCGATGCCCGGCACCACCGGCACACCGAACGCCGCGACCGCGTTCTTGGCGGTGATCTTGTCGCCCATCACCTCGATCGCGTGCGCCGACGGGCCCAGGAACACGATGCCCGCGTCCTTACACGCCGCCGCGAACGCCGTGTTCTCGGACAGGAATCCGTAGCCGGGGTGGATCGCCTGCGCGCCGGTGCGGCGTGCCGCGTCCAACACCCGGCCGATGTCGAGGTAGCTGTCGCGGGCGGGTGCCGGACCGATCCGTACCGCGGTGTCGGCCTCGCGGACGTGCCGGGCGTCGACGTCGGCCTCGCTGTAGACGGCGACCGAACGGATCCCCAGACGCCGCAGCGTGCGGACGACCCGGACGGCGATCTCGCCGCGATTGGCGACGAGGACGGTATCGAACTGCATGGTCATGTGTCCCTCACATCCGGAAGACGCCGTAGGAGACCGGTTCGAGCGGCGCGTTGGCGCACGCCGACAGCGCCAGCCCCACAACGGTTCTGGTGTCGGCCGGGTCGATCACACCGTCGTCCCACAGCCGTGCGGTGGAGTAGTACGGGTTGCCCTGCGCCTCGTACCGGTCGCGTATCGCGTCGGGGTCGTGTCCCGAATCCTTGCCGGTCCCGACGGCCCCGAGCACCGACGCCGCCTGCTCCCCGCCCATCACCGAGATACGGGCGCCCGGCCACATCCACAGGAACCGCGGCGAGTACGCGCGCCCGCACATCGAGTAGTTGCCGGCACCGAACGAACCGCCGATCACCACCGTCAGCTTCGGCACCCGCGCACACGCGACCGCGGTGACCATCTTGGCGCCGTGTTTGGCGATACCGCCGGACTCGTACTCGCGGCCCACCATGAATCCGGTGATGTTCTGCAGGAACAGCAGCGGGATCGACCGCTGGTCGCACAGTTCGATGAAATGCGCGCCCTTGAGGGCGGACTCGGCGAACAGCACACCGTTGTTGGCGACGATGCCGACCGGGTGTCCGTGGATACGGGCGAACCCGGTGACCAGCGTCCGGCCGTACTCTGCCTTGAACTCCCGGAAACTCGAGCCGCTCGCGTCCCCGGCTCCGTCCACGAGCCTGGTGATCACCTCGCGCACGTCGTACGGGACGCGGGGATCGGTGGGGACCACGTCGTACAGTTCGTCCTGCTCCGCGTCGGGGGCGACCGTGTCGACGACGTCCCACGGGCGCGGCGCCCGCGGACCGAACGTCGAGACGATGTCCCGGACGATGCGCAGTGCATCCCGGTCGTCGTCGGCGAGATGATCGGTGACCCCGGAGATCCGCGAGTGCAGGTCGCCGCCGCCGAGTTCCTCCGCGGTGACGACCTCCCCGGTCGCGGCCTTCACGAGCGGCGGACCGCCCAGGAAGATGGTGCCCTGGTTCCGGACGATGACAGCCTCGTCGCTCATTGCGGGCACGTACGCGCCGCCCGCCGTGCACGAGCCGAGGACCGCGGCAACCTGCGGAATTCCCTTGGCGCTCATGGTCGCCTGGTTGTAGAAGATGCGGCCGAAATGCTCGCGGTCGGGGAACACCTCGTCCTGCATCGGCAGGAACGCGCCGCCGGAGTCGACGAGGTAGAGGCACGGCAGATTGTTCTGCAGCGCGATCTCCTGCGCCCGCAGATGCTTCTTGACCGTCATCGGATAGTAGGTGCCGCCCTTGACGGTGGCGTCGTTCGCGACGATCACGCACTCGCGCCCGGAGACGCGTCCGACACCGCCGATGACGCCGGCCCCGGGGCACGCGTCGTCGTACATGCCGTTCGCGGCGAGCGGTGCGAGTTCGAGGAACGGGCTGCCCGGATCGAGCAGCGTATCCACCCGGTCGCGGGGCAGGAGTTTGCCGCGCGCCACATGCCGGTCGCGGGCCTTGTCGCTGCCGCCGCGGGCCGCGACGGCGAGTTTGCCGCGCAGTTCGGCGACCAGTTCGAGGTGTCGTTCACGATTCGCCGACTGCGGCGGAGTCTGGAGGGTTGTCACGTCACCGTCCTCTCGGAGGGGCCCGTCACCGCACGATCGCGGCATCGAGTTAATCTCGACTAACTGAAATCAGGTTATCCGTGATTAACTGAGTTGTCCAGATCACAGTGCAGGAAAGGTACGACGCATGACGGACGTGCAGGCCACCAGCCGGAGCCGCGCCAAGGCCGACCGGCGCCGGCAACTGCTGCGGGCGGCGGCTCGACTCGTCGCGCAGCGCGGCTTCCCCGGCGTCCGGCTCGAGGACCTCGGGGCGGCGGTCGGCATCAGCGGCCCCGCGGTGTACCGGCACTTCCCCAACAAGGACGCCCTGCTGGTGGAGCTGCTCACCGACATCAGCGAGCGCCTCCTGGCCGGCGGCCGCGACGTCGTCGAACGAACGACCGACCCGGACGCCGCGCTCGCCGAACTCGTCGACTTCCACCTCGACTTCGCGCTCGGCGAACCGGACCTCATCCGCGTCCAGGACCGCGACCTGCACTCGCTGCCCGACGACGCCCGCCGCCGTGTCCGGCAGACCCAGCGCCGCTACGTCGAGATCTGGGTGGACGTGCTGCGCCGCATCGACCCGGCACTCGACGAGACCCCCGCCCGCATCGCCGCGCACGGCGCGTTCGGACTGTTGAACTCGACGCCGTACAGCGCCGGCGACGCCGCGGACCTCACCCGTGCGGTGCTGCGCCGGATGGCACTCGCCGCGCTGCCGCCGCGCGCGAGTTGACTCCCCGCGCGCACGATCGGGCGCGCGGGAGACGAACTCGCGCGCAGGAGCGTCCGGCACCCCACACCCGCGCACGACGAACCCCTCGCCTGCCAGGGGATGTGCAGACGAGGGGTTCGTGATCACACGTGCGTCGCTCCCGTCGACAGGGGGGAATACGAACGGGATCTCGACACGTGTGCGCCGGTGAGTCCGGTTACGGGGCGTGCATGATCACTCCGCGAATGTTCTTGCCGTCCCGCAGATCCTGGTAGCCCTGGTTGACGTCCTCGAGCCGGTACCGGGTGGTGACGAGTTCGTCGAGCTTGAGCTCACCCTGATCGTACATGCGCAGCAGCCGCACGATGTCGTATTGCGGATTTGCGGAACCGAAAAGTGTTCCCTTGATGGTCTTCTCGTTGAGGGTCAGGTCGGCGCCGGAGAGGTGGACGGTGAGTTTCGTGGGGTCGGCGAGACCGGTGACGACGACGGTGCCACCCTTGCCGATGACGGCGGTGGCCGCCTGCACGACCTCCTCGTCGACCGTACCGACCAGGATCAGCGCCTGATCGGCGCCCTGACCCCAGCTGAGTTCGTTGACCTTCTCCGCAGCCTCCGCCGCGGTCGCGAACGCATGTGTCGCACCGAACTTCAGTGCGGTGTCCCGTTTGAACTCGAGCGGGTCGACCACCACGACGTAGCGGGCACCGGACTGCACCGCACCCTGCACGGCGTTGATGCCGAGCCCGCCGACACCGTAGATCACGGTGATGTCGCCGGCCCGGACACCGCCGGAGTACACGGCGGTCCCCCAGCCGGACGGGACGCCGCAGCCGACGAGGACGGCCGTCTCGAGGGGCAGCCAGTCGTCGACCTTGACGACCGAGTGCTGCGAGATCGTCGCCCGCTCGGAGAACGTGCCGAGCATGCACATGCCACCGAAATCCTTTCCACCGGAGTGGAATCGGAACGATCCGTCGGGCATGGAGCCTTCCAGGATGGTGGCGCCCATGTCGCACAGGTTCTGCCGGCCGGTGGCGCAGTACCGGCAGGTGCCGCAGTTGGGGATGAAACTGCACACCACGTGGTCGCCGGGCTTGACCTTGGTGACGCCGGGGCCGACCTCCTCGATGATGCCGGAACCCTCGTGCCCGCCGACGATGGGATAGCGCGGCGGCAGGTCGCCGTCGGTCAGATGCAGGTCGGAGTGACACAGGCCGGCGGCGGTGTACTTGATCAACACCTCGCCGGGGCCGGGACCGTCCAGGTCGAGTTCCATGATCTCGAAAGGCTTCCCGGGTTCGAGCAGCACAGCAGCAGTGGTCTTCATGGAGCCTCCTTCAGGGGGCGTGACGCCGCAGGGGCGCAGAGCTGGGGAACGTCAGAGTGCGACGTTGACAGACTTGGTCTGGGTGTAGAGGTCGATCGCGGAGGCGCCGAGTTCGCGGCCCCAGCCGGACTGCTTGTAGCCGCCGAACGGCATCGCGGTGTCGAACCCGTTGTACTGGTTGATCCACACCGATCCGGCCTTGAGCCGGCGGGCGGTGCGGTGCGCCTTGGAGATGTCGCGGGTCCAGATGCCGGCGGCGAGACCGTAGATCGAGTCGTTGGCGGCGGTGACGATGCCCTCGTCGGCGTCGAACGGCATGGCCGCGACGACGGGGCCGAAGATCTCCTCCCGCACCACACTGAACTCCGGTCGCACGTCGACCAGGACGGTCGGTTCGACGAAGTATCCGGTGTCGCCCCAGCGTTTTCCGCCGGTGAGCGCGCGGGCGCCGTCGGCGAGCCCCTCGCGCAGATAGCCGGTGACCCGGTCGAACTGTTCCTGCGACACCAGCGGCCCCAGTTCGGTGGTCGGATCGATCCCCGGACCGATCTTGACCTTGCTCGCCGCCTCGGCGACAGCCTCGGTGAAGCGGTCGAAGATGCGGTCCTCGACGAACATCCGGGTACCGGCGACGCAGCACTGGCCGTGGTTGAACAGCCACGCGTTGAGCGAACCCTGCACGGCCACATCGAAATCGGCGTCGGCGAACACGATGTTGGGGCTCTTGCCGCCGAGTTCGAGCGTCACCTTCTTCAGGTTCCCCTTCGCGGCGTCGACGATCTTCTTACCGACCTCGGTGGACCCGGTGAACGCGATCTTGTCGACGTCGTCGTGCCCGGACAGGGCGGCACCGGCGTCCCCGTAGCCGGGCACGACGTTGACGACACCGGGCGGGAACCCGGCCTCCTCGAAGACCTCGGCGAGCATGAGCGCGGTCAGCGGCGTCTGCTCGGCCGGTTTGAGGATGACGGTGTTGCCGGCGGCGAGGGCCGGGGCCAGCTTCCACGACGCCATCAGCAGCGGGAAGTTCCACGGCACGATCAGCCCGCACACACCGATCGGTTCGCGCAGCGTGTAGGCGTGGAACTCACCGCCCGGCGCGAACGGCATCGACACATTGACGGTGCTGCCCTCGATCTTGGTGGCCCAGCCCGCGTAGTAGCGGAACACGTCGGCGGCCCACGCGGTGTCGACGGCCGATGCGACGGCCGCGGACTTGCCGTTGTCGAGCGCCTCGAGCTGGCCGAACTCGGCTGCTCGTTCGGTGAGCAGATCCCCCACCCGCCACAGCATCCGTTCGCGTTCGTTCGGCTTCATCGACGGCCACGGGCCCTCGTCGAACGCGCGGCGCGCGGCGCGGACCGCCCGGTCGATGTCGGCGGATTCGCCGTGGGCGACGTCGGCGAGACGCTGCCCGGTCGCGGGGTTCTCGGTGACGAACGTGCGGCCCGATGCCGCGTCGACGAACGCGCCGTCGATGTACAGCTGTTTGGTTCCGGTGAGGAATTCGCGCACCCGTGGTGACACGGAGTGTTCGGCAGCGACAGTCATGCCCGTACCTCCTGAAGGCCATCGTATGTGATGTGGAGCACATACATGGTGCGGCGGAGGTCCGATGGGGAACTGTTCAAGCTTTGAACAGCCCACCGTGACCGTGCGCGGCCACGTGTGATCAGACGGTGATCTCGAGTGCCCGGATCCGGCTGTACAGCGTGGTACGACTGATCCCGAGCCGGGCCGCGGCATGCACCTTGTTGCCGTGGCTCTCCTGCAGCGCCTCGATGATGGCATCGCGTTCGGCGCGTTCCCGGCCGCCGAGCCGGGCCACCCGACCGGATCCGCGATACTCCTCGGGCAGGTCGACGGCCCGGATCGCACCGGCCGGGGGCCGCGCGGGCAGGCCCGCGAGCACCGCCCGCAGTTCGGTGAGATTGCCCGGCCACGTGTGCTCGGACAGTGCGGTCAGCGCGCTCGGCCCCATCCGTAGACCCTCCCGGCCGAGATCGTGGACGAGGGCGGTGACCAACGCCGGCAGCTCCCGGATCCGTTGCCGCAGTGCGGGCACCGCGACCTGGGCGCCGCAGCGCGCGAGCAGGTCCCGCACGGGCCGGCGGACGGTCACCGGCGGGTCGGACGTCAGTACCGGACGCGGCCCGTCCCCGGCGGCGACGAGCGACGACAGCAGCGCCAGCACCGGGTCCGGGGCCAGATGGACGTGCTCGACGAGCACCCACTGCCCGGCGGGGACGTCGAGCAGCCGCGCACACCACGCCCGCTCCCCCTCCGCGACGATGTGCGCGGCGTCGACCACCGTCACTTCCCCACCAGCGAATTCCCGTGCCGCCCAGCTGCGTCCGCTTCCGGTTTCACCGACGATCGCGAGTGAGGTGACCGACGTCCGCAGTTCCCGCAGCCGGGACCGCAGCCGCGAGGTGGCGTCCTGCGGCGCAGCGGTCCGCCGGATCGGGGCGCGGGTCCCGTCGACGTCGAGCAGGAACAGGGCACCGCTCTCGGCACCGGCCACCCGGTCGATACGCAGTCCGGTGTGCCCGCCCGCGGACAGCGTGAACTCGAGCCGTCGGGTCTCCCCCGCCGGGACCTCCGCGGCGAGCGTCCGCAGCGCGACGTGGTCACCCGGTTCGAGGAGTTCGACGGCGGCCTTGTTGGTGAGCAGGATGTCCTGCCCCATCGCGGCGACGGCGACCCCGCGCTGCCGGGCCGCGAGTTGGAACGCGTCGACGACCCGCCGGTCGGATTCGCGGGCCCCCTCGAGAAGTCGGGACTCGATGTCGCGGACGGCGCGCGCCAGGAACGGCACGAACAGCGGGTTCGCCGTCTGCTCGGTGGCGGTGATGTCGAGGATGCCCTCGATGCGCCGCGTCACCGGATGCACGATCGGCTGCCCGTAACAGCTGAACTGCCGGAACGACTCGAGGAAATGTTCGTGTCCGTGCACGACCACCCCCTGCCGCACCTCGAGCGGGGTGCCGAGCGCATTGGTGCCGTAGTTCTCCTCGCTGAGCGCGACCCCGGGCAGCACCCCGGCGCCCTCCATCGCGATGCGCATCGCGTCGGAGTCGAACACCCGGGACACGACGCGGCAGTCCCGGTCGACGAGCAGGATGCCGCACCCGGTACCGGCCAGTTGTATCCGCAGTTCGTCGAGCACCGGTCGGGCGGCCCGCAACAGCCGCCCGGCCGAGTCCGACGGATCGAGCAGCGTCGGTTCGGGCACACACGCCGGGTCGATACCGCTGAGCTGCGAACGCCGCCACGACATTTCGATCTCCGGACGCAGGCCCTCCACCGCCGCCACCCCCTCCGGTCAACCCTGCGCGAGCAGGGCGATCGACTGCTCCCGCATCTCGACCTTGCGGATCTTCCCGGTGACGGTCATCGGGAACTCGTCGACCAGATGCACGTACCGGGGGATCTTGTAGTGCGCGAGCCGGCCCGTGCAGAACGCGCGCAGCGCGGCGGCGTCGAGAGGCTGCGCGCCGTCGCGCAGCCGGATCCACGCCATCAACTCCTCGCCGTACGTGTCGTCGGGCACCCCGATCACCTGGGCGTCGAGCACATCCGGGTGGGTGTAGAGGAACTCCTCGATCTCCCGCGGGTAGACGTTCTCGCCGCCCCGGATCACCATGTCCTTGATCCGGCCGGTGATCGCGACGTAGCCGTCGGCGTCCATCACCCCGATGTCGCCGGTGTGCATCCAGCGCTCCCCGTCGATCGCCTCGGCGGTTTTCTCGAGGTTGTTCCAGTACCCGAGCATCACCGAGTACCCGCGGGTGCACAGTTCACCGGGCTCGCCGCGCGGCACCGTCTCCCCCGTCACCGGGTCGACGATCTTCACCTCGAGGTGCGGGCCGACGCGTCCGACCGTCGACACCCGCTGGTCGATCGAGTCGTCGCGGCGGGTCTGCAGCGACACCGGCGACGTCTCGGTCATGCCGTAACAGATCGACACCTCGGCCATCCCCATGCGCTCGATGACCTGTTTCATCACCTCGACGGGGCACGGGGATCCGGCCATGATCCCCGTCCGCAGGCTCGACAGGTCGTAGTCCTCGAAACCGGGGACGGCGAGTTCGGCGATGAACATCGTCGGCACCCCGTACAGCGACGTGCACCGCTCCGCCTGCACCGCCGCCAGGGTGGCGACCGGGTCGAACGACGGCGCCGGAATCACCATCGCCGCACCGTGACTGGTGCAGGCGAGGTTGCCCATCACCATCCCGAAGCAGTGGTAGAACGGCACCGGGATGCACACCCGGTCGGCCTCGGTGTAGCCGCACAGTTCCCCGACGAAATAGCCGTTCTCGAGGATGTTGCGGTGACTGAGCGTCGCCCCCTTCGGGAAACCCGTTGTCCCCGACGTGTACTGGATGTTGACGGGATCGTCCGCCGACAACCGCTGCTGCGCCCGGGATACTGCGTCGGGGTCGGCGGCGAGCGTGTCCCGGCCGACGGCGACGAGCCGGTCCCAGTCCGGACCGCCCAGCAGCAGTACGTGTTCGAGCACCGGGCACTCGGGCCGCACCTCGGCGATCATGGCCGCGTAGTCGGACGTCCTGAACGACGGCGCGGACACGAGCATCCGGATCCCGGCCTGGTCGAGGACGTACCGCAGTTCGTGGGAACGGTAGGCGGGATTGATGTTGACGAGGATCGCGCCGATCTTCGCGGTCGCGTACTGGACGAACACCCATTCGGCGCAGTTCGGCGCCCAGATGCCGACCCGGTCGCCCGCGGCGACCCCGAGTCCCAGCAGTCCCGCGGCCAGGGCCTCGACCTCCGCGGCCAGGGCGGTGTACGTCCATCGCCGCCCCGAGCCGTGGTCGACCAGCGCGTCCCGGCCGCCGTGCGCAGCGACGGTGCGATCGAAGTTGCCGCCGATCGTGTCCCCGAGCATCGGAGTGTCACCGGCCCCCGAAGTGTGACTCGGCAGCGGGGTCTTCAGTGGGGTCGCGGACATCGCGGATCCTCTCCGGACGCCTCACCGGCGCCCACCGGGTCTACCGGCCGGGCCGGTCTCCCCAACGTACTAGCTCGAGTGTGATCCAGGACATACTCGGCGACCGGAGAGGGCGGCAACTGTTCAGAGTTCGGACACCATGTCCTCGAGTTCGCGGGCCATCTCACCCCAGACCGTGAGGTACGAGTCGACGCCGGGCGCCGCGATCCAGGTGCGGTCGCCGGACTGCGCCTTCGTCAGCGCCTCCGCGAACAGATCCTGGTACCGGGACAGTCGCGGCACGAACGCGGACACGTCGTCGAACACGTCCTGCGCCTTACGGTCCAACGCGGCCAGCACCTCGACATCCGTGGCGTCCGTATCGGCCCCTGCAATCAGGTCCCGCAGCGGTCCGTCGAGTTCGAGGAACCGCTCGTGGATCTCGGTGATCGAATCCTCGTCGACGGAGACCCGCTCGGCGTCGAGCTGGAACCCGAGTTCGGCGACACCGGCGTCGGTGAGGGCGAACGCCCCGTCGGCCGACGCCTCCGCCTTGCCCTGCGCGAGCAGCGCGTCGCGGGCCGCCTCCGCCGATGCGGCCGTGACACCCAGGTGGGCGGCGAGCAGGTCGGCGGTCACCTGCCCCTTGAGCCGGATCGTCTGCAGCAGTGCCAGTTCGTCGACGTTGCCTGCGAAAGCCATCGGGTTCTCCTCGTGTACGCGAAACGGGTTCCCCGAAAACCTACAACTCGCCGGTGCGGGTCAGTACGGCCCCGACCCGAACCGCCGATCCAGCAGCAGCAGGTGCGCCTCGACCTGCGCGTGCAGCGTCGACTGCCGATCGAGCGTCGACAGGTAGGCGGTCCAGGCCGCGATGTCGTCCCGGCCGTGCACCGACGCCGTCCACGCCGCGAGCAGTTCGGTGTCGCCGCCCCGGAGCACCGTCACCCGCACCCGCGACGCCAGCCCCTCCCGGATGTCGGCGACACCGGGTGCGTCCGATGCCGCGAGCACCGGCCCGCCGTAGAGCCGCAGCGCCGACGCCGTGTCGCCCCGATCCAGACTGCTGCGCACCTCCGCGACGTCGGTGTCGAGCGGGGCGAGCAGCCGGTACGGCCGCGAACCGAGCCGCTGGGCACCGAACACCCTGCGCAGCCGCGACATCTCGGCGCGGACGGTGACGGTGTCGAGGTCGTACTCGTCGAGCAGGACCGCCAGGTGGTCGGCGCCGAGTCCCTCCGGATGTTCGGCGAGGAGCAGCAGGATCTCGGCGTGCCGGCGGGAGATCTCCAGCCGGTCACCGTCGACCACCAGTACCGGACGCCGCACCCCGAGCACCTCGAGCCGCGGCACCGCGGTGACGGGGCGACGGGGTTCCCCGGCCAGCGCCATCAACCGCAGCTCGGCCTCGGCGGCCGCGGCGGTGGCCCGCACCAGGGCCAGGGCCTCGGGGACCGCGACGCGCGGGCCCCCGGTGATGTCGATCGCCCCGATGACCCGGCCCGTGGCCGGATCGTGCACCGGTGCGGCCGAACAACTCCAGGCGTGCATCGCCCGGTTGAAGTGCTCGGCGGCGAAGAGTTGCACACTGTGGTCGAGCGCGAGCGCCGTGCCCGGGGCATTGGTGCCCACCCGGTCCTCGCTCCAGTCGGCGCCCTCGACGAAGTTGATGTCCAGCGCCCGGTCCTTCGCGGCGGAATCACCCTCGACCCACAACAAACGACCGTTCGCATCGCTCATCGCGACGAGCAGGCCCGTCCCGGCGGTGTCCTCGACCAGCAGCTTGCGCACCACCGGCCGGATCGCGGCGAGCGGGTGCGCCGCGCGGTACCGCTCGAGATCGAGTCCGTCGAGGACCACCTCGTCGTCGACGCGGTCGGGACTGACGCCGTTGCCACGACTACGCAGCCACGAGTCGAGGACCACGTCACGGACGGTGTCGGCACCGGATTCCGGTTCGGGCACGGTCTCGGTGGCGGGGGACTCGACGAACCGCTGGTGCGCCGACGAGGTGCGTTCGGCGAGCACGACGACGTCGTCCCCCGGTCGCACCGCAATCCACGGATTGCCCGGCCCGGGTTCACGATGTGTCATCGGCGCCTCCGTCCCGCCCCAAAAACCGACTATTCCCGCAAACTCGCGCTCACTGTAGCGCCTTCACAGGACACGTCCGGCACGTTCGGCCACCATGATCGCGGTGGCGTGCGGGCCACGGCTCGGAACCGACGGCAGAATCGACGTGTCCACGACGAACAGTCCGTCGACACCGTGGACGCGACAGCGCTCGTCGACGACGGAATCGTCGGCGCCCGTACCCATCCGGCAACTGCCCGACAGGTGCAGCGACGTGCCCAGACGGGTCCGCAACCAATCGTTCGACAGTTCGACCGGTTCCGGGTCGATCAGTCGACTCAGCGGGCCTGTGTGCAGCATCTCCGCCGCGTGGGACACCGCGTCCCGCAACGCGCGTCGGTCCTCGGCGGCCTCGAGGTAGCGGTAGGCGACGCGGGGGGCGTCCCGCGGGTCGGCGGACACCAGACGGATCTCGCCGCGGCTGCGCGGCTTCATGAGCACCACACCGAGGCACGGCTTCCCGATACCCGATCCGGGAATCAGATCACCGAACGAGGCCGTGTACGGCCGCATTTCGACGGTGTCGGTGTTCAGGGTGACCTGCAGGGCGGGGGTGCGCCGGGTCCTGGCGGCCGGGCGGCGGTACCGGTACGGCAGCACCACCTCGGGGTGGTCGGTGAACTGCGCCCCGACCATCGGCAGATCCGCGACCACCGGAATCCTGAGCGCCGTCAGATGGTCCGCGTCCCCGACCCCGGACAACATCAGCAGGTGCGGGGTCGCGACGGCACCCGCGGTCACGATCACCTCCGACGTCCGGATCGTGTGTGCGCGTTCACCGTTCACCACCCCGATACCGGTCACCCGGTTTCCGTCGAAGAGGATGCGGGTGACGGTGCTGTCGGACCGGACCGTCAGATTGGTCCGGCCGAGATGCGGCAGCAGATAGGCGGCGGCCGGACCGACCCGGACCCCGTCGCGGATGTTGAGCGGCACCGGTCCGATGCCGTGCGCGCCGGGCGCGTTCTTGTCGGGGTCGTCGGGATGCCCGGCGGCACGGGCGGCGTCTACGAAGGCCGTGGAGATCGGGTGCCAGTCACGCTCGGGTTCCCGGCGGACCGGGATCGGCCCCGTGCTCCCGTGCCACGGTCCCGTGAAGTCGGTGTCGGTCTCGATCGCCCGGTAGTACGGGAGCACCCGCTCGTACGACCACGACGCCGGCCACGCATCGAAGTCGTCGACGGCGGCCCGCACGAAGTAGCCGCCGTTGACCGCGCCGGAGCCGCCGAGGACCCGTCCGCGCGCGATCCAGCCGGGCCGGCCGTGCGTCAACTCCACCGGGTACGGCCAGATCCAGCGGCTGTCCGGGCCGACCGGGAGGACACCGGCGTCGCGCAGTTCGGGAGGGACGTCGGCGGGGAGGCGATGTCCGGGACCGGATTCGACGAGGACGACGGTCCGGTCGGGGTTCTCGCTGAGCCGGGCCGCGAGGACACTGCCGCACGAGCCGCCGCCCACGATCACGACGTCGGCCGACTCCGGGACCGGCACGTCAGTTCCCGATACGCGGCACCAGGGCACGCAGGTCGCGGGACCGGGCAGCGCCGAGCCACAGGCCGGTGCCGTAGGCGAGGTCGTCGAGACGCTTGAACACGGTGTGCCGCACCGGGTCGAGTCCGCCGGTGTCGCGGTGCGTCGCCCAGTCGACGACGCCCTCGACGACCGCGACCGCGACCGTCAGCCGCCGGACACGGCGGGAGCACAGCATCGCGACGAGGGTGATCGGCCAGTACGACCGGCACAGCGCGGACGCGAGTTGCCATGCGCCGTGCCCGAATCCGCGGGCCGCGAGGACCGCCGCGATCCGGGTGGGCTGGTCGAGGTGGGTGAACGTGCGGCGCAGCCGGGCCGTCGTGACCAGGAAGGTCACGACCGCGACGAGGCCGCCGAGCCGGGTGCCGCTCGCGGCGGCGAGGACGGACGCCAGCGTCCACTTCGACATCGCGACCGGTGGGACGAGTCCGTCGTGCCGGGCGGCGAGCGGGGCCGCACCGGTGCCGTAGAACATCTTGCGGGCGAACCAGGTCCGCAGCGAGACCCGGTGGTCGTGCGCGACGTGCGCGACCGGCTCGTACCGCAGTCGCCATCCCGCTTCCTGCAGCCGCCAGCACAGGTCGACGTCCTCGGCGACGTGCATGGCCTCGTCGAATCCGCCGAGGTCGGTGAGGGTCTCGCGGCGCACCACCATCGCGGCGCTCGGCACGTACGACACGGGGCTGCCCGCGCGGACCGCGGATTCCTTGCGGCCGAGGTCCAGTGACGAACGGGTGTGCTCGTAGCGGGCCAGCACCGAGCCGTCCGGGTGCAGCGCCACGATGCGGGGGGCGACGAGGGCGACCGCCGGATCGCTGAAGTGTCCGAGCACCAGTTCCAGCCAACCCTTGCGGGGCACCACGTCCGAGTCCAGAAAGGCCACGAGCGGTGTTGTCGCCGAACGTAATCCGGTGTTGCGTGCGGCGGCGGGGCCGCGGGCGGTGTCGTGCCGGACGACGGTGACACGTGTGGTGTCGTCCGGCGGCTCCGGTGACTCGAGCGGGACGGTGGAGCCGTCGTCGACGACGATCACGGTGAGTCCGCGCAGTACCGGCAGCAGCCGGGTGAGGCCGCCGGCGTTGTCGCGGATCGGGACCACGACGGTGACATCGGACGGTGCCGGGGAACTCATCGGACGCGGGTTGCCGATCCCGGAGTCCAGGAGTCGTCGCGCGACCACCGCGGTGTTCGGGTCGACGACCTCGAGGTGTCCGTCGCCGATCATGTCGACGGCGGCGGGAGCGAGGGTGAGCATGCGCAGCGGGGATCCGCCGATGAGGACCCGGCCGCCGGAGTAGGTGCGGACGGCGGGATCGATGCGGACCCCGAATCCGTCGGGCAGTCGAGCGTCGGACATCAGACCAGTCTCCCACCCGGTCCCGGGTTCCACCGCGCGACCGCCGCCCCGGCCCGGTCGACCAGGCCGGCGAACAGCCGCCGCCCCTCGTCGGCGGAGGCGCCGGTGGGGTCGCCGAGGATCCCGTTGGCGGTGGCCGCGAGCATCCCCCCGGCCCGCAGGCGCGGCATGAGGTCGGCGATCGGTTCGGTGTTCCCGATCTCGGCGCGGTGCATCGCGACCGTGTCGGGGTGCAGGTGCAGCAGCAGTGACGTCTCGGTGCGACCGGCGTGCGCGTCCGCGCCGGGCACCGCGCACGGCCACCAGGTGACGTCCCGGCCCTCGTAGCGCAGCAGATCGACGGCCGCCGCCAGTGCCGGGCCGTTGCCGCCGTGCCCGTTGACGAACACCACCCGCCGCGCCCACCGACACACCGACCGCCCGTACTCGACCAGCAGCATCTCGAGCGCGGCGCTGCCGATCGAGACGGTGCCCGCGAAGCCTTCGTGCTCGCCGCTCGCGCCGTACTCGATCGGCGGCGCCGCCGTCACCCCGTCGAGAGCCTGCACGACGGCCGACGCGATCCGGGTGTCCGTGTCCAGCGGCAGATGCGGGCCGTGCTGTTCGAACGACCCCACCGGAACCGCGACCGTCCACTCGTCACGTGCGACGTCGGGCCAGGGAATGCGGGCGAGAGGCATCGGTCGATCGTAGGTCCCGGGACACCGATCACCACGGAACACGTTTTGTACAAAACCTCGAGGTGTGTACAAAACGTGTTCCGTCAGGATGTGTGTTCCGGCGCTGCGGCCCCACCGCCACTACAGCCCCACCGCCACGCGATGCCCCTCGAGCACGGCCGCGTGCGAGCGCCGCGGCGTCACCGCGTCACCGATCCGATGGACCTCGAACCGAACAGCCTCGTTGTCGGACAGTTCTTTCCACAGCTCGTCCTCGGGTTCCTGATGCGTCGCGCACACCACGGCGTCGAACACCTCGGCCTGTTCGGTTCCGGTGAGATGGTTCGCGAGCGTCACCCGCACACCCCCGTCGACAGCCTCCACCGGACCCGCCACCGTCACATCCGTCCACTGCGCGATCCCGGCCCGATGAGCCCGTTGCTGCCAGCCCTCGGTGTCGAGCGTGATCCCCAGATCCTGTCCGACGATCATCGCCGGCGTCGCGATCGTCACCACAGCGCCGCGGGCGGCCAACGTCTCCGCCGTCGACGGCCCCTGATGGAAGCCGAGTTCGTCCACCACCAGGACCCGGCCACTCGGTGACACCTTTCCTTCCAGCACCTCTCGGGCATGCATCACCGCCGCGCTCTCCCCCGCCCACCACGGCCGCACCGTTCGCGCCCCCGTCGCCACCACGACGACGTCCGGGGCCTCCGCGAGCAAAGTCTCCGCCGCCACGTTCGTACCGGTCACGATCCGCACACCCGCGCGCACACAGGCACGTTCGAGGTTGCGGGTCAACTCCCCCAACTCGCCGCGTCCGGCCGCCGACGCCGCCACCCTGTTCTGGCCGCCCACCCGGTCGGCCCGCTCGAACAACGTCACCCGGTGCCCTCGCCCGGCCGCGGTCGACGCCGCCGACAGCCCTGCCGGACCGCCCCCCACCACGACGACCCGCCGTGCCCGCGCCGACGGCATCGGCAGCGGCACGGATTCCCGTCCGGCACGCGGATTCTCGACACACCCGAGCCAGCGGCCCAGGCCCATGCGTCCGACGCACTCCTGATTGCACGACAGGCACGTGCGGATCTCGTCGGCGGCGCCACGCCGCGCCTTCGCGACGAACTCGGGGTCGGCGATCTGCCCGCGCACCACCCCCACCAGATCGCATCGGCCGTCTGCGAGAGCCTGCTCGGCCTCCGCGGGTTCCTTGATCCGGCCCACCCCGATCACCGGGAGGTCGACGGCGCCGCGGATCGCGGCCGCGATGTGCAGCGCGTACCCGCGCGGCGTCGCCATCGACGGCTCCACCAGGTGCAGGCTCGCGGTCGCCATCCCCATCGTGGTGTTGACGTAGTCCACCGCACCGGTCGAGGCCACCAACCGGGCGGTCGCGACCGCCTCGCCCGGCACGATCCCGCCGGGCACCTGTTCGTCACCGGTCAGGCGCACGCCCACGATCGCGTCCGGTCCGATCGCGGCCCGGACCGCGGTGATCACCTCGAGCAGGAACCGGGCCCGATTCGCGAGCGGGCCACCGTACTCGTCGGTGCGCAGATTGGTGCCGGCGGCGAGGAAGCCGCGGATCAGCGACGACTGCGAACACTGCAGTTCGACGCCGTCGAATCCCCCGTCGCGACACCGGCGGGCGACCGCCGTATATGCGGCCACCAGTTCATCGATCTCGGTGTGCGACAGTTGTTTCGGCACTTCTCGGAACAGCGGGTCCGGGACCGGGCTGGGCGCGAGCAGCGGCCGCCGCGAATACATGCCCGACCCTTGCCCGCCGTTGTGGTTGAGCTGCGCGACGATCACCGCACCGTGGCCGTGCACGGCGTCGGTGATCGCCCGGTAGCCGTCCAGTACGTCCGGACGGTACCCGTGGATCACCTTCTCGTACGGCCAGTCCGACGGGTGGACGCAGTGCTCCTCGGTAACGATCATCCCCACCCCGCCCGCGGCCCGCGCCGCATAGTAGGCGGCGTGCTGCTCGGTGGGCAGGCCACCGCGTGCACTGTTGGTCAGGTGCGCGGTGAACACCATCCGGTTGCGCAGCGTGTGCGCACCGAGGCGGAGCGGGGAGAACAACCGGGGATACTGCATACAGCGGACTGTGTCAGACCTTCGTGTTGCCCTGGTCCAGCGCCACCTGGCTCGCGGTGACCGTCTTGGCGCCGTCCCCGGCCAGCCACATGACGGCGTCGCTGATGTCGTCGGGATCGGCGATCGGCTTCTCCATGAGGATCGGCGCGAAGCTCGGACCGTAGTGCGGGAACTTCTGCAGCATCGCCCCGGCACCCGGATCCGTGCCCATGTGTGTGCTCACCCCGTACGGGTGGATCGAGTTGACACGAATCCGGTACTCGCCCAGTTCCTTCGCCGCGGCCTGCGTCAGACCGACCAGACCGAACTTGGACGCCGCGTAGTGCGCCTGACCCGGCAGCGCCTTGATACCGGCGACCGAGCTGACCACGATGATCGACCCACCGTTGCCGGCCGCGATCATCGCCGGCACCGCCGCCTTGAGCGTCTTGAACGCACCGGTCAGGTTGATGTCGATCAGCGTCTCCCACTGCTCGTCGGACATCTCCCAGAAGCGGTTCCAGTTGCACACACCGGCGTTCGCGATGACGACGTCGAGCCGGCCGAACTGCTCCACCCCGGCGTCGACGACGGCCTTCAGTGCGGCACTGTCGCGGACGTCGGCCTCGCGGGCGTAGATCTTGACGCCCTCGGCCTCGACGAGACGGACCGTCTCCGCGAGATCGTCGGCGGTGGCGGCATCGTACGTGTTGTCGGCCGCGACGCTCGTGCACGCGTCGACCGCGATGATCGTGGCACCCTCCCGCGCCAACCGGACCGCGTGCGTGCGGCCCTGGCCGCGTGCCGCACCCGTGATGAAGGCGACCTTGCCGTCGAACTGTCCCACCGTGTTCTCCTGTCCCGTGACACCGTCTGTGTGCGGCATGGACAGGGCCGCGAGCCGGCCCTCCCGGACCGCCTCGGCAGCGGTGCGCGGGGCGACGCAGTCGCCCACCCACGTCCCACCCATGCTCCCGGTCGACTGTTCGTTTGGTAACGGCAAAGAACAGTCCACCAGCACTGTGCACGCTACGGGGAAACGCTCCCCCGTGAACCGGTTTTCGAGGGTCACCTCGCCGTCCCTCCCACTGACCGGAACGCAGCCGGTGTGCCGGGCGATACCGGCCCGCAGGACCCGCACGTTCGCATCCACCAGATCACCGGTCGGGCCGAGTCGCGCACCCACGATCTGGTCCGGTGTCACGATCGCGACATCACGGCCCCGCTCGGCGAGCAGCAACGCCACCGACACCGCGACCGGCCCGCCGACCGGGTCGAACACGACCACCGGGCCCGGTCCGATGTCGCCGCCGTCCAGCACCTCGTCCAGTACCTCGGCCGGGCCGAGAACCCGGACCCCCGGACCGGCCGGGAACGGCGGCGGCCGCGGCACACTGCCGGTCGCCACGACATCGGCGTCCTCCGCCACCGCCGCGAGCCGGACGTCCACACCGAGTCGGCGGCACTCGTCTTCGAGCCAGTCGGTCAGCAGCGCGAGCCGGCCGCGTCCCACACCGGCCGACGCGGTCCGCAGCATGCCGCCGAGCCGATCCGAGCGCTCCGTCAGCGTCACGTCGAAGCCGCGCACCGCGAGTACGCGGGCGGCCTCGAGCCCGGCCGGCCCGCCACCGGCGACGGTGACCGTACCCGACCCGGTGCCGGGCACCGCTTCGGCGTCGACGGTCTCGAACCCGGCCGACGGATCACCGATGCACGTCACCACCGGATTCCGGGGATCGCGCACCAGGCACGTCTGGTTGCACAGCACGCACGGGCGTGGTGCCCGCCGCTGCCGCACCCGGGTCACCAGATCGGGGTCGGCGATCTGGGCGCGGGTCATTTCGACGAGATCCGCCGTCCCATCCACCAATGCCTGCTCCGCGGCACTCGCGTCGACGACGCTGCCCTGCAGCACCACCGGCACCCGGCCGGCGACGGCGGCCCGCACCTCGCGGCACAGGTCGGTGTTGAAGCCCGGTGCGGTGTGCCCGTCGGGCCGGTACGACGCCACCGAGTACGGGCCGCCGCGCACCACCGTCAGCAGGTCCAGCGAATCGGCCAGGGCGCGTGCATGATCGGCGGCCTGCGTGGGAGTGATCCCCGCCCACGGCGCCTGCTCGTCGCCGCTCAGACGCAGCGCCAGGATGCGGTCGCCGACCGCGTCGCGCACCGCCGTGAGGACCTCGCGGAGCAGTCGCAGCCGGTCGGTGCCGTAGCCGTCGGTGCGCCGGTTGGTCAGACCGGACAGGAACTGGCGCAGCAGCGACGACGGCCCGGCGTCGATCTCGACGCCGTCCACCCCGGCCGCGGCCGCCCGCCGCGCGGCGTCCGCGAAACCGTCGACGACAGCGTCGATCTCGCGCGCGCCCATCTCCATCGGCAACTCGCGGGAGACCGGGTCCGGGAACCTCGACGGTGCCCACAGCGCCGACTGCGACCACGCACTCGACCCCTGCAGCCCGGTGTGACCGAGGCCGGCGAGGACCAGCGTCCCGAACGGGCGACAGGCGCCGACGACTGCACGCCAACCGGTTCCGCAGTCGACGGCGAGCGGTGCCCGCTCGTACGGCCAGTCGTCGACGTGCACGGACGCCGTCTCGGTGACGATGATCCCGGCACCGCCGCGGGCACGTCGCGCGTAGTAGGCGACGTGCCGCGGCGACAGTCCGCGATCGTCCCCGAGATTCGTCTCGTGCGGACCGAACAACACCCTCGCCGGCGCGGTACGGCCGGCGAGGGTGAGCGGTTCGGTCAGCACCGGGTGCCGGGTGTCAGACGCCCAGGTCGCGGCGGAAGCCCTCGGGGACCACCAGGTCGGACGTGCTCAGGTCGTGAATCGACTTGTGGCCCAATCCCAGCACCGCCGAGTCGATACCGCCGCGCAGGATGTCGAGAACGTTCTCGACACCGGCCTGACCGTTGGCCGACAGACCCCACAGGTACGCGCGGCCGATCATGACGGCCCGGGCACCGAGCGCGAGCGCCTTGACGACGTCGCTGCCGCGACGGATACCGCCGTCGAGCAGGACCTCGATCTCGTCGCCGACAGCCTCGGCGATCGCCGGCAGCGCCCGGATCGGGGCCGGGGTGCCGTCGAGGTTGTTGCCACCGTGATTGGACACCGAGATCGCGGTGCACCCGGCGTCCACGGCACGCTTGGCGTCGTCGACCCGCATGACACCCTTGAGCATGAACGGGCCGCCCCACTCCTTACGCAGCCACGCGACGTCCTCCCACGTGGGCAGCGGCGTGCCCATCCACTGTCCGTACGCACCGAAGAACGTGGGCGGCTGCTCACCGGGGGCAGCCAGGTTCGGCGTCGTCAGATCCGGCACCTTGCCGGTCTTCGCGAACTCCCACAACCACTTCGGGCGGGTGATGCCCTCCGGGGCGAACTGGAACATCGCCTTGAGGTCCATCTTCTCCGGGATGGCGGGGCTGCCCCAGTCGCGGCCGTTGGAGAACGACCAGTCGAGCGTGATGATCAGGCCCGTCACACCGGCCTTGCGGGCCCGGTCCATGCGCTGCAGCAGCGTGTCCCGGTCGCCGACCCAGTACATCTGGAAGAAGGTCTGCGGGTTGGCGGCCGCGACCTCCTCGATCGACTTGCTCGCGAACGACGACAACCCGATCGCGGTACCGCGGGCCGCAGCGGCGCGGGCGACCGCGACCTCACCGTCGGGATGGACGGCCTGCACACCCGTCGGCGAGATCATCACCGGCATCGAGATCGGCTGCCCCATCACGGTGGTGGACAGGTCACGCTCCCCGGACAGTCCCGCGACGTGCGGCGCGAAACCGAGCTCGGAGAAGGCCGCGATGTTGTCGTCGACGGTCAACCCCTTCTCGGAACCGGCGACCAGCGCGGCGTACACCGACTTGGGCAGCCGCTTCTGCGCGCGACGCTGCGCCTCGGCAACCGTCTCGAACCACGTGTTCTTGGCCATGGATGGAACTCTCTTCTTCGATCGAGCAGTGTGGGGTGGGGCTTACATGCCGGCGAGCGGGTTCTCGTCGCAGATCTTCGCCGGCGGGCGGGTGAGCAGGGTCAGCGGGACCGGTGCCTGCGGGACGCGTCGTTCGGCGCGCTTGCCGGTGCGGGAGTGGTCCTGGCTGGACTGGGGGACGGTGCGGTCGGCTTCGAGTGCCGACGTGCCGTAGCCCTGCACACATTCGGGGTCCGGGCCGTCCATGGGCAGGCCGGTGAAGAACTTCGCGGCCATGCAGCCACCACGGCACGAGTCGTAGTGGTCACACTTGGCGCACGCGCCACCGGTCTGCGGGGAGCGCAGGTCGCGGAACAGCTCGGAGTTCTGCCACACCTGCTGGAAACCGCCGTCGGCGACGGTGTTTCCGGCGAGGAACTGGTCGTGGATCGCGAACGGGCACGCGTACACGTCACCGATCGGGTCGATGAGGCACACGACACGGCCGGCGCCGCACAGGTTCAGGCCGGGCAGCGCGTCACCGTACGCGGACAGGTGGAAGAACGAGTCGCCGGTGAGGACGCCCTCGCCGTTGGCGACGAGCCAGTCGTACAGTTCCCGCTGCTGCGCCTGCGTGGGATGCAGCTCGTCCCACACGTCGGCGCCGCGACCGGACGGGCGCAGCCGCGTGATCCGCAGCGTCGCACCGTACTTGTCGGCGAGCGCCTTGAACTCGTCGAGCTGGCTCACGTTCTCGCGGGTGACGACGACCGAGATCTTCGCGTCCGTGTACCCGGCCTCGGACAGGTTCTCGAGCGCCCGGACGGCCATCGCGAACGAGCCGGGGCCGCGGACCGCGTCGTTGACCTCGGCGGTCGCCCCGTCGAGGGAGATCTGCACGTCGACGTAGTCGGACGCGGCGAGACGCTCGGCGACCTTCTTGTCGATCTTGACGCCGTTGGTGGAGAACTTCACGCCCACCTGGTGCGCAGTCGCGTAGTCGACGAGCTCCCAGAAGTCCGAGCGGACGGTGGGCTCACCGCCGCCGATGTTGACGTAGAAGACCTGCATCTTCTGCAGTTCGTCGATGATCGACTTGCACTGTTCGGTGGACAGTTCGCGCGGGTCGCGGCGGCCCGACGACGACAGGCAGTGCACGCACGACAGGTTGCACGCGTAGGTGAGTTCCCACGTGAGGCAGATCGGCGCGTCGAGGCCGAGCTCGAACTGGTCGACGAGACGCCCCACTTTCGGGGCGGGAGGCTCGAGAACTGAGGTCATGGGCTGGGGCCTCGAATCTGGGATATCGGAAGATCTGGTTGGGTGCAGGGCGTGGAGAGACGGGGCTCAGGCCGGCACGATCATGCGCGACTCGGCCAGGGTCTCGAGGGCGCGCAGGTACGGGCGCGCCGCGTCTTCGGTGACGCCGTGGGCGGCGAGGGCCGCCCCGATGCTCGGATGCTGGGGCAGCGATTCGACGATCTCGACGATGATCCGGTTCTTCAGGAACGACAGCTTGCGCGTCCCGAAGTGGTAGAGCAGCGCCCCGAAAGGCTCGGGGCGCAGCGCTACCTGCGGGTGGAGCTTCCACGCCGCGTCCGGATCGATCGTGCCGACCGACACCACTGCGTCGACGGCTTGTTCGGACACGGTCAGTACACGCCGCACATGCCGTCGATGGACACCTCTTCGACGAGGGACTCCTCGACGAGCTGGCTCTCGGTGGTGTTGTCGCGATCGGACATCGGTTCCTCCTCGAAAACGGACCCCGGCCGGGGTCCTTCCGGTCAGAGTGACGTGTTCACTGTGACTCGGTTCACCACTGTAATGGCATCCGGTGCACAATGACTAGTGAAGGAGGTCACAGCAGTGCGCACCCGTAGAAATCCGTCGTCGCGGATCGGCCGTCGGCCGACCACCACCCGTGACCGCATCGCGTCGGCCGGCATCGAGCTGTTCGCCACGCGCGGATTCGACGACACCAGCGTCGACGACATCGCCGAGGCCGCCGGCATCGCCCGTCGCACGTTCTTCCGGTACTTCCCGTCGAAGAACGCCGTCCCGTGGGGCGACTTCGACGCGCACCTGGCGGAGATGCGCACGATGCTCGCCGAGGTCCCCGACGACGTCCCCGTCCTCGACGGCCTCGTCTCGGCCCTGTTGGCGTTCAACACGTTTCCGCCGGAGGTGGCGTCCGACCACCGGGAACGGATGCGGCTGATCTTCGTGGTGCCGGCACTGCAGGCGTACTCGGTCGTCATGTACGACGGGTGGCGCCGCGTCGTCGCCGAGTACGTGGCCCGCCGGCTCGGGATCTCCCCCACCGACCAGTTGCCGCGCACCGTCGGCTACCTGCTGCTCGGGGTCGCCCTGGCCGCGTACGAGAGCTGGCTGGCCGACGACGCGTCCGACCTGATCGACCTGCTCGCCCGCGGCAGCCGCCTGCTCCACACGAGCCTGTCCGACCTGAACTCACCCGCACCGAACGAGGACCGATGACCACGACGCTCGACTCCCTCGCCCCCTGCCCGCCCGGCCGCTGGTCCCACGACCACGTCACCGTCGAGAAGGTCCCGTCCGGACCCATCGAACTCGTCCGCGACGGCGACCGCCTGCACGTGCGGCACTCCCTGGGCCCCGAGTCGCTGAGCGAACGCCTCGTCGCGGAGGTGACCGCGTCGATCGGCGACGCCGACTTCGGGCAGACCGAGTTCGAGCTGACGATGGTGGGGTTGGTGCGCTCGACGGTGCCCGGCGCCCTCGAATCGTGGACGACGTACTACCGCAACTCGCTCACCGAACTGATGGACGGCACCGCCGACTTCGCCCCGATCCACGACCGGGCCGCCGACCTGGTCCGCGGCAGCGTCCTCGACCTGGGCTCGTGCTTCGGGTTCCTGCCGCTGCGCCTGGCCCGCGCCGGCGTGCCCGTCACCGCGACCGACATCCTGCCCGGCACCATGACCCTGCTCGACGCGGTCGCCCCCACCCTCGGCCTCGACATCGCCACCCTGGTGTGCGACGCCGCGCACGTCCCGGTCCCCGACGACCACGCCGACACCGTCACCGCGGTCCACCTGCTCGAACACGTAAATGCAACAGTCACGGCGCAGATCGTCGCCGAGGCACTGCGGATCGCCCGCCGACGCGTCGTGATCGCGGTGCCGTACGAGGACGTGGCGACGGCCTGCCACGGGCATGTGCGTACATTCGACACCGACGCCCTGCACGACCTCGGCACCTCGACAGGCCGCCCGTTCGAGGTGTTCGACCACCACGGCGGCTGGCTCGTCCTCGAGGCCTGACGGCCCGAGTCCCCGGCCGCTGCACCCGAGCCGCTCCCGATCAGCGGGAGCCGAAAACGGAGAATTACGCTCTCCCCGGTAGCGTCGCTACGCTGCTACGCTGAAACTAGAACACGTTCTATGCGTGTGGGGCGTGATCCACGAGAGGACCAGAGTTCGCATGACCACAATCGACGTGCCGCACAGCTCTCGATCCGCGGTGCTCACCGTGTCCGGGGTGATCGAGGAGACCCCCGACTCGCGATCGCTGGTCTTCGACGTCCCCGCGGACATGAAGAGCAAGTTCGACTACAAGCCCGGACAGTTCCTGACGCTGCGCATCCCCAGCGAACAGACCGGCTCCGTTGCCCGCTGCTACTCGCTCGCGAGCTCGCCGTTCACCGACGACGCCCCCAAGGTCACCGTCAAGCGCACCGTCGACGGCTACGGCTCCAACTGGCTGTGCGACAACGTCTCGGTGGGCGACCGGATCGAGGTCCTGCCCCCGTCCGGCGTCTTCACGCCCAAGTCCCTCGACCACGACTTCCTGCTCTTCGGTGCCGGCAGCGGCATCACCCCGGTCATGTCGATCCTCAAGTCGGCACTCACCGAGGGCAAGGGCAAGGTCGTCCTCGTCTACGCCAACAACGACGAGAACTCCGTCATCTTCGCCGCCGAGCTGCGCGACCTGGCCGCCAAGCACGCCGACCGGCTGACGATCATCCACTGGATCCTGTCCGTGCAGGGCCTGCCCACCGCAGCCCAGTTCGCGACGCTCGCCGCGCCGTTCACCTCGCACGAGGCGTTCATGTGCGGCCCCGGCCCGTTCATGGACACCGTCCACGACGCCCTCGCACAGGCCGGCATGCCGCGCGCCCAGGTCCACGCCGAGGTGTTCAACTCCCTCGCCGGCGACCCGTTCCAGGACGTCGTGCTCGAGGAGGTCTCCGAGGAGGAGGCCGCCGACGCCGCCACCGTCCAGGTCGAACTCGACGGCGAGACCCACGAACTCAGCTGGCCGCGCAAGCAGACCCTCGTCGACGTCATGCTGTCGAAGGGCCTGGACGTGCCCTACTCCTGCCAGGAAGGCGAGTGCGGCTCCTGCGCCTGCACCGTCCTCGAGGGCAAGGTCGAGATGGAACACTCCGGCGTCCTCGACCAGGAGGACATCGACAACGGCTACATCCTGGGCTGCCAGGCCCGCCCGGTGAGCGACACCCTCAAGATCGAGTTCTGACGCTCGACTCTCTTTCGCGCGTACTTGTGGCCGAATGTCACATGCGTTCGGTCCGACTGAACGTGTGTGACATTCGGCCACAGTCGTCGACGTGGCCTGAACTGCACAATTCTGTGGCCGTAGTGCAATCCGGGCAATCTTGATCGACCGGTCAGTCGGCGCGACACTGAACTCGGGGGACGGTTTCTCCTCGAGGAGGCGCGCCATGAAGGCTTCAACTCGTTGGCAGGACTACGCGGCCGTGATCATCGGCGCGTTCGCGGCCCTGTCCCCACTGTGGCTGGACACGAACACCGGTGCCCGCTGGTCCCTGATCGTGCTCGGTGTGCTCGTCGCCGTGGCCGGTCTGGCGCACATGGCCCGCCCCGGCATCGCGGCGGCGGACTACGCGATGGGCGTGCTCGGCGTCCTGATGTTCATCTCCCCGTGGGTGATGAACTTCCACGCCATGTCGTCGGCCTCCTGGACGGCGTGGGTCGTCGGTGCACTGACGGTGACGGTCTCCGTCGTCGGTATGCCCGCGATGAACGCCCGCATGCACGGCCACGGCGGTGTCGCCGCGCACTGACACGCGTGCGGCGATCCTCGACGCGGCCGAGGATCTCATTGCCGCGCGTGGGTTCGACGCCACGTCCACCGCCGCCATCGCGGCGGCGGCGGACGTCCCGAAAGGCCTGATCTTCTACTACTTCCCCACCAAACCGGACATTCTCGCCGCGCTGCTCACCGAACGACTGCCCACGGCGCCACTCGACGACCTCGGCCCGCTCGTCGCGCGGGGTGATCCGGCGGCGAGCCTGGTGAACCTCGACGACGCCCTCACCGCGCGCGACCACCACGGCGGCGCCATGCGGGCGATCGTGTACCGCGAGGCCGGTACCCGCCCCGACGTCCGCGAGCATCTGCGACGCTTCCGGGCCGGTCTGCGGGACGCGACCGTGCGGATCCTGCAGGCCAGCACCGCCGCCCCGATCCGGCCCGGCACCCTGCGGGACTGCGCCGACGCGTGGGTCGCGGCCGTGACCGCGATGTCCGGCACCCGGATACGCGACCGCGACGAGCACCGCGCCGAACTCGGCAGCGTCGCCCGCGTCGTCGCCGCCGGCATGGTGCAACTGGGGTGACGGCCGGGTCAGCGGGACGGCGCCGCGAGCAGCAGGCGGCCGGCATCGAACCGGGCCGCGCTCGCCGGCAACTCTCCCGGCATCCCACTGAGCAGGATCTCGACCGTGCCGCGACCGGTCGTGTCGCGGCCCAGCGCGTCGATGCGCCGCAGGGTCTGCGCCGCGACCGCCTCGGCACTGTCGAACAGCAGCACCCCCGCCGGCAGGCGTGCCGCGATCTCGTCGGCCATCAGCGGGTAGTGGGTGCAGCCGAGGACGACGCCGGTGACGTCGCCGGGGGTGCGGGCGGCGGCCGCGGCGATCGCGGCAGCAGCAGAGTCCCGGTCGCCGCGGTCGATCGCGTCGGCCAGTCCGTGGCATGCGACGCCGACGACGGAGCTACCGTTCGCGAACTGCTCGACGAGGCCGGCCTGATAGGTGCTCGCGGTGGTGGCCGCGGTGGCCCAGATCGCGACCGAGTCGCACATCGCGGCCGCCGGTTTGATCGCCGGCACCGTCCCGACCACGGGCACGTCCGGTCCGAGATCGGCGCGCACATGCTCGAGCGCGGTGACGCTCGCCGTGTTGCACGGCAGCACCACCACCTCGGCGCCCCGGTCGACGGCCCGACGGGCGGTGCCGACGACCCGGTCGATCACCCACTGCGGGTCCCGAGGACCCCACGGCGCGCCGTCCGGGTCCATCGACAACATCAGGTCCAGATCGGGGCGCATCCGGCGCAGCCATGCGGACGTCGGGAGCAGTCCCAGACCCGAGTCGATGAGCGCAACGATCACCCGACAAATCTAGCCCGGTCGGGTGACCGTCCCGGACGCAGGTGGATCAGGCCGGGGCCAGCAGTTCCGCGACCAGTGCTCCCTCCGCGACCTTCGCGCGCATCTTCATCACCGCGCCCGCCGAGCCCAGTCCCACGACCGCCGTCAGCGCGCCGCCGCTCGAGTAGTAGACGACGAACTTGCGGCCGTCGTCCTTGACCACGTGCACGTCGTCGGCGGCGGACACGGTGCCGAGCGCCTGGATCTTCAGCCCGTACTGGTCGCTCCAGAAGTACGGGACCTGCGCGGGCGCGTCCGGGTCCCCGGTCCCGGTGAGCGCACCGGCGAGGATCTTCGCCTGGTCACCGGCATTGCTCCAGTGTTCGACGCGCTTGTGCCCGCCGACGGTGTGCCGCCACGCCGCGACATCGCCGATCGCCCACACGTGCGGGTCGTCGGTGCGGCCCACCTCGTCGCACAACACCCCGTTCCCGACGGCGATCCCGGACCCGTCGAGCCACCCGGTGACCGGCACCGAACCGATCCCGATCGCGACGACATCCACCGCGATCTCGGTGCCGTCGGACAGGACGGCCGTGCGCACCCGGTCGTCGCCGGTGAGCGACGCCAACCCGACACCGGCCCGCACGTCGACACCCTCCTCGGTGTGCAGACGCCCGACCAGCGCGCCGACCTGCTCGCCCAGCACCGACGCGAGCGGCGCCGACTGCGGCTCCACCAGCACGACGTCGAGGCCGAGGGCCCGCATGCTCGCGGCGAGTTCGCAGCCGATGAACCCGGCACCGACGACCAGCGCCCGCGCCCCCGGACGCAGGTCGGCGCGCAGCGCCCGGCTCTCCTCGACCGAGCGCAGCACGTGCACCCCGGCGAGGTCCGGCAGGCCCGGGATGCGGCGCGGACGCAGGCCCGTCGCGACGATCAGGTCGCCGTAGCCGATCTCGCTGCCGTCGGCGAGCAGTAGCACCCGGCGCTCCCGGTCCACCCCGGTGGCTGCCGTCCCCAGTCGCAGGTCGACGCGCTGCTCGTCGTAGAACTCCTGCGGGCGCAGCGTCGTGTCGTCGTTCTCGCCGCGGACGACGTCCTTCGACAGCGGCGGCCGGTCGTACGGCAGGTGCGTCTCGTCGCCGACGAGGATCAGTGCCCCCGCGTACCCGGACTGCCGCAGCTCCTCCACCGCGCGGACGGCGGCGAGCCCGGCCCCGACGATCACGACCGGCCCGTCGGCCCCTGCACGATTGCTCATTTCCGTCCACCCTCCGTCACCCGGCGCCCTCGCACGAGCCACGCCACAACTGGAACATGTTCTACCAAAGTTCGCGTGCTCACCGATACCCCGTCCGCCACGGTGCGGCGAACCGGCGACGATGCCGCCGACTCACTAGAGTTGAACACGAACCGGCGCCGACGCGGGTACGACGCCGAACGAGGAGCGACGATGGCGACAGATCCCGGTGCCGACTTCACCGGCACCGACAGCGGACGAATCCGATTCGGGGCGAGCGCGTCCCACGACCTGATCGACGCGCACGGCAGGACGATCATCGCGGACGCCGTGGTCGCCAAGATCGCCGGAATCGCCACCCGCGAGGTCAGCGGCGTCCACGACGTCGGCGGCGGCACCGCCCGCGCCGTCGGTGCCCTGCGCGACCGCATCCCCGGCGCCCGCGTCAACCACGGGCAGGGCATCGCCGTCGAGGTCGGCGAGAAGCAGGCCGCCATCGACATCGGCATCGTCGCCGAATACGGGGTCGCCCTGCACGAACTGGCCGTCGGCATCCGGCGCAACGTGATCGCCGCCGTCGAGACCATGACCGGCCTCGAGGTCACCGAAGTGAACATCACCGTCTTCGACGTCGTCCTCCTCGACGACGATCCGGCCGCCGACCCCGAGACGCGGCCGCGGGTCCAGTGACCGCACCCGGACCGGCCGACATCGACCGCGCGGCGGCCGCGGCGCTGTCCGTGCCCGGCGTGACCGGCCTGCACGGCGGCGAGTTCGGCACCGTCGCCACCTACCTGCCCGGACGCCGCGTCACCGGCATCCGCGTCGACGACGGCCACTGCGCCGTCCACGTGACCGTCCGCTACCCGATCGACCTGTTCGCGACCGCGCAGCGGATCCGAACCGCCGTCCACCCGATCGTGGCCGTCCCCGTCGACGTCACCATCGAGGACGTCACCACCGAGAACCTCGAGAAGGAGAGCCGGCCATGACCAGCACGAGCATGGGACTGCTCGCGGGACTACTCCTGGCGCTCGCCGGGATCCTCGGCGGCTTCAGCGGATTCGTCTTCGCCGTCCTCCTCGGCGCCGTCGGCATGGCGATCGGCGCGCACCGCGACGGCCACCTCGACCTCGGAGCCATCCTGCGGTCCCGCGGCCGTGGCTGATCCCGTCCCCGCCCCGGCCCCCGCGGACGACCCCGGCAACCGCGGCCGACTCGTCGTCAAGGACCGCGCGATCGCGAAGATCGCCACCACCGCGGCCCTGCAGGTACCCGGCGTCGTCCCGCACCGCAACGGACTGACCCGCCTCACCGGACGCGACCTGCCCCGCGCCGACGTGTCCACCGGCAGCCGATCCGTCGCCGTCAACCTGTACCTCGGTGTGCAGTGGCCGTGCGACGTCGCCGAACTGACCCGACGCGTCCACGGAGAGGTCGGGGACCGCGTCGAACACCTCTCCGGGCTGCCGCTGCACCGGCTCGGCGTGTACGTCGCCGGCACCGTCCCCGCCCCGCCGGACACCGACCCCGCCGACAACCCCACCGGCCCGGCACCGGTCGCCGCCGACACCGTCGTCGCACCCCGGCCGCCCGCCGCCACACCCGCCGCCGTGCCCGCCGCCGTCGCGATCGCCGTCGGACTACTCGCCGTCGCCGCCGCCACCGCCCGCGAACTGCTCATCGTGCGCGGCACGATCTCCGGGGTGCCGTGGATCCGCAACAGCGTCGAATGGGTGGCGCGCCTGCACTGGGAGCGGTGGCTCGTCCCCGCCTCCCTCGCCGCGCTGGTCGTCGGTGTCCTGCTCGTCCTCCTGGCGCTCGCGCCGCGCACCCGCACCCACGTCCCCACCCGGCGCCGCCCGGACGGCAGCGCCCCCACGGTGTGGCTGCGCCCCGTCGACATCGCCCGCCTGTGCAGTGTCCGCGCCGGGACCGTCGCCGGCGTACGGACCGCGCACACCACCGTGAACCGTCGCCGCGCCACCGTCCAGGTGACCACACCACCCGAGGGCGCCCCGACCGGACTCGAGGACGCGGTGGCCGACGCCGTCACCGACTCCCTGACCGTCCTCGACCGGCCCCTGCGGGTGACCGTGAAGACCCGCCGGCCACGAGGCACCGCATGAAGCGCGGCGCGGCGGCCCTCAACCGTCTCCTCGTCCTCGCCGCCGGACTCGCCCTCGCCGCGGTCGGGGCGGCGGCCCTCGCCTGGGAGCAGGGTGTCACCACCGTCCGCGACACCGTCGGCCGCGTCGACCGGGACCGGGTCACCGCACTCCCCGACCAGTCCTGGTGGACGTGGGCGCTGGGCGCGACACTCGCCGCCTGCCTCGTCCTCGGTGTCGTCGTCCTCGCCGTCGACCTCACCCGCCGGCGCACCGCCGCCGGCACGATGCTCGAGACCAGCACCGACACCCCCGTCGCGATCGACCTCGGCCCGATCGCGACCGGAGTCGCCACCGAACTCGCCGCGCTCCCCGGGGTCCGACGCGCCCGCGGCCGGGCCGTCTCCGACCGCGGACTCCCCACCCTCCAGATCGTTCTCGACGCCGACCCACACGCCGACGTCCCCGCACTGCTCGCGGCCGCCGACCGGATCGCCGCGACCACGACCGCCGCGCTCGGCGGCGCCGCCGTCACCGACGTCGCCGTGCGGGTGCTGCTGCACCTCGACCGGGCAGACCCGGCGCCCACACGCACCCGCGACGGCTGACGGCGGGGTCAGCGAGTGGCGTCGGGGCGGGCTAACTCCGGCTGGTCCAACACCCGCAGCCAGCTGCCGTCCGACTGCCGGCGCACCACCTGCGCTCGCGCCCCGGCCCCGTCCCGCGGCGGGGTCGCCGTCAGGGCCAGATCACCGCTGACGAGTGTCGGCAGCGGCGGCTCGGGCTCGAAGTGCGGAGCATGCGCGAGCACCCCTGCCCACAGCTCCCGGATCGCAGCCCTCCCGACGGTGACCGACCCCGGCGGGTAGGCCATCACCGCATCCTCTGCATACAGGGCGGCCACTCCGTCGGAGTCCCCCGCGTTGGAGCGTTCGACGAACAGCCGGGTGATGTCCTCAGGGGTCATCGCCTTCTCCCGCTCGTGCTGTGTCATGGCCCGGTTCCTTTCCTCGAATCCCTACTCCTCCAGGATCGAATCCCCCCGAGCAGAAGTCCAACAGCTACTTCTTCTCGAAACTAGAATCACAGCTCATGGAACTGCGTCAGCTCACCTACTTCGTCGCGGTCGCCGAGGAAGCCAACTTCACGCGTGCCGCTGCCCGCGTCCACATCAGCCAATCCGGAATCAGCGCCCAGATCCGACAACTCGAGAACGAACTGGGAACACCCCTGTTCGATCGGACCGCCCGCACCGCCGCACTCACGGTCGCCGGGAAGGCCTCCCTGCCGCATGCGCGCGCCGCACTCGCCGCGGCCCGGTCCGTCCACGAGGCCGTGGACGACGTCAATCAGCTGGTCCGCGGGCAGTTGTCGGTGGGCATGGTCACCGCCTGCACCGTCACCCCGCTGTTCGACGCCCTGGCCGCCTGCCGCCGCGCCCATCCGGGCATCGGCGTCGATCTCGTCGAAGACATCTCGGACGTCCTGCTCGACCGTGTCCGGACAGGACACCTCGACGTCGCTCTCGTCGGGCTCGCGGGCGGCCCACCGACAGACCTGGACACCCTGACGGTCGTCTCCGAGCGGATCACGGCCCTCGTCGAACCCGGACATCCACTGACCGCGTCGGCACCGGTACGCCTGGCCGACGTGTGCGAACATCCTCTGATCTGCATGCCCGTCGGCACCGGTGTCCGCACCGTCCTCGACCGGGAGTGCGCCGCGGCCGGTATCGAGGGTGAGGTCGTCATGCAGGCCAGCGCCCCGGACGCGGTGGCCGACCTCGCCGGCCGCGGACTGGGCGTCGCGATCCTCAGCACGTCGATGGCGGCCGCCTATCCACACCTCGTACCGGTGCCCATCGCCGACACCGATGTCGACGCCGTCCTCGCACTCGTGTGGAAACCGGCGCCGTCCCCGGCGCTGCGCGAGTTCCTGCGGCACGCACACCGAGCATTCCGGTAGGCGCCCCGAGACGAGTACCCAGAAACGCCGAATGGCGTCCACTCCCGAAGGAGTGGACGCCATTCGCGTCAGTGAGAACTAGCTCACTTGATGATCTTCGTGACGCGACCGGCGCCGACGGTGCGGCCACCCTCACGGATCGCGAAGCGCAGGCCCTCGTCCATGGCGACCGGCTGGATCAGCACGACGGACATCTCGGTGTTGTCACCGGGCATGACCATCTCGGTGCCCTCGGGCAGGGTCACAACGCCCGTCACGTCAGTCGTACGGAAGTAGAACTGCGGACGGTAGTTGTTGAAGAACGGCGTGTGACGGCCGCCCTCGTCCTTGGACAGGATGTACGCCTGGCCCTCGAACTCGGTGTGCGGGGTGGTGGTGCCGGGCTTGACGACAACCTGGCCACGCTCGACATCTTCGCGCTTGATGCCACGAACCAGCAGACCGACGTTGTCGCCGGCCTGGCCCTGGTCGAGCAGCTTGCGGAACATCTCGATGCCGGTGACCGTGGTCTTGGTGGTCTCCGTGCGGATGCCGACGATCTCGACTTCCTCGTTCACGTTGACCACGCCACGCTCGATACGACCGGTGACGACGGTGCCACGACCGGTGATCGTGAAGACGTCCTCGACGGGCATGAGGAACGGCTTGTCGGTCTCACGGACCGGATCCGGGATGGAGTCGTCGACGGCCTGCATGAGGTCGACGATCGACTGAACCCACTTCTCTTCGCCCTCGAGTGCCTTGAGCGCCGAGATCGGGACGACCGGAGCGTTCTCGTCGAACTCCTGGCCGGCCAGCAGTTCGCGGACCTCCATCTCGACGAGCTCGAGGATTTCCTCGTCGTCGACCATATCGGCCTTGTTCAGAGCAACGAGGATGTAGGGCACGCCGACCTGGCGAGCGAGCAGCACGTGCTCGCGGGTCTGCGGCATCGGGCCGTCGGTAGCAGCCACGACCAGGATCGCGCCGTCCATCTGGGCAGCGCCGGTGATCATGTTCTTGATGTAGTCGGCGTGACCCGGAGCATCGACGTGAGCGTAGTGACGCTTCTCCGTCTGGTACTCGACGTGGGAGATGTTGATCGTGATACCACGAGCCTTCTCCTCCGGCGCCTTGTCGATCTGATCGAAAGCGAAGCTCTCGTTCAGGTCGGGGTACTTGTCGGCCAGCACCTTGGTGATCGCAGCCGTGGTGGTGGTCTTGCCGTGGTCGACGTGACCGATGGTGCCGATGTTCACGTGCGGCTTGGTCCGCTCGAACTTCGCCTTCGCCACTGGATGTCCTCCTGGACTGATTGTGCTTGCGGTATGCAGCAGTGCGGTTGGTTATTACTTGGTCGTGCTTGCGGTCGACGAAACCGAGGTTACTCGCCGGTCGCCTTGGCGATGATCTCCTTCGAGACGTTCGAGGGAACCTCTGCGTAGGAGTTGAACACCATGGAGAAGTTCGCGCGACCCTGGGTCTTCGACCGCAGGTCACCGATGTAGCCGAACATCTCCGAGAGCGGAACCAGCGCCTTGACGACACGGGCACCACTGCGTTCCTCCATGGCCTGGATCTGGCCACGGCGGGAGTTGAGGTCGCCGATCACTTCACCCATGTAGTCCTCGGGGGTGGTGACCTCGACAGCCATGAGGGGCTCGAGAATGACCGGGCCGGCCTTGCGGGCAGCTTCCTTCAGCGCCTGCGAACCGGCGACCTTGAAGGCCATTTCCGAGGAGTCGACGTCGTGGTACGCGCCGTCGAGCAGGGTCAGCTTCAGGTTCACGAGCGGGTAGCCGGCGAGCACGCCGTACTGCATCGCATCCTGCGCGCCGTGATCGACGGAGGGGATGTACTCGCGAGGAACGCGGCCACCGGAGACCTTGTTCTCGAACGCGTAGGACTCGCCGTCCTCGCCGATGTACGGCTCGAGGGCGATGATGACCTTTGCGAACTGGCCGGAGCCACCCGTCTGCTTCTTGTGGGTGAACTCGTGCTTCTCGACGGCCTTGGTGATCGTCTCACGGTACGCGACCTGCGGCTTGCCGACGTTGGCCTCGACCTTGAACTCGCGACGCATACGGTCGACGAGGATGTCGAGGTGCAGCTCGCCCATGCCGCCGATGACGGTCTGGCCGGTCTCCTCGTCCAGCTCGACCGAGAAGGTCGGGTCCTCTTCGGCGAGCTTCTGGATCGCGGTGCCCAGCTTCTCCTGGTCGGACTTGGTCTTGGGCTCGATCGAGACCTGGATGACCGGGTCCGGGAACGTCATCGACTCGAGGACGATCGGGTTGTCCTGCGCGCACAGGGTGTCACCGGTCGTGGTGTCCTTCAGGCCGATCATCGCGTAGATGTGGCCGGCCACGGCCTCGTCGACCGGGTTCTCCTTGTTGGCGTGCATCTGGAAGAGCTTGCCGATGCGCTCCTTCTTGCCCTTGGTGGCGTTGAGCACCTGGGCACCCGGATCGATACGACCCGAGTAGACGCGCACGAAGGTGAGCTTGCCGAAGAACGGGTGCGCAGCGATCTTGAAGGCCAGAGCCGAGAACGGCTCGTCCTTGCTCGGCTTGCGCTTGAGGATGGTCTCCTCGTCGTTCAGCTTGTGACCCTCGACCTCACCGATGTCCAGCGGGGTCGGCAGGTAGTCGATGACCGCGTCGAGCATGGGCTGAACGCCCTTGTTCTTGAACGCGGTGCCACACAGCACCGGGTACAGCTCGGAGTTGACCGTCATCTTGCGGATGGCGCCCTTGATCTCCTCGACCGTGAGCTCCTCGCCGCCGAAGTACTTCTCCATGAGAGCTTCGTCGGACTCGGCAACGGTCTCGAGCAGCTTCTCGCGGTACTCGGCGGCCTTGTCGGCCAGATCCGCGGGGATCTCCTCGATGGTGGCCTCGGTGCCGATCTCGGTGACGCCGCGCCAGGTCAGCGCGCGCATCTCGACGAGGTCGACGACACCGTCGAACTCGTCCTCGGCGCCGATCGGCAGCTGCAGGACGAGCGGCTTCGCACCGAGACGATCGATGATCGTCTGCACGGTGAAGTAGAAGTCCGCGCCCATCTTGTCCATCTTGTTGACGAAGCAGATGCGCGGCACGTCGTACTTGGCAGCCTGGCGCCAGACCTGCTCGGACTGGGGCTCGACGCCTTCCTTGCCGTCGAAGACGGCAACGGCACCGTCGAGCACGCGCAGCGAGCGCTCGACCTCGACCGTGAAGTCGACGTGGCCCGGGGTGTCGATGATGTTGATCTGGTTGTTGTTCCAGAAGCAGGTGACGGCGGCGGAGGTGATCGTGATGCCACGCTCCTTCTCCTGCTCCATCCAGTCCGTCGTCGACGCGCCGTCGTGGGTCTCACCGATCTTGTAGTTCACACCGGTGTAGAAGAGGATGCGCTCGGTGGTGGTGGTCTTGCCGGCATCGATGTGCGCCATGATGCCGATGTTGCGGACCTTGTTCAGGTCGGTCAGCACTTCCTGTGCCACAGGATTCTTCCCCGCTCGTTGATCGTGTCGGCCCTTCTGGGGCCACGTCTTCTATTCTTGTCAGCCGGCCCGGTGACGGAACCGACACAGTAGTGACAACGCCAGGCCGAGAGTCTGTGCCGTGAGGCTCCCTCGGCCTGGCGTGGTATCACCAGCGGTAGTGCGCGAACGCCTTGTTGGCTTCAGCCATCTTGTGGGTGTCCTCGCGGCGCTTGACAGCAGCGCCCAGGCCGTTGCTCGCATCGAGAAGTTCGTTGGCGAGACGCTCGACCATGGTCTTCTCACGACGGGCGCGCGAGAAGGTCACCAGCCAGCGCAGGGCCAGCGTGGTGGAACGGCCCGGACGAACCTCGACCGGGACCTGGTAGGTGGCGCCACCGACGCGACGGCTGCGGACCTCGAGGGCGGGCTTGACGTTGTCGAGCGCACGCTTGAGGGTGACGACCGGATCGGTGCCGGTCTTCTCGCGGGCCTGCTCGAGGGCACCGTAGACGATGCGCTCGGCGGTGGACTTCTTGCCGTCCAGCAGGATCTTGTTGACGAGCTGGGTCACCAGCGGCGAACCGTAGACCGGGTCGGCGACCAGGGGGCGCTTGGGAGCGGGGCCCTTACGTGGCATTAGCTCTTCTCCTTCTTGGCGCCGTAGCGGCTGCGGGCCTGCTTGCGGTTCTTGACGCCCTGCGTGTCGAGCGAGCCGCGGATGATCTTGTAGCGCACACCCGGGAGGTCCTTCACACGACCGCCGCGGACGAGCACCATCGAGTGCTCCTGCAGGTTGTGGCCCTCACCCGGGATGTAAGCGGTGACCTCGACAGAGCTGGTCAGGCGCACGCGGGCGACCTTCCGCAGCGCGGAGTTCGGCTTCTTCGGGGTGGTGGTGTACACGCGGGTGCACACGCCACGACGCTGCGGGCTGCCCTTCAGGGCCGCGGTCTTGACCTTGGCGGCCTTGTCGCGGCGGCCCTTGCGGACCAGCTGGTTGATGGTTGGCATGTATCGGCTTTCTTCGTAGGTTCCAGTTCGCCTCGACACAGTCGAGCAATCCTGGCTGTTCTGAAATTAGGGATCCATCGGTTGGGGCAAGAAAGCTACTGCCCCGCACCCATCCCCGCGTGCACACGAGGTCGGGCGTGTCGCGCACCCCTACACAGGCAACCGGATGCTCGTACCTGCGGAAACTGACCGAAAATCGGCCGGAAAGCCACAGCAACACGCGCACGCCAATGCCTCGCATAGGCACACTGATCGGCCCGAGCATGCAGAAGTAAAGCCTGCGTAGCGACCCCTGCGGTCGGACACGACCCCCAACGATACCTGGCAGCTCCGGGCCAGGTCAAAGTGAGGTAGGCGGCACCGGGTGCACGTCACACGGGACGATTCCCGATCGATCCGCAGGTGCGGACGCCAGTGCCGCGTCGACCTGGACGGCCCAGCACCGCACGATCTCGGCGCGGCGACGCGAGTCGTCGGTGAGCACGTCCGCGAGCCCCAGCCCGCGCGCGAAGTCGAGCGTGGCCTGCACGAGGCGCCGGGCCGCAGGGTCGGAGTCGTCGACACCGAGACTCTCGACGGCGGTGCGGTGCACGACGCGGCCGAAACGCTCCTCCAGCGGCAGGATCCGCGCCCGTAGCGCCGGGTCCGCGGCCGCCGCCGTCCACACCTGCAGCGCCGCCTTGAACAGGGTCCCCGTGTAGTAGTCGACGAGCCGGGCGACGACCGCCTCGGTACGCCCCTCCCCCTCCGGCAGTTCCGTGATCTCCCGGCGCGCCTGTTCGATCCGGCCGTCGAACATGAACTCGAGCGCCGCGGTGATGAGGTCCTCTCGGGTCGGGAAGTGATGCTGCGCCGCACCCCGCGACACGCCGGCCCGCTGTGCGACCACCGCCACCGTGGTGGCCGACCATCCGAACTCGACCAGACAGTCGACCGTCGCCTCGAGCAGTCGATGCCGCGTCAGCCGACTCCGGTCCTGTTGCGGTGCACGCATCCGTTTCCTCTCGTCGAGCCACCAGAAGTAAGGGTTACCTCCATCACAATCTCATTGCGGGTCGGCCTCGAACACGTTACTAATTCAGGGCAAGGAAGGGTTACCTTCCCTCACCACCACGTAGCTAGGAGAAATCATGGGTTCCGCCGAGGTTCTGCCCTTCCTGAAGTTCGTTTCCGACCTGGCCAGCAACGCCAACAGCTCGCTGAAAGCCCTCGTGTTCTTCACCGGTTCGCTGGACGAGCTCGGCAAGCTGGGCCAGAAGTAAGCCCGATCTCCCCGGCGAGGGCGGTGACCGTCACGGTCACCGCCCTCGCCTCGTTTCACCCCTCCCCCGCCCAGGCCGGCGGCCGCTTCTGGAGGAACGCGGTCATGCCCTCGACGGCCTCCGCGGTTCCGAACAGTCGCGCGGACTGCTGGGCGAGGCCGTCCGCGTACCGGTCGAAGTCGGCGAGCATCCGCATCGTGGTGAGTTTCTTCGATTCGGCGAGCCCCTGCGGGGAACATTTCCGCAGTGCGGCCGCCAGTTCGCCGATCGCCTTGCCCGTGTCGGGGACGGCTTCGCTGATCAGTCCGATCGCCTCCGCCTCGTGGGGGCCGAACTTCTCCCCGGTGAGGAAGTAGCGTCCGGCGGCCCGGGACGTGAGCCGAGGGATCACCGTCAGCGAGATGATCGACGCCGCCAGCCCGAGGCGGGCCTCGGTGAGTGCGAACGTGGTGTCGGGTCCGGCGACGACGATGTCGCACGCCCCGACCAGCCCCATTCCGCCGGCGCGGACGTGCCCGTCGAGGCGTCCGATCACCGGTTTGGGTAGTTCGACGATGACGCGCAGCAGCTCGGTCATCTGTGTCGTGCGCTGCGCGGCGAGTTCCTGGGGTGTCGTCTCCGCGGCGGTGCTCGCCTCGGACAGGTCGGCCCCGGCACAGAACGTGCCGCCGGTGTGGGTGAGGACGACGGCGCGGACGGACGCGTCGGCGGCGGCGTCGGACAGACCCTGCCGCAGCTCGGCGACGAGCCGGCTCGAGATGGCGTTGCGGTTGCGCGGCGAGTCCAGGGTCAGCGTCGCCAGGCCGTCGGCGACGTCGTAGCGGACGAGACGATCCGTCATCGGCATTCCCCTAGTACGACTTGGGCAGGCCCAGCGAATGCTGGGAGACGAAGTTGAGGATCATCTCGCGGCTGACCGGCGCGACGCGCGCGATGCGGGCGGCCCCGAGCATCGCCGCCAGCCCGTACTCCTTGGCCAGTCCGCCGCCGCCGTGGGTCTGGATGGCCTGGTCGAGGGTCTTGATGCTGGCCTCGGCGGCCGCGTACTTGGCCATGTTGGCGGCCTCGGCGGCCCCGAAGTCGTCGCCGTTGTCGTAGAGGGTCGCGGCCTTCTGCATCATCAGCTTGGCGAGCTCGAGTTCGATCTTGCACTGTGCGAGCGGGTGCGCGAGACCCTGGTGCGCACCGATCGGGGTGTTCCACACGGTGCGTTCCTTCGCGAACTGCACCCCCCTGTCGAGCGCCCAGCGGCCCATACCGATCGCCATCGCGGCGCCGAGGATGCGTTCCGGGTTCAGGCCCGCGAACAGTTGCATCAGCGCGGCATCCTCCGATCCGACGAGCGCGTCGGCGGGGAGTCGGACGTCGTCGAGGAACAGCGTGAACTGGTGGTCGGGTTCGACGATGTCCATCTCCATCCGGGTCGCGACGAGGTTGTCGGCGTCGGTGGGGACGATGAACAGCGCGGGCTTGAGTTTGCCCGTCTTGTGGTCCTCGGTGCGGGCGACGATCAGGACCGCGTCGGCCTGGTCGACGCCGGAGATGTAGACCTTGTTGCCGCGCAGGATCCACTGGTCGCCGTCTCTGCGGGCGGTGGTGGTGATCCTGTGCGAGTTGGAGCCGGCGTCGGGTTCGGTGATGCCGAACGCCATGATCTTGGAGCCGTCGGCGAGTGCGGTGAGCCAGTCCTGTTTCTGGGCGTCGGTGCCGTACTTGCCGATGATGGTGCCGCAGATCGCGGGTGAGACGACGACGAGTAGCAGGCCGGCGCCCTGCGCAGCGAGTTCCTCCTGGACGAGGGCGAGTTCGTAGATGCCTGCTCCCCCGCCGCCGTACTCCTCGGACAGGTTGACGCCGAGGAAACCGAGCTTGCCGGCCTCGGTCCACAGTTCGGTGAGCGGTTCACCCTTGCGCGCCTTGGGCAGAACGTAGTCGACGTAGTTGTAGCGCTGCGCAAGTGTGGACACCGCGGCCCGCAGCGCCTTCTGCTCGTCGGTCTCGATGAAGCTGCTCATGCGGACTCCCCTTCGGACACTGCGGTTTCGGTTTCGACGACGGCCAGGACGGCACCGACGTCGACCTGCCGGCCGACGTCGACGGACAGTTCGGTGAGCACCCCGGTGACGGGGGCCTTGACGGTGTGTTCCATCTTCATGGCCTCGAGCCACAGGATCGGCTGTCCGGCCTCGACGCGGTCGCCGACGGCGGCACCGAGCCGGATCACCGCGCCGGGCATCGGTGCGAGCAGCGAGCCCTCGGCGACGACGGTCGACGGGTCGACGAACCGCGGGACGGCGGTGAGGGTCACCGGCCCGAGCGGCGAGTCGACGCATACGAGCGCGCCGTAGCGGGCGACGTCGAAGCGGCGTCGCAGCCCGGCGATGTCGAGGACGACGACATCGGACTCGGACGAGACGAGCGTGACGTCGGGGTGACCCTCGGCGTGCAGCCCGGATCGGGTGAGCCGGTAACGGACGTCGTGGTCGTCGTGGATTCCGGTGTAGCGCTTGACCTGCGGCTGGGACGGCAGGTTCCGCCAGCCGCTCGGCAGGCCCCGGTTCACCGGGGCCGCAGCCCGGTTCGCGGCGGCGTCCGCGAGGGCCGCGGCGAGTGCGGACAGTGTCTCCGCGGCCTCGTCGGCGAGCGGCCGGGACAGCACGTCGAGGCCGTGGGTGTCGAAGAACGCGGTGTCGGTGTCGCCGGCGAGGAACGCCGGATGCCGCAGCACGGTGACGAGCAGATCCCGGTTGGTGGTCAGCCCGTGCAGCCGCATCCGGGCCAGCGCGGACGCCAGTACCTGCGCGGCCTGCCCACGGGTGGGCGCATACGAGATCACCTTCGCGAGCATCGGGTCGTAGAACACGCTCACCACGGAGCCGTCCTCGACGCCGGAGTCGAGCCGGACCCCGGTCCGGTCCAGGATCTCGAACGCGGCTGTGGCGTCGGGGACCTCGATGCGTTCGACGGTGCCGGACTGCGGACGCCAGCCGTGGGCGGGATCCTCGGCGTACAACCGGACCTCGATCGAGTGCCCGCGGATCTGCGGTGGCTCCGGCGGCAGCGGCGTCCCGGACGCGACCTGTAGTTGCATCTCGACGAGGTCGAGTCCGGTGGTGCACTCGGTGACCGGATGCTCCACCTGCAGGCGGGTGTTCATCTCGAGGAAGAAGAAACCACCGTTTTCATCAGCGAGGAACTCGACCGTGCCGGCACCTTCGTACCCGATCACCGTCGCGGCGAGCCGGGCCGCATGGAAGAGCTTGTCCCGCATGGACGGAATGCGCTGCACCAACGGCGACGGCGCCTCCTCGACGACCTTCTGGTGGCGGCGTTGGAGGGAGCATTCGCGTTCGCCGATCGCCCACACGGTGCCGTGGCCGTCGGCCATCACCTGGACCTCGATGTGGCGTCCGGTCTCGAGGTAGCGCTCGCAGAACACCGTCGGATCCCCGAACGCGGACTGCGCTTCCCGGCGGGCGGCCTCGATCTCGCCGGGCAGCGCCGACAACTCGCGCACGACGCGCATGCCGCGTCCGCCGCCACCGGCGGACGCCTTCACCAGCACCGGCAGGTCTGCGTCGGTGACGGTGGCGGGATCGAGTTCGGCGAGGACGGGGACACCGGCGTCGGCCATGATCCGCTTGGATTCGACCTTGGAGCCCATGAGTTCGATGGCCTTGACGGGCGGGCCGATCCAGGTGAGGCCGGCGGCCTCGACGGCGCGGGCGAAGTCGGCGTTCTCGGACAGGAACCCGTACCCGGGGTGGACGGCGTCGGCCCCGGACGTGCGGGCGGCGTCGACGATCTTGTCGATCTGCAGATAGGTGTCGGCGGGTGTCGCACCGGGCAGGCGGACGGCGGCGTCGGCCTCGGCGACGTGGGGGGCGGCGGCGTCGGGATCGGAGAAGACGGCGACGGTGCCGACACCGGTGCGCCGGCACGTCGCGAAGACGCGACGGGCGATCTCACCGCGGTTGGCGACCAGAACGGATCGGATCATGGGCTTACTCATTTTCCGGTGCCTCACATCCGGAAGACACCGAAGTTGGCGGCGCCCTCGATCGGGGCGGTGGCAATGGCCGACAGGCACATTCCCACCACCGTGCGGGTGTCGCGGGGGTCGATGACGCCGTCGTCGTAGAGCATCCCGGACAGGAACGTCGGCAGCGATTCGGCCTCGATCTGGTTCTCGATCATGGCGCGCATCCCGGCGTCGGCCTCGGGATCGAACGCCTGCCCGCGGGCCTCGGCGGCGGCGCGGCCGACGATGGAGACGACACCGGCGAGTTGCGCGCCGCCCATGACGGCGGACTTGGAGCTGGGCCACGCGAACAGGAATCGGGGATCGAAGGCGCGTCCGCACATGCCGTAGTGACCGGCTCCGTAGGAGGCGCCGAGCAGGATCGAGATGTGCGGGACGGTGGAGTTGGAGACCGCGTTGATCATCATCGACCCGTGTTTGATCATGCCGCCCTCCTCGTACTCCTTGCCGACCATGTAGCCGGTGGTGTTGTGCAGGAACAGCAACGGCGTGTTCGACCGGTTGGCGAGCTGGATGAACTGGGTAGCCTTCTGGGCTTCCTCGCTGAACAGGATTCCGCGGGCGTTGGCGAGAATGCCGATCGGATACCCGTGCAGCTGCGCCCAGCCGGTGACGAGCGAACTGCCGTACAGCGGCTTGAACTCGTCGAAGTCGGAGCCGTCGACGATGCGGGCGATCACCTCCCGTGGATCGAACGGAATCTTCAGGTCCTCCGGCACGATGCCGAGTAGATCCTCGGCGTCGTAGAGGGGTTCGATCACCTCGGAACGCGGCGGCGGCCCCTGTTTGCGCCAGTTCAGGCGGGCGACGATGCTGCGTCCGATGCGGATGGCGTCCTGCTCGTCCTGCGCGAAGTAATCGGCCAGACCCGAGGTGCGGGCGTGCATCTCGGCGCCGCCGAGGGATTCGTCGTCGGACTCCTCGCCGGTGGCCATCTTCACCAGCGGCGGCCCGGCCAGGAACACCTTGGACCGCTCCTTGATCATCACGACGTGGTCGGACATGCCGGGGATGTAGGCGCCACCGGCGGTGGAGTTGCCGAACACCAGTGCGATGGTGGGGATTCCGGCCGCGGACAGTCGGGTGAGGTCGCGGAACATGCGTCCGCCGGGGATGAACACCTCCTTCTGAGTCGGCAGGTCGGCACCACCGGATTCGACGAGGGAGATCACCGGCAGCCGGTTGGCGACGGCGATGTCGTTGGCGCGGAACCCCTTCTTGAGCGTCCACGGGTTCGAGGTGCCGCCGCGGACCGTCGGATCGCTGGCGACGATCAGGCATTCGACGCCGCTGACCGTGCCGATCCCGACGATCGTGGACGCCCCGACCGGGAACTGGCTGCCCCACGCGGCGAGCGGCGACAACTCCAGGAACGGGGAATCCTCGTCGAGGAGCAGTTCGATGCGTTCACGGGCCAGCAGTTTGCCGCGCTTGTGGTGCCGCTCGACGTACTTCTCGCCGCCGCCGGCGAGGGCCTTGGCGTGTTCGACCTCGAGGTCGGAGAGCTTGGTCGTCATGGTTTCGGCCGCCGACACGTACTCCAGGGAGGCGGTGTCGAGGGTCGATCGCAGGATCGTCACGCGTGGTACCCCAATCGCTTCGCGGCCAGGGCGGTCAGGATCTCCGTGGTGCCGCCGCCGATTCCCAGAATGCGCATGTCCCGGTACTGCCTCTCCACTTCACTCTCACGCATGTAGCCCATGCCGCCGAACAGTTGGACGGCCTGGTGCGCAACCCATTCCACGGCCTCGACGGCGGTGTTCTTCGCGAAGCACACCTCGGCGACGAAGTCCTCGTCCGAGGTGAGCGAACGTTCGACCAGGGTCCGCGTGTAGACGCGGGCGACGTCGGTGCGCCGCATCATCTCGGTGAGGGTGTTCTGCACGGCCTGCCGGGAGATCAGGGGCCGGCCGAACGTGTCGCGGTCGCGGCACCACCGGATCGTGAGGTCCAGGCAGCGTTGCGCACTCGCATACGCCTGCGCGGCCAGCGCGATACGTTCGGTGAGGAACGCCTGCGCGATCTGCGCGAACCCCGAATTCTCGATGCCCACCAGGTTGCCCGCGGGGACACGGCAGTCGACGAACGCCAGTTCCGCGGTGTCCGACGCCCGCCAGCCCATCTTGTCGAGTTTGCGGGCTACCTCGAATCCCGGTGTGCCCTTCTCGATCACGAGCAGCGATACCCCACCGGCACCCGCCCCGCCGGTGCGGACGGCGGTGACGACGAAGTCGGCGCGTACCGCGGACGTGATGAACGTCTTGGATCCGTTGACGATGTAATGGTCACCGTCCCGAACCGCGGTGGTGCGCAGGTGTCCGACGTCGGAGCCGCCACCGGGTTCGGTGACGGCGAGCGAGCCGATCTTCTCGCCGGCGAGGGTGGGCCGCACCCAGTGTTCGATCTGGTCCGGGTCACCGGCCGCAACGAGGTGCGGCAGTGCGATCCCGCACGTGAACAGGGACGCGAACAGGCCCCCGGACGCGCCGGCCTGGTGCATCTCCTCGCAGATGACGACGGCGTCGACCAGGTCACCGCCCTCGCCGCCGACGTGCTCCGGGAAGCCGGCGCCGAGCAGTCCCAGGGCCGCGGCCTTGCGATGCAGCTCTCGCGGGATCTCGCCGTCGCGTTCCCAGTCGTCCTGGTACGGCAGGATCTCCTGCTCCACGAACGAGCGGACGGTCTTGCGGAGTTGCTGTCGTTCCGGGGTGTCCCACATGGTCACGCGTGGCCTTCCTCGAGTTCGTTGCGGTAGTCGGGTACGAGTGCCACCGGGATGTCGATGTGCCGGGAGCGCAGCCATTCGCCGAGGCCCTTGGCCTGCGGGTCGAAGCGGGCCTGGGAGGCGACGCCACGCCCGAGGATTCCCTCGATCACGAAGTTGACCGCCCGCAGGTTCGGCAGCACGTGCCGGGTGACGGTGAGCGGTTCCGCTTCGGGGAGAAGTCGTTTCAGCTCGCCGACGGTGAGGGTGTGCACGAGCCAGCGCCAGGCGTCGTCGGTGCGGACCCACACTCCGACGTTGGCGTTGCCGCCCTTGTCGCCACTGCGGGCGGCCGCGACCGTCCCGAGCGGGACGGTGACGGTGCCGGCAGCGTCGTCGGTGAACGGTTGCGGGAGATCGGGTTCCGGGACGCCCTCGAGTTCTTTCGTCGTGCCACTCGGCGTGATGTCGACGCGGGTGCCGTCGGGGTGGACCGCGATGTGCGGCACCTGTCCGGCGTCGACGTAGCCGGGGGTGAACACCGCGTACGGCTGCCCGTGCGACGGCGGTGCGGTGAGCGTGAAACCCGGGTAGCTCGCAAGGGCGAGTTCCACGGCGACGGACGAGAAGGCGCGTCCCACCACATTCGGGTCGGTGTCGCGGACCGTGCACCGCAGCAGTGCGCTCGCGGCCTCCTCGGTGTCGGCGTTCGGGTGGTCGGTGCGGGCGAGAGTCCAGTCGAGTTCCTGCGGTCGGGTCGTCAGCCACGACTCCAGTTGCCGGCGCACCAGTTCCGCCTTGGCCTCGATGTCCAGGCCGGTGAGCACGAACGTGGCCTCGTTGCGGAATCCGGCGAGCGCGTTGAGCGACACCTTGTACTGCGGTGGAGGCGCCTCCCCGCGGACCCCGCTGATGCGGACACGGTCGGGTCCGTCGTCGGACAGGACGATCGTGTCCATGCGGGCGGTGACGTCGGGGTTCGCGTAGCGGCCGCCGGTGATCTCGTACAGCAGTTGCGCGGTGACGGTGCCGACGGTGACCGCGCCCCCGGTGCCCGCATGTTTGGTGATGACGGACGCGCCGTCGGCGTGGATCTCGGCGATCGGGAAGCCGGGCCGGGTGAGGTCGCCGATCTCGGTGAACCACGAGTAGTTGCCACCGGCGGCCTGGGTGCCGCATTCGATGACGTGCCCGGCGACGACGGCACCCGCGAGCCGGTCGAAGTCGTCACGCGCCCAACCGAAGTGCGCGGCAGCTGGTCCGACGAGGACGGAGGCGTCGGTGACGCGGCCGGTGACGACGACGTCGGCGCCCGCGTGCAGGCAGTCGACGATCCCCCACGCGCCAAGGTAGGCGTTGGCGGTGAGCGGGGCGATGTCGCGGTCGAGACCGAGTTCGCCGGCGCGGGCGATGAGATCGTCGCCTTCGACATGGGCGATCGTGGCGTGCAGTCCGAGCCGGTCGTTCACTTCGCGGAGCGCGTCGGCGAGACCGGCAGGGTTGAGTCCGCCGGCGTTCGCGACGATCTTCACGCCCTTCTCCAGGGCGAGCCCGAGACAGTCCTCCGCCTGCCGCAGAAAGGTTTTCGCGTATCCGCGGGACGGGTCCTTCAACCGGTCGCGGCCGAGGATGAGCATCGTCAACTCGGCCAGGTAGTCGCCGGTGAGGTAGTCGAGGTCACCGCCGGTGAGCATCTCCCGCATCGCGGAGAGCCGGTCTCCGTAGAAGCCGGAACAGTTGCCGATCCGCACCGGGGCCGTCGTCGGGACTGTCGTCGGGGCTGCCGTCGGGATCGTCACTGCGTCGCCTCCGCTGTCGTGTCACGTCCGACCCCGGGCAGGCCCGCGAAGGCCTGCGCGATACCGAGCCACCGGTCGGCGTCGGCGCCGGTCGCGGTGAGCGCGGTGCCGTCGCGGTGGATGCGCTGGGTGACGAGCAGGCAGAAGTCCTCGGCCGGGCCGGTCACCCGCTGGGCCGCATCATCCGGTCCGAACGTCCAGACGGAACCGTCGGGTGCCGTGAGCTCGATACGGAATTCCGCTGTGGGTGGCGGCAACTGGTGGACGTCGAACGCGAAGTTCCGGGTCCGGACACCGAGTCGCGCGATGTGCCGCAGTCGCGGCGTCGGTTCGGTGCGGATCCCGAGTGTGTCGGCGACGTCCCGGCCGTGCGCCCACGTCTCCATCAGCCGGGCCGTCGCCATGGACGCCGCGCCCATCGGCGGCCCGTACCACGGGAGCTTCGTGCCCGCCGGGACATCGAGCAGGACGTCGGCGAGCCGCGCGCGGGTGGCCCGCCAGTCGGCGAGCAGGTCGCGCGGCGGCCGCTGCGCCTCGACGTCGGCGGCGTCGTCGACGAAACCGTGCGGGTTCTTCCACGCTTCCGTCACCTGATCGGCGAACGCGTCGTTGTCGGTGGCCGCCAGCAGCGACGACCGATCCGTCCAGTGCAGGTGTCCGATCTGGTGCGCGATCGACCACCCCACGGCCGGCGTCGACGTCGCCCACTGCTCCTCGGTCAGGTCCGCGACCAGCGCATCGAGCGCGTCGCCTTCCGCACGCAGGTCGTCGACGATCTTGTCCAAGTCCGTCACACACGCCTCCTCGAATGATGAGACGAGCATCACAGGACGAGGCCCCGGAATCAAGCATCTGTGATTGTTTCCGGGGCGCGTCGCGAGGAAAGTGCAGGTCGGCAGGAGTCAGTGGTCGCGTTCGACCGGCGGGTACGGCAGCCTGCTGCTGACGTTCACGTCGGCGCGCACCGGACGGCCGATCTGCGGAAAGGCCCGCTGCGCGCAGTCGGTGCGTTCACAGATCTTGCATCCGGCACCGATCGGCACCGGCGACATCCGTTCGTCGAGCCGCAGTCCCTGCGAGTAGACGAGTCGTTCGGCGTGGGTGATGTCGCAGCCGAGGCCGACGGCAAAGTTCCGTTCGGGAGTGCCGTACGGGGACGCACCCCCGTCGACGGTCCGCGCGATCCACAGGTAGGTGCGCCCGTCCGGCATGCGAGCCACCTGGGTGAGGATGCGGTCGGGGGTGCCGAAGGCGTCGTGCACCACCCACAGGGGACAGCTGCCACCGACCCGCGAGAAGTGGAAGGCAGTGGCGGACTGCCGTTTCGAGATGTTCCCGGCCCGGTCGGTGCGGACGAAGAAGAACGGAACACCCCGCCGGGTGCGGCGCTGCATCGTCGACAACCGATGGCAGACCGTCTCGAACCCCACCTCGAACTGCAGTGCCAGCATGTCGATGTCGTAGTGCAGCCGCTCCGCGGCATCGAGGAACTCGTTGTACGGCAACAACAGTGCGCCCGCGAAGTAGTTGGCCAGGCCGATCTTCGCGAGTTCCCGGGCGTTCTCACTGAGCGTCACCGCGGCGACCACCTGCCGGTCGATCACCTCCGACTGGGTGAGGAACGCGAGCTGCGTGGCGATCTGGAAGGCACGCTGACCGGGCGACAGGTGCCGCGACAGGGTCAGCACACGCCCGGTGGCGTCGTAGTGGCGTTTGGGGCCGGGCCGGTCGGGCGGGTCGCTCCGCAACCGGACGACGATGCCGTATCCGGATTCGAGCAGCGCCGTCAACTGGGTGTCGAGCGACCCGATCCGCAGACCGCTGCCGACGAACAGCCGTTCGGCGGCGTCGTCGAGTTCGGCGATGTGGTTATGCCTGTCGTAGAAGAAGTCTCGCACCTCCTCGAACGGCATCGGGGTCACCTCACCGGCGTCCGCGGAGGACGGGGCCGTGAAATGCGCACTGAACTGTTCGAGCTGTTCGGTCGCCGCCTGCAGCCGGCGGTGCATGCCCACCAGCGCGTACCCCACCTCGGGCATACGCGCCACGAACTCGTCGATGGTCGACGACGACGCCGGTGTCCCGAGCGCGGTCAGCACGTCCTGCAGGTCGGCGGCCAGTCGCGCGTCGGACTCGGCGGCGAAGAACTGCGCATCCAGGTCGAACATCGCGTTCAGTTTGAGTAGCACCGGCACGGTGAGCGGTCGCTGGTCGTTCTCGAGTTGATTGACGTAGCTGGCCGACAGATCCAGGATCCGGGCGAGCGCCAGCTGCGTGAGCCCCCTCTCCTCACGCAGCCGGCGCAGCCTGGGACCGCCGTATATCTTCTGCACCGCGTCACTCAACCACGACCCCGCGCATTCGCACCATTCGCAGAACCCGGCCACCCACACCACCGAAATACGCATGTTCAGCCACTTTCCGGCGGTGCCCGGCGTGCATACGCTGCAAGACACAGCACAGTTTCGACGAAGGGCACCGAAGTTGAAGACCCATTCCGTCCGCACCCACCGCTCGGCCGAGACCTTCCCGAAGTGCGAGCACCTCGCATGGAAGATCGCCGAGGTCGCGACCGATCCGGTCGAGGTTCCCGCCGACAGCACCGAGATGATCGTGAACCGGATCATCGACAACGCGGCCGTCGCGGCGGCATCGGTGACGCGCCGCCCTGTAGTGAACGCCCGCGCCCAGGCCGTGGCCCACCCGTACACGCCGGGTGCGACGGTCGTCGGCGTGACCGGCCGGTACTCGCCCGAGTGGGCGGCGTGGGCCAACGGGGTCGCGGTGCGTGAACTCGACTTCCACGACACGTTCCTGGCCGCGGAATACTCGCACCCGGGCGACAACATTCCACCGATCCTCGCGGTCGCCCAGCACGCCGGCCGCAGCGGTGCCGATCTGATCCGCGGCATCGCCACCGGCTACGAGGTCCAGGTGGACCTGGTGCGCTCGATCTGCCTGCACGAGCACAAGATCGACCACGTCGCGCACCTCGGACCGTCCGCGGCAGCCGGCATCGGCGCGCTGCTCGGGCTGGACACCGAGACCGTGTACCAGGCGGTCGGGCAGGCGCTGCACACCACCACGGCGACCCGTCAGTCCCGCAAGGGCGAGATCTCCAGTTGGAAGGCGTACGCGCCGGCGTTCGCCGGGAAGATGGCCGTCGAGGCCGTCGACCGGGCGATGCGCGGTGAGGGCGCACCGTCCCCGATCTGGGAGGGCGAGGACGGTGTCATCGCGTGGCTGCTCGGCGGCCCGAACGCCGAATACGCTGTGCCGCTGCCCGGCCCGGGCGAGGCGAAGCGCGCGATCCTGGACACCTACACCAAGGAGCACTCCGCGGAGTACCAGAGCCAGGCCCCGATCGACCTGGCCCGCCGGATGCGCGAACGGATCGGCGACCTCGAGCAGATCGCGTCGATCGTGCTGCACACCAGCCACCACACCCACGTCGTGATCGGCACCGGGTCCGGCGACCCGCAGAAGTTCGACCCGACGGCCAGCCGCGAGACCCTCGACCACTCGGTGATGTACATCTTCGCGGTCGCCCTGCAGGACGGCACGTGGCACCACGAGCGCTCGTACGCCCCCGAGCGGGCACAGCGCCCCGACACGATCGGACTGTGGCGCAAGATCTCCACCGCCGAGGATCCGGAGTGGACGCGCCGCTACCACTCCACCGATCCAGCCGAGAAGGCGTTCGGTGCCCGTGCCGAGATCACGCTGAAGAGCGGCGAGGTGATCGTCGACGAACTCGCGGTCGCCGACGCGCACCCGCTCGGCGCCCGCCCGTTCGCCCGCGACCAGTACGTCGCGAAGTTCCGCACCCTCTCCGACGGTGTCGTCGACCCGGCCGAACAGGACCGCTTCCTCGACGCCGCACAGCGCACCCCCGAACTGAAAGCCGGCGAGCTGGACCAGCTCACGTTCACCGTCACCGGCGACGTCCTCGCGCACGCCCCGAAGTCGCCGAAGGGACTGTTCTGACATGACCGGCCTCATCGCCGCCGCCACCTCCCCCGCCGACAAGCGCGCCGCGTTCCGGGCGGGGCTGACCTCGGGCACGATCCAGCGTCTGCCCGGTGCGATCAACCCGTTGACCGCCAAACTGATCCAGGAGATCGGGTTCGAGGGCGTGTACGTCTCCGGCGGCGCGTTCTCCGCCGCGCTCGGCCTGCCCGACATCGGCCTGACGACGCTCACCGAGGTGGTCGGGCACAGTCGGCAGATCGCCGGGGTGACGGATCTGCCGGTACTGATCGACGCCGACACCGGCTTCGGGGAGCCGATGTCGGCGGCCCGCACCGTCCTGGCCGCCGAGGATGCCGGGATCGCCGGCCTGCACCTCGAGGACCAGGTCAATCCCAAGCGCTGCGGCCACCTCGACGGCAAGGCCATCGTCCCCACCGACGAGATGGTCCGTCGTCTGCGCGCCGCCGTCGCGGCCCGGCGGGATCCGAACTTCGTGATCTGTGCCCGCACCGATGCCGCCGGGATCGACGGCATCGACGCGGCGATCGAACGTGCGAAGGCGTACGCCGACGCCGGCGCGGACATGATCTTCACCGAGGCACTGCACACTGAGGCCGACTTCACGAAGTTCCGTTACGCCGTGGACATCCCGCTGCTCGCGAACATGACCGAGTTCGGCAAGTCGACGCTGATCCCGGCGCGGACACTCGAGGACATCGGCTACAACGCGGTGATCTACCCGGTCACCACACTGCGACTGGCGATGGGCGCGATCGAGGCCGGCCTGCGGGAGATCCACGCCACCGGCACCCAGGAGAGTCTGCTCGGGTCCATGCAGACCCGATCGCGACTGTACGAACTGCTCGAGTACGACCGCTACAACGAATTCGATTCCGGCATCTTCACTTTCACACTCGGAGGGAACCAATGACGAACACCGCCCCGACGATCCACAAGGGCCTCGCCGGTGTCGTCGTCGACACCACCGCAATCTCCAAGGTGGTGCCCGAGAGCAACTCGCTGACCTACCGCGGCTACGCGGTCGAGGATCTCGCCGCGCACTGCAGCTTCGAACAGGTCGCCTACCTGCTGTGGAACGGCGAGCTGCCCACCGACGCCCAGCTCGAGCTGTTCTGTCAGCGGGAGCGAGCGAGCCGTCGGGCCGACCGCTCGATGCTGTCGCTGGTGGCGAAGCTACCCGACAACTGCCATCCGATGGACGTGGTCCGCACCGCGATCAGCTACCTCGGCGCGGAGGATCCGGAGGAGGCCGACAACTCGCCGAACGTCAACCGGGAGAAGGCACTCCGCATGATGGCGGTCCTGCCGACGATCGTCGCCGCAGACCATCGTCGCCGCCGCGGCCTCGACCCGATCGCACCGCACAGTCACCTCGGGTTCGCCGAGAACTTTCTACGCATGTGCTTCGGCGAGGTACCGGAACCGGAACTGGTCACGGCATTCGAGGTGTCGCTGATCCTGTACGCGGAGCACAGCTTCAACGCGTCGACGTTCGCAGCCCGCGTGGTCACCTCGACGCTGTCGGACATCTACAGCGCGGTCACCGCCGCGATCGGCACCCTCAAGGGTCCGCTGCACGGCGGCGCGAACGAGGCCGTCATGCACGACATGCTCGAGATCGGTGAACCCGAGCGCGCCGAGGACTGGATGCGGGACAAGCTGGCCCGCAAGGAGAAGGTCATGGGCTTCGGTCACCGTGTCTACCGCAGTGGCGATTCGCGGGTGCCGACGATGCGCGCAGCGTTCCGGGATGTCGCCGCCCGCACCGACGGCGACAAGTGGGTGCAGATGTACGAGATCCTCGAACGCACCATGGACGCTGCCACCGGGATCGCGCCGAACCTCGACTTCCCCACCGGCCCGACGTACCACCTGCTCGGCTTCGACATCGAGGTATTCACCCCGATCTTCGTGATGAGCCGTATCGTCGGATGGACCGCGCACATCATCGAACAGGGTGAATCGAACGCCCTGATCCGGCCGCTCAGCGAGTACACGGGCGTCCCACAACGGCCCGTGGTGGCCTGAAACTGTGGCCCCGCACCGATACCGGTGCGGGGCCACAGTTTTCGGTCACAGGCTCGCGCGCACCCGCTTCGCGGCCTCCACCATGTTCCGCAGCGACGCCTCGACCTCGACGCGTCCACGGGTCTTGAGACCGCAGTCGGGATTGACCCACAGGCGTTCCGCCGGAACGGCTTCCAGCGCTTCCTTCAGGGACGTGACGATCTCGTCGACACTCGGGACGCGGGGCGAGTGGATGTCGTAGACACCCGGACCGACCCCCCGGTCGAACCCGACCGCGTCGAGGTCATCGAGCACCTCCATGTGCGAGCGCGCCGCCTCGATCGAGGTCACGTCCGCGTCGAGGTTCACGATCGCGTCGATCACCTCACCGAACTCCGAGTAGCACAGGTGCGTGTGGATCTGGGTCGAGTCCTCGACACCCGACGTCGAGAGGCGGAACGATCCGACCGACCAGTCGAGGTACTCCTGCCGACCGGCCGCACGTAGCGGCAACAACTCCCGCAGCGCCGGCTCGTCGACCTGGACAATGGCGATCCCTGCGTTCTGCAGGTCGACGGTCTCGTCGCGAATGGCCAGCGCCACCTGGTTCGCCGACTCGGCGAAGGGCTGGTCGTCCCGCACGAACGACCACGCCAGGATCGTCGCGGGACCGGTGAGCATGCCCTTGACCGGACGGTCCGTCAGCGACTGCGCGTACGAGATCCAATCGACGGTCATCGCCACCGGACGCCGGACGTCACCGAACAGGATCGGTGGCCGCACGCACCGACTGCCGTACGACTGCACCCAGCCGTTCACCGTCGCGGCGAAACCGTCGAGCTGTTCCGCGAAGTACTGCACCATGTCGTTGCGCTCCGGCTCACCGTGCACGAGCACATCGAGTCCCAGTTCCTCTTGCAGTGCAACCACATCGACGATCTCCGACCGCATCCGGTCGCGGTACTCCGACTCGGTGATCTCCCCCTTGCGCAGCGCCGCGCGCGCGACCCTGATCTGCATCGTCTGCGGGTACGAGCCGATCGTCGTGGTCGGCAGCACCGGCAGGTTCAGTCCGGACTGGGCTGCGCGACGACGATCCGCCGGCGACCGGCCCGGATCGGACGCCAGGATCGACGCGAGCCGGGTGCGGACGGCATCGTCGTGCAGACGCGGGTCGGAGGTCCGCGTCGACCGCGCGGCCCGATCGGACACGAGACGGTCGGCCACCGCGTCACGACCCCGTGTCAGTGCGGTCGCGAGGGTCACCACCTCCTCGGTCTTCTCCGACCCGAACGCCAGCCACGACCGAAGCGCGGCATCGAGATTCGTCTCGGCGTCGAGCGTGTACGGCACGTGCAGCAGCGAGCACGATGTCGACACCGCCAGCGACCCGACGCTCCCCCGCAGTGCGTCCAGCGTGGTCAGGGTCCGATCGAGGTCGGTGCGCCAGACGTTCCGGCCGTCCACGACGCCCGCGACGACGTGCTTGTGCGCGAGGTCGGGGACCGCGCCGAGCACGTCGGACCCGGCGACGGCGTCAATGGCAAGGCCCTCGATCCCGGTCGCCGCGAGCGCGGGCAACGCGTCGCCGAGGCTGCCGAAGTACGACGCGACCAGGATCGCGGGCCGCCGCGGGATCGCGGCGAGACGGTCGTAGACGCGGGCGGCGACGGCGATCTCGTCCGCCGTCCGATCGGCGACCAGCGCCGGTTCGTCGATCTGCACCCAGTCCGCTCCGGCCTCGTGCAGTCTGCCCAGGAGGTCGGCGTACAGGGGCACGAGTTCGTCGATCCGGTCGAGCAGCGGTGTGTCCGAGCCGACCGCCTTCGACAGCAGCAGGAACGTGACCGGGCCGATGACGACGGGCCGCGCGGGAACGTCGAGGTCGCGGGCCTCCTGCAATTCGGCCAGAACCTTCGACGCGTCGAGTACGAACGACGTCGCTGCGGTGATCTCCGGAACCAGGTAGTGGTAGTTGGTGTCGAACCACTTGGTCATCTCGAGGGGCACGACGGTGTCGGTGCCGCGGGCGGCCGCGAAGTAGCGGTCGAGGTCGGTGCCGAGTCCGATGACCCGGTCCGGCAGTGCCCCGAGCATGACGGCTGTATCGAGCATCTGGTCGTAGTACGAGAACGTGTTGACCGGAACGGAGTCCAGGCCGGCGTCCCGGAGTCCGATCCACATCCGACGACGCAGATCGGCACCGACAGCGGCCAGGGCGTCGGCGCCGATGCGGCCCGCCCAGTAGGCCTCGACGGCCTTCTTGAGTTCGCGACGAGGACCGATACGGGGCGAGCCCAGTACGGTTGCGGTGAACGAGGTAGTCACGTGTGTGTCTCCAGTGTGCATTCGCGGGATGAACCACCGCCGGCAGAACTGGTACACCCCTCGAAGCCCCGAACGAACGCATGCGGCAACACGAGTGGTCTACACGCCCATTCCCCGAGGCGGTGGCCCGTCGGGCACGACGCGCCCGACACAGTGGGCAGGTCTTCGGACTCGCGGGCATCCGGTATCGATACCGAACCTACTGGCCGTCGCTTCCCGGACCCTGGGGTCCAGTGCTCATGACGGCGGTCGTTCCCACTCACCGCTGCGGGACAGTCCCGGATTCCCACCGGGTTCCCTCTCACGCACCCCTCCCGGAGGGGTGGATGCGCTTCGACGCCGCCCCCGGTCTTCGGGGCTCCTCACGACCGGGGCAGGCGAACCAACTGCGTCCGCCAGTTTAGGGGCAGTTCCCGGCGCGCGTACAGCGGCTGTCCGGGAACATCGGTCGACTGTTGCATCCGAGTTGCCCGAATCGGTCTAGTAGGGTGCGTCTCGTCGCAGGGAACACCGGTGGGAATCCGGGGCTGTCCCGCAACTGTCACCGAGGAGCGAACCCCCAACGTTCGGCCACGACCCCGAGGGGTTGGAAGGCCGGGGGCGAGTGTCGATTCGGGAGCCAGGACACCTGTGGCGACTGCAGGACACCACGAGGATGGAATATGAACAACTCGATACCCACCACCCGCACCGGGTGGCAGTCGGTGCTGTGCGCCGGCATCGTCACTGTCGCCGCGGCCGTCGCCGTCGCCGGCTGCTCGTCGAGTACGGCCGACACCCGGTCCGGCCCCACCGACGATCACCTGACGATCTACAACTCCTACAAGATCGCCGGTCTCGACCCCGTCGCCACCGGCACCAATTGGCTGTTCGACTGGGGCATCGCCGAGAACCTCCTCCAGGTGGACGAGGACGGCACGATCAGCCCGTGGCTCGCGGAGAGCGTCGAGCGCCGCGACGACCTCACGTGGGCCGTCGAATTGCGGGACGGTCAGACGTTCCAGAACGGCACACCCGTGACGGCGCAGGCGGTCGCGGCCGCGTTGAGCCGGCAGATCGACAGGTCGAAGGCCGCGCAGGTGTACCTGCAGCCGGGCACCCGCGCGGTCGCCGAGGACGACGACACCGTGCTGCTGCACACCCCCACCCCGAACGCGATGGTGCCCGCGGGGCTGGCCGCCCGCGACAACTCGCTGCAGATCTACGACGTCGAGGCCGTCGAGGCCGCCGGCGGCGACTCCGCGAAGATCGTCGGATCCGGCGCCTACACCGGCCCGTACGCGATCACCGCGTGGACGCCGACGGATCTGGAGCTCGCCCGCTACGACGGGTACTGGCAGGGCACCCCGGCCCTGGCCGGGATCAGTGTCGACGTCGTGCCCGACGAGCAGGCCCGTATCGCCGGCGTGGAGAGCGGCGAGGCCGACATGGCGTTCTACCCGTCGACCGGTGCGCGACTGGCACTCTCGGGCCGCGACGACGTGGCGGTGAAGAACTCGCCGGAGGCGCTGCAGTCGCTGCTCGTCGAGATGAACCTGAAGCAGGGCATCTTCACCGACGTCGACGTCCGCAAAGCGTTCGTGCAGGCCATCGACTACCAGGGGCTGGCCGACAACATCGGCAACGGCTCGTTCGACGCCGCCGAAGGCTTGTACCCGCAGCAGCTGTCGTTCGCTCTGGGCAACCAGAAGTACGACGTGGAGTCCGCGAAGGCGTTGCTGGACAAGGCCGGCTGGGTTCCGGGCGCCGACGGTGTCCGCACCAAGGACGGGCAGCGTCTCACGGTCCGCTTCGTCACGCAGGCGCAGGGACCGGAGACCACCGACGTCGCCATCGGCATCCAGGACCAGGTCGCGCGGGCCGGGTTCGAGCTGAAAATCGACGTCGCCGAGGATTCCGCGGCGGTGAAGGAGAACCCGGCCGGCTGGGAGTCGTCCATCGCGCTGAGTGGATCGCTGTCCGGCACAGCCGATCCCGTCCAGCCGTACCTGGTGCGGTGGACGACCGGCGGCTCGTCGAACATGCAGGGCCTGTCGAATCCGGAGATCGACGCGATCGGCGACACGCTGCGCAGCACGTTCGACGACGGCGAGCGTGACGCCCTACTGAAGCGGGCCCAGGAGATCCTGGTGACCGAGCAGGCGTACGTCGTCGCGGGCACCTTCAAGTACTTCACGGTCGTCACCTCGCAGCAGTGGTCCGGCTACGAGGTCTCCAACGTCCGACGCCACATCCGGTACGACACCGGCGCGTGAGATCCCGCCTGCGCTCCGGCGTCCTGCGCCTGCTGCAGGCGCTGGGCGCCGCCTGGGGTGCGAGCCTGCTCATCTGGGCGCTGCTGCCGCTGGCACCCGGGGATCCGGCCCGGTTGACGCTGACCGCGCAGGGGATCCCGGAGCCGACGGACGAACAGCTGTCCGAGGTCCGGGAACAGCTCGGCCTCGACCTGTCGCTGCCGCAGCAGTACCTGCACTGGCTGGCCGGTGTCGTGCGACTCGACTTCGGGTCGTCGTACGTCACCGGTCGGCCCGTGGCCACCGAGTTCGCCGAACGACTCGGCCCCACACTGCGTCTCGCGTCGGCCGCACTGGTCCTGGCCGTGCTGCTGTCGCTCGGCCTCGGCCTGCTCGCCGCCCGCTACCGGGACCGCTGGCCCGACACGGTCGCCCGGGTGATCGCGTTGCTGTCGGCGTCCACCCCGGGATTCGTGGTGGGTCTCGTGCTCATCCAGGTCGTCGTCATCGATCTCGGTGTCGGCAGGGTCGTCCTGGACGGCTCGTGGGCGACGGTCGCGATGCCGGCGATCTGCCTGGCGTTCGGGCTGTTCGACACGTGGTCACGGCTGCTGCGGTCGAATCTGGTGGAGGTCACGGAGTCGTCGGTGGCGACGGTCGCCCGCAGTCGCGGTGCCACCACGCGGCGGGTGCTGCTGCGGCACGCCCTGCCGCACAGCCTGCCGTCGTACCTGCATGCGGTGGCCGTAGGCGCCGGCAGTGTCCTCGGTGGGGCGGCGATCGTCGAAACCGTGTTCACCTGGCCCGGACTCGGGGCGTGGGTCGTCACCTCGGTCGCCACCCGGGACCTGCCGGTCATCCAGGCGTTCGCGATGTTCGCCACCGTCACCTACGTGGTGGTCAACCTGGCGGCGGACGCGGTTGCGGCACTGATCGATCCGCGACTACGGAACCGGGAGTCCCCCGTATGACCGGCCGCACCGCTCCCCCACGCCGCGACCTCGCGCTGTGGACCGGCGCCGGACTGGCGGTCCTCGTCGTGGCCGTCGCGGCCCTCGGTCCGCTGGTGGTGTCCGTGGACCCGAACCTGCCCGACTACGGCGCCAAACTCCGTCCGCCGAGCGCCGAACACTGGCTCGGGACCGACCAGTACGGCCGCGACCAGGCCGCCCGGCTCGCCGTCGGCCTGCGCCGGTCGCTGTTGTCGGCGCTGGCCGTGCTCGCCGGGTCGATGACCGTGAGCCTGCTCGTCGGCGTGTTCGCCGCGTTGTCCGGACGCTGGGTCGACGGGGTCCTCAGTCGGATCGTCGACATCCTGCTCGCGGTGCCCAGTCTCGTACTGGCGCTGGCCCTCGTCGGGGTCCTCGGCCCGGGATACGTGAACCTTCTTCTCGCCCTCGTCGTCTCGTCGTGGGCGGCCGACGCCCGACTGGCCCGCGCCCTCACCCTCGAGGTGCTCCACCGGCCGTACATCACGGCGGCACGGCTGTCCGGGTCCGGGACCGTCCGGATCGCACTGCGGCACATCGTGCCCGCGGTACTGCCGCGGCTGTCGATCGTCGCGACCCTGCGCCTGGGTGCGGTCGTGGTGTCGCTGGCCGGGCTGTCGTTCCTCGGTCTCGGCGTCCAACAGCCGGACGCGGAACTCGGCGCGATGCTCGGCGACGCCCGCAAGTTCCTCACCGCCGCACCGTGGTTGCTGATCGTGCCGGCGACGGCGATCCTCGCGATGACCGCGGCCGCCAACCTGATCGCCGACAGCCTGCACCGTCGACACACCCCGGAGGGACGCCGATGACCGACCCCTCCGCGGCCGGGATCACCGGACTCACCGTCACCTACGCCGACGGGCGCCGCGCCCTGCACGACGTCACCGTCACCGTTCCGGCCGGGTCGGTCGTCGCCGTGATCGGTGAGAGCGGCTGCGGCAAGAGCACTCTGGTCAAGGCGCTGCTGGGGCTGCTGCCGTCGACGGCGACCGTGTCCGGGACCGTCCGCATCGACGGGCACGACGTACAGGGCATGTCCGGGACGGCACTGAGGGCCCTGCGCGGCAGCGATGTCGGGTACGTCAACCAGGACGCCTACGGCGGGCTGGACCCGCTGCTGCGGATCGGGGCGAACGTCGAGGAGGCGTGGCGGGCGAAGTCGCTGCCCGTCCCCGCGGCCGGGGCCGCCGACCGGCTCACCGCCCTCGGTATCGAGCACGGTGCCGGCCGGGTGCGGGACTGGCCGCACACGTGGTCCGGCGGCATGCAGCAGCGTGCGGGGATCGCTGCGGCGACCGCGCTCGCACCGGCGCTCGTGGTGGCCGACGAACCCACGTCCGCGTTGGACGCGGTCACCGCCGACGCCGTCCTGGCCCGGCTGGTCGCGGAGTCCCAGAGCCTGCTGATCGTCAGTCACGACCTGCCGCTCGTCGCGAGGTTCGCCGACCACGTCTACGTCCTGAAGGACGGCGAGATCGTGGAGCACGGCGACGCCGACCGGGTGCTCCGGGCCCCGCAGGATCCGTACACCCGCACACTGGTCCACGCACACGACCCGATGACCGGCGTGTCGACCACCGCCCCCGACGGCGACGTGGTGGTGAATGTCGATGCCGTCGCCCACGACTACGGGGCCAGGCGGGTCGTCCCGCCGACGACGTTCCGGGTGTGCCGCGGCGAGATCCTCGGTCTCCGAGGGCCGTCCGGTTCCGGCAAGAGCACGCTGCTCCGGATCCTGGCCGGTCTGGAGCGGGCCACGACCGGGACCGTCTCGTGGTCCGGCGCCGCCGCCCCCGCACCGGGGTCGGTCCAGATGGTGTTCCAGGACGCGGTCGGCAGCCTCGATCCGCGGTGGCCGATCTGGAAGTCGGTCGTCGAACCGGTCCGGCTACGCGGAACCCGGGGCCGCGAGGCCGCGGCGGCGGCGCTGCACCGGCTCGGGCTGGAATCGATACCGCTGCAGGCCCGCCCGGCCGCGCTGTCCGGTGGGCAGTGCCAGCGGGTCGCGCTCGCCCGCGCACTCGTCTCGGGTGCCCGGTTGGTGCTGGCCGACGAACCCACCGCAGCACTCGACCCCACGGTGGGCCGGCAGGTGCTCCGCGCCCTGCGCGACCTGGCCGACACCGGGACCGCGGTGGTGATGGTCAGCCACGACGACCGGGCACTGGCGTCAGTGTGCGACCGCATCCTAACGCTCGGCCAGTAGCGGACGCAGCCGGCCGGCGATCCGTTCCAGGATCGGATTCCACTGTGCCGCAGTGAGCTGCACCGGCTGCACGTGGCACAGCAGGTCGGTGGCGTAGACCAGGCCGGCGTCACCGCGCAGGCCGTCGGCGACCTGTTCCGCCGACCCGTGGTAGATGTGGCCGCGGTCCAGGTAGTCGGTGGCGGTGTAGCCGTCCGGGAAGCGTCCGGCCTCGATGCCCCGCCGCACCCAGTCGGTCACCCCGTCCGCGAGCAGGGCCCGCGCCGACGCGACGTCGTCGGTGCAGGCCACCGGACGGGACAGTCCGACACGGGGATCGGCGGCGTGCCGGGTGTACTCGTCGAGCATCCGGGCGGCGGTCGTGTCGTCGGGTCCGTGCGGTGTCGAACTGCGCCCGGACAGCACCCCCAGCCCACGCTCGGCGGCCAGCCGCATCCCGGACTCCGACGCGGTGCCCAGCCAGATCCGGTCCCGCAGCCCCCGCTCGTCGGGGACGATGCCACCGCCCTCGAGCAGGTCGATCACGGTGTCGACGGCGCGCCGCAACTCGTCCCGCCGCCGGTCGTGGTCCCGGCCGAACCGGCGGGCGGTGTCCGGGTCGGCGCCCGCCCCGAGCCCGAGTTCGAGCCGGCCACCACTGAGGGCGTCGACGGTTGCGGCGTCCTCGGCCAGCCGGATCGGATCCTCGAGCGACGCCACGACGACCGCGGTGCCGAGCCGGATGGACGTGGTGCGTTCCGCGACCGCGGCGAGCAGCACCAGCGGGGACGGCGAATGCCCCCGCTGCGCACCGAAATGATGCTGCGCGATCCAGAACGAATCGAACCCCAACTCCTCGGCCCGGCACGCCGATTCGACGGTGTCGCGCAGTTCCTCCCGCGAACTCCGTGCCCCCGCACAGTGGCTGATCACTCCGAAACGCGTCATGCACAATCCTTCGATCCCGATGTCCGGGAACATTCGATCACGGTCGGCGGGTCGTGCCGTCGCGCACCCCAACCGTCAGCACTGCACGCAACGTCACGGTGCGCGCGCAGCACAGCCGTCCCGGAGTGTCGGGCACGACCGCTACAGTGCAGACAGCGGCGAGGAGTTCGACCGGATCCGTCATGGGACGGCGGTCGGGAGGGATCGGTGGTCGTATGAAGAACGTGGTCGGCTGGATTGCCGCGTTCCTTGTTCTCGCGTTCGTGATGACGTACTGGAAGTGGCTTGTCGCTGCTGCCATCATCGGCGGAATTGTGTGGGCCGGATGCGCATTCGGGGTCCCGTTGTGGCAGCGGAGGCAGCAGCAGGTGCAGGATCGGCGCAACGGTGAGACCGCCCGCCGATCGGCACTCGCCGCCCGAGCCGACATTCAGCACCAGCAGCACCTCGCCGGCGAGGACCGCGGTATCTACGGTAATTTCCCGCCGACAGCGTTGGATTAGCCGGCCCGCATCGACCGATCACCCGGGCCGGCCGTCGCGCACCCCGATCAACCGTTCAACGAGCTGCTGCGGTTCGTCGACGGACAAGCGCCCACAGCCGTCACCGACTCCGTCGTCCGGTGGCCCGGCAACAACGCCGGAAGACGCACCGGGATCGGTCTCGCCACCGTCACATCGACTGTGGTGCCGTCGGAGTTCGGCAGGAACAGTCGTCCGTCGACGATCACCGGGGCCGTCTCCGCGTACCGGGACGTCCGCGACACGTGTTCCACCTCGTCCAGGTCGATCGAGGCGACAACAGATCCGAACTGCCGCAGTACCAGGCGATCCTCGGTGATGTAGTGCGGATGCGTCCGGTGCACAGCCAGGAAGCCGAACAGCATCAGCAGCGACCAGACGGAGAGAACCGCGAGCACGATTTGCAGCCACGGCCACGGCACGAGCAGATGCAGGACGACCATCTCGACACCCGTCGCGATCGCGAACGCCACCGGGACGGCAAGTGTCCCCCGGTCCGCGGTGAATACCTCTACCGCCGCGTCCGGAACCGACCGTCGGCCACGCACCCACATCCACAACGCTCTCAGTACCCTCACGACCCTCACGATTCCTCCGTGCGGGACAGCAGGATTCGTGTCGCCCGCAGCACGACCTCGCGTTGCGCAGGATCCGGGACGACGTCGTCGAGGTCGAGTGCCCAGTGCGCGGAGTCGTCGCTCGAGTCGATGCCCGCCGGTATTCCCGGGTGATGTGTGTGGTTCCGGTCGAAGCTGTCGACCATCCGGTGCACCAGCACGTCGATCTCCTTCCCGACGGATGCCGGAGGCCGGCCCGCGAGTGTCGACCACTCGACGAGGATCGCGAGGTACTCGGATCGCTGCCCGGGATCGGTCAGGAACGCAGCGAACCCGTCGAGCAGTGATGCCGGGGCATTGCCGGTGATCGCGAGCATCTCGAGCAGATCGCGCTCGCGTTCCAGTACCGCTGCAGCCGAGGCCGTCTCGGCGGTGCCGATCGCGTCCCGGAAGGCCGCGGCAATCCCCGTGGGCAGTGCCGAGATCGGGTTCCCCGATTCGGCGTCCGACAGCATCCCGGCGAGCAGCGCACTGCGTCGCGCGAGCGTCGCCTGTTCCCGCCGGATCGCGTCGAGCAGGGCCCGCAGATCGTCCACCACATCACGGCTTCCGGCATCGGACGCGTCGCCACCGAGAACGGCGGCAACGGAACCGAGCGGAACACCGCTGTCGGCGAGCCACCGGATCCGCATCAACCGGACGACGTCGTCGACCGTGTACTCGCGGTACCCGTTGGGCAACCGTTCCGGCTCCGCCAACAGTCCGAGCCGGTGATAGTGCCGCACCGCTCTCGTCGTCGTCCCCGCCGCCTCTGCCACCTGACCGATTCGCATGTCCCGAGTCTCGACCATGACGCTGCGTCAAGGTCAAGGGACGAGAGAAGGAACGGCCATCGATTCAGGCGGTGAACGATACGAGGGCAGCAGCAATGACGTCCACGTCGTGGACACCCGCAGCGACATCGTTCATCAGCAGTTCGGCGGCATCGACGTCGAACCCACGACGTAGGCGGATGCCGTTGTAACCGAGGAACAGCCATGCCGCGGCCCAGGCGGTGCGCTTGTTGCCGTCGACGAGCGCCTGATTCCGGGCGACCGAATGAAGCAGAGCCGCGGCCTTCTCGTACACAGTCGAGTAGACGTCGACACCGAATACCGTGCTTCGCGGTCTCGCAATGGCCGCATCCAGCAGTCCCATGTCCCGGACAGCAGGGTTCCCGTTGTTGATACGGGCCGCAATCGCGAGGAGGTCGCCGCGATCGAGGTGAACGGTCACGCGAGGCGCTCGTTCAACTCGGCCGATTTGTCGAAGATGTCGGCAAGCAACTCGTCCCGCAGATGTTTCCGGGAACTGGCCGCATCGAGAGCCACGCTTCGCACAAAGGCCTTGAGGGAGACCCCTTCGCGGTCCGCAGCCTCACGGATCAGGATCTGCTCGTCGTCGGTGAACTGAATGTTGAGCGCAGGCATACCACCGATGGTACCTATCCAGGTACCGGAATAGGTACCTCATCGTCGGCAAGCATCGGACCGGACGCCATACGAGATTCACCCGCCGAGGATCGGCAAACACCCGTGCCCCCGAACGATCGGATCGTTCGGGGGCACGGGGTCACAGTGTCGAACCGGTCAGTGCATCATCACCGGTGCGTCGCTGCTCTTCTGGACGGTGAGTTTCCGCGGCAGGAAGAACGCGGGGATCAACGTGCACAGCAGCAGCAGGAACGCGATGAAGAACGTGTTGCCGAACGCGTCGGATGCGGCGCTGAGGATCTGATCTGTCGCGTCAGATTCCTGGACGTGCTGCATCGCGACCTTCTCGTTGGTGAGGTCGCGGGACAGCAGCTGGTTGGTGAGGATCACCGACATGGTGGCGGTGCCGATGGAGCCGGCGGTCTGCTGGACGATGTTCATCAGTGTCGAGCCGCGGGCGATCATCTCGTTCTTGAGGGTGACCATCGCGGCGGTCATCAGCGGCATCATGGTGCAGCCCATGCCGAGGCCCTGCACGAACAGCGACCCGAGCAGCAGCCAGTACGGTGTGTCGGCGGACAGCTGGGTGAACGAGAACATGCCGAGCGCGATCAGCGGCAGACCCGTGAGCACGATCTTGCCGGGGCCGATCTTGTCGACGAGGCGTCCGGCGATCGGCATGGTCACCATTGCGCCGATGCCCTGTGGGGCGAGCAGCAGACCGGCGGCGAGCGTCGACTCACCGCGCACCTGGATGAAGTAGCTGGGGAACAGCAGACCGGCACCCATGAACGCGACGATGAACGTCGACGTGGTGAGCACGGCGACGGTCAGCTGCCGGTTCTTGAACAGGTGCAGGTCGATCAGCGGGTGATCCTTGCGGAGCGCATGGAAGACGAAACCGACGATCAACAGCAGGCCGACACCGGCGGAGACGAGCACCCGCGCCGACGCGACGGTGCCGGTCTCGGGGATCGAGGAGACACCGAACAGGAACAGCGCCAGACCGGGCGAGAGCAGCAGCATGCCGACGACGTCGAACGCCTGCGACGGGCTCGCCTCGTCCTTGGGCAGCAGCTTGACCGCGGCCACGAGGGCGATGATGCCGACGGGCAGGTTGATGAGGAAGATCCAGTGCCAGCTGGCCGCGTCGATCAGCCAGCCGCCGAGGATCGGGCCGCAGATCGGGCCGAGCAGCATCGGGATACCGAGGACGGCCATGACGCGTCCGACCCGTTCGGGGCCGGCGGCACGGGTCATGATCGTCATACCGAGCGGCATGAGCATGCCGCCGCCGAAGCCCTGCAGCACGCGGAACGCGATGAGCGAGGTGATGTCCCACGCGAACGCGCACGCCACCGAACCGGCGACGAACAGGATCAGAGCGCCGATGTAGAGACGTTTGGTGCCGAACCGGTCGGCCGCCCAGCCCGTGACCGGGATGACGGTGGCCAGGGCCAGCGTGTAGGCGGTCATCGTCCAGGCGACGACGGCGTAGCTGGTCTCGAACGTTTGGATGAACGTGGGTACCGCGACGCTGACCACGGTGACGTCGAGAATGGACATGATGGCGCCGAGCACCACCACGGACGCGATCTTGAGGACCGCCCCGTCGATCTTGTCGGACACTGGTGGTCCGGTGGTCGAATTGGTCGTCATCCGCAGAATTCCTGACTTCGGGCCCGCAGGGCGGTGCCCGCGAGTATGGGTTGGAGAGCGTCGAGTAACCGCACACGATCCGACCGGTCCAGCCGGCCCGCGAACGCGCGGAGCTCGTCACGCTTGTCCTCGAGGTGACGGGACACCAGGGCACGCCCGGCCTCCGTCAGCGAGACCCGTTTGATCCGACGATCGTCCGGGTCCTCGCGGCGCAGCACCAACTCCTGGGACACCAGCTGGTCGATGTTGCGGCCGGCGGCGGCCACCGAGATCCGCAGATGCTCGGCGACCACGTTGATCGCGATCGGCTCTCCGTGCTGCGCCAGCACGAACAGTGCCCGGACCTGCGAGAACGACAGGTCCATCGCGACGAGGGTGTCCATCGATTCGGACTCCCCCATGCCCAACAGACGCATGATGAACTCCTCGAGCACCGTGTAGACGTCGTCCGGAGTCGCCTCTGTTGCCACGCACGAGATGCTAACGCCGCTGCAACTATTGCGACAACGCAATAAAACCCCCGGGCCGCCCCCGATCGCGACCCGTCCACGACACCACGCGCCCCCGACCTGCGGCAACAGGTTTTCCACCCGCACCGCCGTCAGGTGACGAGGAACACATTCATTCCTGGGTGAGAACGGCCTTCCCGATCACCCGGCCGGCCTCGAGGTCCGCGAGGGCCTGCGCGGCGTCGGCCAGCGGATACCGGGCCTCGACGAGGGGACGCAGCCCACGCCGCACGTGCTCGACGAGCGCCGCATGCGTCTGCGCGAGCGCCGACGGCTCGTGCCGCAGGAACTCGCCCCACGCCGCACCGACGATGCTGATGTTGCGGAACAGCACCCGGTTGAGTTTCACCGACGGGATGCCGCCGCCCGCGAACCCGATCACCACGAGCCGGCCCTCCGGGGCGAGCGCCCGGACCGCGTCGTCGAACGCGTCCCCGCCGACCGGGTCGACGACGACGTCCGCGCCGCGCCCGTCGGTGAGCTCGTGGATCCGTCCGGCCCAGCCGTCGGCGAGCCGGACCACGTCGTCGGCCCCGACCTGACGCAGGAAGTCGTCGGCGCCCTCCCGTCGCACCACCGCGATCACCCGAGCGCCGTGCGCCTTCGCCAACTGGATCGCGGACGTGCCGATACCGCCGGCCGCACCGAGAACGACGACGGTCTCCCCCGGCTGCAGCTTCGCGCGGCGACCGAACGCGAACTCCATCGTCTGATAGTTGATGATGAGCGACGCGCCCTCGGCGAACGTGAGCTCGTCCGGCATCGGCAGCACCAGATTCGGGTGGACGGCGACGCGTTCGCCGTAACCGCCGAGGCTGGACACGGCGAGCACCCGCTGCCCGGCCGTGAACCCGCTACCGAAGGGGGCGTCGAGCACCACACCGGCCACCTCGGTGCCCGGCACGAACGGCGCCTCGGGCCGCAACTGATACTTGCCGTAGCTGATGAGCAGGTCGGGGAAGCACACGCCGGACGCCTTCACATCGATCAGGACCAGCCCCGACGCCTCCGGTTCGGGAACGTCCCGGAGAACCATCGCCGACGGTCCCGCCAACTCGGTGACCACCACTGCGCGCACGTACCCCACCTCCGCCTCGTCCGGGCCCCGCTCGAATGCTGTCGGCCCGTGCGGGCGACGCTACCGCGCGAACAGGCCGCGACGCTTGTGTCCGACGTCGACCATCTCGGTCGTGTCGGTCATCTTCACGCGTGGACGGCCCTCGACGACGCCGCGGCCGCGTTCGGTCTCGTCGATGGCCTGCCAGCCGCGGCGGGTGATCTGTTGCGGCTGCCGCTGGTCGAGCAGTCTGCCGAGTTCCTTGCGGCCCGCGGCGGGGGCGGGCAGGCGGCGGGCCTCGAAGTCCTCGATGATCCGGGCGACGGTTTCCTTGGCGCACGTCTTGTTGGTGCCGATGACCCCGTTGGGGCCGCGTTTGATCCAGCCGGTCACGTAGACGCCGGGGAGCGCGTTTCCCTCGTCGAGGACGACGCGGCCGCGGTCGTTGGGGACGACGCCACGCCGCTCGTCGAACGGGATCCCCGGGATCGGGCGGCCCCGGTAGCCGATGGACCGCAGCACCAGCGTCGTGTCGATCCGCTCGGCGCGGTCGGTGGGGCGGGCGGTGAACCCGCCGGCCGCGTTCTCTACGAGTCCGTTGGCGACGACGGTCAGGCCCGCAACCCGCTCGTCGCCGTCGACCTCGGTGGGCGACGTCAGGTAGCGGAACACGATCCGCTTGTTGCCGGGTGTCGGGGTGCGCTGCGAGAACTCAAGGGCGAGACGCACTTTCATGGTGATCGCGGGTTCGACGTCGCCGCTGTCGAGCAGGGCCTGCGAATGCTCGTCGAGCTGCAGTTCGGCGGGGTCGACGACGACGTCCACGCCGGGCAGGTCGCCGAGCGCGAGGAATTCGGGGTTGGTGTAGGCAGCCTGAGCGGGTCCGCGGCGTCCGAGGAGGATCACCTCACGGATGTTGCTGTCCCGCAGCGCCTTCAACGCGTGGTCGGCGATGTCGGTCTTGGCGAGGTCGTCCGGGTCCGCTGCGAGGATGCGGGCGACGTCGAGGGCGACGTTGCCGTTGCCGACGATGACGGCCCGCTCCCCGGACAGGTCGAACGTTCGGTCGGCGTAGTCGGGATGCCCGTTGTACCAGGCGACGAACTCGGTGGCGGCGTGACTGCCGGGCAGGTCCTCGCCGGGGATGCCGAGCGTGCGGTCCGCGGACGCGCCGACCGCGTAGATCACGGCATGGTGGTGGGTGAGCAGGTCCGCGTGGCCGAGATGCTTGCCGATCTCGACGTTGAGGTGGAACTGGAAGGCGTCCCGGTCGAGGGACCAGTCGAACATCTCGGTGACGGTCTTGGTGCCGGGATGGTCGGGGGCGACGCCGGCGCGGACGAGCCCCCACGGGGTGGGCAGCTTCTCGAACATCTCGACCTCGACGTCGGAGCGCTTGAGCAACTCCTCCGCGGCGTAGCAGGCGGCGGGGCCGGCGCCGACGACGGCGACCCGCAACGTCCCGAGGTCCCGCACCGGCGGCGTCTCCGGGGTGATCGGAATCCATGTCTCCGGCATGGGGTGCCGCGTGTAGTAGTCGGCGTTGATCTCCGCGTACCGCCGCAGGGGTGCGGTGAGCTGATCCTCGGGGAAGATCGCGTCGACGGGGCACGCGTCGACGCAGGCGCCGCAGTCGATGCACGCCTGCGGTTCGATGTACAGCATCTCAGTGGTGGCGAACTCGGGCTCGTCGGGCGTGGGGTGAATGCAGTTCACCGGGCACGCGGACACGCAGCTCGCGTCGTTGCAGCATGCCTGGGTGATGACGTAGGCCATGGTCGATTCCCGTCCTTCATGTGACCGAGAGTTACAGCTATAGGACTGTAGTCGGCATCACACGGTCCGACAAGCGTGACGGGGTCGCTTACAGGACTTTCTTGGCGACGACGGCGAGTCCGGCGAGGATCGCGGTGACGAGGAGTGCAGTTCCGAAGCCTGTGAGCCACCACAGCACACCGAAGATGATGATGGCGGGGGCGGCGACGATTCCGACGATCACCGGGCTTTCCTTGACGACCTCGAGTGCCGATTCGGTTTTCACGCGGTCTATTTTCTTGCCGGCCATGTCGCCTCCAGGGTCCGTTCCGGTCGTGCTGTCTCCAGAATGCCCGAAGGTTCCGTCCCCGGACAGAGGGACATACGACTGTGGCCCCACATCCCGTGAAGGATGTGGGGCCACACGCCGCTAATGGTTAGCGGTAGTCGTTACCGAACCCGTAGTCGTCCAGCGGAACCGCAGCACCGGTACCGGTGCCGAAGCCCTCCGGGCTGTAGTACTGGTCGTCGTACGACGGGACCGCGTACGCGGCCGCACGTGCCTCTTCGGTCGGCTGCACCTGGATGTTCCGGTACCGGTTGATGCCGGTGCCGGCCGGGATCAGCTTGCCGATGATCACGTTCTCCTTGAGACCGATCAGCTTGTCCGAGCGGCAGTTGATCGCCGCATCGGTCAGCACTCGGGTGGTCTCCTGGAACGACGCCGCCGACAGCCACGAATCCGTCGCCAGCGACGCCTTCGTGATACCCATCAGCACCGGGCGACCCGACGCCGGCTCGCCACCCTCGGCGACGACCCGACGGTTCGCGGACTCGAACTCGGCGCGCTCGACCAGCGAACCGGGCAGGAACTCCGTCGCACCCGAATCGATGATCGTGACGCGACGCAGCATCTGGCGCACGATGACCTCGATGTGCTTGTCGTGGATCGACACACCCTGGCTCCGGTACACCTCCTGGACCTCGTTGACGAGGTGGATCTGCACCTGACGGGGGCCCATGACACGCAGCACCTCGTGCGGATCGGCAGCACCCTCCATGAGCTGCTGGCCGACGTCGACGTGGTCGCCGTCCGACAGCAGACGCTCGGAGCCGTCGTCGTGCTTGAACACGCGCAGACGCTGACGCTTCGAGAGCTTGTCGTAGACAACCTCTTCGCCACCGTCGTCCGGGACGATGGTGATCTTGTAGAAGCGCTCGCCGTCCTCGAGCTGCACCCGGCCGGAGACGTCCGCGATCGGCGCCTTGCCCTTCGGGATACGCGCCTCGAACAGCTCCTGGACACGCGGCAGACCACCGGTGATGTCGGCCGCGCCGGCCGCACCACCCTGGTGGAAGGTACGCATCGTCAGCTGGGTACCCGGCTCACCGATCGACTGGGCGGCGACGATACCGACGGCCTCGCCGATGTCGACGAGCTTGCCCGTCGCCATCGAACGGCCGTAGCAGGTGGCACACACACCGGTCGCGGTGGTGCAGGTGAGGACCGAACGGACCTTGACCTGCGTGACACCCGCCGCGAGCAGCGCGTCGATCGCCGGATCGCCCAGATCGTGGCCGCGCTCGACGATCACGTTGCCGTTCTCGTCGACCGCATCCGAGGCGAGGGTGCGGGCGTACGTCGAGGTCTCGACGTGCGCGTCGCGGATGATCGTGCCGTCGGCCTGCTTCTCCGCGATGTGCGTGATGATGCCGCGCTCGGTGCCACAGTCGACCTCACGGACGATGACGTCCTGCGACACGTCCACCAGACGACGGGTCAGGTAACCCGAGTCGGCGGTACGCAGCGCGGTATCGGCCAGACCCTTACGGGCACCGTGCGTGTTGATGAAGTACTCGAGAACCGTCAGGCCCTCCTTGAAGGAGGACTTGATCGGACGCGGGATGAACTCACCCTTCGGGTTCGTCACCAGACCCTTCATGCCGGCGAGCGACCGAACCTGCGTCATGTTGCCGGCCGCGCCGGACTTCACGATCATCGGAATCGGGTTGTCGTCGGGGAAGTGGGCCTCCATGGCCTTACCGACCTCGTCGGTGGCCTCGGACCAGATCTTCACCAGAGCACTGTTGCGCTCCGTGTGGTTGAGAGCACCACGCTGGTACTTCTTCTCGATCTGGTCGGCCTGCGCCTCGAACTGCTCCATGATCTGAGCCTTCTCCGGCGGCACGAGCACGTCGGAGATCGAGACCGTCACGCCGGAACGGGTGGCCCAGTAGAAGCCGGTGTCCTTGAGCTTGTCGACCGTCTGCGCGACCACGATCATCGGGTAACGCTCGGCGAGATCGTTGATGATCGTCGCCTGACGCTTCTTCGGCATCTGCTCGTTGACGAACGGGTAGTCCGCCGGCAGCAGATCGTTGAACATGATCCGGCCCAGCGTCGTCTCCGCGATCCACGCGTCGCCGTAACCCCAACCCTCGGGGAACAGTTCGGCCTCGACCTCGGCCGACGGACGCTGATGCGTCAGACGGATCTTGATCTTCGACTGCACCGACAGCACACCGCGGTCGACGGCCATCTGCGCCTCGGCCGGGGACGAGTACACGCCCTGCTCGGCCTGATCGGTGGCGGCCGGCCGGTACTCGCCCAGCCCGTCCTCGATCTGACGGGTCAGGTGGAACAGACCCGTCACCATGTCCAGACGCGGCATGGCGAGCGGACGACCCGACGCCGGCGACAGGATGTTGTTCGACGACAGCATCAGGATGCGGGCCTCGGCCTGCGCCTCCGCCGACAGCGGCAGATGGACGGCCATCTGGTCACCGTCGAAGTCGGCGTTGAACGCCTCACACACCAGCGGGTGCAGCTGGATGGCCTTGCCCTCGACGAGCTGCGGCTCGAACGCCTGGATACCCAGACGGTGCAGCGTAGGTGCACGGTTCAGCAGCACCGGATGCTCGGCGATGACCTCTTCGAGGACATCCCACACCTGGGCGCGCTGACGCTCGACCATGCGCTTCGCCGACTTGATGTTCTGCGCGTGGTTCAGATCGACCAGACGCTTCATCACGAACGGCTTGAACAGCTCGAGCGCCATCAGCTTCGGCAGACCACACTGGTGCAGTTTCAGCTGCGGGCCGACGACGATGACGGAACGACCCGAGTAGTCGACGCGCTTACCGAGCAGGTTCTGACGGAAACGACCCTGCTTGCCCTTGAGCAGATCGGACAGCGACTTGAGCGGACGGTTGCCCGGACCCGTGACGGGCCGGCCACGACGACCGTTGTCGAACAGCGCGTCCACCGACTCCTGCAGCATCCGCTTCTCGTTGTTGACGATGATCTCGGGGGCACCCAGATCGATCAGTCGCTTGAGACGGTTGTTGCGGTTGATGACGCGGCGGTACAGGTCGTTCAGGTCCGACGTGGCGAACCGGCCACCGTCGAGCTGCACCATCGGGCGCAGCTCCGGCGGGATCACCGGAACAGCGTCGAGGACCATGCCCATCGGCGAATTCCCGGACATCTGGAACGCGGCGACGACCTTGAGACGCTTGAGCGCACGCAGCTTCTTCTGGCCCTTGCCGGACCGGATGGTCTCGCGCAGCGACTCGGCCTCGGCCGCGATGTCGAAGTTCTCCATCAGCTTCTGGAGCGACTCCGCGCCCATCGCACCGGTGAAGTACTCGCCGTAACGGTCGACCAGCTCGCGGTAGATGCCCTCGTCGACGATCAGCTGCTTGACAGCCAGCTTCGTGAACGTGGTCCAGATCTCGTCGAGCCGGTCCAGCTCACGCTGCGCACGGTCCCGGAGCTGACGCATCTCACGCTCGCCGCCGTCCTTGACCTTGCGACGGACGTCCGACTTCGCGCCCTCGGCCTCGAGCTCGGCGATATCGGTTTCGAGCTTCTGCGCACGGGCCTCGAGGTCGGCGTCACGCTGATCCGCGACGGTCTTCTTCTCGACCTCCATCTCGGCCTCGAGGGTCGAGAGTTCGTTGTGGCGCAGCTCGTCGTCGACACCGACGATCACGTAGGCGGCGAAGTAGATGATCTTCTCGAGATCCTTCGGCGCCAGATCCAGCAGGTAGCCCAGCCGGCTCGGCACACCCTTGAAGTACCAGATGTGCGTGACCGGAGCCGCGAGCTCGATGTGACCCATGCGCTCACGACGAACCTTCGCACGCGTCACCTCGACGCCGCAGCGCTCACAGATGATGCCCTTGAAACGGACACGCTTGTACTTACCGCAGTAGCACTCCCAGTCCCGGGTAGGGCCGAAGATCTTCTCGCAGAAGAGGCCGTCCTTCTCGGGCTTGAGCGTGCGGTAGTTGATGGTCTCCGGCTTCTTGACCTCGCCGTAGGACCAGTTGCGGATGTCCTCCGCGGTCGCCAGACCGATGCGGAGTTCATCGAAGAAGTTGACGTCGAGCACGTAACTTCCTTTCCCCAGAGGGATTGCGGATCGGCGGTGGAGGTCCGCCATTCCTGACTGCCAATTCAAATGTGCTCTAGCGCCCCCGGGGCCGTGCACTCACAGCACGGCCCCGGGGACCGGAAACCTAGTTCGCGAGATCGTCCACGGTCGCGGCCTCGTTCCGGGACAGGTTGATGCCCAGGTTCGCGGCGGCACGCTCGAGGTCCTCGTCGTCACCGTCGGCCATCGCGATGGCGGCGCCGTCCGACGACAGCACCTCCACGTTCAGGCACAGCGACTGGAGCTCCTTGAGGAGCACCTTGAAGGACTCCGGGATGCCCGGCTCGGGGATGTTCTCGCCCTTGACGATCGCCTCGTACACCTTCACGCGGCCGACGACGTCGTCCGACTTGATGGTGAGCAGCTCCTGCAGCGTGTAGGCAGCGCCGTACGCCTGCATCGCCCAGCACTCCATCTCACCGAAGCGCTGGCCACCGAACTGGGCCTTACCGCCGAGCGGCTGCTGGGTGATCATCGAGTACGGACCCGTCGAACGCGCGTGGATCTTGTCGTCGACCAAGTGGTGCAGCTTGATGATGTACATGTAGCCGACCGACACCGGGTACGGGAACGGCTCGCCGGAACGACCGTCGAACAGCGTCGCCTTGCCGTCCGGACCGACCATCCGCTCACCGTCACGGTTCGGCAGCGTCGAACCGAGCAGACCGGTGAGCTCGTCCTCCTTGGCACCGTCGAACACCGGCGTGGCGATGTTCGAGTTCACCGGAGCGGACAGCATCTCCTCGGGCAGCGTCTCCGCCCAGTCCGGGCGCGAACCGTCGGCCGCGATCTGCACGTTCCAGCCGGCCTTGCCGACCCAACCGAGGTGCGTCTCGAGAACCTGACCGATGTTCATACGACGCGGAACACCGTGCGTGTTCAGGATGATGTCGACCGGAGTGCCGTCGGGCAGGAACGGCATGTCCTCCTGCGGGAGGATCTTGCCGATGACACCCTTGTTGCCGTGGCGGCCGGCGAGCTTGTCGCCGTCCTGGATCTTGCGCTTCTGGGCAACGTAGACGCGGACCAACTCGTTGACACCCGGAGGCAGATCGTCGTCGTCGTCACGCGAGAACACGCGGATGCCGATGACCTTGCCGGACTCGCCGTGCGGCACCTTCAGAGAGGTGTCGCGGACCTCGCGGGCCTTCTCACCGAAGATCGCGCGCAGCAGCCGCTCCTCCGGAGTCAGCTCCGTCTCACCCTTCGGGGTGACCTTGCCGACCAGGATGTCGCCGTCGCGGACCTCGGCACCGATACGGATGATGCCGCGCTCGTCGAGATCCGCGAGGACCTCGTCCGAGACGTTCGGGATGTCCCGAGTGATCTCCTCGGCACCGAGCTTGGTGTCGCGGGCGTCGATCTCGTGCTCCTCGATGTGGATCGAGGTGAGCACGTCCTCCTCCACGAGGCGCTGCGACAGGATGATCGCGTCCTCGTAGTTGTGGCCCTCCCACGGCATGATCGCCACGAGCAGGTTCTTGCCGAGCGCCATCTCACCGTTCTCGGTGCAGGGGCCGTCGGCCAGGACCTGACCGGCCTCGACCCGCTGACCCTCGTCCACGATCGGACGCTGGTTGGCGCACGTGCCCTGGTTCGAGCGCGCGAACTTGCGCAGACGGTACGTCTTGCGGCTCGCATCGTCGGCCATGACGGTGACGTAGTCGGAGGAGACCTCCTCGACGACACCGCTCTTCTCGGTGACGATGACGTCACCGGCGTCGACCGCGGCACGCAACTCCATGCCGGTACCGACCAGCGGAGCCTCACTGCGGACCAGCGGCACCGCCTGACGCTGCATGTTCGCACCCATCAGGGCACGGTTGGCGTCGTCGTGCTCGAGGAACGGAATCATCGCGGTCGCGACCGACACCATCTGGCGCGGCGAGACGTCCATGTAGTCGACCTCGGACCCGGAGACCAGCTCAGCGTCGCCGCCCTTACGGCGGACCAGGACGCGATCCTCGACGAAGTGACCGCTCGTGTCGACAGGCGAATTGGCCTGCGCGACGACGTACCGGTCCTCCTCGTCAGCGGTCAGGTAGTCGACCTGATCGGTGATGACACCGTTCTCGACCTTGCGGTACGGGGTCTCGATGAAGCCGAACGGGTTGACCCGCGCGTACACCGACAGCGAACCGATCAGGCCGATGTTCGGGCCTTCCGGAGTCTCGATCGGGCACATACGGCCGTAGTGCGACGGGTGGACGTCACGGACCTCGAGGCCGGCACGCTCACGCGACAGACCACCCGGGCCCAGCGCCGACAGACGACGCTTGTGCGTCAGACCCGACAGCGGGTTGTTCTGGTCCATGAACTGCGACAGCTGCGACGTTCCGAAGAACTCCTTGATCGCAGCCACGACCGGACGGATGTTGATCAGCGTCTGCGGGGTGATCGCCTCGACGTCCTGCGTCGTCATGCGCTCACGGACCACACGCTCCATACGGGACAGGCCCACACGGATCTGGTTCTGGATCAGCTCGCCGACCGTACGCAGACGACGGTTACCGAAGTGGTCGATGTCGTCGACCTCGACCGGCACCTCGACGCCGCCCGGAGCGGTCATCTCGGTGTCACCCGCATGCAGGTGCACCAGGTACTCGATCGTCGCGACGATGTCTTCCTCGGTGAGGGTCGACGCCTCGATCGGCAGCCCGAAGTTCAGGCCCAGCTTCTTGTTCAGCTTGTAACGGCCGACACGAGCCAGGTCGTAACGCTTGTCCTTGAAGAACAGGTTCTCCAGCAGGGTCTGCGCCGACTCCTTCGTCGGCGGCTCGCCCGGACGCAGCTTGCGGTAGATGTCGAGCAGCGCCTCGTCGGTGCCGGCCGTCGAGTCCTTCTCCAACGTCGACATCATGATCTCGGAGAACCCGAAACGCTCGGTGATCTGCTCGGTGGTCCACCCCAGCGCCTTGAGCAGCACGGTGACCGGCTGACGGCGCTTGCGGTCGATACGCACACCGACGGTGTCACGCTTGTCGACATCGAACTCGAGCCACGCACCGCGACCCGGGATGACCTTGACGCTGTGCAGCGTCTTCTCGGTGCTCTTGTCGATCGTGTCGTCGAAGTACACGCCCGGCGAACGCACCAACTGCGACACCACGACACGCTCGGTGCCGTTGATGATGAACGTGCCCTTGTCGGTCATCATCGGGAAATCACCCATGAAGACCGTCTGGCTCTTGATCTCACCGGTGTTGTTGTTGATGAACTCGGCGGTGACGAACAGCGGCGCCGCGTACGTCATGTCCTTGTCTTTGCACTCGTCAGTCGAGGCCTTGACCTCGTCGAAGCGCGGGTCCGAGAAGGACAGGGACATCGAGCCCGAGAAATCCTCGATGGGAGAGAGCTCGGCCAGGACCTCGTCGAGACCACCCATGACGGCGCCGTCACCACGTGCGGCCGCGCGCTCGCGCCAGGCCTGTGAACCAACCAACCATTCGAACGAATCGGTCTGTAGATCGAGGAGCCCTGGGACCTCGAGGGGCTCGCGAATCTTCGCGAATGACACCCTTCGGGGGGCTCCGGGGATTCCGGCAACTGCCTTGGTCTGGCTAGAGACTGCCAAGATGCGTCCTTCCAGCACCTCACGCGGGCCGCTCGTGCAGGTGCGACCGCCGCTGTATCTGCTTCTTCATGTGGGGCGAATTCGCTGGTCACAACCCGAACGAATTCTCGCCACGGAAGCAGGAAGCGAGTCACTTCACCGCAGTGAGGTCGAGAGGTGGACAGGAGGCAGCCAGCGCAACGTCCAAAATTACACCCAATCTCGAGAGATGTCGAGTCGGGTCGCAGAAAGAGCACCCACAGCAGGCGCCGCGCGCGGAACCCCCGCGCGAATGTTCACGGATAGAGTGACGCGTGATCATCGCCCCGTCAAGCCGGAGAGTCCGTGTGCCGGGAGACAGGAGGCGCTGACCGACCTGCCACGCACCCGACTACTGATCCGCGATATCCGACAATAGCCACACGCCGTCCACTTTTTCCATCTGGACGATCAACGGGCCCGACGCACTGTCCTGCGCGACCCCGTTCGACTCGGCACTGACGGTCATGTTCACGATCAACTCGGCCCGATCGCCGTCGAGCACCTTCACCCCGATGTCGCTCACCTGAACCGACGTACGCGTCCCCATCTGCTCGACCGCCGACACCGTCGGATCGACAGTCTTGTCGAACTCCGCCCGCATCGACTCCGTCAGCACACCCCGCGCCCGGTCCGGATACTCGCCGATCGAATCCGGCGCGTACGCGTACAGCGTCTCCAACGCGCCGCGGACAGCCTCGGTGACCTGCGCAGTCCCCGATACGTCGACATACGCGGTATTGCTCACCTGCGCACCCGGACGCCACGCCGCCACACCCGCGAACCCCGCCAGCACCAGCGCCGCGGCACCCGTACCCGCGACCAGCTTCCACGACAGCCGGGACCGCGCCCCGGTTTCGGCGGTGTCCGGGATCGTCACCGGATCGATCGCCGGTTCTCGGTCCTTCACGAGCGTCACCGCGGCACCGGCCGACTCGGCCACGTCCGACTCTCCGGGCACGGTGACATCCGGTCCCGGACGGGTCGCGCTACCTGCAATCTTCGGACGCCGCAACGACGACGCGTTCGGCCTGGTGGTACGGCGAATCGGGGGCACTGCACATACTCCTTCGAAAGCTGTCCGACGCTACTGGCCGTCGGCGTCGGACGACGGCGACGCCGCCTCCGCGTCCGGATGCGCGGCCGGTGCGGGCGCCGGGGTCTCGTCGAGCACCGCCGCATTGCCGAGGTTCACCGACTTCGCCGCCCGCCAGACGCCGTCGTCGCCCTCGACCATCGTCAACCGCATCGTCACCCGCACCTTGCGCGAGGAATCGTTCGGCCACGCCGTGGTGGTGGCGAGAACGACGAGCGCATCGGCGGTGCCGGCATCGGTGTCGAGCGATGTCAGCGTCGCGCCGATCACCTCCGCGGAACTACGGGCACCGGTCTGCCGCGTCTGCTCCGTCAACTGGTCCCGGGTCGACGCCAGATCCCCGGTGAGATCACCGGTGATCGACGACTCGATGTTCGCGAACGACCCGTCCAGGTTCTCCGCATCGAACGAGTTCAGGTTGATCGCCGCCTGCCGGGCATCCGACAGCGCCGACTCGCGGGCGTCCGCACGGGGCTTGTCCACGATCGCGGCCCGTCCCCAACCTGCGCCGAACACCACCGCCGCCACCAACGCGGACAGCAGCAGCACGGCTGCCACGGCAGTCGCCGCGACGAGGGCCTTGTCGTTCTTGGTCGTGGTGTCCGTCACACGGCAACCTTACTCTCAGGTAACGAGGTGATACCGAAACGCTACCGGACCGGCGTGACACCCATGAGGGTCGCGAGCTGGCCGGCGATCGGATTGAGGTTCAGTTTGTCGGGATCGACCTTCGGGGTGCTGTCCCACGGCTGAGGCACCTGCGGGTCGGCGTAGACGATCCGCTCCGCACTGCGCACACCCGTCGGATTACCCGGCTCGGTCGCACACCGCACGTTCGTGTTGAACGGGAAATCGTCGACCGTGTCGTCGAAGTCCGGGTTCTGCGCCTTCATCTGCGCCAGGATCTCGTACGTGCTCTCGTAACCCCGGGTGCACGGCGACGGATTGTTCGTCTCGAGCACCAGACCGAAGTGGATCGTGCCGTCACCCGGAGCCACAGCCGACGCACCCGCCGACAGCGCCGGCAGGAACTGCAGGAACGGCTGCAACGCGATCGACCGCGGGCCGACCGTCCGCAGCGTCGTCGCCAGGTTCGTCAGATCCGTGGTGAGCGCGCTCCCACTGTCGGCGACCAGCTTGCCGACCGTGTCGGTGGCCTCCTTGCCGGTGCCGATCAGCCGGCGCACATCCGGATCGCTCGACTTCAACTGCGCGGCCACCTGCAGCAACCCGTCACTGAACTCCCGGATCGCACCCGACTGGTTCGCCTGGGTGTCGAGTGCGGTACGGCCGTCGGAGATGAACGTGAGGGTCTGCGGCAGCGCCTCCGTCGCCGTCTCCGTGAACCGGCCCAGCGAATCCACCAGAACCTGCAGATCCTCCCCCTTGCCGGTGAACGCCTTGCCCAGTTCGACGACCGCGGTGTGCAACGAATCCACCGGGACCGAGCGGGCCAGCTTGTCGACGCTGCCGATCAGGTCCTCCACCGGGACCGGGGTCGCGGTGTCGGGTTCGGCGATCACCGAACCCTCGGCCAGGAACGGACCCTGATCGGTGTCCGGTTGCAGATCGACGTACTGCTCACCGATCGCCGACCGGTTCGCCACCACGGCCCGCGCCGATGCAGGAATCGGCGGGGCACCGTTGTCGATCATCAACGCAACCGACACCCCGTTCTCGGTGAGTGCCAGGTCGCCGACCCGGCCGACCGGAACACCGCGATACGTCACCTCGGCGTTCGTGAAGATGCCACCCGAATGCGCGAGTTCGACATCCACCCGGTACTCCCCGAACCCGAGCAGCGAATCGAGCCGCACGTACTTGGCGCCGACGTAACCGATTCCCAGCACCGCGACGACGATGAACGCCACCAACTGCCACCTGGCCAGACGCGAGACCACTACTCACCCACCCCCAGCTGGTTCAGGAACGCATCGAACGGATTGGGCTGCGCCTTCGCCTTCGCGGACACCGCCGCCGTGCCCGGCTCCGGAACCGGATTCGGAACGATCGGAGGCAGCGGCAGCAGCGACACCGTCGGCCACCCCGGCCTCGGCCCGTTGCCGTTGTAGTACGGGTTGCTCGGATCCACCGGCACCGGCGGACCGAACTTCGGGGGCAGATACACCGGATCCGGCTTGCCGACACCCAGATTCGACAGCGTGTCCCCGATCTGCAGATCGATCGACAGGAACACGTTGGTCTGCCCGCCGTGGATCGACGGGATGATCGAATCCGGGAACGGGAACGTCGGCACGATCGGCAACGACGTGATCAGGTCCGGCGCGGCCTCCCCCAACTGCTGCAGCGTGGGCCGCAGCGCCCGCAGATCCGCGATCAGATCGTCCTTCGACCGGTTGATGACATCGGCACCCACCTGACCCAGCCGATCCACCTGCGTGAGCATCTGCACGAGCTGCGGTCGCTGCTCGGACAGGATCTCCACACCCCGCGGTAGTTCGTCGAGGATCTTCTCGAGTTTGCCCGTCTGGTCGGAGACCCTCGCGCTGAGCGTGTCGAGACCGTCGAGCGCCCGCGTGATCGAATCCCTCTGCTCCTCGAGACCCGCGATGAGCGTGTTCGCCTGTTCGAGCAGACTCCGCACCTTGGTCTCGCGGCCGTCGAGCGCCTTCTCCAGTTCCGAGACGATCGGCTGCAACTGCGCGACACCGCCGCCGTTGAGCAGCAGCGACATCGCGCCGAGCACCTGCTCGATGTCCGTCGCGTGCCGGGTGCGGTCCACCGGAATCGTCGCGCCGCTCACCAACCGCTCCGACGACGGCTTCTGCGTCGGCGCCGAGATCGCGACAAACTTCTCACCCAGCAGATTGGACTGCTGCACCTCCGCGACCGCGTTCGCCGGCAACTCCACCGAACTGTTCACCAGCGTGTCCACCTGCGCGGTCCAACCGTCCGGCGCCATCACGATGCTCTCGACACGACCGACCGGGACACCGTCGACCTTCACGGTCGACTGCGGCACCAGATCCAGGACGTCGTCGAACTGGATCGACACCCGCATCGGATCGCTGCCGACATCGGCACCACCGGGCAGAGGAATCGAGTAGATCCCGCCCGACCCGCACGCGCTCGCCGTCAACGCCACCGCGCACACCCCCGCAGCGACCGCCGCGGACCGCACCTTCACCGTCCTCACGGCGTCCCCCCCAACCGCGGCGACGGCGTGCCCGGAACCGTGCCCGGAACCGTGCCCCGCTGCAGATTGTCGCCACTGAGAATGCCCAACGGCAGATTCAGCGACGGATTCTTCACCCCGGCCGTCATCTGATCGGTGATCATCTTGCAGTTGTCGATCACCGGCCGCATCTGCCGGCCCAGCGCCTCGAACCGCGGATCACCCGGCATCAGCTTCGCGACGTCGATGAGCTTGCAGCCGAGCCCGAGCGGATCCTGCAGATCGGGCAGGTCGACACGCATCTGCAGCGTGCCGGACTCCGCATCGTGCGCGTTCACCAGGTTGCTCAGCGCCAACGGGATCGTCACCAGCGACTCCGCGAGTTCGTCCCGCCGGTTCGCGACGGTCTGCGTGACCGTCGTCAATCCGTCGATGTTGCGTCCGAGCAGTTCCCGATTGTTCTCCACGAACCGGGCCACGTCCCCGAGCGCGAGCGACAACTGGTTCAGCGCGAGCCCCAGATTGTCCTTCTCCCCCGCCAGGAAACCGCTCAGATCCGCGAGCTGCGTGTTGAACTGACGCACCTGCGTGTCGTTGGCCGCCAACGCACTCACGAACACCTGCAGGTTCTTGATCGTGTCGAAGATGTCCGTCCGCGAATCCGACAGGGTCCGGGCGGCATCCGAGAGCTTCGAGAACGTGTTCCCGAGCGCGTCACCGTTGCCGTCGAGGTTCGCGGCCGCACTGTCGACGAGATTCGACAGGGCACCGTCCTTGTTGGCGCCGTCCGGCCCCAACGCCTGCGACAGTTCGGTGACACTCGCGTACAACTGGTCCACCTCGACCGGGGTCGCGGTGCGCTCCCGCGGGATCTCCGCATCCGACGCCATCTTCTCGCCCCCGGTGTACGCGGGAGTGAGCTGGATGTAGCGATCCGACACCACCGACGGCGTGACCTGCGCGGCCTTCGCGTCGGCAGGAATGTCGACACCCCGCTCCACCGTCATCGTCACCTGCACCTGCTCGCCCTGCGGCTCGACCGAGTCGACCCGACCGACCTTCACACCCAGAACCCGCACGTCGGACCCCGAATAGATGCCGACCGACTTGTCGAAGTACGCGGTGATCTTCGTGGTGCCGGCGTTCTGGAACAGCCACCACCCCGCACCCGCCGCAACCACGGCCACCACCGCGATCAGGGCCACCGGAATCCACCGGCGACGACCGCCGCCTCGTGTATCACTCATCAGTTACCCCCCAGGGTGCGGAAGGGCTCACGCTCACCCGGAACGTCCGGCAGCCCGGGCGGAAGCAGGTTCGTCACGACCGTGTCGAACCAGCGGCCGTTGCCGAGAACGTTCGCGTAGATCCGGTAGAACGGCGCCGCGTACTCGAGCGCCTTGTCCAGGTTCTGCTGGTTCTCGTTGAGGATGTCGATGACACCCTGCAGCTGCGTCAACGCCGGCGTGATCTGCGCTTCGTTGTCCGCCACCAGGCCCGCCAATTCCCGTGACAACGTCTGGGTGCTGGTGAGCAGCTGCGCGATCGCCTCCTGCCGGGTATTGAGTTCCGCCAGCAGCGTGCCACCGTTCGCGAGGATCTTCTCGAACTGCTCGCTGCGGTCCGCGAGAATCTGCGACGTCTGCTTGGTCGCCCCGAACAGATGCTTCAACTCCTGGTCCCGTTTCGCCACCGTCTCCGACAGCCGCGCGACACCGTCGAGCGACGCCCGGATCTCGTCCGGTGTGCCCTCGAACGCCTGGGACAGCACCTCGAAGCTCGACGCCAACTGGGTGGTATCGATCTCCTCGAGCGTGGTCGCGGCATCACTGAACGCGTCGATGACGTCGTACGGCGACGTGGTCCGCTCCAACGGAATCCGCACCCCCGGGGCGAGCACCTCGGTACCCCGCGGATCGAGGGACAGATACTTCTGCCCGAGGATCGTCTTGATCTGGATCGACGCCGTCGTCTGGTCCCCGACCCACGCATCCTTCGTCTGGAACGTCACCAGAACCCGATCGCCGTCGAGGCCCACACCGGTCACCTTGCCGACCTTCACGCCCGCGACACGCACCTCGTTGCCGGACTTGAGACCGGCCGCCTCCGAGAACTCGGCGGTGTACCGGTTGGCGGCCCCGACGATCGGCAGGCTGTCGAGGAAGAACGCCGACATGGTCGCCAGCAGAACCACGACGATGCCGAGGGCACCGGTGGCGGCCGGGCTGCGCTTGTTCGTCATCGCACACCGTCCGCGTAGCACCGGGTAGCCGTGTTCGTGTAGATCGGCTGATTCACCGTCGGCAGATTCGACGGCAGATTCAGCTGCGGGGCACTACCCGGCCCGGCGACGACGTCGATGCCACACAGATAGAACTGGAACCACGAACCGTAACTACCGGCCCGCCCCAGCTTCGCCATCTTCACCGGCAGATTCGCGAGCACCTGGTTCACGTCGTCGGACCGATCGTTGATGTGACCGGCGAGCGTGTTCAACCCGGCGATCGACCCCTGGATCGACGGCCGTGTCGGCACCAGCAGATCGGCGGTCGCGCTGGTCAACTCCGACAGCGACTGCACCGACTGCCCGATGACCCCCCGATCGGCGTCGAGTCCACTCACCAGTCTTTCCGTGTTGACGATCAACTGGTCGACCTGCTCGTCCCGGGCGTTGACGGTGTCGAGGACCTTGTTCAGATTGGTGACGAGTTCACCGATCACCTTGTCCTTGTCCGCGATCGTGTTCGTCAGCGACGCCGTGTTCGCCACGAGCTCCTCGATGGTTCCGCCCTCCCCCTGGAACACCTGGACGATCTGATACGACAGCTTGTTGACATCGTCCGCACTCAACGTCTGGAACAGCGGCCGGAACCCGTTGAACAACGTCGTCAGGTTGACCGCCGGCTTCGTACGATCGAGCGGGATCGTCTCCCCCGCCGACATCTTGTAGCCCTGCTGCCCGGTGCCCTGCTCGAGCGCGATGTACCGCTGCCCGACGAGATTGCGGAACCGGATCGTCGCCGTCGTACTGGCCGGCAGCCAGTCCCGATCCGTCACCGCGAACTCGACCTGAGCCTCCCGGTCGTCGACGATCTCGATGTTCGTCACCTGACCGACCCGCACACCCGCGATACGCACCTCGTCGCCGTTGTTGAGCGATGTCACATCGGTGAACCGGGCACTGAACTTCGTGCCACCGGTCGAGGTCGTGTTCGCGATCGTGAGCGCCAGGAACCCCGTCGCCAGGATCGTGACGACCGCGAAGATCAGCAACTTGATCAGCGGGGCAGCCACCCCTCGCAGCTGTCGCCTCACTTGATGCTCACCTCGTTTCCACGGAGCGCGGGCGCACCGATCTTCGCCGCCCACGACGGCACATCCTGCGGAGCGATTCCCGTGGCCTCGCCGTACACGACCGCGAGCGTGTCCTGCTCCAACTGCGAACCCACGTACGAGACCGGGGCCGTCGCAGCCGGCACCATCGAGTACTGCGGCGACGGCAGATCCGAAATGGTCTGGTCACCCGGATTACGGGACGGCACCTGGTAGGAACCGTCATGGATGGCTCCACCCGGGTACTGACCGATGTCCGTGCCCAGCGGCGGCGGCGTGTAGCACCGCGGCCCACGCGTGTCGAACAACCGCGGCTCGTCCTGGTTGGGCAGATACCGCCCGCGCGGATTGACCAACTCGATCGTCGCCCGGGCGCCGGGCATGTCCGATCCCTCACCGGTGATCGCACCGGAACGCCTCATCACGTCGGCGAAGTTCGCGAACGTGCACCCGAACGTCCCCGAGAACCGCGCCAGGATCCCGAGCGCCTCCCGCGAGTCCGCGGCGATCGAGATGAGCGAATCCCGGTTGGTGGTGAGCAGATCCGCTGTGCTCGCCCCGGTCGCGGTCACCGACGCCATGAGTGCGTCGATCGACGTGCGTTCCTGCACGATCGTGGCGTTGGTGGTCCGCAGATCGTCGAGCGCGTCGATCAACTGCGGCGCCGCATCCGAATAGGTCTGGGTGAACGTCGCGAAGCTCTGCAGACCCGCCTTCAGGTCCGGCATCCGCGTGTTCACGCCCGCGAAGATCGTGTCGAGCTGATCGAGGGTGACGCCAATCTGCTCGCCCCGCCCGTCGAGGGCCTGCGACAGCGCACCCAGCGTCGACGCCAGACTCTCCGGCGGGATCGCCTGCAACAGCGGCAGCAGACCGTCGAGCATCTTGCCGAGCTCGACCGCATTGCCGCTCTTGTCCTGGTAGATGGTGCCGCCGGCCACGATCGGGTTGGGACTCGGGTTCGCCGGCATCACGAGATCGACGTACCGCTCACCGAACAACGTCTTCGGCAGCAACCGTGCCGTCGTGTTCGACGGGATCAGATCCACCTTGTCCGGTTGGATCGCCATGACCGACGTGACCTTGCCGTCCGCGGTGGCCGCCGAGCGCACCTCACCGACGATCAGACCGCGTACCTTGACGTCCGCGTTGCGGGGCAGCGCGTTACCGACGGTGTCGGTCACGAGATCCACCTTGACGACCGAGGTGAACGCCTGGTTGTAGCTGGCGATGGTGCCGCCCAGGAACAGTGCCAGGACCAGGAAGAACACGATTCCCAGGATCCGGCGGCGCAGCTTCGACGGGTGCTCGATCATCCGGCCACCCGCACCGTCGTCGTCGTGCCCCAGATGGCGAGGCTCAGGAAGAAGTCCAGGACGGCGATGGTGACGATGGCGGTCCGCACGGCGTGACCGACGGCGACACCGACACCGGCCGGCCCGCCGCGGGCGTGGAACCCGTAATAGCAGTGGATGAGGATGAGGACGAACGCGAACACCAGCACCTTGCCGAAGGACCACAGCACGTCCACCGGCGGCAGGAACAGGTTGAAGTAATGGTCGTACGATCCGGTCGACTGCCCGTTGAACACGGTACTCACGACACGTGAGGCCAGGTAGGCGGCGAGCAGACCCACGATGTACAGCGGGATCACCGCGATGAAACCGGCGATCATGCGGGTGGTCACGAGGAACGGCACACTCGGCACGGCCATCACCTCGAGAGCATCGATCTCCTCCGAGATCCGCATGGCACCGAGTTGCGCGGTGAACCCACAGCCCACCGTCGCGGACAGGGCCAGCGCCGCCACGATCGGCGCGATCTCACGGGTGTTGACGTACGCGGACAGGAAGCCGGTCAGCACCGAACTGCCCAACTGGTCGAGGGCCGCGAAGCCCTGCAGGCCGACGACGACGCCGGTGAAACCGGACATCATCACGATCACGCCGATGGTGCCGCCGATCACCGCGAGCGCGCCACTGCCGAAGGTCACCTCGGCGAGCAGTCGCAGCAACTCCTTGCGGTAGCGGCGCAGCGTACGCGGCGTCCAGGCGATGGCCCGCGAGTAGAACGACATCTGCTCGCCGGCATTGTCGAGCACGTCGAGCGGTTTGCGCGCCCAGCGGCGTGCCCGCATCAATGCCAGGTCACCGCGACCTCGTGCGATCGTCATCGGCTCATGCCCCCTTCGCCGGGACGATCTGGAGGTAGACCATCGTCAGGATCAGGTTCGCGAAGAACAGCACCAGGAACGTGATGACGACGGCCTGGTTCACCGCCTCGCCGACACCCTTCGGGCCGCCCTTGGGGGTGAGTCCCTTGTAGGACGCGATGACACCGGCGATGACACCGAAGACGGCGGCCTTGACCTCCGCGATGTACAGGTCCGGCAGCTGGGCGAGCGCCGAGAACGACGCCAGGTACGCACCGGGCGTACCGCCCTGCAGGATCACGTTGAAGAAGTAGCCGCCCGCGATACCGACGACCGACACCAAACCGTTGAGGAGCACCGCCACCAGCACCATCGCGAGCACCCGCGGGACGACGAGACGCTGGATCGGGTTGATGCCGAGCACCTCCATCGCGTCGATCTCCTCACGGATGGTCCGTGACCCGAGATCGGCGGTGACCGCGGAACCCGCGGCACCCGCGATGAGCAACGCCGTCACGATCGGACTGCCCTGTTGGATCACCGCCAGCACACTGGCGGCACCCGTGAACGCCTCGGCACCCAACTGCTTGATCAACGAACCGGTCTGCAACGACACGACCGCGCCGAACGGGATCGCGACGAGCGCCGTCGGCAGGATCGTCACGCTCGCGATGAACCACGCCTGCTCGATGAATTCCTTGAACTGGAACGGGCGCTTGAACGTGTTCCGGACGACGTCGACGAACAGCTGGACGATGTTGCCGGCCTGCGTCAACGCCCCGGTGACCGGCTTCATCATCGAAGTACGAGTGCCCCCCATGCGCGGTCCCCTAACCGCGCTCGATGGTGGACTGCCCGAATCCCCCGTCGTCGTACGTGGGAATGACCTGCGTCGCCTGATCCCCGTCGAGACTCTCGAGGATGGCCTTCTGCGCGTCGTACGGCAGCGTGTGCAGGATCTCCCGGACGCGCGCCTGACGACGGCCGACGGCCTGCCGCTCCGGCAGGCCCGGGGTTGCCAGCATCTGCGGGACGACACCGTAGACGTCGTCGGTGCCGCCGTGGTGGTGGCCGGCGTCGACGAGCGCCTGCTCGTGCGCCATCTGCGCGTCGTCCTTCTCCTCCGACATGCCGATCGGCCCGATCTTGCTGCCGTTGAGGAACTGGTGGACGACGGGCTCGTCGCTGGTGAGCAGCACCTCGCGGGGACCGAACATGACGAGCTGCTTACGGAACAGCATGCCCAGGTTGTCCGGCACCGTCCGGGCGAGGTTGATGTTGTGCGTCACGATCAGGATCGTGGCGTCGATCTGCGCGTTGATGTCGATCAGCAACTGGCTGAGATACGTGGTGCGGACCGGATCCAGGCCCGAGTCCGGCTCGTCGACGAGGATGATCTGCGGGTCCAGCACGAGTGCCCGCGCGAGGCCGGCACGCTTGCGCATACCGCCGGAGATCTCGCCGGGGAGCTTGTTCTCCGCTCCGACGAGACCGTTGAGCTCGAGCTTCTCCATCACGATCCTGCGGATCTCGGACTCGGGCTTCTTGGTGTGCTCGCGCAGCGGGAACGCCACGTTGTCGTAGAGGTTCATCGAGCCGAACAGCGCGCCGTCCTGGAACAGGACACCGAACAGCTTGCGGATCTCGTACAACTCTTTGGAGGAGCACTGCAGGATGTCGGTGCCGTCGATGACGATCGAACCCTCTTCGGGCCGGAGCAGACCGATCAGGGACTTCAGGAACACCGACTTACCGGTACCGGACGGACCGAGCAGGGCGCTGACCTCGCCGGACGGCAGCGTGAGCGTCACGTCCTGCCAGATCTTCTGAGAGCCGAAAGACTTCGTAAGTCCCTCGACTGCTACCTCGACTCCCACCTTTACCTCCTGCGTCGGGCACATCTCCCCCAACGTCGAGTCCGCTGTGGGTTGGGTCACTCTATCGCATTGAAGTGTTACGCGTAACTTCAAACCTTACTTGCGAGTAAGGAAAAATGGCAATACGACGATCGTGATCACTCCGACTTGCCTATCACGCCTCGCGACCCGCACACAACGGTCCCGTCACCCCACGGACGCCCTCGAACAGTCTCGGAAGCCGAAGAGGGCCGCCCCCGAACGGGGACGGCCCTCTTCTCGATGCTTCGTCAGGAAGCAGCGCGCAGCAACCTCTTACTTGAGGGTGATCTTCGCGCCGGCAGCCTCGAGCTTCTCCTTGGCGGCCTCGGCGGCCTCCTTGGCAACCTTCTCCAGGATCGCCTTCGGAGCGCCCTCGACGAGGTCCTTGGCTTCCTTCAGGCCCAGGCCCGCGACGACCTCACGGACGACCTTGATGACCTGGATCTTCTTGTCGCCGGCCGACTCGATGATGACGTCGAACTCGTCCTGCTCCTCGGCAGCCTCAGCGGCAGCCGGAGCGCCGGCAACGGCGACGGCGACCGGAGCAGCAGCGGTGACCTCGAAGGTCTCCTCGAAAGCCTTCACGAACTCCGAGAGCTCGAGCAGGGTCAGCTCCTTGAACTGGTCCAGCAACTCTTCGGTGGTGAGCTTCGCCATGATGGCGTCCCTTCTCTAAAGTCCCTGTCGCCGATCCGCGACCGGACAGGTGGTGATGGTTGTGATGCGCAGGTGCGGATCAGCTATTCGGCAGCGGCGTCGGCGGGAGCCTCGGCGGCCCCACCTTCCGCAGCCTTCTTCTCCTGCAGCGCGGCGGCCAGACGGGCCACCTGCGAAGCGGGAGCGTTGAACAGGCCGGCGGCCTTTGCCAAGTTGCCCTTCATCGCGCCGGCAAGCTTGGCCAACAGAACCTCGCGGGACTCGAGGTCCGCGATCTTGTTGACCTGATCCACGGACAGCGCAGCGCCGTCCATGTAGCCGCCCTTGATGACAAGCGCCTTGTTGTCCTTCGCGAAAGCCTTCATGGCCTTCGCAGCGTCGACCGGCTCGCCCTTGATGAATGCAATGGCGGTCGGTCCGACGAACAGGTCGTCAAGGCCCTCGACGCCCGCTTCAGCAGCGGCGCGCTTGACCAGGGTGTTCTTGGCGACGGAGTAGGTGGCACCCTCTCCGAGAGCGCGTCGCAGTTGCGTCAGACTCGTGACCGACAGACCACGGTATTCCGTGATGACTGCGGCAGACGACTCCTTGAACTGTTCGGTGATCTCCGCAACCGCGGAAACCTTCTCAGGCTTTGCCATACTTCGCCTCCTCTCGTGACAGTCGTTGTTCCACTTCGGGCCGTGACATGCAAAACGCCCCGGTGCAGGGCACACGGGGCGTACACGAGGAAACCGACCGGCCGATCGAAATCGGACGCAGACAAGCATCCCCCACCTCGTCCTCCTGCGTGGGCCGCCGGGCAATCCCGGACCTTCAACCGATTCCAGACTGGATCGGTGACCAACGGTCTTGGGTAGAACATTTTCGGGGCGGAATTCGCATCTAGCACCGAACTCCATCGAGCAGCGTAACGGACCCGATGCCGTGAAGCAAAACCGATCCGGCCCGGGACGTCGGATCGTGGCGACCGTCACGTCCGCCGACCGCCACCCGGATACGCCGAAGGCCGGCACAGAACACTCTGTGCCGGCCTTCGGAGTCGATCAGATCGCGTGGTGACGCGATTTACTCGCCGTCCTCGAGGAGGTTGCGGGTACGGTTCGGATCCACCGGGATGCCCGGTCCGGAGGTGGTCGAAACCGTGACCTTCTTGACGTAGCGGCCCTTGGCCGACGACGGCTTCGCACGCAGGATCTCGTCGAGCGCGGCGCCGTAGTTCTCGACCAGCTTGGCCTCGTCGAACGACGCCTTACCGATCACGAAGTGCAGGTTGGCCTGCTTGTCGACGCGAAAGTTGATCTTGCCGCCCTTGATGTCCGCAACAGCCTTCGCGACATCCGGGGTGACCGTGCCGGTCTTCGGGTTCGGCATCAGGCCACGCGGTCCGAGGACACGCGCGATGCGGCCGACCTTGGCCATCTGGTCCGGGGTGGCGATCGCGGCGTCGAAGTCGGTCCAACCGCCCTGGATGCGCTCGATCAGGTCCTCGGCACCCACGACGTCGGCACCGGCGGCCTCGGCCTCGGCGGCCTTCTCGCCGACGGCGAACACGACGACGCGCGCGGTCTTACCCGTGCCGTGCGGCAGGTTGACCGTGCCGCGGACCATCTGGTCCGCCTTGCGGGGGTCGACGCCCAGCCGGACGGCAACCTCGACGGTCGAATCCATCTTGCTCGACGACGTCTCCTTGGCCAGCTTCGCAGCCTGCAGGGGGCTGTAGAGGCTGTCCGCATCGATCTTCTCAGCGGCGGCGAGGTACGCCTTGCTGCGCTTTGCCATTTCTTCTGTCCTTACATTCTCACCCTGGAACGATCGTCCCGGGTGAATGGTTCAGTTGTGGTTACGGGCCTGGCAGGCCCTCCCACTAGGAATCACCCACTGCTTACATGCGGGCTTCGCTGAGCTCAGCCCTCGACGGTGATACCCATCGAACGCGCGGTGCCGGCGATGATCTTCGCGGCCGCGTCGATGTCGTTCGCGTTGAGGTCTTCCTGCTTGGTCTTCGCGATCTCGCGCACCTGATCCATGGTCACGGTCGCAACCTTGGTCTTGTGCGGCTCGCCGGAGCCCTTCTGGACACCAGCAGCCTTGAGCAGCAGCTTGGCGGCCGGCGGGGTCTTCAGCTTGAAGTCGAAGGTCCGGTCTTCGTAGACGGAGATCTCGACCGGGATCACGTTGCCGCGCTGAGACTCAGTCGCCGCGTTGTAAGCCTTGCAGAACTCCATGATGTTGACGCCGTGCTGACCGAGCGCCGGACCCACGGGCGGGGCAGGGTTGGCCTGACCAGCCTGGATCTGAAGCTTGATGAGCCCTGCGAGCTTCTTCTTCTTGGGGGGCATCTTCGTTCCTTGTTCTTACGGGGTGTGTTTCTTGCCGTACTGCGTGCAAGTGTGTGTGTGTCCCGGCCGGGCGCCCGTGACGGACGCCGTGGGACGAACTAGATCTTCTGGACCTGGTTGAACGACAGCTCGACCGGGGTCTCACGACCGAAGATCGAGACCAGCACCTTGAGCTTCTGCTGCTCGGCGTTGACCTCACTGATGCTCGCCGGCAGGGTCGCGAACGGACCGTCCATGACGGTGACCGACTCGCCGACCTCGAAGTCGACCTCGATGGCGGGCTTGGCGGTGGCCGACGCGGCACTGCCGCCTGCGGCTGCAGCGGAAGCGGCCGGCTTCTTCTGGCCCTCCTGCGGCATCAGGAACTTGACGACCTCGTTCAGCGTCAGCGGCGACGGCCGGCCCGTGGCGCCGACGAACCCGGTGACGCCCGGCGTGTTGCGCACCGCGCCCCACGACTCGTCGTTGAGTTCCATACGCACCAGGATGTAGCCCGGCAGGATCTTCCGATTGACCTGCTTGCGCTGGCCGTTCTTAATCTCGGTGACCTCTTCGGTGGGAACCTCCACCTGGAAGATGTAGTCGCCGACGTCGAGGTTCTGGACGCGGGTCTCGAGGTTGGTCTTCACCTTGTTCTCGTAACCGGCGTACGAGTGGATGACGTACCAGTCGCCGGGGGCACGACGCAGCGCCGCCTTGAACTCCGCGACGGGGTCGACCTCTTCCTCGGCGACGATATCCGCAGCCTCGGGAGCCTGCTCTTCCACGGCACCGTCCTCGACAACCTCGCCGGCGGTGTCGTCGTCGGCCGTCACGTCGGCAGACACACCGTCTTCGGTTACCGCCTCGGCCGAAACGCGCTCCTCGGCCAGGGCCTTGTCAGAGTCGTTCTCGGGGGTGCTCACTGGAGGCACTCTTCCTCTCGTCAATCACATCGTTCGGGAACGCCGACGGGCGTCCCCGGATTAGCCGAACAACCAGGTGACGCCCTGGGCGAAGCCGAGATCGAGGACGCTGACGAACGTCACCATGAAGGCCACGAACACGAGCACCACGCTGGTGTAGGTGATCATCTGCTTACGATTGGGCCAGATGACCTTACGGAGCTCGGCGATCACTTCCCGCAGGAAGCGGCGCAGCCGCATGAAGATGTTCTCGGTGCCGGCCTTGCCCGCCTTGGCGGCAGCCTTGCCGCCGGACTTCGTCGTCTTCACGGACGACGCTGCGACCGCCGGAGACGCCAGCTCGGTGGTTCCGGTGCGACGTGCACCGCGCTTGCCGCTGGGCTTGCCTGCTGGGGCCACGCTCGTGGGGCTCTCTTCAGCAGGAACCTGGGCGTCCTGATCGGAAACGACCGAATCGTCGACAGGTGTGGAGTCCGAAGACCCGGCAACGCTGTCGTCGGGCTTACCGCGCTCCTCGCTCACCGTCGTTCCTCTCAGTCGCTGGCCGATCCGGATGCAGGGGCGACAGGACTTGAACCTGCAACCTGCGGTTTTGGAGACCGCTGCTCTGCCAGTTGAGCTACGCCCCTTTGGCCGACCGATCGAGTCGATCGACCTGTCTGTGTTCACATGACATGCGCGCCACCCTCACAGGGCAGCGCGCAGCTCCTGAGTAACCACAGAAACTCTAGTGTACTTCAATGCCCGGATCAAACCCAATCCGCAAGGCCATCAGGCCAAACGGACCGTTGCGGTGGCCCGTCCGAAGATCTTCCGACCCTCGGACCGCGCCACGATCGCGACTACTGCGGTCTTGCTTTCGGCGTCCACCGACTTGATCTTGCCGGTGAACTCCACTTCGGCAGCCTTGTCGGCCGCCACGTACACCGGACTGGTGAACCGAACGTTGTATTCGGTCACGGCACCCGGATCGCCGAGCCAGGACGAGACGAACCCGCCGCCCAGACCCATCGTGAGCATCCCGTGTGCGACGACGTCCGGCAAGCCGGCCAGTCGGGCCACATGGTCGCTCCAGTGGATCGGGTTGGGATCGCCCGACACGCCGGCATAGTTGACGAGATTGCCACGGGTCAGAGTGACGACACGCTCAGGCAGTTCATCGCCGACAGCGACGTCCTCGAACCTACGGAGCGGCATGCATCATCACATCCTTGACCGCGTGGGCGATGTTCTCGTCCACTTCACCCCCGGAACGCGCAACCAGCGTCGTCCAAGTGGTCTGCACCAGTTCACCGTTCACATCGGAGATGACGTTCTTGGTGACGATGATGTCACTGCCCGCCACCTGACGGAACGACTCCAGGTAGACGTCGCAGATCAGTCGGTCGCCGGCCTGCAGGGGTCGATGGAACACCAACCGCTGGTCGGTCTGCATGATCTGGCTGAGGTCGTAACCGGTGACGATCTCCTCGAACAGCTTGCGCTGCGCGAGCATCCCCACGATGGAAACGAAGGTCAGCGGTGCGATCAGACCGTCGTAGCCGAGACTCTTCGCCGCGTCCTCGTCGTGATGGGCGGGGTGATTGTCCAGGACCGCACGAGCGTACTCGCGGACCTTCTCCCGGCCGATCTCGTAGAAGTCGGTCACACGGTAGTGATGTCCGACCATCGCGGCCGCATGAGCGGCGGGATCGAGCACCGCGTCGGTCTCTCTCACGACTGTTTCCGTCACAACGAAACACCCCTGCCCTGTTGACGCTTCCGTTAGGGCAGTGTGACAGCGAACCTAACGCGCGCGCATCGACTCCGTGAAGAACTTACTTGGACTCGCGGTGCGCCTGGTGAGATCCGCAGTTCGGGCAGAACTTCTTCAGCTCGAGCCGATCGGGATCGTTGCGGCGGTTCTTCTTGGTGATGTAGTTGCGGTGCTTGCACACCTCGCAGGCCAGGGTGATCTTCGGCCGAACGTCAGTCGAGGAGGCCACGGGGATGCCTTCTTTCGCGTGAATCTGATCAAAGAGTGATCAGGGTGGATCATTCGTCTTGTGTAGCGATGGCCGGACTTGAACCGGCGACACAACGATTATGAGTCGTTTGCTCTACCAACTGAGCTACACCGCCTCGGTGTCGAGTGTCGCGTGGAACAGGCGACACCACAATCCAGCGAGCCCCCTGACGGAATCGAACCGTCGACCTTTTCCTTACCATGGAAACGCTCTGCCGACTGAGCTAAGGGGGCGTGGCTTCGCTGGGCATCTCTGCTCGCCGAAGCCTCCAGAAGATTACACAGACCTTCGCACCAGATACAAATTGCCTGGTCAGATCCGGTATATCGGCGCATCGACCGGGGTCTGCCGACGTCCGGGCCGCGTTGGAACCCCACCGACATCGCACCGGGGCCGCCGGCACCGGTCGCGGGACGTCAGGTAGCGGGCCCTCCTGCAGTCGCGAAGTCGGGGCGAAGGCCACCGGGCCCGGAAAGCAGTTCAGCCCCGGTCCGTTTCCGGACCGGGGCTGAACTGTGTGGCAGATGTAGGATTCGAACCTACGTAGGCATAAGCCGACGGATTTACAGTCCGCTCCCATTGGCCGCTCGGGCAATCTGCCTGGTTCGCACTCACGGCGCCGCAGCGCCCTGATGCGTATCGAAGAATACAACGAAGCACCCCCCGAAACGCAAACCGGGTGGATACGGGCGGTTGCGAACCGATAGCGTCGACCTCGACCGCCGCTGTCCGCGGCGGGTCCGTCCGCTAGTGAATTGGGAGTGTGCAGTGGCTGATTCGTCCTTCGACGTGGTGAGCAAAGTCGACCGTCAAGAGGTGGACAACGCTCTGCATCAGGCTGAGAAGGAGCTCGGCACCCGGTTCGACTTCCGCAACACCGGTGCGAGCATCGAGTGGTCCGGCGAGGAGTCCATCACGCTGACCGCCGAGACCGAGGAGCGTCTGACGGCCGCGCTCGACGTCTTCAAGGAGAAGTTGATCCGCCGGGACATCTCGCTCAAGGCGTTCGACGCCGGCGAGCCCGCGCAGTCCGGCAAGATCTACAAGCTCAGCGGCACCCTGGTCCAGGGCATCAGCAGCGAGAACGCGAAGAAGATCTCGAAGAAGATCCGCGACGAAGGCCCCAAGGGCGTCAAGGCACAGATCCAGGGCGAGGAACTGCGGGTGAGCAGCAAGAAGCGGGACGACCTGCAGGCCGTCATCTCGCTGCTCAAGAACGAGGACTTCGGGATCGCCCTGCAGTTCGTGAACTACCGCTAGTGGTCGTCGGCGTTAGTTCGTCGGGGGTTCAGCCCCACGCGGTCGGGTCTGCGAGGTAGAGGCCGCAGGCGGTGTCGAGAGCGTCCTCGGCGGTGCCGGCGCCTTGGCCGGTGGGCAGG
>NZ_SKCH01000001.1 GCF_005434945.1 Prescottella subtropica | reverse complement strand
CGCGAACGGCGCCCCCAGGATCGCGGTGTCCTCGCACAAGGCCACGGTCGGGGCGACCGGCACCGCGGTGTCCTGCAGGGCCGCGCACACCCGGTATTCGCGGGCCACGTCGTGCGCGGACGGGGTCAACCCGGCCGTCGGCGGCCGGCGCAGCACCCAGCAGGACACCCCGTCGGACACCTCGAACGTGAGGTTGGATTTGCCGCCGGAGATCAGCGACGCCCGCAACTCCCCGGCCGTCGCCACCCCGGAGGTGTCGAAGAACCGGTGCAGCGCACCCAGATCCAGGCCGTCCAGGCCGGTCGCGGTCATGACTGCACCTGCCCGCGCACCGCCCGGCCGATCACCCGTTTGGCGAGCGCCCACCGGTGCACCTCCGAGGGCCCGTCGTACACCCGGAACGGGCGCACCTCCCGCGACAGCCGCGCCAACGGCAGATCCCCGGAAATGCCCATGCCCCCGCACATCTGGATGGAGCGGTCGACGATCCGGAAGATCGCCTCCGACCCGAACGTCTTCGCGATCGACGTCGCGTCCGCCGCCGCACCGCCGCGATCGAGTTCCCAGCAGGCCCGGGTGAGCAGCGATCGGGTCGCAGCGATGTCGATCTCGTTGTCCGCGACCATCTGCTGGATCATGCCCAGATCCCCGAGCCGTGACCCGAAACCCTCCCGGCGGGACACATAGTCGACGGCCACGTCGTGCCCGCGGCGGGCGGCCCCGAGCCAGCGCATCACGTGCGTCATCCGCGCCGGACCGAGCCGCACCTGCGCATACGTGAACCCCTCGTCGACCGCCCCCAGCACCGCCTCGTCGGGGACGAACAGGTCCTCGAAGAACACCTCGCAGTGCCCGCCGATCATCGCCCGATCCAGGGTGTCGAGGTGCCGGCCCACCCGGATCCCCGGTGCCGACGCGGGTGTCAGGAACATCGTCGCCCCACCCCGATCCCCCGGCGCCCCGGACGTGCGGGCCATGACGATGAGGAATCCGGCCCCGTCGGCGCCGGTGATGAACCACTTGTGCCCGTTGATCTTCCAGCCGCCCGACGTCTTGACGGCGCGGGTCGTCAACGCCGACGGATCCGATCCGGCACCCGGGGCGGGTTCGGTCATCGCGAACGCCGACCGCACCACACCCCGGGCCAACGGCTCCAGAAACTCCTCCCGCTGCGCGGGATCCGCGACATGCGCGAGCAGGTGCACGTTGCCCTCGTCCGGGGCGCAGATGTTCAGGGCCGTCGGACCGAACAGCGAATACCCGGCGGCCTCGAACACCGGGGACCGGTCACTCATGGTCAGGCCCAGACCGCCGACCTCGACGGGCGCGTGCGGGGCCAGCAGTCCCCGCGCCGCCGCCTCGGCCTGCAACTCGATCCGCACCCGGTCCCCACCGGCGGCGGTGATGTCACCACCGTGCACGTCCTCGATCGGCAGCACCGTCTCCCGCACGAACACCCGGGTCCGTTCGACGAGGTCCAGCACTTCCGGGGAATACGACAGATCCACGTGTCTATTTCTCCATGGGCTTGGCGAGTTCCTTCATGAGCAGGTCGGTCATCTTCACGGCCCGGTCACCGCCGTCGGCGTCGGCGACGAACACCGCGAAGGCGAGGTCGCCGCGGTAGCCGTAGAACCAGCGGTCGGTGTCGTTGCCGGCCGCCGTACCGACCAGGTCGGGGTGCCCCTTCAGGAAGGAGGCGTTGCCCTTCTGGACGTCGTCGCGCATCGTGGTACGTAACTGTTCGATCACGTCGGTCGGCAACGGTTCTTCGACGTTGTCCGCGGTGGCCTGCTGTCCCTCGACCATGGTCGGCATGGGGACGCTGCCGCGGGCGACGGACGCCGCGACCATCGCGAGCCCGAACGGGCTGACCTGTTCGGTGGTGCCGTTCCTGGACTTCATCACCTGGTCCACCTGGGACTGGGATGCGGTGAGGACCGCGGTCTCGGGGTCGAGGCCGGGCATCTCGTAGTGCAACCCGAGGCCGAGTTGTCGTCCGGCGCGCTCGAGGTCGCCGTCACTGACGTTGCCCGGATCGGTTCCGGCTTGTACGGCCGCGGCCCGGCGAACCAGGTCGAGGGAGTTCCCGGCCGGGTACAGGCCGGTGAACGCGATGGGTCCCTGTTCGATGGCCTGGTTGTTCTGGGCGGCGAAAACGATTGCGCCGGTGGAGGGTCGGATCGCGACGATCACGGCCGGGGTGCCGGCGCTCACGACGGCGTTCTCGGCGGCCAGTTGCATGCGCGAGTCGAGGGTGGACTTGATGTCCGGTCCGGGAGGGCCCTGATAGCCGGCCTGCTGGTGTCGGGTTCCGTCGTGGTCGACGACGTTGACGGCCCAGCCGGCGGTGGCATCACGGTTCTGCTGCCACACCGTGCGCAGCGGGTCGAGCAGCGGCGTCGAGACCCGGCGGTCGGTGGTGATGAGTTTGGGTTGCTTGTCGACGATCACGCCGGGGATGCCGGCGAGGTCCTTCTCCAGGTACTGGTAGTCCTGGTCGCGGAGCAGGACGGCGGTGACCTGTTCGCCGGGTTTCTGGGCGAGTTGCTGTCGCATCGAGTCGGCGGTCACGAGCGGGGCGACCGGCTCGAGTGCCTTGGCGACCCGGTCGGTGGTGGCGGCCGGGTCCGGCATCGTGGCCGGGTCGAGCACGATCGCGTTGATCGTCTGTTCGGCGAGCAGGGGTGCACCGGTGCCGTCGAACACGTGCGGCGGCGCGGCGTCGGTGCGCTCGTATCGGATGCTGCGACCGTTGCCGAGTTCGGGCGCCAAGAGCGACGGGTCCCAGGAGACGCGCCAGCCGACGGACAGCTTCCGCACTCCGCCGTCCGTGTAGTAGCTCCAGTCCTTGCCGTCACCGAAGTTCCAGGCCGCGTCGACGGTGAAGAACCCGGAATCTCCGTTCAGTTCCATGAACTGGGCGACGGACCAGCGGGATTCCTTCGCGTCGAGACCGTCGAACATCTGCTCGATGGTGTCCTCGGCGGCGTTCGGGTACGACGTCAGTGCGGCGGCGGCCTCCGCATCCCGGTCGTTGAGGGCCTGTACGAATCCGGCGACGACCGACTGCGCGCTCTGCTCGGACTTCGGGCCGACGCACGACACGAGTGCTGCGGCGACGACGGCGACGACAGCGAGCGGCAGGGCTGTCGCGCAGCTGCGGCGGACGCGGCGTGAGGTGCGGAACCCCAGGCGATTACCCATGGCCACAATCCTCCCGTCCGTCACTTGCGTAACAAGCACGGATCACACACGAAGACGTCACGATTGCATTGACGACACGACGCCTCGATACATCCCCGTTATCCATTCGTCGCCCTCCCGAAGCCTGCGCCGGAACCCGCTCACCAGCAGTTCCGTGGCCTGCGGCCACCGTACTCCCGGGGTCCGACAGTCGCGGAGCAATTCGATTGCGGTGGCGTGTGGGCGCGTCGTACGGTGAGGGCCGTCGTTCCCGAAAGATCGGATGAAGCCCTTGCTCCTGTCGAGGTGATCTCGCGCCCTGCGCGACGTGTGCCACCTGCACGTGTTCGCGCCCGTTGCACACACCTCCGGGAGCTGCCATGCCTCGATCCTGCACATCTGTCGTCCTGTCCGATCTCACCTTCGCGTGGCCCGACGGCACGTCCGTCTTCGACGGTCTCGACGCCGTCGTCGGCGCCGGCTGTACCGGACTGGTGGGTCTCAACGGGTCCGGTAAGTCCACACTGTCGAAACTCGTCGCGGGAGTGCTGCGTCCCACTCGGGGATCGGTGACGGTGCACGGGACCGTCGCCTACCTGCCACAGGATCTGACGCTCGACGCGACGGTGGGACTCGACTCCGTCCTCGGCATCGCAGATATCCGGAAGTCGCTGTCCCGCATCGAATCCGGACAAGCCTCCGATACCGATTTCGAGACGGTCGGGTCGGCGTGGGACATCGAGGAGCGCGCGGTGTCGACGCTGCACCGCCTCGGTCTGCGTCACATCGTCGCCGACGCCGCCGACCTGGACCGGACGGTCGGGGAACTGTCGGGCGGCGAGACGACACTCCTCGGCCTGACGGCACAGTTGCTCGCGGAACCGGACGTCTTGCTGTTGGACGAGCCGACGAACAACCTCGACACCGACAGTCGGGCGCTGCTCGCGTCGGCGGTGCGCCGGTTTCCGGGCACCGTCCTCGTCGTCAGCCACGACCGGGAGTTGCTCGACGCGATGGAGTCGATCGCCGAACTACGCGACGGCCGACTGCGGCTGTTCGGCGGCAACTACGACGCCTACCGGAGCGCGGTCGAGGCCGAGCAGGAGGCGGCGCGGGCCGCGGTGCGCGATGCTCGCAGCGACGTCCGCAAGCAGGGCCGCGAACTCACCTCGACCCGGATCAAGCTGGATCGCCGGGAACGCTACGGCCGCAAGATGTCCGAGAACAAGCGGGAGTCGAAGATCGTGATGGGGTTGCGCAAGCGGGCCGCGCAGGAGTCCGCGGGCAAGCTGCGCGGCACCCATGTCGAGAAGCTCGACGACGCGAAGCAGACACTGTCCGCAGCGGAGGAGTCGGTACGCGACGATCGGGAGATCCGGATCGACCTGCCCGACACCGCGGTGTTCCCCGGACAGCAGGTGGTCGTGCTGCCCGAGTCTCGGCTGCGTAGCGGGCAGACGGTCGGGCTCACGGTCACCGGTCCCGAGCGGATCGCGCTCGCCGGACGCAACGGTGTCGGCAAGACGACGCTGCTCCGCGAGATCGCGCGCCGCGGCGCCCGGGTGCCGTTCGCGATGCTGCCGCAGCGGCTCGACATTTTCGACGAGTCCGCGTCGGTTGCGCAGAATGTCGCGGCCGCGGCCCCGCACGCGTCGGTGGAACGGGTGCGCGGCGGGCTGGCCCGGTTCCTGTTCCGGGGCACCGACGCCGACGCCCCGGTGTCGACGCTGTCGGGCGGGGAGCGGCTGCGGGCCGCGCTGGCGCTGCTGCTGGCCGCGGATCCCCCGCCGCGACTGCTGCTACTGGACGAGCCGACCAACAACCTCGATCTGCCGAGCCTCGAGCATCTGGTCCAGGCGCTCAACGGTTTTCGTGGCGCGATCGTCGTCGTCAGCCACGACGCCCGGTTCCTGTCGGAACTCGGCATCACCCGGGTTCTCGAACTGGACGAGTCCGGGATCGGGAGTGTCGACCGCACGCCGGAGTTCTAGGCTGGAGACGTGGTGTTCCAGCAGGCAATCAATCCGGTCGACAGTGTCGGCGTCGCGTATCGGGTGATGGGCGACGGGCCGCCGCTGGTGCTGGTGCACGGGACGGCACTGTCGAGTGCGATCTGGCGGGCGTTCGGCTACGTGGAGGCGCTGCGCCACGAGTACCAGCTGATCCTGCCGGACATGCGCGGTCACGGGCGCAGCGACACTCCACACGAACCGGCATCGTATGCGATGGATCTGGTGGTCGGGGACGTGCTCGCGGTCCTCGACCAACTCGGTCACGAGCGGGCCCACTACCTGGGGTACTCGTTCGGCGGCCGGGTCGGGTTGTCGCTCGCCGCGGCGGCGCCGGAGCGGCTGCGCACCCTCACAGTCGGGGGCGGCAGCAGCCTCCCACAGGCCGGGTCGTTCGACCGTTTGTTCTTCCCCGGCTGCGTCGACGTCCTCGACCACGACGGGATGACGGCGTTCCTCGACACGTGGAACGCGCACCGGTCGACGCCCCTGGATCCGGCGACACGGGCGGCGTTCGACGCCAACGATCCACGGGCCCTCGTCGCCTACATGCGCCGCTGCGAGCAGGAACCGGGTGTGCCCGACGCGTCGCTCGCCGCGATCGACGTCCCGACGTTGCTGTTCGTCGGGTCCGCGGACGTCACGAGGCTGGACGACGCCCGTCGGGTGGCCTCGCTGGTGCCCGGCGCGCAGCTCGCCGTGCTCGACGGTCTCGATCACGCGACGACGATCGCCGCGTCCGACGAGGTCCTGGCGGTGGTCAGGCCGTTCCTCGCGGGGCACTGACCGGTGCCGCCCAGACGTCCATGGGCACGGTCTCCACGCTGCGCCCGTACTCGTCGAGGATGCGTCCCATGCGTTTGAAGGTGCGCAGCGTGACGGTGCGGCCCACGATGTCGAGGGTCGGGGCGGTGCGGCGGAGCGTCGCCTCGACACGGTGGACGTCGCCGAGGGAGCGCACCCACACCGAGTGGTAGAGGTTGGCGGGTGCCCCGGTGAGGGCGAGGCAGGCGCGGGTTTCCGGGAGTGCGACGAGCCGACGACCGACATCGTCGCAGTCGTCGGCGGGGACGCGCGCCCACATGGACACCGACATCGGCCACCCGGACAGGGGTTGTGCGATGTCGCAGCGCAACAACGCGTTCCGTCCGAGGAGCGCGTCCAGGCGCCGGCGAGCGGTACTGACACTGCAGCCGAGACGTTCGGCAAGGTCGGTGAGCGAGGCCCGACCGTCCTCGAACAGACAGGCCATCAACTTCCGGTCGGTGGCATCGAGAGGATGTAGTGAGGACCGCCCGCGACGGGAGGACGCGGTGAGGCGGCCGCGCTGGTCGACGTCGAGGGCCCGCACCTGCCAGTCGCCGCCGAGCGCGAACGGCCGGATCACGAGATTGCTTCTGGTCGAACGTATTCCGGTCATCGATTCGATGTCCAGCAGCAACTGCGACAAGGTCCCGACGTCGGCGACGCTCACGGTCAGCAACAGACCGTATGCGCCGCTGGCGTGTTCGACGGTGAGCACGTGCGGTCGGCGCGACAGCTGTTCTGCGGTGTCGCGGGTCGCGCCGGCGACGCATTCGACCTCGACGAGTGCGGCGGTTTGCGGGCCCGCGGGGTGCGCGGTCACCCATGCCGAACCGGACGCCACCAGGTGCGCCCACCGGCGGGCCGCGGTCACCGGGTCGATGCCGAGGGCCGCGCCGACCGTCGTCCAGGACGCCCGCGGCTCGAACTGGAGGGCGTTGACCAGACGCAGATCCGTCTCGTCCAGCCCGTCATATTCCTGCATCAACTGATTGTTCACGACAGAATCCTGCGCTTTGGGCCGAAGAGGCGCATGTCGTGGGCATCATGCGTCCACACCCGAGACGAGAGGAGACCACCCGTGTCGCTCACCGAGGACGCCCACGCCCTGCACGACGATCTGGTCCGGCTGCGTCGGCAGTTGCATGCGGAACCGGAAGTGGGCCTGCATCTTCCCCGCACGCAGGAACGGGTCCTGCACGCCTTGGACGGGCTGCCGCTGGAGATCGCCACCGGGGCGTCACTGTCCTCCGTGACCGCGGTCCTGCGCAGCGGGAAACCGGGCCCGACGGTGTTGCTGCGCGGCGACATGGACGCGCTACCGGTCAGCGAGAAGGCGGACGTCGATTACGCGTCGACGGTGCCGGACCGGATGCATGCGTGCGGGCACGACCTGCACACGTCGATGCTGGCCGGGGCCGCACACCTGCTGTCGGCGCGGCGCGAGCACCTGGCGGGTGATGTGGTGTTCATGTTCCAGCCCGGCGAGGAAGGCTACGACGGGGCCGGGCACATGCTGGCCGAGGGGGTGCTCGAGGCGTCCGGGTCGCGTCCGGTGGCCGCGTACGGCCTGCACGTGAGCGCGTCGGGGATGCCCGGCGGGGCGTTCGTCACCCGGAAGGGTCCGTTGATGGCCGCGAGTGATGTTGCGACGGTGACGGTTCTGGGTCGCGGCGGGCACGGGTCGGCACCGCATGCGAGCCTCGATCCGATTCCCGCGGGCTGCGAGATGGTGTCGGCGCTGCAGACGTTCGTGGCGCGCTCGTTCCCGGCGTTCGATCCGGTGGTGGTCACGGTCGGGTCGTTCCACGCCGGTACCGCCGCCAACGTGATCCCCGACGACGCCCGCTTCGATCTGACGGTGCGCAGCTTCTCGCAGGAGAACCGGGAGAAGGCCCGCGACGGGGTCATTCGAGTGTGCCGGGGTGTCGCGGCCGCCCACGGACTGGAGGTGGACGTCGACTACCGCGAGCAGTATCCGGTGACCGTCAACGACGACGTCGAGGCCGGGTTCGTGGCCGACGTGGTCGCCGAGACGTACGGTCCGGAACGGTTCACATGGCAGCCGCAGCCGGCGACCGGGTCGGAGGACTTCTCCCGCGTCCTCGACGAGATTCCCGGGGCATTCGTGTTCCTCGGCGCCTGTCCGCCCGACCGGGACCCGTCCCAGGCCGCCTACAACCATTCGCCGCTCGCCGAATTCGACGACAGCGTCCTCGGCGACGGCGCCGCGCTCTACAGCGAACTGGCGCTGCGACGGCTCGCGAGGGTGGAGGTGGCCGCCTGCTGAGCGGCGACCACACGTCGCCTGCGGATGCGCCCGACAGCGGCTTCGGGGGAGGCTGCGCGTCAAAGGCAATTCGCAGTGGTCGCCCCGCACAAACATCGAGTGAGCCGGTGCAGCGGTGGGGAGGGGTCTGTCCAGCGGGTGTGTAGGTTCCCCGGTTCGGTGTCGGCTTCCTGTTTTCGTGCCGGTAGGGCGCCCTCGCCGGGACGTTTCCACAGTTCACGGCTGTTGCGTAGCGTCATGCCGCCACGCGTGACGGTTGGCCGTGGTCGTCTCGCGCGCATCGGCGGCGTCGTGGTTGCGACGACTGTTGACCACTGTGCCGGCGACCCGCCGTGGCCCATGCGTCGCAACTGATGGTTGACGTGGTTGACGTAAGAATGGATTATTGGGTTGACATGGTTGACGCTATCGCCTTGTCGGGAGGATTCCGTATGGACACCCTGGTCGAGCAGGAACGCAAGCTGATGGACCTTCTCACCCGCCGCGTCCACCAGACGTTCGCCGACGCGCGCGCAGCCGGTGTCCCCGCCGGCGTCTTCGATGACGTCGAGGCCATCGTCGACGCCATGATCTCAGCCCTACCTGCGAGTGGTGTCTACGACCAGCTCGTCGGCCCGTTCTACGACACCGCCGGCCTGACTCGGTGGCGGGGTGTGAGCCGCCAGGCCGTCAACAAGGCTGTCACCGCGGGCACCGTGATCGCCTGCCGACTCGACGACGGCCAGTGGGTCTACCCCACCTGGCAGTTCACACCCGAAGGCACGGTGGCACCGCACCTGATCACGCTGTGGAAGACTCTGCGCGCCGCCGCCGACCCGTGGACCTGCGCGGTATGGCTGCGCACCCCGCAGCCCGGACTCGACGGTGTCGCAGCTGTCGACTGGATCGCCGACGGCCACCCGGTCGACCCGGTCCTCGCCCTGGCCCGCGCAGACGCACAGCGATGGGCCGAGTGAGCACGGGCAGCACGAGCCGTGACAGTGTCGCCCTCCGCCCACCGGCCCGACCGCTGACCGGGTTCCCCGACTGCGAACTCACCGCGGCGCAGCCACTGACCCGCGGACACCGCGCCGTGAACAGTCCGTGGTGGTTCGCCTCCTCCGGTGGCGGCCGCTTCGACCTGACCTCGCCGCGGGGCACCTGCTACCTCGCCCTCGACGAGCACACCTCGATCCGGGAGACTGTCGGGGCGGTGCTGGCGACGGCGGGGGTGATCAGCGAGGAGTTCGCCGCCGACCGTCGGCTGTCGACCCTGGCCGTCCCGCACGATCACCGACTGGCCGACACCTGCGCGGATACGGCCGCCGACTTCGGCCTGACCCGGGAGTTGTCGACCATGACCCCGTACGCGGTGCCGCAGGAGTGGGCCGCAGCGTTCGACCGCGTCACCTTCGCTGGTTTGCGGTATCAGACCCGGTTCACCACCGGGACGAACCCGAACGCGGTCAGCCTGTTCGGGGAGGCCGGGGAGGCTGATTGGCCGGCCGACCCGAGTCCCGAACCGTTCGTGGTGGCCGCTCGGCGGTGCGGCTTCACCGTTGCCGGCCTACCGCGGTCGGTTCGCATCGTCTCTCCGCCCGCGAGTTGATCGACGCTCGCATCACCCACCAACGGAATCCGCCCCGCCGCTACCGACCTGTTTTTCGACCGCCGACACCCGGACAGTCGGGTGTCGGCGCAGGCATCTGCGCAGTTCACCAGGTTTGTGCAGTAGTGCCTACACAGTGGCCACGACACCCCAGACCTGACAGGTCCGCGCAGCGATCACTGCGCGGATTCCACGTCTCCGGTGGGGCCGGATGTGGCCGGAAACGGCCCGTTTCCGGGCTGGTGTCCGTTACGTTCTTTTCCGGGTGGCTACCGGAGCGTGGCTGCCGCGTGCCCTGGCGGTACCGGTGGGGTGCGGACCGTCTCGGGAAGGAAACCTCCTCCATGTCCATCCTCGACCAACCACGCCTCCGGGGGCGGCTGACCCGTGGTGCGGCGACAGTCGGTGCCGGTGTGCTCACGATCGCCGCGGTCCTGACGACTACGGTGGCCGGGCCGGCCGCCGCGGACACCGTCACCGACACCATCGCAGTCGTCGGGCAGCCGTCCGGGGTGGCGGTCGACGGCGACCGCGCCTACGTCACCAACGACAGCGACGACACGGTGTCGGTGATCGACACCACCGCCGTCCCACCGGCCGTCACCGCCACCATCGGGGTCGGCGCGCGGCCGCGGGGGGTGGCGGTCAGCGGGGACCGCGCCTACGTCACCAACCAGGGCAGCGGCACGGTGTCGGTGATCGACACCACCGCCGCCCCACCGGCGGTCACCGCCACCATCACAGTCGGCACGTTGCCGCAGGAGGTGGCGGTCGACGGCGACCGCGCCTACGTCACCAACTGGGCCGACGGCACGGTGTCGGTGATCGACACCACCGCCGCCCCACCGGCGGTCACCACCACCATCCCGGTCGGCGCGTGGCCGCGGGGGGTGGCGGTCGACGGCGACCGCGTCTACGTCACCAACCAGGGCAGCGGCACGGTGTCGGTGATCGACACCACCACCCCGACCGTCACCGACACCATCACCGTCGGCGGGCAACCGTTCGGAGTGGCGGTCACCCCGGACGGGTCCCGCGCCTACGTCACCAACCCCGGCTACGGCACGATGTCGGTGATCGACACCACCGCCACCCCACCGGCCGTCACCGACACCATCACCGTCGGCGTGCAGCCATCCGGGGTGGCGGCCGACGGCGACCGCGCCTACGTCACCAACTTCGACATCGGCACGGTGTCGGTGATCGACACCACCGCCGTCCCACCGACTGTCACCGCCACCATCACCGTCGGCGCGAAGCCGTTCGGGGTGGCGGTCAGCGGGGACCGCGCCTACACCGCCAACTACGGCGACGGCACGGTGTCGGTGATCGCGATCGAGAGGGCACCGACCCTCACCGGAGTCCCGGCCGCCGGGACCGTCGGCGAGCCCTACCGTCATGCCTTCACCGTCGCCGGACAGCCCGCGCCGACCGTGACCGTCACCGCCGGCACCCTGCCCGACGGTCTGACCCTGCCCGACGGTCTGACCCTGCCCGACGGTCTGACCCTGACCGGCGACGGGATCCTGTCCGGAACCCCCACCACCGCAGGCCGATTCGAGTTCACGATCGCCGCCGCCAACGGGATCGGTGCACCCGCCGCCCTGCCGGTCGTCCTCGACATCACCGACACCACCGCACCCGCTACCGGATCACTCGGGTCACTCGGGTACTGACCCACCGTCCACACACTGTGGCCGCCCACCCCGACCGGGGTGGGCGGCCACAGTCGTTCACCCCGGCACAGTCCTGCCGCCGAGATGCCCCGGTCCGCGCAACTCCACGCGGACCGGGGAACGACTTCACTTGCCCAGCAGGCCCTTTGCGATGTGGGTGACCTGGATTTCGTTGGAGCCTGCGTAGATCATGAGCGACTTGGCGTCGCGGGCGAGCTGTTCGACCTTGTATTCGGCCATGTAGCCGTTGCCGCCGAACAGCTGCACGGCTTCCATGGCGACTTCGGTGGCGGCGCGCGACGAGTACAGCTTCATCGCCGACGCCTCGGCGAGGGTGACGGGGTTACCGGCGGCGGTGCGTTCGATGGCGTTGAACACCATGTTCTGCACGTTGAGGCGGGCGACTTCCATTTCGGCGAGCTTGAGCTGGATGAGCTGGAACTGGGCGATCTCCTTACCCCACAGCTTGCGGTTCTTGGCGTAGTCGATGGACAGCCGCTGGCATTCGTTGATGATGCCGAGCGCGAGGGACGCGATGCCGATGCGTTCGGCCGCGAAGGATTCCTTGGCGCTTTCCTTGCCGTCGCCCTTGGCGGGGTTCTCGGTCTCGCCGAGCAGTCGGTCCTTGGAGATGCGGACGTTGTCGAAGAACAGTTCACCGGTGGGCGACGAGTTCATGCCCATCTTCTTGAACGGCGCGCTCTGGGTGAAGCCTTCCATGCCCTTGTCGAGGACGAAGCCGAGGACCTTGCGGTCGCGGCGGTCGACGGACGCGTCGCCCTCGTCCAACTTGGCGTAGACGATGGTGACGTCGGCGTAGGGACCGTTGGTGATGAACGTCTTCTGCCCGTTGAGGATGTAGTCGTCGCCGTCGCGGCGGACGTACGACTTCATGCCGCCGAATGCGTCGGAGCCGGAGTCGGGTTCGGTGATCGCCCACGCGCCCACCTTCTCCATCGTGACGAGTTCGGGCAGCCAGCGCTTCTTCTGCGCGAGGGTGCCGCGGCTGCGCAGGGTGCCGACGGTCAGGCCGAGGCTCACGCCCATCGACGCGACCAGACCGAGGCTCACGCCGGCGAGTTCGCTGTTGAGGATGACGCCCATGCTGCCGGCGCCGCTGAAGCCGCCGCCCTTCTCCCCGGACTCGGGCACGGTCTCGCCGCGCTCCTTGGCTTCCTCCTTGGCGAACGCCTTCTCTAGGGATTCGGTGGCCATCTCGTCCATGCCGAAGGTGGCGTACATCTTGCGGATGATCTCGAACGGCGGCAGTTCACCGCTCTCGAGCTTGTCGGCGTGCGGCTTGATCTCCTTGTCGATGAAGCCGCGCAGGGCGTCCCGGAACATCAGGTCGGTGTCGGACCACTCGTACATCTCTTACTCCAGTCGAATGCGCTGTCGGTGTGGCCCGCGGTACAGGCCCGGCCGCCCCGTGGTGACCGTCACAACCACACATATAGAACACGTTCTCATTTGTCCACCCCGAGACGTCGGACGCATTTAGTTAGTGCACGACTCAATCGTGTACGCTCCATTTCATGATCACGGATGAACAGGACGTCGACTGGGGTGACATCGACCCCCTGGCACTCAACCGTCAAGTGTGTTTCGCGCTCGCCGTCGCCAACCGGGCCGTCCTGTCCGTCTACCGGCCGATCCTCGAGCCGATGGGGCTGACACATCCGCAGTACCTGGTGATGCTGGCGCTGTGGGGTGACGCCCCGATGTCGGTCAAGGAGATCGGACAGGCCCTGCAACTCGATTCACCGACGCTGTCCCCGCTGCTCAAACGCCTCGAGGCGGGCGGTCTGATCTCCCGCACCCGCAGCGCCGCCGACGAACGGCAACTCGTCGTCGACCTCACCGACGCCGGACGGGTCCTGCGCGAGCAGGCCGAGAAGATTCCCGGCACCGTCGTCCGGCGTCTCGGCTCGAGCCTCGAGGAACTCGAGGAACTGCATTCCGTCCTCACCCGCATCAACGCCGCCGCCCTGCGCGCCGGCGCCCTCACCGAATAACCCCTCCAGCCGAACAGTCCCTAGCCGAACAGCCCCTCCAGCCGAGAAGGACAGATACCCGTGACCAGCGAGCACCAGGGCCGTCGTCGCCCGAACCCGTTGCAGTGGATCGGTTACGCGTGCGGCGGCAAGCTGCCCGACTCCATGCAGGACTGGGTGCGCAGCGATCTGATCGGCGACTGGGCCGTCCCCCGCCACCTGGTGCGCTCGATGGTGCCGTTCCTGCCGATCTTCGCGGCGTTCTTCCTGTTCCCCGGCCCTCTGTGGCTGCGCGGGTCGATGGTGCTGCTCGGCGTGTTCCTGGCCCTGTTCTTCGCGGCCGCCTACATGGACCAGAACCGTCGCCGCCGACTCGAGAAGCACGGCCTGTCCCCCGAGTTGGAGAACCCGAAGAAGGCCGCACGACTCCACGCCGAGAAGACCGCCTACGAGAAGGCATACTCGCACCGCCCCTGAGTTACTCGAGCGTCCGCAGGAACTCGAGCATCGCCGCGTTCACCTGTTCGGCAGCCTCCATCTGCACGAAGTGTCCGGCGTCGGGGATGACGTGGGTGGAGCGCAGGCCGGGGACGAGTTCGGTCATGGTCTCGAACGGGGTGGCGCCCATCATCTCGAGGACGGGGTCTTTGGCACCGGCGATGAACGTGGTGGGGACGGTGATCGGCCGGGACTGCAGGTCCGCGTTCTGTTCCCAGACGTAGTCGTCGGCGCGGTACCAGTTGAGGCCGCCGGTGAAGCCGGTGCGGGTGAATTCCTGGACGTAGTAGTCGAATTCGTTCTCCGACAGCCACGGCCACGGCAGTGCGGGCGGTTCGGGCAGCACGTCGAGGTAGCCGTTGCCGTCGGTCGGGAAGTTCCAGCAGTCGAGGTAGCGGTTGGCGCCGGAGAGGGCGTGGAAGATCTTGCCGAGGAACTCGCGCGGATGTTCTCCCAGTTCACGGTCGGCGGGCCCGTACTCCTGGAAGTAGTGCATGTGCAGGAAGTGCTGGGAGGCCATGTGCCGGAACGCGGTCGTGGGGCGGACCGGGGACCGTGGTGTGCGCGGGACACTGAGCTGCATCAGGCCGCGCACCCGGCCCGGCGCCCACGCCGGCAGATCCCACACCAGTTGTGCTCCGAAGTCGTGCCCGGCGAACACGGCCCGGTCGATGTCGAGGGCGTCGAGGAGACCGACCATGTCGGCGACGCTGTGCTTGCGGTCGTAGTCCCGCGGATCGGCCGGCACGTCGGTGCGGCCGTAGCCGCGCATGTCGGGGGCTATCACCCGGTATCCGGCGGCGGACAGTGCCGACAGCTGGTGCCGCCAGCTGTACCAGAGCCCGGGGAATCCGTGACAGAGGACGACGGGGTCGCCCGTGCCCTGCTCTGCGATGTGCATGTCGATGTCCCCGACACGCACGGTCCGATGGGTGAGTGTGGTTGCAGGATCGGCCATTTACGGACGATACGACAGTTCGATGCCACGCACCCGATGAACCGCATACCTCGTTCACCCGCCGAACGTTCGACAGTTTCGCCGACGTCCGCCGTACCGTCGCTCCCCGGTCACCTGCGCGTGGGGAACGGTTCATTCGGTCCACCCACGCTCCTTGGCATGCAACGTTCCCGCCGCTGTGCCCTGCTCGCCGTCCCCGCCGTCCTGGTGCTCGGCGCCTGCTCGAACGCCGACGCCGACGCCGACACCGAGATCCGGCCGGTGTCGTCGGTGACGCATCTGTCCACGATGCAGGTGCCCGACGGGCTCACCCCGTTCGGCAGCCCGCTCGGCGGGCTGTCCGGCATCGACTACGACGCCACCACCGGCAGCTACCTCGTCGTGAGCGACGACCGCGCCCAGAACGGTCCGGCCCGCGCCTACACGCTGACGCTGCCGTTGAACGGCAAGGGCGAGTTCACCGGTGCGGCACCGGAGTTCACGTCGATGATCGAGCTGACCGACATCGGGGGTGTCCCGTACCCGGAAAAGGGCGTCGATCCCGAATCCATTCGCCGGGTCGCCGGGTCCACCGATTTCGTGTACTCGAGCGAGGGGGATGCGTCGAAGTTCCTCGCCCCGTTCGTGCGGCTGGCGTCGGCGGACGGCGCGGTGGTGCGGGACTTCGCGGTCCCCGAGCACTATCTGCCCACCGCAGGCCCGGACGGCACGCAGGCGTCCGGTATCCGCAACAATCTCGCGTTCGAGGGTCTGACGTTCTCGACGGACGGATCGGAACTGCTTGCCCTGACCGAGAACTCGCTGATCCAGGACGGCACGATCGCCACCGTCGAGAACGGCACCGATTCGCGGGTCCTGGTGTTCGACAGCGCGAGCGGCGACGCGGTCGACGAGTTCGTGTACGAGGTCGATCCGATCAGCGGCGTCTACCCGGACGTCGTCGACTCCACCGGCTACACGTTGAAGGCGGACCGCGGCGCCACCGAGATCCTCGCGATCGGCGACGACGAATTCCTGGTGATCGAGCGGGGTGCGGTGCCCGGCAACGGCGTCGAGGCGCAGGTGTTCTGGACGACGACCGCCGGCGCCACCTCCGTCGACGGCAGGGCCGTCCTCGACGGCACCGAAACCCCGATGCCGAAGAAGCTGCTGTTCGACTTCGCCGACACCGGCGCCGACCCGGACAACGTCGAGGGCATCACGTGGGGCCCGACGCTCGACGACGGCACCCGCACCGTCGTGATCGTCGCCGACGACAACTTCAACGCGAAGGGCGGCCAGCACACGATGTTCCACGTGCTCGCGGTGCGCTGACCTCGAACGCTCACCCCAGCCGCGGCGTCAGCCAGTCGACGACGTCCCCGATCACCGTCTCGCGTTCGGGTTCGTTGAACACCTCGTGGTAGAGGCCGTCGTACAGCTTCAGGGTGAGGTCGGTCGATCCGGCGCGGGCGGAGATCATCCGGCTGCCGGAGACGTCGACGAGGCGGTCGGCGGTGCCGTGCAGGACGAGGGTGGGCACGGTGAGCGACGGCAACCGGGCCGGGAAGCTCTCGGCGGCGGTGAGCAGGCCGCGGGCGATACCGGCGGTGACCTTGCCGTGGTGGACGAGCGGATCGGATTCGTAGGCGGCCACCACGGCGGGGTCGCGGGAGACGGCCGTCGCGTCCAGTGTCTCGACCGGGACGTTGGGTGCGACGCGGCCGACGAGTTTGCCGAGTGCGATCACGATCTTCGGTTTGTCGGTGGTGACGACGACGGCGGGCGCGGACAGGATCAGGCCCGTCAGTTCGCCCGGATGGTCGAGGGCGTAGGTGAGGGCGATCGCGCCGCCCATGCTGTGCCCCAGCACGAATCGCGGCAGGCCCGGGTTCTCGGCAGCGGCGATTCCCGCCAGGTGGTGCAGGTCGGCGCCGAAGTCGGTCCAGTCGTGCAGTTCGATCCGTTTGCCGCCGGAGCGTCCGTGGCCGCGGTGGTCGGGGGCGTACACGACGAGGCCGAGACCGACCAGGCGTTCGATCACATGGTCGTAGCGGCGGGCGTGTTCCCCGATGCCGTGCACGAGCAGCAGGGTGCCGGTGGGTGGGCCGTCCGGCCGCCACACGTCGTAGACGATGCGGGTGCCCCGCACCCCGGTGAAGTCCGCCTCTGTGTGCTGCACGAGCGCGAGTCTAGGGCGAATCGACGGCTCGTGTGCATGCTTGTCACGACCCGTCCGCGGCGGCACGATGGAAACGTCCCCCTGCCCCGGGAGCGGTGATGAGCACGACCGAGACCCCGTATCTGCGGTACACCGACCGGGCGGGCCGTGCCCACGAGGTGCCGCTGCCCGAGACCCGTCCACGGATCACCGTCGGGCGCGCCCCGGACGCCGATGTGCCCCTCGTGTCGGACCCCGAGGTCTCCCGGTTGCACGCGACACTCGAACGGTTCGGTACCGATTGGACGATCGTCGACGACGGCCTGTCCCGCAACGGCACGTTCGTCGACGGGGAACGGATCTCCGGGCGGCGCCGGCTCCGCAACGGGGACAGCATCCGGATCGGCAACTCCGCGTTGGCATTCCGGGATCCGTCGCAACCGAACGGCGATCCGACGAAGCTCTCCGACGATCTGCCGGAGGTGCGGTCGCTGACCGAGACGCAGCGGGCGATCCTCGTCGCCCTGTGCCGGCCGTACAAGCACGATGCGACGTTCGCGGCCCCGGCGTCGAATCAGTCGATCGCCGACGAGGTGTTCCTCAGTGTGGACGCCGTCAAGACGCACCTGCGGACCCTGTTCGGGAAGTTCGGGTGGAGGATCTGCCGCAGAACCAGAAGCGGCTGCGGCTCGCCGAGAAGGCCCTGCACAGCGGAATGATCACCGAACACGATCTGTGACGTCCGCTCACGCCGCCACACGCACCGGCATCCGCTCCCGCAGCCGGGACAGCGCCCGATGCTGCGCCACCCGGACGGCGCCCGCGGTGGTGCCGAGCGCGGCGGCCGTCCCACACTGTCGATCCTGCGCGTGCGGCGGCGACGGCGACGGCGACAGGAACCCCGGGGGTGGCGTTCGCGCACCCTGCTGCCGATGTCGGGGTCCGCGGCTAGGGTTCGGACCATGACGGTGGAGCGCAGTCTCGACGACGAATTCCTCACGGCCGCAGATCCTTATCGACGCGAACTACTGGCGCACTGTTACCGGATGAGCGGGTCGATCCACGATGCCGAGGACCTGCTGCAGGAGACCTTGGTGCGCGCGTGGCGCGGCTACGGTTCGTTCGACGGCCGCGCCTCGATCCGGACGTGGCTGCACCGGATCGCCACCAACACGTGCCTGACGGCACTCGAGAACCGGGCGCGCCGGCCGCTGCCGTCCGGACTCGGGGCACCGAGCGCGGACCCGTCGGACGATCTTGTCGAGCGCCGGGAGGTGCCGTGGCTCGAGCCGATCCCGGACACCGTCCTGTGGGGCGATTCGGTGCCGGACGATCCGTCGACCGTGGTGACGCGACGCGAGTCGGTGCGGCTGGCGTTCGTTGCCGCCCTGCAGCACCTGTCGGCGCGGCAGCGGGCGGTGCTCGTCCTGCGGGACGTGCTGCAGTGGAAGGCCGCCGAGGTCGCCGAGGCGCTGGGCACGTCCACGGCCGCCGTCAACAGCCTGCTGCAGCGGGCCCGCGCACAGCTGCACGACGTGATGCCGTCCGAGGACGACCTGGAAGAACCCAGCTCGGAGGCGGTGCGCGAATTGCTGCGCCGGTACGTCGACGGGTTCGAACGCTACGACATCGACGGGCTGGTCGAGTTGTTCACCCGGGACGCGGTGTGGGAGATGCCGCCGTTCACCGGCTGGTACGTCGGCGGCCCCGACATCGCCCGGCTCGTGAAGGAGAAGTGCCCGTCGGAGGGCCCCGGCGACATGCGGCTGCTGCCGGCGGCGGCCAACGGGCAGCCCGCGCTCGGGCTGTACATGCGCGAACCGGACGGTGTACACCGCCCGTTCCAGTTGCACGTCCTCGACGTCACCGAGCGCGGGATCGCCCACGTCACCTGCTTCTTCGACACCGACCTGTTCGTCCGGTTCGGTCTTCCCGAGCAGGTGTGAGCGTCACTGCTGTCCGGTGGCGGCCGGGTCCATCCACATGACCTCCCACACGTGGTTGTCGAGGTCACGGAAGGCGCGGCTGTACATGTAGTCCGCATCGTGCGGGTTCATCCACTTGGTGCCGCCGGCGGCGATCGCGGCGTCGACCAGGTCGTCGACTCCCTGACGGCTGTCCGCGGAGATGCAGGTGAGCACCTCGCGGGCGGTGGTGGTGTCGCAGATGTCGTCCTCGATGAAGACGCGGAACTTGTCGTGTTCGAGCAGCATCATCCACGCCGAGTCGTTGATCGCCATGCAGGCGGTGCTCTCGTCGCAGAACCGGTCGTTGAACTCGAACCCGAGACCGGCGAAGTAGGCGCGGGACACCGCGACGTTCTCGACCGGCAGGTTCACGAAAATCAAGCGGGACATGGTCTGTTCCTCCTCGTACGACACGATGGCGTGGATGCGGGCGGCACCCACACCGGTACAGACCCGCCGCGGCGCGAAAACTCATCGCACCGCGGTGTCCCGCAGGTCAGCGCCCGTACGGGTACAGCACGCCGGCGGCGTCGAGCCGCCGGACGCGACGATGCTCGGTGGCCACCAGCAGCGCGCCCACGACGAGGCTGGCCGCGCAGATCGTGCCGGCGATGAGTGCCCAGCCGCGGAAGCCGTATCCGGCGGCGACGAGCGTCATGCCGAGCGTGATGATGGCGACGGCGATCAGCCCGTAGCCGGGCCAGCCGCGGGTGTCGGCCATGGCCTCGCCCGGGTGTTCGTGGTTGTGCATCACGGCGTGGGTCGCCTTGGCGTGCCGGCCGCCTTCGAAGGTGCTCACAACAGCCTCCCGGTGTCGGATTCCGTTCGTGTTCCCGGACGGCCCGCCGCGGACAGTGCCGCGTCCGGCCGTCCCCCGCATTGTCCCCCACACGCGGCCCGTCGTGCAGTGGTACGCGTCGATCCGACCGGTTCGGACCTATCGCCGAAAACCGTCCCCGGACCTGGACGTTCGTGTCACACTGTGCTGCCTGTGCTCGTGACGTCGGGGCGTCACGATGCGCGGGCAAGGGGTTCGCGGGGGCGATACCGCCTGCGCCGACGACATCGGCGGAGAAGTGGAGCGTGGTGTGGTGGAACCGGTGCAGGCCGCGACGTCGGAGCACGCACGTCGAATGCTGGTGGATCGGCCGCGGCTGTTCGCGCGGTTGTCCGATTTTCCCGCGCTGATCGTCGTCCGCGGTCCGCGTGGCGCCGGTAAGACCTCGCTGCTGACCACGTGGGCGGCCTCGTCGAACGCACCGCGCGGCCGCGTCGTCGTGGTCGGATCTCCGGACTCGGCTACCGACCGAGACGCCTACTGGGCGGCTGTGGCGGACCGGATCGGAGACGGCGGCGACCCGGTCACCGTGCTCCTCGACGACGTCGGCCGGCTGTCCGACGCCGGCACCGACGCCCGGATCCTCGCGCTGCTGCACCGGCATCCCCGGCTGCGGATCGTCGTCACCACCCGCAGCACCGCAGTGTTCGACGACGCCACCCTCCTCGACGTCGACCATGTCACGATCACCCCCGGCGAACTACTGTTCACCGCGGACGAATCCCGGACCGCGCTGTGCGCGCGGGGTATCGAGTTGCCGCGTCCGCTCATGGACATCGTGCACACGGCCACGGGTGGTTTCCCACCGCTGGTGCAGGCGGCGGCGGCCGTCGCCCGCCCGTTCGGCACCGACCACGACGGGCGGGAGGCGGCCCGCCGCACCCTCGAGCGGGCCGTCGACCGGTACGTCGAACGCACGATCCTGGGCGACCCGGATCTCGCCGAGTTGCGCGAGTTCGTGCTGACGATCGCGGCCGCCCGCACCGTGACCGTTCCCGTCGCGGAGGCGCTCGCCGGACCCGGTGCCGCCGAACACGTCCGGGTGCTCGAGGCGGCGGGGGTGCTGGTGCGGTCACCGTGGCCGAAGGACGACCAGTGGGGGTTTCCCCCACCGATCCGCGAATCGCTGATGCGGGACGTCCGGCTCGAGGCACCCGCCGGGCCGCTGCGCGCATCCGGTGATCTGGCCCGGTGGTTCCGGGATCGCGGGGACGCGGCCGCAGCGATCGAACATGCGGTCGAGGCACAGGACTGGACGTTGACGGTCGAGATCCTCGAGTCGAACTGGGTGGCGTTGATCTCGCGGCGGTTCCATCTGGTCCGGGACGCCCTCGCCGCGCTGCCCGTGGACGTCGCCGCGGACGATGTGCCGATCCGGGCCGGACGCGAACTGTTCCTCCGGCTCGGCGCCGATGCGACGCATTTCCCCGATCCCCCGGAACTCGATGTGGAGTCCGGTGTGTCGCACGATCCGCAGTCCGCGGCGGACACCCTGTCCGTCGGCAGCGTGCAGTCCCTGATCCTGCGGGTCGCCGGCCGGTTCACGCAGGCCGCGGAGATGACGGTCCGGCTCTCGATGCTCGGCGACCGGTTGGCGGCCGCACCGCCACCGCAGGTGGCCGCGTTCCTGCCGCTGCTGCGCCTGCAGTGGGGCATCACCCATCAGGTGCACGGGGACCTCGGCCGCGCCTCCGCAGAGTTCCGGCGGGCGTACGCCGGCAACCGGCCCGCCGACACCGACTTCGTGGCCCGTCACGCGGCCGGGAACCTGGCGTTGAACTATGCGTTGACCGGTGAACTCGGCCATGCGGAGGCCTGGCTCGAGAAGGAACGCCGGCACGACGACGCGTCCACGTGGGCGACCCCGATGGCCCGCACCGGGGGGCTGGTGGCGGCGGTGCTCGTCGCGATCGGCCGGATGGAACTCGGTGACGCCGAGAAGACCCTCACCGAGCTGGGTGATCTACCCGACGACGACGAGCTGTGGGGGTTCGCGGCGTACGCGCACTGTCAGCTCGCGCTCGTCGGCGGGCATCCCGAGGCCGGGCTGGACCGGCTGCGGCGGGCCGTCGCCGTCTACGAGCGCTGGCACACCTCCGGCTCGGTCGCGGTGCCGCTGCTCGCATCGGTGGAGGCGGATCTGCATCTGGCGCTCGGGCACGGCAACGAGAGTTGGCGGACGCTCGAGAACGTGCGGTGCCACGATCCGTGGACGACGATCTCCCGCGCCCGCCTCGAGTTGGCGAGTGGGCGGGCGGCCGACGCCCTCGCCGACTGCACGCGCCCGGTGGTCTCGGATTGCCCGTTCCCGCGGGTCCGGATGGAGTCGGCACTGATCCAGGCCGCGGCGCAGCTCGATCTCGGCGACGACGGGCGTGCCCTGACGGCGCTGCGGCGGGCCGTCTCGATGTTCGAACAGACCGGGGGTATCCGCCCGTTCGCGGCGCTGCCGGTGGGATGGGTGACGCGGCTGTCGGAACTGGACGTGGAACTGCCCGCCGCGTGGCGGTCGGCGGCCCCGGGCACGGCCGTGTACCCGGACCGGGTGCAGCGGGTCGGGCTCAGCGAACGCGAGTCGGCGGTGCTGGTCGCGCTGGCGGTGACACCGTCGATCGCGGCGATCGCGACGGAGCTGTTCGTCTCGCAGAACACGGTCAAGACGCAGTTGCGCAGCCTGTACCGGAAGCTGGACGTCCACTCCCGGTCGGACGCGCTGCACACCGCGGCCCGGCTCGGGCTGATCGATCCGGCCGCGGGGGCCTGAGGGTCGGGGAATAGCCGCGCGCCCGGTGCGTTGAGTACGATGAACTAGTTGAATCTTGAACCATAAGGAGGACGCCATGCCTGCCGTGACCGTCGACGACATCCTCGAACTGCCCCGCCTCGCGACCGCCGACCCGGCCGCCGTCGACCGCCCGGTCCTCGGCGTCGTCACCGCCCCCGTCGGCTACGAGGGCGAAGGCTTCCCGGTGCGCCGCGCGTTCGCCGGCATCGACCTGACCCACCTCGACCCGTTCCTCCACATGGACCAGATGGGCGAGGTGAACTACGCGCCCGGCGAACCCAAGGGCACCCCGTGGCATCCGCACCGCGGCTTCGAGACCGTCACCTACATGATCGACGGGATCATGGAACACCAGGACTCGGGCGGGGGCGGCGGCACCATCGGCGGCGGCGACACCCAGTGGATGACCGCCGGCGGCGGCATCCTGCACATCGAGACCCCACCCGAGCATCTCGTGGTGAGCGGCGGCCTGTTCCACGGCATCCAACTGTGGGTCAACCTGCCCCGGGACGACAAGATGGCGGCACCGCGCTACCAGGACATCACCGGCAGCAAGGTGGCGCTGGTGTCGAGCCCCGACGGCGGCGCCCTGGTCCGCGTCATCGCCGGCGAGATCGACGGCCACCACGGCCCCGGCTCGACGTACACTCCGATCACCTTGTCGCACACCACAATTGCACCTGGAGCGAGCGTCACCCTGCCGTGGAACCGGGACTTCAACGCCCTCGTGTACGTCCTCGCCGGGGACGGGTTCGTCGGCGCCGAACGGCGTCCGGTCGGGAGCGGACAGACCGCCGTCTTCGGCCGGGGCGAGCGAAGCGACGGGGGATTTGCGCCGGGTGATCAGATCACGATCGCGGCAGCGGACACGCAGGATTCGCGGACCGACTCCCTCGAGGTGTTCATCCTCGGCGGACGCCCCATCCGGGAGCCCGTCGCGATGGCCGGACCGTTCGTGATGAACACCCGTGCCGAGGTCCTCCAGGCGTTCGAGGACTTCCAGGCCGGACGTCTCGGGTCGATTCCCGCCGCCCACGAAACCCTCTCCTGAACGCCGCGGTGACGGCGGTTCGTACGCTGTGAGTCGACGGCCGTCACCGCCCCGCCCGTGCCCGTCTCCGAGGAGGACCGCATGCCCACCCTGACCACCCCGCACATCGACGTCCGTCGCGCCGGCGACCGGCTCACCACCCGGATCCCGTGGCTGGACTCGAAGCATTCGTTCTCGTTCGGTCACCACTACGACCCGGACAACACCCATCACGGGCTGCTGATGGTCAACAACGACGACATCGTCTCGCCGGGGCAGGGTTTCGACACGCACCCGCACAAGGACATGGAGATCGTGACCTGGGTGCTGCGCGGGTCGCTGGTACACCAGGATTCGATCGGGCATGCGGGTGTCATCTATCCGGGTCTCGCGCAGCGGATGAGCGCGGGCACCGGGATCCTGCACTCCGAGAAGAACGATGCGTGGACGCTGCCCGGCAGCGGGCACGACGAGCACGAGGACCCGGTGCACTTCGTGCAGATGTGGGTGGTGCCCGACGAGCCCGGCATCACTCCCGGCTACGAGCAGCTCGAGATCGACGCGGAACTCCTGGGCGGCGGCCTGGTCCCGGTCGCGTCGGGCATGCCCCGCTACCGCGACCACGCCGCGATCCGCATCAAGAACAAGTACGCGACACTGCACGCGGCCCGACTGCAGCCCGGTAAGCCGCTGAACCTCCCCGAAGCGCCGTTCGTGCACGTGTTCGTCGCGCAGGGAAGTGCCGCCATGGACGGGGTCGGGGCCCTGTACGAGGGCGACTCCGTCCGGTTGACGGCGTCCGGCGGGCAGACGATCACCACCGGGATCGGCGCCGAGATCCTCGTCTGGGAGATGCACGCGCGACTCGGCGGGTGACGTCGTCGCACGCTCGGGTGGTACACAGGACCGGTGACGTCGACCGATCTCGATTCCGCCCCGCCCGAGCTGCGTGACCGGCTGAACCTGCTGATGGGGGTGCGGGCCCGCGCGATCCGTCCCGGCCATCTCGAGTTGGCGCAGGACGTCGGGGCCCGCTTCCACGACCATCGCGGGCAGACGATCCTCGGTTCCGTCGGTGTCCTCGCCGACGCGTGTCCCGGTGGGTCGCTGGGCAGCTCGGTTCCCGAGGGCACCGGGATGGTGCTGTCGCAGCTCTCCGCGACGCTCGCCGCACCGATGCCGGCCACCGGTGTCGTCGTCGCCACCGGGGACGCCACCCACCTCGACCTGGACGCCGGGATGGGCCTCGCGTCCGGCACGATGCGCGACGGTGCCGGCACCCCGCTCGCGGTCCTGCAGTCCCGCGGCATCGTCGTCACCCGCCCGCGGGCCAGCGCCGACACCGTCCTCAGCGGTGAGCGCCTGCCGATTCCCGACCCGGAGCCGTGTGCGGGCGTCGACGACCTCGCCGGCCGCATCGGCCTGGACGTGGTCGACGCGCTCGCGTCCGGGCAGATCGCCCGCGGTCCGCTCGCCGGGCTCCTCGACCTGCAGGTCACCGACGTCGAACGTGGTTCCGTCGCGGCCTCTTTCGCGCCGCAGGACTGGATGAGCAACCCGCTCGGCTCCATCCAGGGTGGTGTGCTCGTCACCGCCGCCGACCTGATGAACGGGCTTGCGGCGCAAACCCTCACGGCGACCGGGCAGCAGTACCGGATCCTGGATCTGCGCATCGACTTCGTCCGCTCCCCCGCCGTCGACGGCCCCGACATCCGGGCCGTCGCCGAGGTGGTGCGGGCCGGACGTCGCATCGCCCTGATCGAGTCGCACCTGGTCGACGCGTCCGGGCAGACCCTGGTGCGCGCCGCGGCCAGCGCCCGGCTGTCCTGAGGAGACCGCACATGAACCGGGATGTGGAAGCGAGCCGGCTGCGGATCAGCCGGCGCCGGGCCCTCGCCCTCGGCGGCACCGTCAGCCTGACCGGGCTGCTCGCCGCCTGCGGGGCAGCGTCGTCCCCGCCGTCGGGGCCCGCGGTGCCCACCACCGTCGTCCCCAGCGACATCGAACCGCCCCTGCCGGCATTGCTCGACGACGCCCCGCGCTGCGTCCTCGCACCCGAGCAGACGCAGGGCCCGTACTGGTTCGACGTCGACTCGATCCGCCGCGACATCCGCGAGGACCGTCCCGGCCTGCGCCTGGATCTGGCACTGCGGGTGCAGGACGTCACCGCCTGCGGCCCCGACGGCAGCGCACCCCCGGTCGCGGGCGCCGTCGTCGAGATCTGGCACTGCGACGCCGGGGGCGTCTACTCCGGCTACGAGGCCGGTTCCGTTGCCGCGAACACCGGTTCGGCAGCCGGGGGTGGGGCGTCGTCGATCGTCACGATGTCCGACGGCTCCTACAGCCTCGACGACGGCCAGCTCCCCACCACCGACGACGGCACCTACCTGCGGGGCGCACAGGTCACCGACGGCAACGGCATCGCCCAGTTCACCACGATCTTCCCCGGCTGGTACACCGGCCGCACCGTCCACGTCCACGTCAAGGTGCACATCGACCGCCGCACCGTCCTCACCAGCCAGCTGTACGTCGACGACAGCCTCAGCGACGACATCTTCGCCACCACCGCGCCCTACACCGACCATCCCGGCCGCAACACCCGCAACGACACCGACCTCATCTTCGACGAGTCCGCCCTGCTCGCGGTGTCCCGGCAGCCCGACCGTGTCCTGGCCGCAGTCAATCTGGGCCTGAACCGGGTGTGACCGTTCCCTCCCCTTTTCCGTGGCCGAATGTCACATCGGTCCAGTCGAACTGAACGTGTGTGACATTCGGCCACGGGCGGAGGGACCCGTGACGGCACACTCGATGCCAAGATGGAGCGCATGACTCGCTCCGGTATCGACCTCACCCACATCGACGCGGGTACCCGCCCGCAGGACGACCTGTTCGTGCACGTCAACGGCACGTGGCTGGACGACTACGAGATCCCCGCCGACCGCGCGGTGGACGGCGCCTTCCGCACCCTGTACGACCGGGCCGAGGAGGACGTGAAGACGCTGATCCAGGAGGCGTCGGCGTCCGAGGCTGCGCACGGCTCCGACGCGCAGAAGATCGGTGACCTGTACTCGAGTTTCATGGCCGCGGACGCGGTCGAAGCGGCCGGGCTGTCCCCGATCGCCGAGGAACTCGCGGCGGTCGCGGACGCGGCGGACCTGTCGGAGCTGGCCGGGATCGTCGGACGCCTGCAGCGCACCGGTGTCGGCGGCGCGATCGGGCAGTACGTCGACACCGACGCCAAGGATTCGTCGCGGTACCTGGTGCACGTCACGCAGTCCGGGATCGGCCTGCCCGACGAGTCCTACTACCGCGAGGAGGGCCACGCCGAGATCCGGGACGCGTACGTCGCGCACATCGGGAAGATGTTCGCGCTCGCCGGTATCGGGTACGACGCGCAGCGCGTGTTCGACCTCGAGACGGCGATCGCGGCCGGGCACTGGGACGTCGTCAAGCGCCGGGACGCGGAGCTGAGCTACAACCTGGTCACTCTCGGCGATCTGACCGGTGAGCACGGCGGATTCGACTGGGCCGCATGGATGTCCGGCTTGCAGGTCACCGCGGAGCAGCTCGCCGAGATCGTGGTGCGGCAGCCGAGTTTCGTCGCGACGTTCACCGAGCTGTGGACGTCGCGGCCGCTCGAGGATTGGAAGGCGTGGGCCACGTGGCGGATCCTGCACTCGCGGGCCCCGTACCTGACGGAGGCCCTCGTCGCGGAGGATTTCGCGTTCTACGGCACCACCCTGTCCGGGACGCAGGAGAACCGGGAGCGCTGGAAGCGCGGTGTCTCGCTGGTGCAGGATCTGCTCGGTGAGGCCGTCGGCAAGCTGTACGTCGAGCGACATTTCCCGCCGGAGTCGAAGGCACGCATGCAGGAGTTGGTCGCGAACCTGCAGGAGGCGTACCGCCGCAACATCTCCGACCTCGAGTGGATGAGCCCGGCGACCCGGCAGGCGGCGCTCGCGAAGCTCGAGAAGTTCACCCCGAAGATCGGCTACCCGGACGTGTGGCGGGACTACTCGGCCGTCGAGGTCGACGCGTCGGATCTGGTGGGCAACTACCGCAGCGGGTACGCCGCCGACCACGACCGCGACATCGCGAAGCTCGGCGGCCCCGTCGACCGCGACGAATGGTTCATGACGCCGCAGACCGTCAACGCCTACTACAACCCGGGAATGAACGAAATCGTGTTCCCCGCAGCGATTCTGCAGCCGCCGTTCTTCGACGCCGACGCCGACGACGCCGCCAACTACGGCGGTATCGGCGCGGTGATCGGCCACGAGATCGGGCACGGCTTCGACGATCAGGGCGCCAAGTACGACGGCGACGGCAACATGGTCGACTGGTGGACCGACGACGACCGCACCGAATTCGGCAAGCGCACCACCGCATTGATCGAGCAGTACAACGAGTTCGAGCCCCAGGATCTGCCCGGCCACACCGTCAACGGCGAGTTCACGATCGGCGAGAACATCGGCGATCTCGGCGGCCTGTCGATTGCCCTCGCGGCGTACCGGATCGCACTCGACGGCGCCGACGCCCCCACACTCGACGAACTGACCGGGCTACAGCGAGTGTTCTTCGGCTGGGCGCAGGTGTGGCGCACCAAGGCACGCAACGAAGAAGCCCTACGACGCCTCGCCGTCGACCCGCATTCGCCGCCCGAGTTCCGCTGCAACGGCGTCGTCCGCAACCTCGACAGCTTCCACGAAGCATTCGACGTCACACCCGGTGACGCCCTCTACCTGGAGCCGGACAAGCGCGTCAAGATCTGGTAGGCGCTCCGCACCTGTGCGCCTTTTTGGTAGCTGCTACTACCAAAAAGGCGCACAGCGGTTACCGGGCGTACATGATGACGGCGACGCCGACGAGGCAGATCAGGGCGCCGGTGATGTCGTAACGGTCGGGTCGGAATCCGTCGACGACGACGGCCCACAGCAGTGAACCGGCCACGAACACACCACCGTATGCAGCGAGGATGCGTCCGAAGTCGGCGTCGGGTTGCAGGGTGGCGACGAGGCCGTAGACGCCGAGGGCGATCATGCCGGCGCCGATCCACAGCCAGCCTCGCTGCTCACGGACGCCCTGCCACACGAGCCAGGCGCCACCGATCTCGAACAGTGCGGCCAGGGCGAACAGCAGGATCGAACGGGTGACGGTCATGGCATCACTATTGCAACTGTGCGCCTTTTCGGTAGTTGCAGCTACCAAAAAGGCGCACAGCGGTCAGCGGTTCCAGTCGCCCAGGCCGTCGGCGCCGCTGAGGGTTCCGGTGGCGGTGTTCTGGACGATCACCGGGTCGCCCTTGCGGGCGTTCTCGTAGAACCAGCGGCCGTCGTCGGTGCTGACGTTGAGGCAGCCGTGGCTGACGTTGCGGTGGCCCTGGTCGTTCACGGACCAGGGGGCGGCGTGGACGAAGATGCCGCTGTAGGAGATGCGGGTGGCGTATTCGACGTAGGTGCGGTAGCCCTCGGGGCTGTCGATGGGGACGCCGTAGGTGGACGAGTCCATGTACATGTCGCGGAACTGCTCGCCCACGATGTAGGTGCCGTTGGGGGTTTCGTGGCCGGGTTTGCCGAACGATGTCGGCATGGTCTTGACGACCTCACCGTTGCGGGTGACGGTGATCTGTTTGGTGATGTCGTCGGCGACGGTGACGAGTGCGTCGCCGATCGAGAATGTGGAGTGCGAGTCGCCGGCGTCGACGGTGACCGGGATGTTCGCGGGCCAGAACTGGTTCGGCTTCCACCGGACCTGACGGTCGTTGATCCAGTAGAAGGAGCCCTCGACAACGGTGCCGGCGGTGACGCGGATGGCGCGTTCGGCGACGGCGCGGTCCCCGATCGCTTCGGCGAACCGGATGATGATCGGTTGCGCGACCCCGACGACCTCGCCGGGGGCCGGGTCGATCGACGGTGCCGAGAAGTTCGCGGGGCCGAGCGGCGGTGTGGCCGGGGCGACCGATCCGACCGGCAGCAGCGCCTGTACCTGCGGCGGCAGTTCGAAACCCTCGGGCAGTTGCAGCAGCGGTGTGGGTACGCCGGGCAGTGCCGGAAGTTGCGGCAACTGGATTTCCGGGCCGCCCGGGAACAGTGGCGCGGCCTGCGCCGGCGCGGACAGCATCGCGCCTGCGGCCGCGGCGCTCACCACGACGGCGGCGACACTGCGAAATCTCCGACGTGATGTCCCGGTCATGACGACCCCTTCGCTCGGCGACCGGGCACGAACGAGCGCCCGGTACAACCATTGAGTCATACCGGGCGCTCGTTGCACAACCGTGTGCGGGGAAGGGGTCAGCTCTCGTCGGCGCGGGCGGCGTCGAGCATCGATCGGAGGTCGACGAGCTTGGTGCGGGAGCGTCCGTTCTCGGTGCCGAGTGCACGCTCGTGCTTGTCGATGCGCTGCCAGCCCTGGAAGTCGATGGTGTCGGGCTGCCGCTCCCCGACCAGTGCCGTCAGCTTCTCCCGGTCGCCGGTGGGCTGCGCGAGCATGCCGTTCACGAAGTCGGACAGCAGCAGGTCGACCGTCGCGGCCGAGCAGTGCTTGTTGGTGCCGATGACGCCGCTGGGGCCGCGTTTGATCCAGCCGGCGACGTAGACGCCGGACACCGGGGTACCGGTCTCGGGGTCGAGGACGCGGCCGTTCTCGTTGGGGACGACGCCGCGTCGGTCGTCGAACGGCAGACCGGCGACGGGCAGGCCCTTGTAGCCGATGGAGCGCAGTACCAGGCCGGTCTCGACGGTGTCGGTGCGGTCGGTGGCGTGGGCGTTCAGCTTCCCGGACTCGTCGGCGACGAGTTCGTTGCGGACCAGACGGACGCCTTCGACACGGTCGGTGCCGACGATCTCCTCGGGCGACGCCAGGTAGCGCAGCACGATCCGCTTGCGGCCGTCGGTGGCGGTGCGCTTGGCGAATTCCTCGACCTGGCGGACCTTGAGCTTCTCGGACGCCTCGGAGTCGGACCCGTCGATCCAGGCGCGGCTCACGGAGTCGAGGACGACCTCGTCGGGGTCGACGACGATGTCGACGTCGGCGAGCTGACCGAGCGCGATGAGTTCGGGGTTGGTGTACGCGGCCTGCGCGGGGCCGCGGCGTCCGACGAGGACGACCTCGCGGATGTTGCTGCGGCGCAACGCTTCGACGGCATGCTCGGCCATGTCGGTCTTGGCGAGCTCGTCGGGATCGAGGACGAGGGCGCGGGCCACGTCGAGGGCGACGTTGCCGTTGCCGATGATGACGGCCCGCTCCCCGGACAGGTCGAAGCTGCGGTCGGCGTAGTCGGGGTGCCCGTTGTACCAGGCGACGAACTCGGTGGCGGCATGGCTGCCGGGCAGGTCCTCGCCGGGGACACCGAGACGGCGGTCGCTCGCGGCGCCGACGGCGTAGATCACGGCATGGTGGTGCTCGAGCAGTTCGTCGTGGTCGACGTGCTTGCCGACCTCGACGTTGAAGTGGCACTGCACGGACCGCTTGCTCAGCGCCGACCGGAAGACGTCGGTGACCGCCTTGGTGCCGCCGTGGTCGGGGGCGACGCCGGCACGGACCAGGCCGTACGGGGTGGGCAGACGGTCGAACATGTCGACCTCGACGCGCGGGTGCGACGTCAGCTCGAGGGCGGCGTAGCACGCGGACGGGCCGGAGCCGACGATCGCGACGCGCAGCGTGCCGAGGTCGGCGGGCAGGTGCCGCGGCTCGGGCAGTTCGGGCCAGTCGTCGCCGATCGGGTGCTTCTCGAAGTAGGCGGCGTTGATGTCGGCGTAGACGGCGTGCGCCTCGCTCAGTTCGTTGTCGCCGAAGATGGCGTCCACCGGGCACTCGTCGACACACGCACCGCAGTCGATGCACGTCTGCGGGTCGATGTAGAGCATCTCCGTGGTGGCGAACTCCGGCTCGTCCGGTGTCGGATGAATGCAGTTGACGGGACACACGTCCACGCACGAGGCGTCGTTGCAGCACGCCTGCGTAATCACATAAGCCACAGTTCTTCCCTACCTGTGAGTACCCCACCGAGACTGTCGTTCTCGAACAGACTATAACGTGTTTCAATTCGGGTCGAGGTTCCGCACACCACGACCGCCGAGGCGGGACCTTGTGCCCTAGTCCAGCCGGAATCCGACCTCGAGGGTCACCTGGGTGTGGGCGACGGCGCCGTTCTCGATGTGGCCGCGGGTCTCGACGACCTCGAACCAGTCGAGGTTGCGCATCGTGTCGCTCGCACGGCTGATGGCGTTGGCGATCGCCGCGTCGACACCGTCCGTCGACGACCCGACCACCTTGATCACCCGGTAGACGTTGCTCATCTTCCGACCTCCCTCACTGTCGCACCGTTACGTGCGTACGATCGCCTGCGCCTCCGCCCCGAGCCGCGCCAGCCGCAGGTCACCGAGCGCGGTGACGGCGTTGCCGAGCCGGTTGGTGACGAACGCGAGCGCCAGTCCGGTCTCCGGGTCGGCGTACGCGCCGGAACCGCCGACACCGTAGTGCCCGACACCGCGGGTGGGCTGGGTGCGGCTCGCCAGCAGCGGCGGGTGGTAGCCGAGCCGCCAACCGAGTTTGATGCCGAGCACGTAGTCGCGGTCCCGGGTCTGCACCGCCCCCAACTGCTCGAGGGTCCCGGGCTGCAGGAACCGGGTGCCGTCGAGGATGCCGCCGTTCGCGATCGCCGCGTACATGCGGGCCAGCGACCGGGCACTGAACACGCCGTTCCAGCCGGGCATGACCGCGTCGTGGACGGCCGGGTTGCGGACCAGCTCGTCGAACCCGTCGGGCATCGCGGCCTCCGCCAGCCCCCGCAGCGGGCCCGCGTGCGCGAGCACCGACGACGTCAGCCGCCAGTCGAGTCCGCCGGGGTTGATGTGCGGGAACAGTTTCGCGATCCGCGGCTTGTGCGGCTCGGGCACCCGGTACCAGAACTCGTCGGCGCCGAGCGGTTCGGCGATCTCCTCGCGGACGATGTCGGTGAACGGTTTCCCGGTCGCCCGGGACACCGTCTCGGCGACGAGCCACCCGAACGTGACCGCGTGGTAGCCGGGTCCGCGTAGCCGGCGCCGGTCCGGGGCGGCGGCGGCCAGCGCGTCGATCACGGCGTCGTAGTCGAGCAGGCCGGTCCGTCCCGGCACCAGTCCGCGCACCTTGTGCAGGCCGCTGCGGTGGGTGAGGACGTCGCGGAGCGTGATCGCCTCCTTGCCGGCAGCCGCGAACTCGGGCCAGTAGGCGGAGACGGGGGCGTCGTAGTCGACGATGCCGCGTTCGGCGAGCCGGTGGACGATGGTGCTGGCGACGCCCTTGCCGGTGGAGAACGACAGCGCGATCGTGTCGTGGTTCCAGCGCCGGTCGCGGTCCGCGTAGCCGGCCCAGATGTCGAGGACCTTCTCGCCGTGCACGTAGGCGACGAGCGCGCCGCCGCCCTGGTTCGGTTGCCGGTACAGCGAGAAGAACTTGTCGGCGAGCGGCAGGAACCGGGGATCGACGAGCATCTCGGTGCGGGGACGGGTCACCGGTTGCGACTCCGGTTGCGACTCCGGGGACGGGTCCGGGGACATCGACGTCTGTTCGCGTTCTCCGCGGTCGACCTGGATCGTCATCGCGACCTCCGATTCGGCACCTCACACCATTGTGATTGGCGCAGCCTACGGGCGGAAGAGCCGGCGGCGGGGCGAAACGGACGGATGCGACTTACGACGACGGTGTGTCCCGGTCCCGGTCCCGGCTCGGCTGCACCCGCTTGGGTTCACCCGGCATCTTCGGATGGTTCGGCGGATACGGCAGATCGCCCAGCCCGGCGGCCGCGTCCCGGTCCGCCATCTCGAGCAGGACGTCGAGCGAGTGCGCAACGTCGTCGAGGTGCGCCATCGGGTCGGGGCGTCCGGCGAGCAGCGCGGGCACCGTCGCGATCGTGAAGTCGTCGGGTTCGACGGCGGCCAGTTCCGCCCACGTCACGGGCGTCGACACCGTCCCGATCGGGGTGTTGCGCGCCGAATAGGCGGACGCGATCGTCCGGTCGCGGGCGTTCTGGTTGAAGTCGAGGAAGATGCGCCGGCCACGTTGCTCCTTCCACCACGCGGTCGTCGCCCGGTCACCGCTGCGTCGCGCGATCTCCCGGCACAGCGCGATCCCGGCGCGGCGCACCGCGGTGAAGTCCCACCGCGGCTCGATCCGGATGTAGACGTGCAGACCGCGTCCCCCGGACGTCTTGGGGAACCCGATCAGTCCGAGTTCGTCGAGCAGCGGCGCCGTCACGTCGAGCGCGACACGGCGGGCGTCGTCGAAGTCGGTGCCGGGCTGCGGATCGAAGTCGAGACGCAACTCGTCGGGATGTTCGACGTCCGAGCAGCGCACCTCCCACGGATGGAACGCGATCGTCCCCAGGTTCGCGGCCCACACGATGTCGGCGGCGGTCCGCACCCGCAACGCGTCGGCGGTGCGGCCGGACGGGAACGTGACCGCACAGGACGCGACATGCCCGGGCCGTTTCGCCGGTACCCGCTTCTGGTAGATCTCCTCGCCCTCGACACCGTCCGGGTACCGCTGCAGATGGGTGGGCCGGTCTCGCAGCGCACGCAGCAGCTGCCCACCGGTCGCGACCCGACGGTAGTACTCGACGAGGTGCCGCTTGGTGCCGCCCTCCGGCCCGAGCCTCGGGTAGTAGACCTTGTCGGGATTGGACAGTCGCACCGGAACCCCGTCGACGTCGAGGTCCTCCGCAGGCGAATGTTCGGCACCGGCCACGAGATCCATACTGGCACCACGGACGCCGCCGGGTGCTACAACCAGCCCCGCCTCTTGAAGATCCGGTACAGGCTGAAGCAGGTGAGGAACATCAGCATCAGCGCGAACGGGTAGCCGCCACCCCAGTGCAGTTCGGGCATGTTGTCGAAGTTCATGCCGTACACGGTGCCGATGAGGGTGGGTGCGAACAGGATTGCGGCCCACGACGAGATCTTCTTGATCTCCTCGTTCTGCGCGTAGCTGGCCTCGGTCATGTTGCGCATCTCCTCGTTCTGCGCCTGCGATACGAGGGTGGCGTTGACGGTGAGGATGTTGGCGAGCAGGGCCCGGAAGCCGTCGACGCGTTCGACGACGGTGGTGGCGTGGTCGGTGACGTCACGCAGGTACTTCTGCAGTTCCTCGTCGGTCTGGTACTTGTCGAAGCCCGCCGACAGCGCCCGCAGCATCCCGAGCAGCGGTTTGGTGGCCCGCTGGAACTCGATGACCTCGCGGGACAGTTCGTAGATGCGCCGCGACACCATCGGGTCGCCGCTGAACACCTCGGTCTCGATCTCGTCGATGTCGTTCTGCAGGCCGGCGACGACGGGCGCGTAGCCGTCGACGACGGCGTCGAGGATCGCGTACAGCACCGCCTCGGGGCCGAGTCCGAGCAGATCCGGGTCGTTCTCCATGCGATGTCGAACGTTCGACAGGTCCGGTGATTCGCTGTGCCGGACGGTGAGCACGAACGTCGGTCCGCAGAAGATGTGCAGTTCCCCGAAGTCGACGGACTCGGACTCGTCGAGGTAGCGGGCGGCCCGCAGCACCACGAACAGGGTGTCGCCGTAGCGTTCGAGCTTGGGGCGCTGATGCGCGACGATCGCGTCCTCGACGGCCAACTCGTGCAGGTCGAACTGCTTTGCTGCAGCGTTCAATTGGGCGTCGTCGGGGCGGTACAACCCGATCCATGCCATGGACGACGCGTCGGGCAGGCTCTCGAGCGCCTCCGCCAGCGTCGCCGGCGACGCGATGCGCCGGCCGTCTCGGTAGACGGCGCTGTTGACGACGCTCGGTTCGACCGCGACCGGCCCGGAGACACGAGACGGCGGCACCGGGCCCGGCTGCCGCGGGGCCATCGAATGCTCCGGCGACACGGTGTCGTCGGCGGTACCGGCGGAACGTCGCGGCAGGATCGAACGGATCGGACGCTTCTCGAGCATGACGAGTACTGCTTTCGGGAAGGTCCGCGGCCCGGCACACACGCCACACGGCTGCGGACACCAGTCGAAACGCCACCGTCACAAGGTGGCGTGAATTACCTGAATTTCAGCTGGTACTCGGAGGTTGGCTACTCATATCTAGCCCCACCTCCTCTTCCTCGACTCCCGCAGACGACGCGGGCATACGTTCGACGCGAACGACGACACCCTACTCCGACGGCCGCAAACGCGACAATCGGACAGGGTGCCGTCGAGGGGCGGTCGAGCGTCAGTCCCGGGGCAGCCCGAGCATCCGTTCGGCGATCACGTTGAGTTGCACCTCGGTGGTGCCGCCGTAGATGGTGGTGGCACGTCCGGCGATGAGCTGTTCCATCGCCTTGTCGCTGGGCTGCCCGGGGATCGCGACGACGCCGGCCGCCCCGAGTTCCGCGACGACGTACTCCGAGATCGACTGTCCCAGACTCATTCCCAGGAGTTTGCCGACGGATGCGGTGGTGCTCACGTCCGCTCCCGACAGCTGCTTCAGCACCAGTCGGGCGCCGATGAGGTCGACGGCCTGCGCCTCGACGACGAGTTCGCCGAACCGGTGCCGGGCGACCGGTCCGAGGTTCCGGTCGCGGGCGAACGCGTACAGGTCGTCGTCGGTGGCGTACGCCTCGAGTTTCTGGCTCAGCGCCACCCGCTCCCCGGCGAGGGTGGTGCGGGCCACGTGCCAGCCGTCGTGCACCGCACCGACGACGTTCGCGTCGGGGATGAACACGCCGTCGAGGAACACCTCGTTGAACAGGGCCGATCCGGTCATCTCCCGCAGGGGGCGCACCGTGATGCCGGGGCTGGACATGTCGAGCACGAAGTAGGTGATGCCGTCGTGTTTGGGGGCGGACGGGTCGGTGCGGGCGATGAGCATGGCCCAGTCCGCGAACTGGGCGACGGTGGTCCAGATCTTCTGGCCGGTGACCGTCCAGCCGCCGTCGACCTTCTCCGCTTTCGTGGTGAGCGACGCGAGATCGGAGCCGGCGCCGGGTTCGGAGAACAGCTGACACCACACGAGGTCACCGCGCAGCGTCGGCACCGCGAGATCCTGCTTCTGTTTCTCGGTGCCGTGCGCGACGACAGCCTGGACGGCCCAGCCGCCCATCAGCAGCTGCGGCATCGCGATGCCCGCGGCCGTGATCTCCTGTGCGACGACGATCTGCTCGAGCGGTCCGGCACCGCGCCCGTACGGCCGCGGCAGATGCGGTTGTACCCAGCCGCCGTCACCGAGGGCGATCAGCTGGTCGTCCTCGTCGTCGATCGCGGCGATCGGCGCCAACTCCTCCCGGACGGTGGCCCGCAGGTCGGCCGCCTCGGGTGGCAGTTCGAGTTCGGAACGGCGGACGACGCCGGCGAGCGCGGAACCCGCGACCCTCTCGATCCGGTCCTCCCGGGTGCCGAGCAGCCCGCGGATCGCGAGCGCACGCCGGTAGTACAGGTGTGCGTCGTGCTCCCATGTGAACCCGATGCCACCGTGCACCTGGATGCAGTCCTGCGCCACCCGCACGGCGGCGTCCGGGACCAGGGCCGCCGCCACATCCGCCGCGACGTCGGCGGTCGCGTGGCCCTTGTCGAGAGCGGACGCCGCATCCCACACCACCGCCCGCGTCTTCTCGAGGTCGATGCCCATCCGCGCGCACGTGTGCTTGACGGCCTGGAACTGTCCGATCGGGCGCCCGAACTGCACCCGCGTCTTCGCGTACTCGGCGGCAGTGGACACGCACCACGACACGACGCCGACCGCCTCGGCCGCGAACACGACAGCCGCGATGGACCGCACCCGGTGGGCGTCGAGGCCGTCGAGCACCCGGCCGGCGTCGACGACCAGGTCGTCGACCCGGATCCGTCCCGCCGGGCGCAGCAGGTCGAGACCGTCCTGCGTCTCGGCGGTGACGTCGCCGCGGTCGACGACGACCCACCGCACCGTGTCCCCGATCCGGGCCGGCAGCAGCAGCACATCCGCGTGCCCGCCGGCGACCACCGCATCCACCACACCGGCCAGCCGGTAGCCACCGCCGTCCACGGTGGCCTGCAGCGGATCGTCGAGTGCGATTGCGGCGGTGCGGGTGCCGTCGAGCAGTCCGGGCAGGACGTCGATACCGGCCTTCGCGTCGGCGGCGGCGAGAACAGCGACGACGGCCGCGGTCGGCACGAACGGTCCCGGTGCCGCGGTCCGCCCGAGCGCCTCGAGTGCGACCGCGAGACCGAGCAGGCCGGCGCCGTGCCCGCCGCGCTCCTCCGGCACCGCCAGCCGCAGGAGATCCTGTCGCGCCAGCGCAGACCAGAACGCGGGACGTCCGTCGCCGGCGGGCGAGTCGAGTTCGGCCCGCACCTGTTCCCGGGTGATCGACCGTTCGGTGAAGCCGCGGACCGCGTCGGCGAGCGCGGCGTGCTCGTCACTCAGCCCGATACCGAGGTCGTACGCATGTCGTTCCACGAGTACACCTTTCATCCGAGCCGGTCGGCGAGGTCGTCGACGGTCCAGGGTCCGTCGGATTCGACGGTGTCACTGCCGTGCCAGTTGACGAGTTCGGTGATCGCGCCGCCCTGGACTGCGTACACCTTGCCGGTGAGCTTGCAGTCGGCCGCCGCGAGCCGCGCGACCAACGGCGAGATGTTCGCGGGAGCGAACGCGTCGAACTCGCCCTCGGGCACCTCGGCCGCGAACAGCGCCCCCATGCCGGGGGTGGCGAGGGTGAGTCGGGTGCGGGCGATCGGGGCGATCGCGTTGACACGGACCCCGTAGCGCTCCAGTTCGTCGGCGGCGACCAGGGTCATGGCCGCGATCCCGGCCTTCGCAGCCCCGTAGTTGGCCTGCCCGGCGTTCGGCATGAACGTGCCCGACGCCGACGCGGTGTTGATCACCGCGGCCTGCACCGGGTTCCCGGCCTTGGACTGTGCCTTCCAGTAGGCGGCGGCGTGGTGCAGGGTCGCAGCGTGCCCCTTGAGGTGGACCGCGATCACCGCGTCCCACTGGCTCTCCTCCATGCCGGCGATGAACGAGTCCCGCAGGATCCCGGCATTGTTGACGAGGATGTCGAGCCGGCCGAACTCGCGGACCGCCTGCGCGACGAGCGATTCGGCGCCCGCCCAGTCGGCGACACTGTCGGTGTTCGCGACGGCCCGGCCACCGGCGGCGACGATCTCGTCGACCACCTGCTGCGCCGGCCCGACATCCGCCCCGGTGCCGTCGTTGGCGCCACCGAGGTCGTTGACGACGACCGCGGCCCCCTCCCGCGCGAACAGCAGTGCATGCTCGCGGCCGATACCGCGACCGGCGCCGGTGATGATCGCGACGCGTCCGTCCAAAGTTCCCATCAGGTCTGTTCTCCTCGAAAGTCGTTGTCGTCGAAGAAATGTTTCAGTGATCGGCAGTGTCAGCGATCGGCGATGACGGCGAGGCCGTCCTTGATGACGAGCTCGTCACCCACGGTCGACTCGTACGCGTAGGTGGTGGCACCGGATCCGGTCCCGGACCTCCGGAACACGGTCTCGACGTCCTGCCCGGGCAGGACGGGTGCGGCGAATCGGACCGCGAGCCGGCGCAGTCGGTTCACGTCGCCGTCCGCGAGTTCCGTGAGCGCCGCCCACGACGTGAACGCCATCGTGCACAGCCCGTGGTTGATGATGCCGGGCAGCCCGGACATGCGGGCGATCTCGTCGTCGAGGTGGATCGGCATGGGATCCCCCGACGCGGGCGAGTACCGGAACGTCTGGTCGGTGTCGATGTGCTGGCGCACCACGGCGACCGGATCGGTGGCCCGCAGATTCTCGTCGAACCGGTGGCCGGGGGCCTGTTCACCGATCCCGGGTCCGGCGTCGACCTTGCGGAAGAACGCGGTCATCCACTGCTCGTTGACGAGTTCACCACCGTCGGTGCGGGTTTCGACGTAGACGACGACGGTGGACCCGTTCTCCCTACCGGTGAACCCGACCGGTTTCGCCCGGACGACGAGGCTGTCGCCGGGACGGACGGGGCGGTGGAAGTGGAAGTCCTGCTCGCCGTGGACGAGTTTCATGAGCAGTTCCACCGGCGCCACCGCGAGCGCGGCCGGCGCCATCGACGTGAACGCCGGCACCACCGCGAACACCGGCGGCGCCACCTCGCCGCGCAGGTGTGCGGTGATGGGATCATTGGTGGCCGCGGCGTATTCGGCGATCCGCTCGGCGGTGACGTCGAACCGCTGATCCTCGGTCCAGACCCCCAGACCGGAGGTGTCGAACTGCACGGTCGGTGTGGTCATGCGGCTACCCGACCAGTTCGGCGAACTTGGCGAGCGACGCCTCGAGGTCGACGGCCGCATTCTTCGCGACGGCCTTCCCGATCGGCCCGACGATCATGGTGCCCTTGAAGGACGCGTCGACCGACGCCTTGCTGCCCGAGCCCTCCGGTTCGACGCGGAGCGTGAACTGCACGGTGACCCCGGCCATCCCGGTGCCGGAGATCGTCACCGACTTGGGAGCCTCCACCTCGGTGACGGTCCACTCGATCTTGTTGGCCATCCCCATCACGGACACGACCTCGGTGAACGTGGCACCGAGCCGGACCTCGGTGGGCAGTTCGCTCTTCCAGCCCTGATGGATGGTGAGCCATTCCTCCCACCGGGACAAGTCGGAGAGGGCGTCCCACACCTTGTCGGGCGAGGCGGGCAGGGAGGCGGAAACGGAAACGGAAGCCATGGTGGAACTCCTTACGGATGAATGATGTTCAGCGGTTCGCGGGACGGTAGGCGGTGACGACGACGGCGCCGCCGAGGCCGATGTTGTGCTGCAACGCGACGGCCGCACCGTCGACCTGACGGGCATCGGCGGCGCCCCGCAGCTGCCAGGTCAGTTCGCTGCACTGGGCGAGACCGGTGGCACCGAGCGGGTGCCCCTTGGAGATGAGGCCGCCGGACGGGTTGACCACCCAGCGTCCGCCGTACGTGGTCTCGCCGGCGTCGACGAGCTTGCCGCCCTCGCCCTCCGCGCACAGCCCGAGCGCCTCGTACGTGATGAGCTCGTTGGTGGAGAAGCAGTCGTGCAGTTCGATGACGTCGAGGTCGTCGGGTCCGATCCCGGCCTGCTCGTACACTTTTCGGGCCGCGGTACGGGTCATGTCGGCGCCGACGAGGCTGATGGCACTCTTGTCGGCGAACGTGGATTCGAGGTCGGTGACCATCGCCTGCCCGACGATCTCGACGGCCCGGTCTGCCAGGCCGTGCTCGTCGACGAACCGCTCGCTCGCCAGCACCACCGCACCGGACCCGTCCGAGGTCGGCGAGCACTGCAGTTTGGTGAGCGGTCCGTAGATCGGCTTGGACGCGAGAATGTCGTCGAGCGTGTACTGGTCCTGGAACTGGGCGTACGGATTGTTCGCCGAGTGCCGGTGGTTCTTGACGCCGATCCGCGCGAACTGTTCGGCGGTGGTGCCGTAGCGCTCCATGTGTTCCTTGCCGGCGGCCCCGAACATGTACGGCGCGGGCGGCATCGCGAACTCCTGCAGTTCCGCCAGGGCGAGCAGGTGCCGCATCATCGGCTGCTCGCGGTCGTCGTACGTCGTCCCGAGGGAACCGGTCTGCATCTTCTCGAATCCGAGGGCGAGCGTGCAGTCCGCGAGACCACCGCGAATCGACTGCGCCGCAAAATAGAGCGCGGCGGACCCCGTCGAACAGTTGTTGTTGACGTTGACGATCGGGATGCCCGTCAGGCCCAGTTCGTACACCGCACGCTGCCCGGACGTCGACTCGCCGTACACGTAGCCGACGTACGCCTCCTGCACCTGCCGGTACTCGATCCCGGCGTCGGCGAGTGCCTTGGTGCCGGCCTCCCGCGCCATGTCGGGGTAGTCCCACTCACGGGCCCCCGGCTTCTCGAACTTCGTCATCCCCACGCCGATGACGAACACCCTGCTGCCCATAGCGACTCCCGATCCGGATCACGTTGTGTGCGACGCGCTGTCCAACCAAAAGTAAGTGAGACATGTTGTCCAGTCAATGACCGCTCGACTACTGTTCGGCAAATGACGGACGGGCGGGCGACACGGTGGGACGACCACAAGGTCCGCCGCCGCGACCGGATCCTCGAAGCGGCCCTCGCCGCGGTCGAGGACGGCGGCACCGACATCGGCGTCCAGCAGATCGCGGAGCGCGCCCAGGTACCCCGGTCGGTGGTGTACCGGATCTTCACCGACCGCGGTGACCTGGACGAACAGATCCGGCTGCGCATCATCGAGTCGATGATGGCGGACCTGGGCCCGGTCCTCACCCCGCACGGCACGGTGCAGGAGACCATCACGTCGGCCGTCGACACCTACCTGCGCTGGATCGTCGACCACCCGCGTCTGCACACGTTCCTGGGTCGGGGCGCGCCGGGCCGTAAGACCGTCGGTTCCCGCGCGGTCACCGGCACCAAGACCGCGATCGGTATCCGACTCGGCGCCCTGCTCGCCGGCATCCTGGACCGGCGCGGGGCGGCGTCGGATCTCGCCGAACCGATGGCGTTCGCCCTCGTCGGCCTGGTCGACGCCACCGTCAACCGCTGGCTGAGCCAGCCCGACCACCGGGTCTGCGACGCCACCCTGGCCCGATTCCTCGAGACGTCCATCTGGAGTGTGCTCGACGCCAATCTGCGGCAGATGGGTGTCGACGTGGCCCTGTCCACGCCGATCTCCGAGTTGTGAGCCGGACGATCAGCCGTGCTGCCGGAGATACTCGGCGAGAGCCGGTCCGATCACCGCCAGCGCGTCGGGTTCGATCATGTCGGTGTGCCCGCAGCGCACGGGACACTCGTCGATCACGCCGGTGACCAGGGGTTGCCATTCCTGCGGTGACCGCCGGGCGCCGTCACCCCCACCGACGGCCGGGAACACCAGCAGATCGCCGTCGAACACCTGTGGGACGTATCGGTGCACCAGATGCCGGGAGTCGGCGTAGCCGGTGTCGATCCGTTCGAGCTGTGTGGCGGTGATCCCGTCGACAGTACCGAAGTGGGAGTCGAGCATTCGGGCCGCGGCAGCGTAGGTGAGCGCATCGGATACGTCGATCTCGAGTCCCAGTCCGCGCAACAGTTCGGCCAGGTCGAGTCGGCCGGTATCCGGGGCGGAGCCGTCGTCGGGATAACTGTCCATCACCGCGAGCACCCCCACGGGCAGCCCGCGGCGCTGCAGTTCGACGGCCGTCGCGTGTGCGAGAACACCGCCGAGCGACCAGCCGAGCAGATCGTACGGCCCCTCCGGGGCGACGGCCCGCAACTCGTCGACGTACGCGGCGGCCAGTGCCTCGATCGAGGCGTACTGCGGCCCACCTCCGACGAACGGCAACTGCAGGCCGAACACCGGACGGTCCGGCGGCAGGTACTGCACGAGGCCGGTGTAGCCCCAGGACAACCCGATCCCGGGGTGTACACAGAACAGGGGACGCCCGGAACCGGTGCCGCGCAGCACGATCATCGGGCCGAGCATCTCCTCGGCGCCCTCCGGGGTCGCGGCCGCGATCCGACGGGCGAGGCCCGCCGGCGTGGGATCCAGGAACAGCGCCTGCAGGGGCACGGTGGCATCCACCCGGCCGCCGAGGTCGGTGACGAGCCGGGTCGCGAGCAGTGAGGTGCCACCGAGGTCGAAGAAGTTGTCGTCCGCACCGACCCGGTCGACGCCGAGGACCGCGGTGAACGCATCGACCACCGCCGCCTCGAGCGGACCGGCGGGTGCCCGGTACGTCACCGAGGCCGACATGAACGCGGGGGGCGGCAGCGCATCACGATCGAGTTTTCCTGTGGGGGCCAACGGGATCCGGTCGAGCACCGCCACCGCCGACGGCACCATGTGCGCCGGGAGGTGCCGCGCCGCGGCCCGGCGGATGTCGCCCGGATCGAGGTGCGCGTGCGCGACGGGCCGTACGTACGCGCACAGCAACGTGTTGCCGGCGGGCCCGGGCCGGGAGAGCGTCACCGCGAACCCGACGTCGGGCAGTGCGGCCAGCACCGCATCGATCTCGCCCAGCTCGATCCGGAATCCGCGGACCTTGACCTGGAAGTCGCTGCGGCCCATGTACTCGAGGGTGCCGTCGTCACGCCACCGCACCAGATCCCCTGTCCGGTACAGTCGTTCGCCGCTGCGCCCGAACGGGTTCGCGACGAACCGTGCCGCCGTCGACACCGGTCGCCGGTGGTACCCGCGGGCCAGCGCAGCCCCGGCGACGTACAACTCCCCCACCACCCCGCGCGGCACCGGGTGCAGGCGCGGGTCGAGCACGAGTTCGGCGACACCCCGGATCGGCCCGCCGAGCGTCACCGGCCGATCCGCCCGCATCGGCGCACTGATGTTCGCCATGATCGTGGTCTCGGTAGGGCCGTACGCGTTGAGCATCGTGCGTCCGGGCGCCCACCGGGCCACCAGGTCGGCCGGGCACGGCTCGCCCGCGACGACGAGGGTCCGCAGCGATTCCGGTCCGGCCGGGTCGACGGACGCCAGGGTGGTCGGGGTGACGAAGGCGTGCGTCACCCGTTCGGCGGCGAGAACCGACGCCAACTCGGCCCCGCCGTACACGTGGGGCGGGACGACGACCATGGTGGCACCCGCGCTGAGCGCCATCACGATCTCGAACACGGATGCGTCGAAGCTGGGAGACGCGAAGTGCAGTGTGCGGGCCCGCGCCGTCACGCCGAGCCGGTCGCGTTCCTCCGCGGCCAGGTTGGCCAGCCCCCGGTGTGTGAGCACGACACCCTTGGGGATGCCGGTCGAACCGGAGGTGTAGATCAGGTAGGCGGACTGCTCGGCCCGCACCGGCTGCGTCCGGTCGGCGTCGGTGACCGGGCCGGACGGCATCGCGGCGACGGCGGCGGCGGTCGCGGGATCGTCGAGGACCAGCCATGCGGTCGTGTCCGGCAGCCGATCGCGCCGGGACCGCGTCGTCAGCCCGACTACCGCGCCACTGTCACCGAGCATGAGGGTGATCCGCTCGGCCGGGTAGTCCGGGTCGACGGGCACGAAGGCCGCACCGGTCCGCGCCACCGCCCACACCGCCAGCACCGAGTACACCGATCGAGAAAGTCCCAGTGCGACACAGGCTTCCGGACCTACTCCGTGATCGACGAGATACCGCGCCAACCGGTTGGAACGCTTGTCGAGGTCCCCGTACGTCAGGTCGACGCCGTCGCACGTGACGGCGACCGTGTCCGGCGCCCGGGCGGCCGACGCCAACAACTCGACGAGCGTCACCGGCGGCGCGTCGGCCGCACCGAGGGCGGGTGCGAGGCCGTCGAGTTCGCCCGCGTGCAGTAGTTCGAGATCGCCGATCGCACGGTCGGGATCGTCCGCAGCCGACTCGAGGATGCGCACGAACCGTTCCCCGAACTCCCGGACCGTCCCCGGATCGAACAGATCGGTGGCGTACTCGATGTCGCCGACGATGCCCGCGGGCGAACCGGTGTCGTCGAATCGCTCACCGAGGACGAACTCGAGATCCTCCTTGACCGCCCCCGACCCGACCGGGACCGTTTCGAGTGCCAGACCCGGCAGCCCGAGGCGACCGTGACCGTCGGACTGGAACTCGAGCGCCACCTGGTACACCGGGGAGTAGGAGGTGGACCGGACCGGATCGAGTGCCTCGACGACACGCTCGAAGGGCACGTCGGCGTGCTCGAAGGCACCGAGGTCGACCTCCCGGACCTCGCGCAGCAGCTGCGAGAACGACTGCCGGGCATCGATCCTCGTTCGCAGCGCGAGGGTGCCGACGAACATTCCGACGAGGTCGTCGAGGGCCCGCTCGCCACGGCCCGCGACGGGGGTGCCGATCACGATGTCGCCGGTGCCGCCGAGGCGACCGAGCAGCACCGCGAGCGCCGCGTGGACGGTCATGAACAGGCTCGAGCCCCGGCGCCGGGCGAACTCGCGCAGCCGTCGGTGCAGGTCCGGGCCGATCGTGAACCCGGCACGGTCACCGCGGAACGACTGCTGTACCGGGCGGGCCCGGTCGGTGGGCAGGCTCAGCAGGTCGGGTGCACCGGCGAGGGCCGTGGTCCAGTAGTCGAGTTGGTGCGAGAGCACCGACCGCGGATCGTCGGCGGCGCCGAGCAGCACCCGCTGCCACAGCGTGTAGTCGGCGTACTGCACCGGCAGCGGTGACCAGTCCGGTGGGTGGCCGTCGGCCCGCGCCGCGTACGCGCGCATCACATCCCGCGTGAGCGGGCCCATCGAGTACCCGTCGATCACGATGTGATGCGCGGCGAGGACGAGGACATGCTCCTCGGCTCCCAGTCGGAAGAGCGCACCGCGCACCGGGACCCGCGCGGTCACGTCGAATCCCGCGGTCGCGACCGCACGGACGGCACCGGCCAGGTCGGACTCGTCGGCCACGTCGGTCGGGGTGAGATCCAGCGCGACGTCGCCGGGAGGATGCACGTGCTGGACAGGACCGTCCCGGCCGATCGGAAAGGCGGTGCGCAGACTCTCGTGCCGGCACAGGACGTCACCGACCGCGGACTGCAGGGCCGGGACGTCGATCCGGCCGGTCAACCGCACCCCCGCCGCGACGTTGTAGGCCGCCGACTTCGGATCGAACTGGTTGATGAACCACATCCGCTGCTGTGCCGCGGACAGGGGGATCTCGGCGGGGCGCTCGGCGGGTTCGAGGACCGGCCGCCCCGAGGGCCCGGTGTCACCGTGCTCGATCCGCTCCGCGAGCGCCGCCGCGGTGGGCGCCTCGAACACCGCCCGCACCCCGAGATCGACACCGAGAGCCTCGTCGAGGCGGACGACAGCCCGGGTCGCGGACAGCGAGTTGCCGCCGAGCGCGAAGAAGTTGTCGTCGGTTCCCACCCGGTCGACGCCGAGCACGTCGGCGAACGCCGCCGTGACCGTCTCCTCGACAGGGTCGGTGGGGGGACGGAACACCGATGCCCCGGTGCCGAAGTCCGGTGCGGGCAGTGCCCGGCGGTCGAGTTTGCCGGCCGGGGTGAGCGGTAGGTCGGCAAGGACCGTCAACGCTGCCGGGATCATGTGCTCGGGCACCCGGTCGGCCAACCGTGCACGAAGAGCGGCGACGTCGATCCGGCGGCCCTCCGCCGCTACGACGTACGACACGAGCACCGTCTCCCCGCCCGGTCCGGACGTGCCGAGGGTGACCGCGAACCGCACGTCGCGGTACCCGGTGAGCACCGAGTCGATCTCGCCGAGTTCGATGCGGAATCCGCGTACCTTCACCTGGAAGTCGCTGCGGCCCCGGAACTCCAACCGGCCGTCACCGGTCCACCTGCCGAGGTCGCCGGTGCGGTACATGCGTGTGCCGGGGACACCGAACGGTGCGGCCACGAACCGCTCCGCGGTCAGGCCGGCACGCCGGTGGTAGCCGCGCGCCACGCCGGGGCCCGCGATGTAGAGGTCACCGACGACGCCGGCGGGAACCGGCCGCAGGTGTGCGTCGAGCAGCACTTCGGTCACCCCCGGGATCGGACGTCCCACCGTCGGCGCCCGCCGATCGTCGCCCCGGTATTCCTCGATGTTGACGGCGACGGTCGTCTCGGTGGGACCGTACTCGTCGAGTATCCGGCACTGCGGCAACCAGTCGGTGGCCAGTTCCGGCCGCCACGCCTCGCCACCGACCATGACGCACGCGAGGTCGTCCAGACCCGCCGGGTCCACCGAGGCGAACGCCGCCGGGGTGATGAACGCGTGACTGACGCGCTGCTTGCGGAGCAACGCGGTCAGTTCGCTGCCGCCGTACACGGTGCGCGGTGCGATCACCATCGTCGCCCCCACCGTGAAGCACAGCAGGTACTCGAGCACGGAGGCGTCGAAGCTGGGCGAGGAGAAGTGCAGGGTCCGCGAGTCGGCCGTGACACCAGATCGATCACACTGCACCGCAGCATAATTGGACAGCCCTCGATGCGAGAGGACGACGGCCTTGGGCCGTCCGGTCGACCCGGAGGTGTAGATCAGGTACGCGGGGTTCCCGCCCCGGACCGGTGCGGTCCGGTCCTGATCCGTCACGGGCGCCGGTGACCGCGTCGCGCAGTCCACGGCGAACGCCGGGTCGTCGAGTACCAGCCAGCGGAGCCGGTCGGGCAGCCCCGGCCGGTGCGCCGTGGTGGTCAGTCCCACCTCGGCACCGGAGTCGGTGAGCATGGTCTCGACCCGCTCGGCGGGCCCGTCGGGATCGACCGGTACGAACGCCGCACCGGAGCGTGCCACCGCCCACACCGCGGTCACCGACTCGATCGACCGCGGGATCGCCAGCACCACATGATCTTCCGGTCCGATGCCCAGTTCGATCAGCCGTCGGGCGAGCCTGTTGGACTGCGCGTCCAGCTCCCCGTAGGTGACCTCGGTGCCCCCGACGACGAGCGCGACCGCGTCGGGGTCGATCGCGGCGGCGGCCTCGAAGATTTCCGGCAAGGTCCGGCTACCCGGCAACACGGCGGCGGGGCCGCCCGAGACCGGTACCAGGTCCCGGCGTTCCGCGGCGGTGAGCAGGTCGAGTCGGGCCAGCGGCCGATCCGGTGCGTCGGTGACGACACGCAGCACCCGCAACACCCGCATCGCGATGTCCTCCACGACGGCCTCGCCCAGCAGGTCCGGGCGGTACTTCATGGTCACGTGCAGCCGGTCCGGGGCCGACGCGACGACACTCAGCGGATAGTGCGCGGAGTCGTGGGCCTCGACACCGGTGAGGCGAGCGCCGAGCAGGTCGGCGTCCACCGTAGTCCCGGCCCGCACCGGATAGGACTCGAAGACGACCAGCGTGTCGAACACCGCGCCGGGGCCGACGGCGCGCTGGATGTCGGGCAGATCGACGTGGTGGTGGTCCAGCAGTGCCGCGTGCTCGGCCTGGACCCGGGCGGCCAGGGCCGCAGGGGTCTCCCGCGGATCGAGTCGGATCCGGTCGGGCACCGTGTTGATGAACAGTCCGATCATCGTTTCGACACCGGCGACGTGCGGGGGCCGCCCGGAGACGGTGGTGCCGAACACGACGTCGGTGCGGTGCGTGAGCATCCCGAGCACGATCGCCCAGGCCACCTGGACGAGGGTGCCGACCGTGAGACCCCGGGCCGTGACCAGCGCCCGGAGCCGCCCGGACGTCTGGGTGTCGAGTTCGTAGTCGAGGTCGCGTGATCCGGTGTACCGCTCGGGGACGGCCTGCCGGTCGGGGACCAGCAGCGTCGGATCGTCCGCGCCGGCGAGCGTGCGTCGCCACGCCTCGAGCGCGGACACCCGGTCCTGCCGGCCGAGCCACGTCAGGTAGCCGCGATACGACCGTGCCGGTGGCAGCGCCGACGCGTCGCCGTCCGTGACGTACAGCGCGATCAGTTCCTCGAGCAGGATCGGGGTGGACCAGCCGTCGAGCAGGATGTGGTGGTTGGTGATCACCAGTCGGTGTCGCGCACCGGGCAGGTGCACCAGCAGGAGGCGCACGAGCGGGGCCCGGGACATGTCGAACGGCGTCGCACGGTCCTCGGCGAGCAGGGCCGCCAGCCGGGCGGCCGCGTCCCGCCGCCCCGCCCCGGACAGGTCCGTCTCGTGCCAGGGCGGCGTCACACCGTCCCGCACCACCTGCACCGCCGTGCCTTCCCGGTCGCGCGCGAACGCCGTACGCAGGTTCGGGTGCCGGTCCAGCAGCGCCGTCGCGGCGCGGCGCAGGCGCGGCGCGTCCAGCGGCCCGTCGAACGTCAGGATCAGCTGCACCAGATACGCATCCGGTGCGGCCGCGGACAGTTCGGCGTGGAAGAGCAGGCCACGCTGCATCGGTGTCAGCGGCCACACGTCGGACAGGTCGGGGTAGCGGTGCTCGAGTCGCTCGATCGCCGACTGGTCGAGTGTCACCAGGTCGAGGTCCGACGGTGTCCGTCCGCCGGCACCCGCGGTCGTGGCGTGCCGAGCGACCGCCGCCGCCGTCCGGGACCACAGTTGCGCGAGCCGGTCCACCTCGCCGGAGGCGAGCACGCCCCGCGGGAAGTCCCAGGTGACCACCATGCGGGGGCCGTCGGGTCCGGCGACGGTGGCGGCGTTGACGTCCACCGCGAAGGCGACCGGCAGGTCCGGGGCGAGCACACCACGCAGACCCGTGTCCTCGACCGGCATCCACGATCCGGTGCCGGTGTCCGGCCCGGTCGCGTCGAAGCGGCCGAGGTAGTTGAAGCTGATCTCGGGCATCGGACACGAGGCCAGTTCCGGGGCCGTGGTCTCGTTCAGGTAGCGCAGCATTCCGAAGCCGATGCCGTGGTCCGGGATCGCGCGCAGCCGCTCCTTGACCGTCTTGAGCGCGGCATCGAGATCCTCGGGGTGCGTGGCGGGCAGGTCGAGGCGCACCGGGTAGATCGTCGTGAACCATCCGACGGTCCGGGACAGGTCCGCGCCCGGTACCACCTGTTCCTCGCGGCCGTGCCCCTCGAGGGCGACGGTCACCGCCGCGGTGCCGTGGCCGCGTTCACGCCGCCACTGCCGCAGGGCCAGTGCCAGGACGGTGACGAGGGCGTCGTCGACGGTGCCGTGGATCGTTCCCGGCACCGTGGTGAGCAGCCCGCGGGTGACCTCGCTCGGCAGTTCCACCTCCACCCGGTCGACCGTGGACCCGACGTCCACCGCCGGGTCCACTGCGCGGCGTCCGAGGCTCGGCTCACCGGCCGGGACCATCGTGCGCCACAGCGCCAGCTCCCCCTGCCGCTGCCGGGCGGCCGCGGCGAGGGCGTCCGACCACGTCCGCATCGACGTGCCGGTCGCCGACAGTTCGGGGGCGACGCCCGCCGCGGTTCGGGTGCAGGCCACCGCGAGGTCGGGGATCAGGATCCGCCAGGACACCCCGTCGACGACCAGGTGGTGGGCCACGATCAGCAGCCGGTCACCGTCACCGGCGACGAACCGGACGAGGCGGATCATGCGGCCGGACGACGGGTCCAGCAGATCCGCGGCCGCATCCTGGGCGGCGTGGACGACGCCGGTGAAACCGTCGCCGCGCACCGTGTCGACCGCGACGGTGTGCAACACGTCGGCGGCCGTGACGGCGCCCGGTGCCCGCACCTCGAGACGTCGGCCGGTGCCCGAGCGGGAGTCGCACCGCAGCCCGGCACGCAGCATGTCGTGGCGGCGGAGCACCGCGTCGACGCCCCCGGCGAGGGCGGCGGCGTCGAGATCGGTGGGCAAACCCAGTAGCACCGACTGCGCGTAGCGCCGGGAATCACCGCCGCGGTCGGCCAGCCAGTGCACGACCGGCGTGGTCACCACGTCGCCGACGCCGCCGCCCGGCAGTTCGGGCAGCGGTACCGGTTCGGCCGTCTCGGCGAAGGTCGCGACCTCGGCGAGACCGGCGACCGTGCGGCGCTCGAAGACGTCGCGGGGCGTCAGCCGCACCCCGGAGGCCTGCGCACGGGACACCAGTTGGATCGACATGATCGAGTCGCCGCCGAGACCGAAGAACGAATCGTCCACGCCGACCGAGGCGACACCGAGCACGTCGGCGAACACCTCGGCCAGGATCCGTTCGACGTCGCCGCGCGGGGCGCGCCCCGCGCCGGTCACCGGGCGGGGGTCCGGCAGGGCGGCGCGGTCGATCTTGCCGTTGACGGTGACGGGGAACTCGTCGAGCACGGCCACGACCGCCGGCACCAGGTAGGCCGGCAACCGTCGTCGCACGGTCTCGAGCACGCGCTCGGGATCCGGCACACCACCCGCCCGCGGGACGACGTACCCGACCAGCCGGGTGTCCCCGCCGGGGCCCTCGCGGGCCAGTACCACCGCCGCCGCGACGTCGGGGGCGGCCGACAGCGCGGACTCCACCTCCCCCGGCTCCACCCGGAATCCCCGCACCTGCACCTGGAAGTCGCTGCGGCCCAGGAACTCCAGAACTTCAGTCGACATCCGCCGCACCCGGTCGCCCGTGCGGTACATCCGCCCGGAGCCGCCGAACGGGTCGGCGACGAACCGCGCCGCGGTGAGCCCCGGGCGGCCCCGGTACCCGCGTGCGACCTGAGCCCCGCCGACGTACAACTCGCCCGCGACCCCCGGCGGCACGGGGTGCAGGCGGTCGTCGAGCACCCGGAGTTCCGCGGCGGGCAGCCCGACACCGATCACCGAGCCCACGGGACGCTCCCCCTGCACCGCGTCGCCGTCGAGCCGCTGCCACGTCACGTGCACACACGTCTCGGTGATGCCGAACATGTTCACCAGTGCGGGCGAGTCGACGCCGTGGCGGTCGACCCAGCCGGACAGCCGCGCCGCGTCCAACGCCTCGCCGCCGAAGACCACCCAGCGCAGCGGGAGCGGCCGCGGATCCGGGTCCTCGGCATCCGCACGGTCCAGTTGCCGGAACGCCGACGGCGTCTGACTGAGCACGGTCACCGCCTCACCGCGGAGCACGGCCAGCAGTGCGCGCGGCGACCGGGCGGTGTGATAGTCGATCACCACGACGCGCCCACCGAATCCGATGGCACCCCACAGTTCCCACACCGCGAAGTCGAACGCGAAGGAATGGAACATCGTCCACACGTCGTCGACGCCGAAGCCGAGCACGTCCCGCGCGCCGGTGAGGAGGGTGACGACATTGCGGTGACTCACCGTCACCCCCTTCGGGCGGCCCGTCGACCCCGACGTGTAGATCAGGTACGCGGGCGCATCCGCGTGCAGGGGCGCCACCCGCTCCGCGTCCGTGATCGGACCGGCCGGGCATCCGTCGATCCGGGCACGGACGGCCGGGTCGTCGAGGCACACGGTCGGCAGGTCCGCCGGGACCTCGACGTCGGATCGGGTGCGGGCGAACACCGCGTCCACCAACATGCACGACACGTCGGCGTCGTCGATCACGTACCGGATCCGTGCGGCCGGGTATCCCGGATCCACCGGCAGGTACGCCGCACCGGCGCGCACGATCCCCGCCAGGGTCACGACGAGGTCGATACCGCGGTCCATCACGACCGCCACCACCGATTCCGGCCCCGTGCCACGCTCGATCAACCAGCGCGCCAGACGGTTCGAGCGTTCGTCGAGTTCCCGGTACGTGATGCGCGCAGCCCCGGCGACCACCGCGACGGCGTCCGGGGTCACCGCAGCGGCCTCAGCTAGCAGGTCCGCGAGGGTCTCGTCGGCGACGAGCCGGGGACCCGGACCTGGCACCGACGCCGATCCGACACCGAGATCCAGGTCGCCCACCGGCAGTGCCGGGTCGGCGGCCACGGCGGCGAGCAGCCGAGACGTCAGCGCGGCGAGGGCGGCACCGGTCGTAGCATCGAAAATATCGGTCGCGTACCGGATCTCACCGGACAGACCGGCCGGCGCACCGTCGTCGTCGAACGTTTCGCCGATCCCGAACTGCAGGTCGAACTTCACCTCCCCGGTGTCGGCGTCCAGCACGTCGATACTCAGCCCCGGCAGCTCCACCCGCGGCCGGTCGATGTCGCGGTACTCGAGCATCACCTGGAACAGCGGGGTGGCGGAGGTGCTGCGACCGGCCTCGCCACGGTCCACGAGTCGCTCGAACGGCACGTCCGCGTGCCCGAACGCGTCGACGTCGGCCTCCCGGACCACCCCGAGCAGCGCGGTGAACGGGCTGCCGGGATCGACCGTGGTGCGGAGCACGAGCGTGTTGACGAACATGCCGATCACGTGGTCCAGGTCGGCCTCGCCGCGACCCGCGACCGGGGTGCCGACCACCACGTCCCGGCCGACGCCGATCCGGGAGAGCAGCACCGCCACCGCGGCGTGCACCACCATGAACATGGTCGAATCGTGACGGCGGGCGAGATCGGCCAGGGCCCGATGCGTGTCCGCGGCAACGGTGAATGCGGCCCGGCCGCCCCGGGTGGACCGGCGGGGCCCGCGGGGACGGTCGAGCGGCAGCGCCGACACCGGCGGGGCGCCGGAAAGGAACTCCGCCCACCACCGCTCGTCGACGCCGAGACGGGAACTCGGGTCGCCCGGTGCACCCGGCGACTCCCGCTGCCACACCGCGTAATCGGCGTACTGGACGGGCAGCGGATCCCAGTCCGGTTCCCGGCCCGCACTCCGGGCCGTGTACGCGGCCGCGACATCACGCGCGAGGGGGCCGATCGAGAAGCCGTCCGCCACGATGTGGTGCACCACCACCACCAGCACGTGCACATCGGGCGCCGCGCGCAGAAGCGTGATACGGACTGGAACCTGCTGCGCCACATCGAATCCCGTACGGACGACGGCCGCGACCCGTTCCGTCACCCGATCCGGCGGCACCGACTCCGGGGACAGGTCGCCCACCACACCGGCGGCCGCCACCGTCACCTGGGCCGGCCCGGACGGCGACGCCGGGAACACCGTGCGCAGCGACTCCTGCCGGTCCACGACGTCCACGAGCGCCGCCCGCAGCACCGCCGGATCGAGACGCCCGGACAACCGCAGCGCCAGCGGCACGTTGTAGGCGGCGGACGCGGGCTCGAACTGGTTGACGAACCACATCCGTTCCTGCGCCCACGACAGCGGAACCCGCTCCGGTCGTGCCGTCGCCCGCAGGGCACGCGTCGGTGGTACCGGGCCGTGGTCGACGGTGCGGTCGGCGCGGGCGGCGAGTCGGCCGGCGGTGCCGCACTCGAACACGTCGCGCACCTCGATCGCCGACCCGAGCGCCCGGTTGATCCGCGCTACCGCCCGCGTCGCGCCGAGCGAGTTGCCGCCGAGCGCGAAGAAGTTGTCGTCGACCCCCACCCGGTCGATCCCGGTGATCTCGGCGAACACCGCCACCACGTGCTCCTCGGCCGGGGTGCTCGGTGCCCGGAAACGGGCTGCGGACGCGGCGAGGTCCGGTTCCGGCAGGGCGTCGCGGTCGAGTTTGCCGACCGGGGTCCGGGGCAGTTCGTCGAGGACGACGATCGCCCCCGGCAGCATGTGCCGCGGCAGACGTCGGGCCGCGAACTCGGCCAGCGCCGTGGTGTCTGTGTCTGTGTCGGTGCCGGTGCCGGTGCCGGTTCCCGGTACGACGTACGAGACGAGCAGGGGGTCGCCGGCCGCACGGCGCCGGGCGACGGTGACGGCGTGGCCCACCGCGGGATGCGCCACCAGGACGGCGTCGATCTCCCCCGGCTCGATGCGCAGCCCCCGCACCTTCACCTGGAAGTCACTGCGGCCCAGGTACTCCAGCTCGTCGTCGACCCCGACCCGGACGACGTCGCCGGTCCGGTACATGCGGGTGCCGGGGGTGCCGACCGGGCACGCGACGAACCGGGCCGCAGTGAGAGCCGCGCGCCGATGGTAGCCGCGGGCGGTCCCCGCACCCGCGAGGTACAGCTCCCCCGCCGCACCCACCGGCACCGGGCGCAGGAACGCGTCGAGTACGAACGCGTCGGTACCGCGCACCGGACGGCCGATCCGGATGTCGGCCCCGGGGGCGAGGGGCGCACTGATCGTGGACAGCACGGTCGCCTCCGTCGGCCCGTAGCCGTCGAGCATCCGGCGGCCCGGCGCCCAGTCCGCCACCAGTTCCGGCCCGACCGCGTCGCCGGCGACGACGAGGACCTCGAGCGTCGCCGGTGGCCGGGTGTCGACGGTGGCCAGTGCCGCGGGGGTGATGCAGGCGTGCGTGATCCTCTCCCGCGCCAGCAGATCACCGAGAGCGGCCCCGCCGTACACCGTCGTCGGCGCGACGACGAGCGTCGCCCCCGCCGAGAACGCCTGCAGCAGCTCGAGAACCGAGACGTCGAAGCTGGGTGAGCAGATGTGCAGGCATCGCGCGGACGGTGGGATCGGGTACCGCGCGCGCTGTTCGGCGAGCAGGCTCGCCAGCCCCCGGTGGGTCACGCTCACCCCCTTCGGCCGGCCCGTCGACCCCGACGTGTAGATCAGGTAGGCCACGTCGTCGACCGTCGGCGACCGGACCGGCCGGACCGGCCCGTCGGGTACCGCGACGGTGCCGGGATCGTCCAGCAGCAGCCACCGGACCGTGTCGGGCAGGGCGTCGCGGTGCGCCGCGACGGTCAGACCCACGGCCGCACCGGAATCGCCGAGCATGTGCTCGATGCGCGCCCGCGGATACGTCGGGTCCACCGGCACGAACGCGGCCCCCGACTTCGCGGCCGCCCACACCGCCGTCACCGACATCGCCGACCGGGGGGCGGCGCACGCCACGACGGTGCCCGGCCCCGCGCCCGCACCGATCAGCACCCGCGCCCACCGGTCCGACAGGGCGTCCAGCGCCGTGTACGACAGTTGCGCGTCGGCCGAATCGACGGCCGTGCCGGTCGGATTCGCTGCCACACCGTCCGCGAGGAGTTCCGCCAGCAGTCGCGGCCGGGCGGCGGTGCCGCCGGTGATCGGCACGCTCGATGCCCGCTCGGACGGCGACAGCACGTCGACGTGCGCGAGCGTCCGGTCCGGATGCCGGGTGACGAGGTCGAGAACGGAACGTATTCGCGCACCGATGGATTCGACCTCGGTCGCATCGAGTCGGTCGACGAGGTATTTCAGGGTCAGGTGCAGGCGGTCGGTCAGCCCGGCCAGCACCGTCAGCGGATAGTGCGTCGCGTCGAGTCCGCGCACCCCGGTCACGTGCAGTCCGGCGACGTCGCCGGACCCGGTGAGCGCGGACCGGTCGACGGGGTACGACTCGAATACCGTGAGGGTGTCGAACACCGCGCCCGGCCCGGCCGCCTGCTGGATGTCGGCGAGTCCGGCGTGGTGGTGGTCGAGCAGCGACGCCTGCTCGTGCTGGACCCGGTCGAGGAGTTCCGCCACCGTTTCTCGGGGATCGAACCGCACCCGCACCGGCACGGTGTTGATGAACAGTCCGATCATCGTCTCGATGCCGGGCACCTCGGGGGGACGGCCGGACACGGTGGCACCGAACACCACGTCGGTGCGCCCGGTGAGGGCGCCGAGCACCAGCGCCCACGCGACCTGCACGACGGTGTTGAGGGTGACGTCGCGTTCCCGGGCCGCCCGCACCAGTGCCGCGGTCTCCGCCGCGGTCAGCGTCACCGACACCTCGCCGGGCCGGTCGTCGACGCCGGCACCGGACGGTCCGGGCGGCAGCAGCAGCGTCGGCTCGGACGCCCCGGCCAAGGCCCGGTTCCATGCCCGCAGCGCTCCCTCGCGGTCCCGGCCGGCCAGCCACCCCAGATACCGGCGGTGGTCGCCGGGACGCGGCAGCACCGGCGAATCCGCTTCGGCCGCATACAGTGTCACCAGTTCCTGCAACAGCAGCGGTGTCGACCAGCCGTCGAGCAGGATGTGGTGGTAGGTCACCACCAGCCGGTAACACGCCGGTGCGGTGCGCACCAACGTGAACCGCAGCAGGGGGGCGCGGTCCATGCGGAACGGTGTCGCACGGTCCCGGTCCAGCAGGTCCCGCCAGTCCCGGTCCCGGCGGTCGCCGTCGGGTCCGGACAGGTCGACCTCCCGCCACGGCACCGGCACCTCCGCCTCGACCACCTGCACGGGGTCACCGGCGGCGTCCTCGACGAAACACGCACGCAGCGTGGGATGCCGGTCGAGCAGGGCGCGGGCCGATGCCCGCAGCCGCTCCCGGTCGGGCTCGCCGCGCAGGTCCACGACGAGCTGAACCGCGTACGCGTCCACCGCTCCCGCGGCCAGACGGGCGTGGAACAGCAGCCCGGACTGGAGCGGGGTGAGCGGCCAGATGTCGACGAGTCCGGGCCGGTCCCGCTCGAGTGCCTCGATCGCGTCCTGATCGAGCCGGTCCGAGACCAGATCGGACGGGGTCAGCCCGCCCGCCCCGGCGGTCCGCGCGTACCGCGCGAGCGCAGTGAGCGCGTCCCGCCACAGTCCCGCGACGGCACGGACGTCGGCACGGTCGAGCAGTCCCGACGCGAACGTCCACGACGACTGCAGTGTGGCCCCGTCCGGGCCGGCCGCGATGCCCGCCGCGATCTCGAGTGCCGCGGCCACCGGCATGTCGGCGTCCTGTGCGCCCCCGAGCCCGTCTGCGGCGACGGGCGTCCAGGCCCGGTCCTCGCCCGCGCCGACATCGCCGGGCGGCCGGCCCAGGTAGTTGAGCACGATCTGGGGTGCGCACCGCAACCGGGACTCGTCGTCGCCCAGTTCGGTGAGCAGTCCGTAGCCGACGCCGTGGTCGGGGACCGACCGCAGGTGCTCCTTGACGAGTTTGAGCGCGGCCCCGGCGGACGGGCCGCCGGCGAACGCGTCGTCGAGGTCGATCGTCGTCAGATCCGGCCGGACCGGATGGAGCACGGTGAACCAGCCGACGGTCCGGCTGAGGTCGGCGCCGGGCGCGACGGACTCCTCCCGGCCGTGGTTCTCGATCCCGATCAGGACGTCCCGGCCCGCGTCCCGGCCGCCGCGCCACCGCCGCACCGCGAGGGCGAGCGCGGTGAGCACGACATCGAGGACGGTGCCGTGGACGGCGCCCCGCAGCATCGTGGCGACGGTCGCGGTGTCGTCGGCGGGCAGGGTCTCGTGCAGCACCTCCACCGTCGCGTGCACGTCCCGGTCCGGGTCCGGCGGTCGCCGACCGATCGGAGGATCCTCACCCCGGACGATGCTCTCCCACAACGGGATCTCGGTGTCCCGCCCGGCGGTGGCCGCCCCCAGTGCGTGCGCCCACCGCCGCATGGACGTACCGACCTCCGGTAGCTGCGGCACCCGACCGTCCGACGCCTGGGCCCACGCCGACGCCAGGTCCGGGACGAGGATCCGCCAGGAGACCCCGTCGATCACGGTGTGGTGCGCCACGATCATCAGCCGTCCGGTGCCCGCCGGTCCACGGAACCACACCAGTTGCAGCATCCGGCCGCGCGCCGGATCCAGGCGGGCGGCGGCCGCATCCAGTTCCGTTGCCGCGGAACGGTGGAAGGCGTCGCCGTCGAGCGTGTCGACCGGCACCGACACGAGGAGGTCGGCAGCGCGGACGGTGCCCGTCGGGCGCACCCGCAGCCGCCATCCGAGCGCCCGGCCGGTGTCGGGGAGCAGTTGCGCGCGCAACATGTCGTGCCGGTCGAGCACCGTCTGCACCGCCGCCACCAGTGCGCGTGCGCCGACCTCGGGGGGCAGGTGCAGCAGCACCGACTGCGAGAACCGGCCGAACCGGCCGGCGGCGCGACGCACCAGCCACGCGAGCATCGGCGTGATCGGGACCTCGCCCACCCCGCCGCCGGGCAGCTCCGGAAGTGTCTCGCCCCCTGCACCGTTCGACGCCGCGACCGCGGCCAGCGCAGCCACCGTGCGGTGATCGAAGACGTCCCGCGGCGTGACCGACAGCCCGGCGGCCCGCACCCGGGACACCAGCTGGATCGACATGATGCTGTCACCGCCGAGCGCGAAGAACGAGTCGTCCGCACTCACCGTGTCCAGGCCCAGCACGTCCGCGAACACCCGGGCCAGGGTCCGCTCCGCGTCGGTGGACGGGGCGCGCCCCTGCTGCCGCCCGGCGGCGAAGTCCGGTTCCGGCAGCGCCGCCCGATCCAGTTTGCCGTGCACGGTCGTCGGCAGGTGGGACAGCACCGTCAGGTGTGCGGGCACCATGTACGACGGCAGTCGCGCCGCGACCGCGTCGTGCAGTCCCGCGGTGTCGACGTCGGCGGCGGTGCTCCCGGCGGCCGGTACCACGTACGCGACGAGACGCTCACCGATGCGGCCCAACCGGCGGATGTCGGCGACCGCGTACGCGACGGCGGGCTGCGCGGTGAGCGCGGCCTCCACCTCGCCGAGTTCGATCCGGTACCCGTGCAGCTTGACCTGCCGGTCGTTGCGGCCCAGGTATTCGAGCGTCCCCGGCGCCGTCCACCGCACCAGATCGCCGGTGCGGTACATGCGGGCACCCGGCCCACCGGCACGGTCGGCGACGAACCGGACGGCGGTCAGCGCGGCCCGCCTGTGGTACTCCCGCGCCAGCCCGGGGCCGCCGAGATACAGCTCGCCGGGCGTGCCGACCGGGACCGGCTGGAGTCGGGCGTCGAGCACCAGCGCATGGAATCCCCGCACCAGGCCGCCGATCGTCACCGGCCGCCCGGGCCGCAGTCCGGTACCGAGACCGGCGATCACGGTCGCCTCGGTGGGGCCGTAGGCGTCCAGCATCGTCCGACCGGGTGCCCAGCGTTCGACCACGGCGGGCGGGCACGCCTCCCCGCTCGGCATGACGCACTGCAGCTCGGCGAGTCCGTCCGACGCGGTCGCCGCGAGCGCTGTCGGCGTCGCGATGCAGTGCGTGACCCGCTCGGCGGCCAGCAGGTCGTGCAGGTCGGTGCCGGCGTTCACGGTGGACGCGGTGACGACCAGCGTCGCGCCCACCCCGACCGCGAGCAGCATTTCCAGGATCGACACGTCGAAGCTCGGCGACGCGATGTGCAGGATCCGTGAGTGCCGTGTGGTCCGGCACCGCTCGTGCAGGTGCGCAGCGAGATTCGCCAGCCCGCGGTGGTCGACGGCCACCCCCTTCGGGATGCCGGTCGAGCCGGAGGTGTAGATCAGGTAGGCGATGTCGTCGAGATGCACCGGTGCCACCCGGTCGGCGTCGGTGATCGGACGTTCGGACGACGTGTCGGGCGCCGGTGGCACCGGCTCGTCGAGTACCCACCACGGGCAGTGCCCGGTGAACGACCCGTGCCAGCGGGTCACGGTGAGTCCGAGCACGGCGCCGCAGTCGTCGAGCATCGACGCGATCCGCTCGGGCGGGTGCGACGGATCGACCGGCACGAACGCGGCCCCCGTCTTCGTGACCGACCACAGTGCCGACACGTACTCGGGGCAGCGCGCCATGCCGAGCGCCACCATCGCTCCGGGACCGATCCCCTCCTCGATCATCCTGCGGGCCAGCACATTCGACCTTCGATCGAGGTCACCGTAGGTGACGTCGGTGCCGTCGTAGCGCAGCGCCGGCCACGCCGGGTCGATCGCTGCTCCCGCCGTCAGCAGTGCGGCCAGGGTGCGCGGCGGGCTGCCCGACGGGCCGGGCACCGGGGTGAGACCGGCCCGTTCCCCGGGCGCGAGGAGGTCGATGTCGGCGACCGGTCCGCGCGGTGCCGCCGTCGCGGCCCGCAGGATCCGCAGCAGGCGGTCCGCGAAACCGTGGACCGTCCCGGCGTCGAACATGTCGGTGGCGAACACCAGTCCCGCGGACATGCCCCCGGCGCGACCGTCCGCGTCGACGTCCTCGGCCACACTCAGCCGCAGATCGAAGGCGGCCGTCTCGGGTCCGCGTTCGAGGGGTCGCACCCGCAGTCCCGGCAGTGCCGGGTCCGGGCGCGGGACGGTCTGGAACTCGAGCATCACCTGGAACAGCGGCGAGTGGGCGGTCGACCGCGGCGGGTCCACCGCCTCCACCACCCGCTCGAACGGGATGTCGGCGTGCATGAAAGCACCCAGGTCGGCCTCCCGGACCCGGCCCAGCAGTTGCGCGAACGTGCAACCACCGACGTCGCAGCGCAGCACCAGGGTGTTGACGAACATGCCGACGATGTCGTCGAGCGCCGCGGTGCCTCGTCCGGCGATCGGGGTGCCGACGGCGACGTCGTCGGTGCCCGTGAGGCGGGCCAGCAGCACGGCGAGCGCAGCGTGCATCACCATGAACACGCTCGCGTCGTGCTCCCGGGCGAGGGCGACGATCCGGTGGTGCAGGTCGGGTGGGATCGCGAACTCGACCCGGCCGCCGTCCTGGGATCGCACCTGTGGGCGGGGCCGGTCGCTCGGCAGTTCGAGCACTCGTGGCAGGCCCGCGAGCGTGTCGGCCCAGTACGTCGACTGTCGCGCCAGCGGGGACTCCGGGTCGTCGGCATCCCCGAGCCGGTCCAGTTGCCACAGCGTGTAATCCGCGTACTGCACGGCCGACGCCGGTCGGTCCGGGGCCCGGCCCGCGCGGCGCGCCGCGTAGGCCTCGGCCAGATCCCGCGCGAGCGGCGTGAGCGAGAACCCGTCCGCGAGGATGTGGTGCAGCACGATCGTCAGGACGTGTTCGGTGTCGTCGAGGCGGAACAGACTCGCCCGCAACGGCACCCGTGCCGTGACGTCGAATCCCTCGGCGAGGGTGGCGTACACGAGCTCACGCAGATGCGTCTCGTCACGGACGTCGACGACGTCGAGCGTGACCTCCGGTTCACCGACGGGCAGCACCTCCTGACGCGGTCCGGTGTCGTCGAGCGGGTACACGGTGCGGAGCGCCTCGTGCCGCGCGACGACGTCCGCGACGGCGGCCGACAGCGCCGCCCGGTCGAGGTCACCGGACAACCGGACGGGCAGGGATATGTTGTACGCCGCCGACGTCGGGTCGAACTGGTTGAGGAACCAGATCCGCTGCTGGGCCGGTGACAGCGGTATCCGCTCCGGCCGGGGTCGGGCGCACAGCGGGGGTCGCGGCACCTCGCCGCCGGCCTCGGCGGCGCGGCGGGCGAGGCCCGCGACGGTGGGCTCGTCGAAGACGTCCCGGATCCCGAGCACCACACCGAGCGCGTCGCCGATCCGGGCGGCGAGCTGCGCCGCGACCAGCGAGTTGCCACCGAGCGCGAAGAAGTCGTCGTGCACGCCGACACCCCCGATGCCCAGCAACTCCCCGACCGCCGCGGCCACCGCCTGTTCGATCGGGTCGCACGGCGCGTCGTCGGGTCCGCCCTCCGTCACCGGCTCGGGGAGAGCCGCGCGGTCGAGTTTGCCGTGCACGGTGGTCGGCAGCGCATCCAGCACCGTGACCACGGACGGCACCATGTAGTCCGGAAGAGTCTGTGCTGCCTCCTCTTTCACCGTTCCCGGTTCGACGTGGGCGCCGGACTCGGGCACCACGTAACCGAGGATCCGGACGCCGACCGGCCCGTCGGCGGCGACCGCGACGGCCGCGGCCACCCCGTCCGCGGCGGCCAGCGCCGACTCCACCTCCCCCAACTCCACCCGGTAGCCGCGGACCTGGACCTGGAAGTCGGAGCGGCCCGCGAACCGCAGTGCGCCGGTCGGCGTCCACGCACCCAGATCCCCGGTCCGGTACATCCGCGTACCGGACCCGCACGGGTCGGCGACGAACCGGGTCGCGGTCAGGCCGGGACGGCCGCGGTACCCACGGGACAGCTGCGCCCCGGACACGTACAGCTCTGCCACCACCCCCGGTGCGGCGGGATGCAGCCGGGTGTCGAGGACCCGCACCGCCAGCCCCGGCAGCGGCGCACCGATCGCCCCGGGCGGGCGGCCCCGGGCGGGGACCGGGTCGAGACGGTCCCAGGTGACGTGGACACAGGTCTCGGTGATGCCGTACATGTCGGTCAGCCGGGGGGCGGCCGGGCCGTGGTGCCGGCCGAACCATGCGGCCGGCAGTGCCGGGTCCAGCGGTTCCCCACCGAAGATCACGTGCCGCAGTGTCGGCAGCGCGGCCGCGTCGCCGGACCGCCGGTCCGCGTCGGCGAACTGCCGGAACGCGCTCGGTGTCTGACTCAGGACGGTGACCCGCTGTTCGCGCAGCAGTGCGAGCAGATCCACGGGTGAGCGGGCGGTGGTGCGGTCGACGATCACGACCGTCGCCCCGTGCAGCAGTGCACCCCACAGTTCCCACACCGCGAAGTCGAAAGCGTACGAGTGGAACATCGTCCAGACGTCGGACGCCGTGAACCCGAACAGTGCCCGCGTGCGGTCGAACAGTGTGACCACGCTGCGGTGCGGAACGACCACGCCCTTGGGCCGGCCGGTCGAGCCGGACGTGTAGACGACGTACGCCGCCGCGTCCGGGTGCAGTGGACGTTCCCGCTCGGTCACCGGGTCCGCCGCCGTTCGTGCGAGAGCGGACCCGACGTCACGATCGTCGAGGTCCAGTACCGGCACGCCCACCGGCACCGACGCCAGCCGCCGGGCACCGGCCGCATCTGCGAGCACGCACGCGGGCGCGGCGTCGGCCAGCACGAATTCGATCCGCTCGTCCGGGTAGTCCACGTCGACCGGTACGTACGCGGCCCCCGCGCCGACGACACCGGCAAGGACGACCGGCAGGTCCGCCGAGCGTGTCATCGCGACGGCGACCCGGCTCTCCGCTCCGATACCGCGGCCGATCAGCCAGCGCGACAACCGGTTCGAACGTTCCGTAAGTTCCCGGTAGGTGATCCGCACCGATCCGGCCACCACCGCGGTCGCGCCCGGGTCCGCCGCCGTCGACCGCGCCAGAACCTCCGGTAGCGTCGCCGCGACACCGTCCGGGTCCGCGGGGGCCGACGACAGCGCACGCTCCGGCTCGTCGGTCACCTCGATGTCGCCGACGACGGCGTCGTCGTCCGCGGTGACCGCCGTCAGGATCCGGTCGAGCCTCGCCGCGAACCCGGCGACCGTGTCCCGGTCGAAGAGGTCGGTGGCGAAATGCAGTGCCATCGCGAGCCCTTCCGGGGTTCCCGACTCGCCGGTGGCCTCCCGCACGCTCAGCTGCAGCTCGAACTTCGCGAGCTCGGTGTCCACCTCGGTCACCGCGGCGCCCAGTCCCGCGAGCGCCACGGCCGTCGGCTCGGCGGCGCCCACCTCGAGCATCACCTGTACGAGAGGGGCGTGGGCCGGGGAACGTTCGGTGGCCAGTTCCTCGACCAGCCGCTCGAACGGCAGTTCGGCGTTTGCGAGCGCATCCAGATCGGTCTGCCGGACGCGGGCCAGCAGGTCGACGAACGACAGCGCGGGATCGACGTCGGTGCGCAACACCAGGGTGTTGACGAACATGCCCACCAGCTCGTCGAGTTCGGGTGCGGTGCGACCGGCGACGGGGGTGCCGATCGTGACGTCGCGCCCCGCCCCCAGACGGGACAGCAGCACCGCGAACGCGGCATGCAACACCATGAACAGGGTGCAGTCACGGTCGCGGGCGAGCGTGAGCAGGCGGCGGTGCCGTTCCGGGTCGACGTCGAAGGTGACGGTGCCACCGGCGGGCGAGAGCACCGGCGGCCGGGGCCGATCGAACGGCAGCGTGATCGCGGCCGGCAGGTCTGCCAACCGGGTGGTCCAGTAGTGCTGCTGCCGCGACGACACCGAGTCCGGGTCGTGCGGGGATCCGAGCATGTCCCGTTGCCACAGCGCATAGTCCGCGTACTGCAGCGGCAGCGGGGACCAGGCCGGCGCCCGTCCATCGTGCCGGGACGTGTAGGCCGTCACGATGTCCCGCGCCAGCGGGACCGCGGACTTCCCGTCGGCCGCGATGTGGTGCACGACGACGGCCAGCACGTGCTCGTCGGGTGCCGGGCGGAACAGCGTGACGCGGAGCGGAAGCTGTTCGCGCACATCGAATCCGGCGGCAGCCTCGGCGCGGACCGCGTCCCACAGCGTCGCGCGGTCGACGTCGACCGGTGTCGGTGCGGGGGCAGCGTCCGCCGCGGGGACGACCACCTGCTCCGGGCCCTCGACACCGGCGGGGAACACGGTGCGCAGCGACTCGTGCCGTGCGACGACGTCGGCGAGCGCGGCCCGCAGCGCCCGCACGTCGAGGTCGCCGGCGAGTGTCACGGCGAACGGGATGTTGTAGAGCGGTGAATCGGTATCGAGCTGGTTGACGACCCACATCCGTTGCTGCGCCGGCGACAGCGGCAGCCGGGCGGGCCGCTCGCGTCGCGCCGGTGCCGGGACGTCGACCGGTCCGCCCGCTCCACCGCCGGTCGTCATCAGTTCTTCGGCCCGGCGGGCGAGGCGCCTCGGGGTGGGGTGCTCGAACAGGTCCCGCACGGTCAACGACACGGGCAGCGCCGAGACGACCCGGGCGACGACCCTGGTGGCCACCAGCGAATCACCGCCGAGATCGAAGAAGCTGTCGTCGGGCCCGACCGGGCCGGCCACGGCCAGCACGGAGGTGAACGCGTCCACGACCGCCCGCTCGGTCTCGGGTCCCGGGGTCCCGGCCTCCGGCTCGGCCGGGTCCGGGTCGGCCCGCCGGCCCGCCGTGCCCGGCATCGGCGCCCCGGGTGGGGGTGCCGGCGCGGCGTGCAGCTCCGCCAGCGGCGTCGACGGTGCCGCGGCGGCGAACTCGTCGAGGAACGCGACGAACAACCGGTGGTAGGCGCCCTGCAGGTCCTCGGGGTACCGACGCGGGTTCGCCCGGAACCCGACCAACGTGCGCACCGGCCTGCCGGACTGGTAGACGTTGACCAGCAGATCCTCCACCGGCCCGGACGTGACGATGTGGAACTCGGTGGCCAGCTCGCCCATCACGATCTGTGGGTGGAAGAACATCACGTTCACGATCGGCCCCGCCGGGTCGCGGCCGATGTCGCGCAGGATGTCGGCACGGATGCACCGCTGATGCCGTAGCGCGGCAACGAGTTCCATCGACACGCGGTCCGTCAGCGCACCCACCGTGTCGCCCTCGCGGACCTCCAGCGGCAGGGGGAGCAGGTTGGCGGTCATCCCACCCGAGCGGCGCAGCACCGCGGTGCTGCGCGCCGACACCGGGATGTTCACGAGCACGTCGGCGCGCCCGGTCATCCGGCTCATGTAGCCCGCGAACGCCGCGATGATCCGTGCGGCCGCGGACGTGCCCGATCCCGCACCGGCCTCGAGGCTGCGGACCGTCCGCGGTGACAACGCGCGGGACGCGAGCCGGCTCTCCGCGGACGCGGGTGCATCCGCGTCGGTGAGGCCGATCCCGCGGACCGTGGAGAGCCGGTCCGCCCAGTACTCACGGTCGGTGTCGTGGCGCGGGGAGGCCCGGTACCGGTCGTCGATCCCGAGCAGCGTGCGCAGGTCGGCGGCGGCGGCAGGTTCCGGCGGCCGCCCGGTCACCGTCGCGGTGTACAACTCGGCGACACGGTAGAGCATCGTCGCGGCCCCGTAACCGTCGAGGACGATGTGGTGACTCCTGCTGTACCACAGGAAATGTCGCTCCTCGACCTGGAGTATGACGGTCTGGACCAGCCGGTCGACGGACAGGTCGACGGGGGTCGCCGTCTCGCGTCGCATCCACGCGTGCGCCGCCGCCACCGGATCGTCCTCGGCACGCAGGTCGATCAGGGTGATCGAGGTGTCACGCGTCGCGTCCACGTACTGCACGGGCTCGCCGTCGACGGTGACGACGCGCAGGAACGGGGAGCGGAACTCGCGGGCCGCGCGGACGTTCGCCGCCCGCAGCGCATCCACGTCGAGCGGTCCCGTGATGTCGACGTACTGCGCGATGAACAGCGGGACGTCGGGGGCGAGTTGCTGCGCGAACCAGAGGGCACGTTGCGCCTCCGACAGGGGAAACCGGTCGGTGTCCGTGCTCGGGTGTGCGCGGTGTCGTGGGTGAGGATCGGCGAAGTCCATCTATCGCCCTCGGAGGTTCAGTTGTGTTCGCAGCGGTGGCCGCGCCACCGTCGCCGAACGAAACGTTCCCTCCGCCGGAAGCCGTCCCACGACAGCAGCGCCTATCTGTGCAGTATCCACCCGCCCGGCAACTCGGTCCAGAGTGACCGTTCCCGGACGGGAGGATCGTCGGCGGTCGCCGTCGGGTGCGCAGCGGCGGGCGGCACGTGTGGATGCGTGTGGATACTGACACGCATGAACGAGCACATCGAGGGCGGCGGACCCGGTATCAACGGCGACACCGCGGATTTTCGGGTGCGCGTCGCAGCGCAGGCGATCCGGCTGTTCGCCGCGCACGGGTACGAGGCGACGACCGTCGATCAGATCGCGGCGGCGGCCGGGGTGTCGCGGCGGACGTTCTTCCGCCAGTTCCGGTCCAAGGAGGACGTGATCTTCACCGATCACGAGTCGCTGCTGGCGCAGGCGTCGGCGCATCTGGCGGCGACGGACGAGGATCCGTGGACGGCGGTGTGCACGGCCGCGCACCTGGTGTTCGACCGGTTCCGGGAGAACCGGGACCTGTCGGTGCGGCGGTACCGGGTGGTGCAGCGGGTGCCGGCGCTGCGCGACCGTGAACTGGTCACCGTGCACCGGTACGAACGTTTGTTCACCGACTATCTGCGCGACGCGGTCCCGACGGCACCGGCGGTCGACGTGGTCGGGTTCGCCGCGGCCGTCACGGCCTGCCACAACCACCTGCTGCGCGCCATGATCCGCGGGGACGAGACCGCCACCCCCACGGCACTCGAGCGCACCCTCACCGACATCCGCTGCCGGTACGGCGTCACACCCGATGCGCACGTCCCCGCACCGGAGTCGCGCCCCGCGGTGACCGTCGTGACCTACCCGGCCGGAACCGCCCCGGACGAGGTGGCCCGGCGCGTCCGCGAGCAGCTCAGCCAATATTGACCGGCACTCAGTGCCGTGGTTGACTGGAAGCAACTTTGTTGCGTGCACGCAACCGGCGAAAACATCACCGGTTACCGCGTCACCACACCCACCGAAAAGTGACACTCAGTGCCCCTGCTGAGTAACCGGACGAGGGGCGGCCGGCGCTGCCAGACTGGACTCCCGACCGTCCCCGCACACCGAGGAGCGTCCCCATGGCCGGCAATCCGGATTTCCCCCTCTTCCAGCTGAACGAGGAGCACGACGAACTGCGGGCCGCGATCCGCTCGCTCTGTGAGAAGGAGATCGCCCCACACGCGAAGGACGTCGACGAGAAGGCCCGCTTCCCCGAAGAGTCCCTGGCAGCGTTGATCAACTCCGGCTTCAACGCCGTCCACGTGCCCGAGGCGTACGGCGGTCAGGGCGCCGATTCGGTCGCCACGTGCATCGTGATCGAGGAGGTCGCGCGGGTGTGCGGCTCGTCGTCGCTGATCCCGGCCGTCAACAAGCTGGGCACGATGGGCCTGATCCTCAAGGGTTCCGACGAGCTCAAGAAGCAGGTGCTGCCGGGCATCGCGGAGGGCGCGATGGCGTCGTACGCGCTGTCCGAGCGGGAGGCCGGCTCCGACGCCGCCGCGATGCGCACCCGAGCCAAGGCCGACGGTGACGACTGGATCCTGAACGGCTCCAAGTGCTGGATCACCAACGGCGGCAAATCCACCTGGTACACGGTGATGGCCGTGACCGACGCCGACAAGGGCGCCAACGGCATCTCCGCGTTCATGGTCCACTCCGGCGACGAGGGCTTCGTCGTCGGCCCGCTCGAACACAAGCTGGGCATCAAGGGTTCCCCCACCGCCGAGCTGTACTTCGAGAACTGCCGCATCCCCGGCGACCGCATCATCGGGACGCCCGGCACCGGTTTCAAGACCGCCCTCGAGACTCTCGACCACACCCGTCCCACCATCGGCGCGCAGGCGATCGGCCTGGCGCAGGGCGCGTTCGACGCCGCGCTGGCCTACACCAAGGACCGCAAGCAGTTCGGCAAGTCGATCGCCGACTTCCAGAACACCCAGTTCATGCTCGCCGACATGGCCATGAAGATCGAGTCGGCCCGCCTCATGGTGTACACCGCCGCGGCCCGCGCCGAGCGCGGCGAGAAGAACCTCGGATTCATCTCGGCGGCCGCGAAGTGCCTCGCCTCGGATGTCGCGATGGAGGTCACCACCAACGCCGTCCAACTGTTCGGCGGCGCCGGCTACACCACCGACTTCCCGGTCGAGCGGATGATGCGGGATGCGAAGATCACCCAGATCTACGAGGGCACCAACCAGATTCAGCGTCTGGTGATGTCACGCGCACTCCTCAAGTGACGCGCACGGCTCGAGTAACGCGCGCTTCTCGAGTGACGCACAGTTCCGTGTCAGCGGTTCCCCCGCACCCGGCACCCGTGTTCCATGGAAGGGACGGCGCTCTCCCGCGCCGTCCGTGAAGCACGGTTCGGGCCGGAATCAGTCGGGGCGTCGGCCGCGATGCCGTGACCGACGTGCAAGGAGTTGATTCCCGTGGGATCGATAAGCATCCTCAGTGAACTGGTCGGCGTCCTGGGCCAGCTGATGGGCATGATGGGCCAAGGTGGTGGGACTGGTGGCCTCGGAGGCCTGGGTGGCGGCGGCAGCCTCGGCGGGGGCGGCGGCAGCCTCAGTTGACCGAGGCCGGAAACGAATTCGGGCCGGTGGGCGCATGTGCCCACCGGCCCGAGTTGCAGAATGATCTTGGACAGCGCGTCACCGCACCGGTGACGTGAAGAGACGACAGTGGAGATTCGACTGTGGAGCTTGTGGGTGTGATCGGTGGTGGCACGATGGGTGCCGGTATCGCCGAGGTGTGTGCCAAGGCCGGGAGCAACGTGCTGGTGCTCGAGACGAAGCAGGAGTTCGCCGACGCCGCGCAGACGCGCATCGCGTCCTCGATCGGCAAGGGCGTCGCCCGCGGCAAGATCACTCAGGAGGAGGCGGACGCCGCCGTCTCCCGGGTGCGCGTGACCCTCGACATCGAGGAGTTCGCGGACCGTGACCTCGTCATCGAGGCCGCCCCGGAGATCGAGGCCCTCAAGTACGAGATCTTCGGCAAGCTCGACAAGATCGTGAAGCCGTCGGGCATCCTGGCGACCAACACGTCGTCGATCCCGGTCATCAAGGTTGCGAACGCGACGCAGCGCCCCGAGCAGGTCGTCGGCGTCCACTTCTTCAACCCGGTTCCGGTGATGCCGCTGGTGGAGATCATCTCGACGCTGGTCACCGCCCCGGAGACCGCGGCCGCCGTCACCGACTACGCCAAGAACACCCTGGGCAAGACCACCGTGCAGGCCGGTGACCGGGCGGGTTTCATCGTCAACGCGCTGCTCATCCCGTACCTGTGCGACGCCGTCCGGATGCTCGAGTCCGGTTACGCGACCGCCGAGGACATCGACGACGCCATGAAGGGCGGCTGCGGCTACCCGATGGGTCCGCTGACGCTGCTCGACACGGTCGGTCTGGACATCGCCCTGGCCGCCGCCGAGTCGCTGTACGCCGAGTTCGGTCAGCCGCACTACGCGCCGCCGGCACTGCTGCGCCGCAAGGTCGACGCCGGCCACCTCGGCCGCAAGACCGGCCGGGGCTTCTACAGCTACAAGTAGTTACCCCGCAACGACTTCCGGCCCGCACCCCCTCGAGGAGGGCGCGGGCCGGAGTCCGTTCGGGCGGAGATCAGCCCTTCGGCATCAGCGCGTTCACTGCGCCGACGAGCGTCAGGATCGCGCCCACGCCGCCGAGGACGGTGCCGACACCGCTGACGACCGGCTGGATCTGCTTGATCAGCGCGAGATCAGACTCGGAAGAACCCATGTCAAAACTCCTCACAATGAAGTGTGTCCGCGCTGGTGCGCGTCCGATTGGCTGCCGCGACGCCCACGAGAATACGTAAGTCGTTCGGGCAGAGATTCTGTGAGACAGCCGATTTCGCCTCCGGCCTCCTCGAATCTCCGTGAGAAATAATCACGCGACCCGGCAACGGTTCGAGAACGGCCGGGTGACGTCGAGGAAAACAGTTACCGACGAGTCGGTGGTTCCGACTCGATCAGCTCGACACGACCGGCAGCAGGTCGGGGGCGACCACGTCGGACAACCGGTCCCACGGCACGGTCACCACGATCAGGCCGGCCGCGTGCGGACCCACCTGGTAGTCGGTGAAGTGCAGTTCCATCCCGGCCGGGGTCGCCACCCAGTTCGCGAAGTTCTCCACCCGCGGTTCGATGCCGTCCCGGACGAAGTCCGGCCCCGCAGCGGTGGACGGCAACAGCCGTGCCGACTCCTCCGACAGGCGTTGCAGGCCGGCCTGCAGGTTCGGGAACAGCCGGTCCAGGGTGATCGGCTGGGCGTCGTCCCCGATCACGACCGTCGCGACCAGCGGCGTCGGGTGCGCTCCCGGCGGGTCGGCGTTCCACGACGTGATCAGCAGTCCGCTCACGACGCGGGCCCCGATGTGCGTGACGGCCGAACCCCGGCCGCTGTCGAGCGTGAACCGCTCCCCCGACCGGCCGTCGATCTGATCCTGCAGCGCCGCCCGCATCGACTCGTCGAACTCGCCCGTCACTGCCGGATCCCCGCCGGTGAGTTGCGGGACGAGCACGTCGTAGCGGACGCGTCCGGTGTCGCCGGTGACCTGTATCGAGGTCGGGGTGTAGGGCACGGCGGGTACACCGGTGGAGGTCGGCTCGTCGAACGTCCCGACGGACACCGACGCCGATGCAGATGCCGTCGCCGGTGCGTCGTGTGCGGTGGGGGTGCCGTCGGTGGTGGACGAACAGCCCGCACCGAACGCGAGCGATCCGGCGGCGAGCAGGACGAGGGCGGTGCGCGGGTTCCTCATCGCCTCATTGTCGCGCCGACCGGACGTGGTTGCCGGGTGTTTGACGGCCCTGACCCCGGCCTGCGGGCTGTTGCTGCGCCATCGCCCGAGTGGCGTGCGCAGCAACAGCCCGCAGCGGATCGGTCGTCTCGAGGCTGATGCAGGTCGGCCCGCGACCGCCGGCCACACCGGCGCGATACTCCACGGGTACGCCGCCGTATTTCCACACGGCGTCGAGGTTCATCGCGTCGAGCAGGCCCCGTGGCCGGGTTGCGTTCCTCTCCCCGTGTCCCCCGCGTTTCGCGCACTTGTCGCGGCCGGATCACCCGATCCGGCGCGACAAGTGCGCGAAACGCGAGAGGGTCAGACGTTGTGGCAGGCGACGAAATGCCCGTCGCCGACCTCCCGCAGCTGCGGCTCCTCCGACGCGCACCGGTCCGTCGCCAGCGGGCAGCGGGTCCGGAACCGGCACCCCGACGGCGGGTTGAGCGGCGACGGCAGGTCGCCCTCGATCACCGGGGTGGCGTCGGCCTCGCCGCGGTGGATGTCCGGGTCGGGGATCGACGCCAGCAGCAGCCGCGAGTACGGGTGCACGGAGCGCTTCTCCATGTCGTGGCTCGGCGAGATCTCGCACACCTTGCCCAGGTACATCACCATGACACGGTCGCTGATGTTCTTGACCACCGCCATGTTGTGGGCGATGAAGATCATCGACAGGTCGAACTCGGCCTTCGTGTCCTCGAGCAGGTTGAGGATCTGCGCCTGGACGGACACGTCGAGGCTCGACACAGGCTCGTCGCAGATGAGGACCTTCGGGTTCATCATCATGGCGCGGGCGATGCACACGCGCTGGCACTGGCCGCCGGACAGCTCGCCGGGCAGCCGTTCCCACACCATGTCCGGGTCGAGGCCGACCGAGCGCAGCAGGTCCCGGGCGAGTGTCTCGAGCCGTTCCTTGTTGTGCTGACCCCACATCCGGGCACCCTCGGTGACCAGATTCTTGACCTTGCGGCGCGGGTTCAGCGACGAGATCGGATCCTGCATGATCATCTGCATCTTCGCCCGGATCGAGCGCAGCGCGGACGGGCTCAGCGTCGTCAGTTCGATGCCGTCGATTTCGACGCTGCCCGACTTCGGTGACGGCAACTGCAGCACCGCGCGACCGGCGGTGGACTTGCCGCAGCCGGATTCGCCGACGATGCCGAGGGTTTCACCGGGCATCAGATCGAAACTGATGTCGGACACCGCGTACACCGTCTGGCCCCGGCCGGCCGGGAACTCCACGACCAGGTTCTCGACGGTGAGGACGGGTTCGGCATCCCTGCGCAGGTGCGCAACTCCACTACCGGCCATCAGATGTTCTCCACTTCGAGCTCACGATCGAGCGCACCCTCGGTGCGCGGCATCCCGAGGTCGGCGGTGCCGGCCAGCGGGAAATGACATGCCACCTGGTGCGGGTGACGATCGCCGGCCGTGTCGGCGGACGACGTGAGGGTGGGCACGATCTCGCGGCACTTGTCCTGCGCGTACTTGCAGCGCGACGCGAACGAGCAGCCCTTCGGCGGCTTCGTCATGTCGGGCAGGCCGCCGTCGATGGACTCGAGCCGGGTGTGCGGTTCCTGTTCGAGCCGTGGCACGGCCGCGAGCAGTGCCTCCGTGTAGGGGTGGCTCGGGTTCGTGAACAGCTCCCGGGTGGGGGCGGTTTCGACGATCCGGCCCGCATACATCACGGCGACCCGATCCGTCTGTCCGGCAACGACACCCAGGTCGTGGCTGACGAGGATGCCGGCCATGCCCATCTCGGTGCGCAGCGAGTCGAGGAGCTCGAGGATCTGCTTCTGCACCGTGACGTCGAGGGCCGTGGTGGGCTCGTCGGCGATGGTCAGCTTGGGGTCGCAGGCCAGGGCCATCGCGATGACGACACGCTGACGCATGCCGCCCGAGAGCTCGTGCGGGTACTGGTCGATACGCCGCGACGGCTCGGGGATCCGCACCTTGCGCAGCAGTTCGATCGCCCGCTCCCGGGCCTGCGTCTTGTCCAGACCCAGGTGCGACCGCAGCGACTCGGTGAGATGCGTGCCGATCCGCTTGAACGGGTTGAGCGCCGACATCGGGTCCTGGAACACCATCGCGATGTCGTTGCCCCACAGCTTCTGCTGATCCTTGCGGCTCAGCGTCTGCATGTCGCGGCCCATGAACTGCACCTTGCCGGTGACGGTGGTGCTGCCCCCGTGCGAGACGAGGCCCATGATGGTCTGTCCCAGAACCGATTTCCCGGATCCGGACTCGCCGACCAGGCCGAGGGTCTCGCCGGCCTCGAGGGTCAGCGACACGCCTTCGACGGCGCGCAGCTGCCCACGCTTGGTGCGGAATCTGGTGGACACGTCGTCCACGGTCAGAAGTGGTTCGTTGCTCACAGCTTCACCTCCCGGGCTCCGCCGGTACGCTTCTGGGCCTTCTCGCCGACCATGTTGAACGCGAAGACCGTCAGGAACAGGAACAGGCCGGGCACCAGCACGATGTACGGGTGCTTCTCGAAGACGTTGCCCTGGCCCTCCGAGATCATGTTGCCCCACGTCGGGGTCGGCGGCTGGATGCCGAGACCGAGGAAGCTCAGCGACGCCTCGGCGACGATCATCACCGAGAGCATCACCATGCCGAGCGAGGCTAGCGGCAGTGCGACGTTGGGGGCGATCTCCCGGATCATCACCCGCCACTTGGTGGCGCCCATCGAGCGGGCCGCCAACACGAATTCCCGTTGCGAGAACACCAGGGTGTTGGCTCGCGCGATCCGGATCATGCTGGGGATCGCCAGGATCGCCAGGGCGAACGAGATGTTCCGCAGGTTCGGCTCGAGCACCGACGCGAGCGCGATCAGCAGGATCAGTGCCGGCACCGCGAGCAGCGAGTTGGTCAGCACACCGATGATCTTGTCGACCTTGCCGCCGAAGTAGCCGGAGATGATGCCGATCGCACCGCCGACGATCAGTCCGATCAGGACCGCGGACACCGCAACCACGAGCGAGCCGCGGGCACCGAAGATGGAGCGTGCCAGCATGTCGAGGCCGAAGTTGTTGGTGCCCAGCGGATGATCGGAGAACAGGCTCGGCGGCGAGTAGCTCTTGGCGCCGAGCGTCTTGGTGGTGTCCTCGTGTTCGGCGAGCGGCAGGATCGGGGCGAGCAGGGCCGCCGAGACCAGGATCACGAGCCAGATGCAGGACAGGATGAACGTCAGGTCGAAGTCGGGTCCGAAGCGGGCCAGTCCCAGTCGCCGCGCACCCATGTAGAGGGCGATCAGGCCGACCGCGACGAGCACGATCCGGCCCCCCGTCACCAGCATCGGGGCGATCCCGAGTCCGGCGGCCACGACACCCACGACGGTGAGGATCGTGCCCACGCGGTACAGGTTCCGCTGTTCGGCGGAGTCCGTGGTGTCGATCACGGTCGTGGTCGCACCGTCGTCCAACTCCCGGCCCGTCTCGGCCGGCATCTCGATCTCGTCTGTTGTGGTGTCAGACATGGGCACGTCGGCTCCTTGGGTCGAGGTATCCGTAGGAGAGGTCGATGACGCTGTTGGCGACCACGTAGATGACCGCGATCACCAGCACCGCACCCTGCACCATCGGCATGTCACCCTGCTGCGCGGCACGGACGATGAGCGAACCCATGCCCGGCAGCGAGAACAGCGTCTCGACGATGACAGTGCTGCCGATCATCGAACCGAGGACGATGCCGAGCATCGTGATGAGCGAGAACGACGACGGCCGCAGCGCATCGCTGAACAGCAGGTGCCGGTTCGACATGCCCTTGGCCTTCGCGACGAGGATGTAGTTCTCCTTGAGCGTCGTCACCAGGTCACTACGCAGGATGCGGGTGAACATCGCCATCTCCAGAAGGCTGATGGCGACGGCCGGCAGGATCGCGTGGTACAGGTTGTCGCCCAGCCCCTCGGACACGCGCACCCACTGCGAACGCGGGAACCAGCCGAGAGCGTTGACGAAGATCATGATGAGCAGCAGGCCCGACAGGAAGCTCGGGATCGACAGCACACCGAAGGTGCACGCGCTGATCGCGCGGTCGATCCAGCCGCCCTGGTGGCGGGCCGAGTACATCGCCAGCGGCACCGAGACGACGAGTGCGATGACCAGGCCCATGACGGCCAGCTGCACGCTCACCGGCAGCGCCGACGCGATGCTGTCGGTCACCGATCCCTGCGGCGGAACCATCGACTGCCCCAGATCACCCTGCAGGGCACCGGACAGCCAGTGCCAGTACCGCGTCAGGAAGGGGTCGTCGAGGCCCATCTCGGCTCGAACCTTCGCGTACTCTTCCGGGGCACGTCCCTCACCGAGCACTGCCACCGACGGATCGCCCGGGATGAACGATACGAGGGCGAACGTGCCGAGACTGACGATGAAGAGCACGACGACCAGTTCGACCAACTTGTCGATCACTGTTCGCGTCATCGTGTCACCGCCTCCTTCCTGTTATTCGTGAGCGTCCCAATCCGAGTTGCGACGAGAGTTGATTCAGGACGCGGAACCGGAAGTGAGTCATGCGTTTTCCGAAAAGCATGATCCCGTCCGCGCTGGGATGGATACCGTGTGCATTCCTGCGTCACGGGATGAAGGGTCGGTCGGTGTCGGCGTCGAACACCACACGGCCGTCGACCACCGTTGCGAGCACGGCGACGTCCTTGATCGCCGACGGCGGGCAGGACAGGGGGTCCGTGTCCAGGACGACGAAGTCCGCGAACAGACCCGGTGCGATCGAGCCCTTGACGGCGTCCTCGCCGACGAGCAGCGCGGCCTCGCTCGTGTACCCGGCGACCGCGGTCGCGGCGTCGACGCGCTGCTCGGGTCCGAGCACCTGGCCGCCGCGGGTGATCCGGGTGACGGCGGTGCCGATCGTGAACAGCGGATCCACCGGGGTGACCGGACTGTCGCAGTGCAGCGCGAACCGCAGGCCGGCCCCGGTGATCGAGGCGAGCGGGCTGATCCGTCCGCCGCGGTCGGGTCCGAGGAACCGGTCCCGGTGGCGATCACCCCAGTAGTAGACGTGGTTGACGAACACCGATGCGGCGACGCCGAGTTCGCTCATGCGCCGAATCTGGTCCTCGCGCAACGTCTGCACGTGTTCGAGGCGATGCTGGAGTCCGTTCGGGAGGCCCCTGCCGCTGGCGGCCACGGCCTTCTCGATCGCGTCGAGCGCGACGTCGATGGCGTGGTCGCCGTTGGTGTGGATCGCGACCTGCAGTCCCGCGGCATGGCAGCGGGCCACCATCACGTCGAGGTCTCCGGACGGAATCGCCATCTCGCCGCAGTGGCAGCCGTCGAGATCGTGGTAGGGCTCCGACAGGGCACCGGTGTGCAGTTGGATCGAGCCGTCCGAGATCAGTTTGACGCCACCGACGGTCAGGGTGTCGCCGGACAGGTCCTCGGCGGCAGCGGCCGGATCGAACCCGTCGAGCGCACCGGAGCCGATGTACAGGCGTCCGCGCAGCGTGAGGTCACCGGCCGCCTGCAGGCGCCGGTAGGAGTCGATCATCACCGGGGTGACGTACATGTCGCTGAAGCTGGTGACGCCGACCGACGCCATCCGGGCCAGGGCGCGGCGCAGCGACGCATCCAGGTCCTCGGGGCCGGGCATCGTCTCGGCGGGGTCGACGACCAGGCTCATCGCCGGCATCTCCCGGAACTCGCCGGTGGGGGCGCCGGACGCGTCGCGGACGATCACGCCGCCCTCCGGGTCCGGGGTGTCGCGGTCGATCCCCTTGGCCTGCAGGACGAGCGAGTTCACGTACACCGCATGCCCGGACAGGTGCCGGACGAAGATCGGCCGGGTCGTGTCGGCCCGGTCGAGGTCGGTGGCGGTCAGTCCGCGGTCGTCCGCGACGAGGGTGTCGTCGAATCCGGCGGCGAGGACCGCCTGCCCCGGCGCGGTGCCGGCTGCACGGGCCGCGAGCGCGACCACCAGGGTGTCGACGTCCGGGCAGGCGGTCACGCCGGCGTCCACATCCGCCTCGGCGTTGCCGGACATGTGGGGGTGGACGTGGGTTTCGACGAAGCCGGGGAGGACGGTGCGGCCGGCGAGGTCGACACGGGTGGTGCCGGGTCCCGCGAGGGCGGCGATCTCGGCGTCCGAGCCAACCGCGACGAACCGTCCGTCACGTACGGCGAAGGCCGTGACCGGACCGGGGGCCGCCATGGTCTGCACGACGCCGCCGAGGCAGATCAGGTCGGGACGCAACGTGCCTGTATCGGCACCCGCTGCCAAACAATCGACCATTTGATCTCCTTCTGAGACGTGCGTCACAAGACGCTTGAGGGAGGCTAACGCACAATGGAATTCGTTCCGGCCGTCGGGGCGTTCCTACTGGCGAGTAGGTTCCGAAATGCCCTGATCCGGACAAGAAACCGCACGTCGGGGCCCAGTCCCGCTCAGCGAGACCGGCAGGCTCACGGACGTGACCACCCGATAGCGCTCGGCCGGATGCACGTGCACCCCCACGGCCTCGAGCAGGTCGTCCATGTCGAAATGACGATGGGTCACCACCAGTGCGGCGCTACCTTTTTCGACACCCAGTGCCGTTGCGGCAGCGGCCGGTACCTCGGCCGCCGACACCTCCTGGGTGATCCGCTGCCGGATCAGATTGACGATGTCGAAGCGGCCGGACATCAGCATCTGCCGATGCGGCAGATCCGCTCGCAGATACAGCTCACTCCAGCAGGGCGGCGGCCCCGACGACTCACGCAGCTCACGCACACCCGAGACGCAGAACCATTCCGATCCCACCGCGACACCCAGCCTGTCCGCCAATCCCCGGTCCGCGACAAGAACATTCGAGACCGGACGCCGGATCCGTGTCCGCTGCACGAACGCCAGCAACTCCGCACGGCCGGCGACGAAGGCGTGGTAGCCGTCCGCCGGGGACGGCGCGGTGACCGTGGTGCCCGCGCCGCGCCGACGGGTGATGATCCCGGCATCCTCGAGATGTCCCAGCGCCTGCCGCACGGTGCCCCGGGACAGGGAGCGACTCGCGCACAGTTCGAGCTCGGTGGGCAACCGGTCGCCCACCCCGAACTCACCCGCACGGATCCGCGCGATCAACTCCTGAGCGAGGAGCACGTGCTGCGGATCCGGCACGACACCTCCGCTTCCGGCGCTTGCCGTCGCACTCGCTGCCCTCACCCCGAAAAGAGTGCTGAGCTGCGAAAACGACGGTACTGGACATTGTCTGTACAAACTCGCGTCCCGACAATCTAGGACACGTTTCTCAGTTCCACAAGGGTTTCCCGGAAATCTGCGCCGCCGGTACGAATGCCGCTGGGAGAGCAGCGAACACCGGATTGCCCGAATCCTTGTGTGACGCCCGTCTCGCCCGCTAGAGTCCGTTTCTGCAACGGACCGCGCGGCGTGCAACGCCATGGCCGTCAGCACTCGGCGACCGGGCACTCCGCCCTGTCGGATGCCCGAGATATCAACTCGATCAGGCGGACGGGACCTACGAAACCCGTACCGGCAGCGCGGGCGCCAACCCCCAACCGTGGAGGTTCTTCATGAACAAGTATTCGAGGAGAGTCAGCCGGATGCTGGCGATGGTCGCCATCGGCGCAGTCGCTCTCACCGGCTGCGCCAGCAACGGCGGCAGCGAGGAGAGCTCGTCGTCCGGCGGTGCGACGACGACGGCCTTCGGCATCCTGGGCGACCAGGGCGACGGCGGCACACCGGTCGCCGGCGGCACCCTCAGCTACGCCACCTACGCCCCCGTCACGAGTCTCGACCCGACCGTCACGCAGCCCGCGGGCGCGACCGGCGGCTCCGAGATGGCCGCGGTGTACGACGTGCTGGTCCGCTACGACACGCAGAGCCAGACCTTCGAGCCGCAGCTGGCGAAGTCGTTCGAAGAGAGCGCCGACCACCTGACGTGGACGCTGAAGCTGCGTGACGGCGTCACGTTCAGCGACGGCACCCCGCTCGACGCGAATGCCGTCGTCGCGAGCATCAACCGCTACAACCAGCGGCGCGGCGCCAACTCGCAGGTGTACACGCAGATGGTCAAGAGCACCGAGGCGAAGGACGGATCGACCGTCGTCTTCACGCTCAACCAGCCGTGGCGCACCTTCCCGGCGATCCTGTCGTTCGGTCACGGCATGATCGTGGCGCCGTCGGCGCAGCAGGGTGACAAGTTCACCCCGATCGGTGCCGGCCCGTTCACCGTCGTCAGCCTGGCACCGCAGCAGGAGCTGCAGCTCAAGGCCCGCCAGGACTACTGGGGCGGCGCACCGAACCTCGAGGGCCTGAAGTTCGTCGCGATCAACGCCGAGCAGCCCAAGATCGATGCCCTCAAGACCAACGGCGTCGACATGATCTACCTGCGCAACGCCGAGACGGTGAATGCGGCCAAGGACGAGTTCCCCGGCTACATCGAGACCGTGAGCATGTCGATGGTCGGCCAGCTCAACAACGCGGAGGGACGCCCGGCCTCGGATCCGCGGGTCCGCCAGGCGATCGCGTACGCCGTGGACCCCGAGGTCCTGAACCAGCGGGCGCGTAACGGGCAGGGCATGCCCGGCACCGACCTGTTCCAGCCGTGGTCGATCTGGCACGGCGAGACCGACGGCATCACCCCGGACGCCGCGAAGGCCAAGGAGCTCGTCGAGCAGGCGAAGGCCGACGGTTTCAACGGCAAGATCACCTACGTCGGTGTCAACGAGCCCAACGCCCAGCAGATCGCGCTGGCCGTGCAGGCGCAGCTCAACGCCGTCGGTTTCGACGTCGTGCTGGAGAACACCAGCAACATCACCGACATGGTCAAGCGGCTGTACGTCGACCGCAACTACGACGTGAGCTTCGGCGCCTACAGCATCTCGGACGTCGCACCCGAGATCCGGCTGTTCAGCTCGCTGTCGAGCACCTCGACCAACAACATCCTCGGCTACAAGAACCCGAAGATGGACGAGCTGCTCGGCAAGGTGCTCTCGGCACCGGACGAGACCGCCAAGCGTGCCGCCATCGACGAGATCCAGCAGCTGGTGAACACCGATCAGCCGTTCCTGGCGTGGGGTGCCGGCACCAACTTCGTCGCGTGGAACGACAACGTGTACCGCGTGAACCCGACCGTCGACGGCATGATGCTGTTCGACAAGGCGTTCAAGAAGTAACGCGACACCGCATCACCCACGAAGGCCCCGCCACTCGAGAGTGGCGGGGCCTTCTGCCGTGATGACGGCTACCCGGTCACGGACGCCGGCGCCGGCTGCGCACCGCGGACGAGACGCCCCGGCAGCGCCCCGGTGTGTGCGCCGTGCTCGAACACCACCTCGCCGGCGACGACCGTCGCGACGTATCCCGACGCGGTCTGCATCAGCCGCCGCCCGCCGGTGGGCAGGTCGTAGCGCACCTCGGGACGGTGGGCCTGCAGCCGGTCGAAGTCGATCACGTTGAGGTCGGCGCGGTAACCGGGCCGCACCTGTCCGCGGTCGAGCAGCCCGACGACTGCGGCAGTGTCGGCGGTGTGCCGCTTGACCAACCATTCGACCGGGAACCGGTCGCCGCGGCGGCGGTCCCGGCCCCAGTGCGTCAGCAGGGTCGTCGGGAAACTGGCGTCGCAGATGGCGCCGCAGTGGGCACCGCCGTCGCCGAGCGCCGGGACGGTGTCGGTACGAGCCAGCATCTCCCCGACCGCGTCGAGATTGCCGGCCGCATAGTTGAGCATCGGGAAGTACAGCAGGCCGTGCCCGTCGCCGGACGTCATCGCGTCGTACGCCACCGCGGCCGGATCGGCGCCGACCCGCTCCGCGAACGCCGCCACCGAATCCTCCGGCCCCGGCTCGTAGTTCGGCGGATCGCCGAGCAGGTACACCTGATCGAAGCGGGTCGAGAGCCGAGCGACGAACTCACTGTCGGTGACCGGGCTCTCGGCCAGGATCGCCGCACGGACCTCGGGGCGTCGCAACTGTTCGACCCGTTCGGCCGGCGGCAGGTCCGCGAACGCCGCGTAGCTCGGGTACGCCATGAACGGATGCCAGCTCAGCTCCCAGCCCAGGACGACGCCGACCGCACGCGGTGCCACCTGACCGGTGATCGGGACACCGTGTCGCGCAGACGCGTCCGCGAGCCCACCCAGCAGGCTCCGCCACTTGTCCGGCGCCCGGTCGCTCTGCACGATCGACACCGACATCGGACGCCCGGACGCCTCGGCGATCGCGCGCACGAACTCCATCTCCTCGGGCTCGTCGAGGAAGTCGGAGACGAGGTCGACGACCCCGGCACCCGCCTGCGCGAGTCCGCGGGCCAGATCGGTCAACTCCTGTCGGGACGCCGTGAGGCTCGGGGTCGGTTCACCGGTGGACGTCTTGTGCGCCGTCGTGCGCGACGTGGACCAGCCGAGAGCGCCGGCCTCGACCGCTTCGGCGACGAGGTCGCGCATCCGGGCCGATTCTGCGTCGGTCGGCCGGGTGAGGTGGTCGCCGCCCCGCGGACCCATCACGTAGGTGCGCAGCGCACCGTGCGGGAGCTGGGCCGCGAAGTCGATCGCGTGCGGGGTGTCGATGGCGTCGAGGTATTCGGGGAAGGTTTCCCAGTTCCACGTCATCCCTTCCGCCAGAACACTTCCCGGGATGTCCTCGACACCCTCCATGAGGCCGATCAGCCAGTCGCGCCGGTCCGCCTCGACGGGTGCGAACCCGACGCCGCAGTTGCCCATCACGACGGTGGTGACGCCGTGCAGAGACGACGGTGTCAGCAGCGGATCCCAGGTGACCTGCCCGTCGTAGTGAGTGTGGATGTCGACGAATCCGGGGGTGACGAGCAGTCCGGCGGCGTCGATCTCGCGTCGTCCGGTGCCGGGAACGTCCCCGACCGCGGTGATGCGACCGTCGTCGACCGCGACGTCCGCGGCGCGCGGCGGCGCACCGGTCCCGTCGATCACCCGCCCGCGGCGGATCACCAGATCGTGTACATGTGCCCGGTCCGTGGAATCACCTGTTGCCATGGACTGAAATGTAACTCTAGCGTCGGCCCATGACAACGGGAGCGATCCACTCGTCGGGAATCGGATCACCTTGTGGCAGTGGGAACAACGAGTTCCCACCCACCTACGAGGTGGTCGTGGTCGGGGCCGGTTTCGCGGGCCTGTACGCGCTGCACAGTCTGCGCCGGCGTGGGCTGTCGGTGCGCCTGTTCGAGGCCGAGGACGGGGTGGGTGGCACGTGGCTGCGGAACCGTTACCCAGGCGCGCGCTGCGACGTGGACAGCGCCGACTACTCGTACTCGTTCGACGATGCCCTGCAACAGGATTGGGTGTGGACCGAGCGATTCCCGGCGCAGCCGGAGATTCTGCGCTACCTCGAGCACGTCGCCGACCGGTTCTGCCTGCGCGAGGACATCACGTTCGGCACCCGGGTGACGTCGGCGCATGTCGACGACGCCACCGGGTGGTGGACGCTCCGCACCGATACCGGTGGACGTGTCGACACGGTGACGGCCCGTTGGACGATCATGGCGACCGGCGCACTGTCCGCCGCCCGGATTCCCGATATTCCGGGCCTGGACACGTTCACCGGCAGCGTCTTCCACACCTCGGCGTGGCCGGCGGGCGACGTCGACTTCACCGGCCGGCGGGTCGGCGTGATCGGCACCGGATCGTCCGGGGTGCAGGCGATCCCGGTGATCGCCGAGCAGGCCGAACGGCTGACGGTGTTCCAGCGCACGCCGGGGTTCGTCGTCCCGGCCCGCAACCGGCCGCTCGACCCCGGTGAGCTCGACGCGATCAAGGCCGACTATCCGGCGCGGCGGCAGCGGCTGCGCGAGTCGCACGGCGGCTGGACGATCGCTCCTCCGGTCGGCCTCGCCCGCGAAACCGCCCCCGAGGTCCGCGACAAGGAGTACGAGGGCCGCTGGGCGGCAGGTGGTATCGGCTTCCAGAACACGTTCGGCGACATCATGCTCGACGCCGATGCCAACGAGACCGCCGCCGAGTTCGTGCGCACCAAGATCCGGGAGACGGTCGGCGATCCGGCCACCGCCGAGACTCTGTGCCCGCGGGGCTACCCGTTGGGTGCGAAACGGCTGTGCATCGGCACCGACTACTACGAGACCTACAACCGCGACACCGTCGACCTCGTCGATGTGCGGGCCGACCCGATCCGGGAGATCGTCCCGGCCGGGATCCGTACCGAGACGGGGGTCCGCGATCTGGATGCGATCGTGTTCGCCACCGGATTCGACGCGATGACCGGCGCCCTGGATGCCGTCGACGTCCGCGGGCGTGGCGGTGTCCCGCTGCGCGCGGTGTGGCGCGACGGCCCGCGCACCTATCTCGGGGTCGCGGTCGCCGGTTTCCCCAACCTGTTCCTGATCACCGGGCCGGGCAGTCCGTCCGTGCTGTCCAACGTCGTGGTGTCGATCGAGCAGCACGTCGAATGGGTGATCGGGTTCCTCGACCACCTGCGCGCGACCGGCGCCCGGATCGCGGAGGCGACGCGGCCGGCGCAGGACGACTGGGGCGACCACGTCACCGGTATCGCCGCCGGCAGCCTCTACCAGCAGGCCGACTCCTGGTACCTGGGCGCCAACGTGCCCGGCAAACCACGCATCTTCCTGCCCTACCTCGGTGGGGTGGGCGCCTACCGGGCGCTGTGCGACCGGATCGCGGACGACGGGTACCGGGGATTCACCACAACCGCCGATCTCGGGTAGATCCGACGTGGTTACATGGAGGTCGAGCTCGCTGTCCGTGACGAACCGTCGTTGGGAGATGCGCTGTGACCACGTCCGAGAACCCCCCGGAGCCGACTGCCCCGGACATCAAGCCGCGGAGCCGGGACGTCACGGACGGGCTCGAGAAGACCGCGGCCCGCGGGATGCTCCGTGCGGTCGGCATGGGCGACGACGACTGGGGTAAACCGCAGATCGGGATCGGGTCGTCGTGGAACGAGATCACCCCGTGCAATCTGTCGTTGGATCGGCTGGCGCAGGCCGCGAAGGAGGGGGTGCACGCGGCGGGCGGGTTCCCGCTCGAGTTCGGCACGATCTCGGTCTCGGACGGCATCTCGATGGGCCACGAGGGCATGCACTTCTCGCTGGTGTCGCGGGAGGTGATCGCCGACAGTGTCGAGACGGTGATGCAGGCCGAACGTCTCGACGGTTCGGTGCTGCTCGCCGGCTGCGACAAGTCCCTGCCGGGCATGTTGATGGCCGCGGCACGTCTGGATCTGGCGAATGTGTTCCTGTATGCGGGGTCGACGCTGCCGGGTGTGGCGAAACTGTCCGACGGCAGTGAACGCGAGGTGACGATCATCGACGCGTTCGAGGCGGTCGGCGCGTGTGCACGCGGGCTGATGAGCCGAGCGGACGTCGACGCGATCGAGCGCACCTTCTGCCCCGGCGAGGGTGCGTGCGGCGGCATGTACACCGCGAACACGATGGCGTGTGTGTCCGAGGCGCTGGGTATGTCGCTGCCGGGCAGTGCCGCCCCACCCGCGTCGGACCGGCGCCGGGACCACTACGCGCGGCGCAGCGGCGAGGCCGTCGTCGAACTTCTCCGGCGGGGCATCACGGCCCGCGACATCCTGACGAAGGATGCGTTCGAGAACGCGATCGCGGTGGTGATGGCCTACGGCGGATCCACCAACGCGGTGCTGCACCTGCTGGCGATCGCCCACGAGGCGGAGGTCGATCTGACCCTCGACGACTTCACCCGGGTGGGCCGGAGGGTGCCGCACCTCGCGGACGTCAAACCGTTCGGCCGCCACGTGATGCTCGACGTCGACCGCCAGGGCGGCGTCCCGGTGCTGATGAAAGCACTGCTCGACGCCGGTCTGCTGCACGGCGACTGCCTCACCGTCACCGGGCGGACGGTCGCGGAGAACCTCGCGGAGATCGACCCACCGGATCCGGACGGCAAGGTGCTGCGGACCCTCGCCGACCCGATCCACCCGACCGGCGGCATCACGATCCTGACGGGCACGCTCGCGCCCGGCGGGGCGGTGGTCAAGTCCGCGGGATTCGACGATTCGGTGATACACGGCACCGCACGGGTTTTCGACCGCGAACGGGCCGCCCTCGACGCCCTCGAGAACGGCACGATCACCGCCGGGGACGCGGTCGTGATCCGCTACGAGGGCCCCAAGGGTGGTCCGGGTATGCGGGAGATGCTGGCGATCACCGCCGCGATCAAGGGTGCCGGTCTCGGCAAGGACGTCCTGCTGCTCACCGACGGCCGCTTCTCCGGCGGCACCACCGGGCTGTGTGTCGGGCACGTCGCCCCCGAGGCCGTCGACGGCGGGCCGATCGCGTTCGTCCGCGACGGCGACCCGATCCGGCTCGACGTCGCGTCCGGCACGTTGGATCTCCTGGTCGACGAGAAGGAGCTCGCCACCCGCCGTGGCGGGTGGGAGCCCCTGCCTCCGCGCTACACGCGCGGCGTCCTGGCCAAGTACACCAAGCTCGTCGGGTCCGCCTCCGACGGTGCCGTGTGCGGGTGACCCGCCGGCACCGCCGGAAGCCGGATCAGATGGGTCGGAATCCGGCCCCCACCCCGCCGCTCGCGTTGATGTTGTCGATGATCGGCTGCATGTTCGTGCCCAGTTCGGGGCCGAGGCACGCCACCCCGAGGTAGGCGTTCACCATCGCCACCAGCGTGGTGCCGACGACGACCGGGGACCCGGAATCGCCCTCTATGACGCACATCTGCGTCCACGTCTCCTGGCTCTGCAGCAGATCACCCCACACCACACCGCACGTGTGCCCGGTGGTGCGACCCTGCTTGCAGGCGACCGCCGGGAACTGTGCGGGCTGCCCGATGTTCGTGACCGTGACCTGGCCGATGGTGTTCACCGGTGTCACCTTCGCCGGATCGAACTCGATCACCGCGTAGTCGTAGTCGTGGTTGGAGACCGCGAAGCGGCCGATGACCCCGGCGTCGGGGTCGGCTTCGGAGACCACCGGCCAGCCGGCCTCCCCGCAGTGGCCGGCTGTGAGGCCGACGAGGCGACCGGCATTGTCGTGCCCGATCGTGGTGAGCGTGCATTCGTACTTGTCGTCGATCACGATTCCGGAACCGCCACCCATGACCGCTTTGGCTGGTGCGGCGGTCGCGGTTCCTATCCCGACGGTGGCGGCGATCATCGCCACCACCGCGAACAGCAAGGAAAGTCGTCGGAGCATGTTGCCCTCCCGGTTTGGCAATGAGAATGTGCCACCGGCAACTCTCCCACCCGGGTATCACCCGCCGGGCAGGCTTGATCCGATCGTCACCGAATCGCCGACCCCGACGCCTACCTCAGTGCTTCGAGTGCCCGACGTGCGTCCTCGAGTTCCTTCGCCAAAGCGGCAACCCGCTGCTCGGCAGCGTCCCGAGCTGCGGAAATGACCGATTGGACGGCGTCGAGGGCCCCCGGTTCCCCGAGTTCGCGCATCGCCCGATCGACGGCGTCCGGGCTGACCGGAACCGCCTTGCTCGGCCGTTTCGCACCGTGCGCGACGGTGACGGTCCACTCGTTCTCCGGGCCGGCGTGGATCGTGACGCTCACCCCGCCCTGCGGCTTGCGGGGCCGACGCGGCGCCGGGGCGGGAGCCGGCTCGGCCGGCTGCACGGGGGCTGCCGGAGCCACCGGCCGCATCGGGGCTGCCGTCTTCACAGGGGCCGGCTTCACGACGGCCGGCTTCACGGGGGCGGGGGCGGGCTTGCGGGCCGGGGCCTTCGCGGGCGCGGCCGGTTCGGGGGCCTTGCGGTTCATGCGCAGTTCCTCCGCCTCGAACGGCAACTCGTCGTCGACTCCCTTGGGCCGGATGAGCACCGTATTACCGTCCACCGACACGACTTTCGCGGAGCAGCCGGCCTCGATCCCGAGGCTGGGCATCGCGTCCCGCAGATAGACGGTGACGCGTCTGCCCTCGGCCAGGGCCGCAGCCAGCGTCTCGAGATTGTCCGCGGTGAGGTGTTCCGACGATCCGGAACGGCTGCGGGGCGGCATGATGGGGTTCCTCCTGACACATACGGGCGTCTTGCATCGGTCACTGTCCCACAGACCTCCGACAGTCGTTCCGGGTCACGGCGTCCGGCTACAGTTCCGGACGGATCCACCACACGATCGTCGTCGCGAAGGGGAAGCGCCGTGGAACTGTCCGAGCACCTCGATCCGGCCGTGCTCGGCCTGATCCAGTCCGAGGTGGAGCAGACGCTGCTCGGCGGGCCCCGCCGCTACACCCGTGACCAGATCGCGGACCTCGCCGGGATTCCGCTCGAACGCGCGCAGCGACTGTGGGTGTCGATGGGTTTCGCCGTCGACGCGGACACGGACGCCGTCATGTTCACCGACGCCGACGCCGACGCACTGCGACTGCTGGTGGCGTTCGTCGACGGCGGCGCACTCGCCCCCGACGCCGCTGTCGCGGCCACCCGTGCGCTCGGACAGTCGATGTCGCGTCTCGCCGAATGGCAGGTGGCAGTTCTCAATTCGCACCTGGCCGACGGTCTGGCCGCGGCGCACGAGCAGGCCGGAACCGTCGACGAGGACTCGCTGCGCGCCGCCGTCGGCACCCTCACCTCCGGGATGCTGCCGACGGTCGAGGCGCTGCAGACGTACGTGTGGCGGCGGCACCTGGCCGCTGCCACCGCCCGCCGGTCCGGGAGTGTCGGGGAGGACACCGCACACCGCACCCTCGTCGTCGGGTTCGCGGACATGGTCGGGTACACGAGCCTGACCCGCCGGATCCGTGTCGACGAACTCAGCGCGCTGCTCGAGGAGTTCGAGTCGCGCACCACCGCGGTGATCACGCAGGGCGGCGGCTGGGTGATCAAGAACGTGGGCGACGAGGTGATGTTCGCGGCCGAGCACGCGTCCGACGCCGCCCGGATCGCGCTCGCCCTGCAGGAGGTGGCACGCACCGACCCGGACCTGCCGGACCTGCGGATCGGGCTCGCGCTCGGCCCGGTGCTGGTGCGGTTCGGCGACCTGTTCGGCGCGGTCGTCAACATCGCCGCCCGGCTCACCAGCGCGGCCAAACCGGGAACCGTACTGGTCGACGCCGATCTCGCGGACGCGCTGCGTGACGTCGACGGCCTGTCGCTCCGGTCGCTGCGACCGCTGCGGGTCCGCGGCTACAACCGGCTGCGGGCGTTCGCGGTCCGGGCGACGACCGCACGCTGACGGTCCGCGGCCCGGGCCGTCAGGAAGTCGTCGACGATCCGCACGCACGCATCCGAGCCGAGCGGCGTGAACGTCGCGAGCCGGGTGAAGACGAGCGGGCCGACGAGTTGGGCGAGCGCGAGGTCGTAGTCGAAGTCGAAGTCGCCGAGCAGTTCCTTCGCCTCGTCGCTGCCGAGTACCCGGTCGAACGCGACCCGGTACTGGACGACGACGTGCTCGCGCAGCGACCGGAACTCCGGGCGGTCCGTGGCACCGGCGGGCCCGGGGGCGCCGTCGTCGAGTACCGGCCCCATGCCCAGCCAGCACAGCGCGGTGACGTGCATCGGCGCGTCCTCGATCATCCGCGCCTGCACGGTGAGCAGTGCGATCAGCTGCTCGCGCAGCCCCCCGGGCAGCGGCGTCTCGGGGGCCGGGGCGATCAGCTTCCCGAATGCGGCGGCCACGAGTTCGGTACCGCTGTCGAAGTTCCGGTACAGCGTCGCGCGGGCCACCTTCGCGAGTTTGGTGACGGCATCGATCGTGACGGCCTCGGTGCCGCCCTTCACGAGCAGTGCCGTCGCCGCGTCGAGCAGCCGTGCCCGTGACCGCGCCCTGCGCGGGTCCCGCTGCGCCGCATCCACGTCCGAACTCATCCGTCACCGCCTGCCTGCGAAACCGTCAGTTCATTTACGATACCGTCAGTCTCGTTTTCTGCAGTCCCGCTCCCCACGACGGAGGCCCGCATGAATCGCACCCCGACCGGACGTGCCGAGCGGATGACCCGCGGCCAGATCTGGACGCTGACGGTGGCGTGCGGCGCGGTCGCGCTCGTCGTCGCCGCGATGGCCGCGCTCAACACCGCACTGGCCGACCTCGCCCGCGACACCGGCGCCACCCAGTCGCAGTTGACCTGGATCGTCGACGGCTACACCCTCGCGCTCGCATGCCTGCTGCTGCCGTCCGGCGCGCTCGGCGACCGCTACGGACGACGCGGACTGCTCGTGATCGGACTCGCGGTGTTCGCGGCCGCGGCCGCGGCCCCGGTGCTCTTCGACTCGCCCACCGCGATCATCGCGGCCCGCGCCGTCGGCGGCGCCGGCGCCGCGCTCGTCATGCCGGCGACACTGTCGATCCTCACCGCGAACTTCCCCGCCGAACGACGATCCAAGGCCGTCGGCATCTGGTCGGGTGTCGCCGGCTCCGGCGGCATCGCCGGTCTCATCGGGTCCGGGTTGCTGCTCGAACAGTGGTCGTGGCGAGCGATCTTCATCGGCCTGGCTGCCGCGTCGGCGGTGCTGTTCGTGGCGGCGTTCACGGTGCCGTCGTCGCGGGACGACGAGTCGTTCGTGTTCGACGTGCGCGGCGCCGTGCTCAGCGCCGTCGCGATCGGCCTGTTCGTCCTGGGCATCATCGAGGCGCCCGGACGTGGGTGGCTCGATCCGTGGGTGCTCGCCGCGATCGTCACCGGTCTCGGTGCCGCGGTCGTGTTCGTCGCGGCCGAGGCCCGCACCGCGCATCCACTCCTCGACGTCCGGTTGTTCCGGAACCGCACGTTCGGGGTGGGTGCCGCCTCGCTGACGCTGCAGTTCCTCGCGACGTTCGGCCTGTTCTTCCTGATCATCCAGCATCTGCAGTTGGTGCTCGGCTATTCGCCGCTGCAGTCCGCACTGGCCCTCGCCCCGATCGGTGTCGTGGTGCTCGCGCTGTCGATCGCGGCGCCGTGGATCATCCCGTGGACCGGGCTGCGGTTCCTCACCGTCACCGGGCTGGCCGTCATGGGTGTCTCGCTCGTACTGATGGGGCAGCTCGACGCCGGCAGCTCGTACCGGGACGTCGCGATCCCGCTCACCGTCGCCGCGATCGGCCTCGGCCTGTGCACGGCACCGGCCACCACTGCGATCGTCGCGAACACTCCCACCGCACAGCAGGGTGTCGCGTCGGCCGTCAACGACGCGGCCCGCGAGATCGGGGCCGCGATCGGTGTCGCCCTCGCCGGCAGTGTGCTCGCCGCCGGCTACGGCCGGGAGATCCGGCCGGTCGTCGACGTCGCCCCCGCCCCCGCGAAGGGGCCGGTGTCCGACTCGCTCGCCGCCGCCCTCGAGGTGGCGAAACTCGGTGGGGCGCAGGGTGAGCAACTCGCCGATTTCGCGAAGGTGGCGTTCCTGCAGGGCATGCAGGAGGCGTCGATCGTCCTCGGCGGGGTCATGCTCGTCAGCGCCGTCGCACTCGGTCTCTGGTCGCCGGGGGGACGCGGGATCGCGGCACTGTGCGAGGACGACGAACCGGTGACCGTCAGCGCCGGCGAGTAGCCCGCGGGATCGGCACCGGAACAGCATCGAGCAGTTGCCGCGTGTAGTCCTCCCGGGGCGTGCGGTAGATCTGCTCCACCGTCCCGGATTCGACGACGGCCCCGGCCCGCATCACCAGCACCCGGTCGGCGATCACCTCGATGAGCGCCAGGTCGTGGCACACGAACAGGTACGCCAGCCCGAGTTCCTCCTGCAGATCCCGCAGCAGGTTGAGCACCTGGGCGCGCACCGAGACATCCAGGGCCGCAACGGGTTCGTCGCACACGATGAGTTTCGGTTCCAGGGTCAACGCGCGGGCGATCGCGACCCGCTGCAACTGCCCTCCGGACAACTCCGCCGGATAGCGTCCGAGATACCGCGAACCGATGCCGACCTTGTCGAGAAGTTTCTCCGCCCGTCGACGTCGGGCACTCCGGTCGAGGTCGGTGTGCACGATCAGCGGTTCGATCACCGCATCCGCGACGGTCATCCGCGGGTCGAGCGAGGAGTGCGGGTCCTGGAAGATCATCTGCATGCCGCGCCGGAGCTGCCGCAGCCGGGCCGGTGTCGCGGCGCGCACGTCCTCGCCGTCGAAGACGATTCCGCCGGTGTCGGCCTCGATCAGCCGCAGCACCATCCGCCCCACCGTGGACTTGCCGGCCCCGGATTCCCCGACGACGGCGAGGCATTCACCGGCGTCGAGGGTGAAGGACACGTCCCGCACGGCGTGCGTCCACCCGGTGCGCCGACCGAGGACGTCGCGGCGGGTGGAGAACGACTTCGACAGGCCGGTCACGTCGAGCAGGGTCATGGCTCGTCCACTCCTCGCAGGTCCAGGTCGGTCACCCGCAGGCAGCGGGCGGCACGGTCGGCGGTGGTGTCGGTCAGGGCCGGGTGCACGGTGTCGCACAGTCCGGCGCGGGCGTGCGGGCAGCGGTCGTGGAAGTGGCAGCCGGCCGGCCACTCCCCCGCGGCCGGAATGCGTCCCGGGATCGCGGTCAGCCGCCGGTCGCCGCCGAGTCCGGGGTGCGGGATCGACGACAGCAGGCCCGACGTGTACGGATGCTGCGGGCGGAAGAAGACGTCGTCGGCGCGACCGTCCTCGACGACCTCGCCGGCGTACATGACGACGACACGTTCGCACAGTTCGGCGACCACCCCGAGGTCGTGGGTGACGAACAGCAGCGCCACCCCGGTCTGCTCCTGCAGGTCCCGCAGCAACTGCAGGATCGTCTCCTGCACCGTGACATCGAGGGCGGTGGTGGGCTCGTCGGCGATGAGCAGCCGCGGATTGCACGCCATCACCATCGCGATCATCACCCGCTGGCACATGCCGCCGCTGAACGCGTGCGGGTATTCGCGCACCCGCTCGGCGGCCCGGGGGATCTGCACCAGCTCGAGCATCTCGACGGCCCGGGCCATCGCGGCCCTGCGGTCGAGACCGAGATGCTTGCGGACGGATTCGGCGATCTGGTCGCCGACCGTGTAAGCGGGGTTGAGGCTGCGGATGGGCTGCTGGAAGATCATGCCCATGCCGCTGCCGCGCAGCGACCGCCACTGTTTCGGCGGCAGGGCCGTCAGGTCGCGTCCGTCGAATTCGACGCTGCCGCGGGCGATCCGGCCGCCGGTGTCACCCGTCAACCCCATCACCGCGAGCGACGAGACGGTCTTGCCGGATCCCGATTCGCCGACCAGGGCGACGGATTCGCCGGCGGCGACGTCGAACGAGACGTCCTGCACGGCGGTGACCCAGTCCTTGCGGCCGGCCCGGAACTGGACCGTCAGGTCCCGCACCCGCAGCAGCGGGCCGGCCGAGCCGATACCGGGACCGTCGGGACGGGTGAGTGTGTCAGTTGCTGCCATTGCGGCTCCTCGTCAGGGTCCGGCGAACCCCGTCGCCGAGATAGGTGAACGCGAGCACCGTCAGGAAGATCATCACGCCGGGCGGCCACACCAGGTACGGGGCGAGTTGCATGTTCGACGCCGCCGTCGACAGCATCGACCCCCAGCTCGCGGCCGGCGGTTTCGCGCCGAGCCCGAGGAAACTCAGGCTGGCCTCCGCGGCGACCGCGGTGCCCAGCGACACCGAGATGACCAGCACGATCGGGGGCATCACGTTCGGCAGGATGTGTCGGACGATCGTGCGGGACGTGCTGCAGCCCAACGCGACCGACGCCTCGATGTAGGTGTCGCCGCGCACGTCCATCGTCGATGCCCGCGCCACCCGGTAGAAGCGGGGCGCCATCACCAGACCGACCGCGAACATCGCGGTGGTGATACCGGAGCCGAGGACCGCGACGATCGTGATGGCCAGCACCAGCGACGGCGCACTCATCAGGGCGTCCATGATGCGGGTCGAGACGGTGTCGACCCAGCCACCGCGGTAGCCGGCGATCACGCCCAACGGCAGGCCCAGCACCAACGCCAGGACGACGGCCTGCAACGACGCCTGCAGCGACACCCGCGCACCGAAGATCAACCGGCTCAGCACGTCCCGGCCGTAGTCGTCGGTGCCCAGCCAGTGCGCCGACGACGGCGGCTGCAGCCGGTTCACGACGTCCTGCGCGTACGGGTCGTACGGGGCCAGTAGCGGCGCGAAGAGCGCGGTCAGGATCAGCGCGAGCACGAAGACACCCGCGAGCACCGTCACCGGACGGTTGCGGACGAACCCCCACACGCGTGCCGGTACACCCGAGTGTTCCTGTGGCTGTGCGGTTGTCGGCTGTGTGGTCGTCATGCGCGCACCTTCGGATTGAAATAGCCGTACGAGATGTCGACCAGCAGGTTGACCAGCACCACCACGCACGTGGTGAACAGGACGAACCCGAGCAGCACCGGAACGTCGTGGTTCTGCACGCTGTTGACGGCGAGGCTGCCCATGCCCGGCATGCTGTAGATGATCTCGATGGTCACCGCGCCGCCGAGGACCTCCGCGACCCGGAACCCGAGGACCGTCACCACCGGGATGCACGCGTTCTTCAGACCGTGCTTGAGGACGACGCTGGCCTGCCCGAGACCGCGTGCCTTGGCGTTGAGGATGTAGTCGCTGCCCAGCACCTGTCCGAGGGAGGACCGCAGTTGCAGCGTCACCTCCGCCGCCGGCAGCAACGCGAGCGCCACACCCGGCAGCACCAGATGCTGGAACCACGGCACCACCCCGTCGGACAGTGGCACGTACCCGAACGCCGGGAAGATCTGGTTGGACACCGCGAACAGCGACACCAGCACCAGACCGAACCAGAACGCGGGGATCGCGATCGCGACCGACGCGATCACGTTGACGGCGCGGTCCACGACACCACCGGGCCGCAGCGACCCCAGCACGCCGAGGACCACCCCGATCACCACGGCCAGCACCATTGCGAACCCGACGAGGGACAGCGTCGTCGCCATCCGCCGCACCAGCAGTTCGCTCACCGTCTGGTTCGACAGCAGCGACGTCCCGAGGTCGCCGTGCAGGACACCGCCGACCCAGTCGAGGTACCGCACGAACACGTTCTGGTCGAGGTTCAGGGACGCCCGCAGCTGCGCGAGCCGCTCCGGGGTCGCCTCCTCCCCCGCCAGGATCACCGCCGGATCACCGGGCGCCAGGTCGATCAACAGGAAGATCAGCAGTGGCACGATCAGCAGCAGGGGAATCGCCGCCAGCAACCGCCGGCCCGCGTAACGCAACATGGTCGGCTCCCCCGCGCTACTTCGTCATCCCGACGTGCCGCAGATCGAAGATCCCGAGGTTGACCCACGGCATGTCCTCGGCACCGGTCACCTTGGGCGACGAGACGGTGACGTTGGTCTGGTTGCAGATCGGCACGAACATCGCCTCCTGCAGCGTCAGATCCCAGATCCGGTTGTACAGCGGCGCCCGCTCGTCCTGCGAGAGAGTGGGATTCGCGGCCTTCGTGACCAGTTCCGTGATCTGCGGATTGCCGTTCGCCAGATCGTAGGGGCCGGTGACGAACGTGGCGGCGGTCTCGGCCGGGTCGACCTTGGGGCTGAAGCTGCCCGCGACCATCGACTGGAAGTCGCCCGCGATGTAGCGGGGCTCGTTCTGGGTGTTCGGGACCGGGTTGAGCTCGGCCTCGATACCGGCCTGCGACAGCGCCGACTGGATGACGTTGGCGGGTTTCTCGGTGTTGGTGCCGGCCGCGAACGTCAACTGCACCTTCGCGCCGCCGGCCTGCTGGACGAGGCTCTTGGCCTTGTCGAGGTCGTACCCGTAGGGGTACCGGTACGACTCGTCCCGCGACCAGCTACCCGCCGGATACAGCTGACGGCTCGGGGTGCAGGTGCCGGAGAACAGGGCACTGATCGCCTCCGGGTCGATGGCCGACGCCACCGCCTGCCGCACCTCGGGTTTCGCGAGGTCGCCCTGCGACCGCATGTACACCCCGAGGACGTTGCGGAACGGCACCTCGGTGACGGCGACGGTCCCCGACTTCCCGAGGCTGCCCGCCTCGACGACCTCGTTGGCCGAGCTCACCCAGCTCAGGTCGGTGGCACCGGTCTTGATGCCGTTGAGCCGGGTGCTCGCATCGGTCACCCACTCGAACTTCATGCCGGCGAGCTTGCCGGCCTCGGGATCCCAGTTGGCGCCCTCCGCGCGGGCGAGCGTCACCGATTCCTCCGGCACGTAGGCACTGACGACGTAGCCGCCGGACCCGGCGAGTCCCGGATTGTTGCGCAGATCGGCACCGTCGGCGATCGCCTTGGGGCTGACCATCATTCCCACGTTGGAGCTGAACACGCCGGGCAGGTCGACACCGGTTCCCGGTGCCAGACGCAGACGCACGGTGCGGGCGTCGACGACGTCGACACCGGTGATGTTCTTCAGCGCGGCCGTGACCGTGCTGCCCTCCATCGTCTGCCCGCGCCGGATGTTCGCGGCGACGGCATCGGCGTCGAACGGCGTCCCGTCGTGGAAGGTGACACCGTCGCGCAGCGTCAGTTCCAGGTACGAGCCGTCCGGCGCGAACTGCCAGGACTCGGCCAGGCCGGGTTCGAGGTTCCCGTCGGCATCGACGACGGTGAGCCGGTCGAACACCGGTGTGAGGTAACCCCATCCGCCGTAGCTGGTCTGCAGGTAGGGGTCGAGGTTGCGGGTCGGTGCCGCGGCCGTCACCCGCAGGACGGCCGCCGGGTCGAGTTCGCCGGTCGGGCCGCCCGACGCCGTCGACGACGACGCACCGCCACCGCACGCCGTCAACACCACCGACGCGGCCGCGGCCAGCGCCAGCGCCTGCGACGCGCGGATCATCGTGTTCCTCATGCTGTGTCCTCCCGAGCAGCCGCGATCGGACGACCGACCGCGGGTACGCACAATCCGGTATCGAGTAGTAGGCGGCGGAGCACCTACCCGACTGACAACCAGTTCGGACGGTTCACGCCGATAGCGGAGAGCCTCAGCGGCACCCTCCGAAAACCAAGCAGCAGAGCGCAATCGAGCGCTTGCTCGGCCGCTGCGAGAACCCTAACAGAAGCAAACGTTAGATGTGTGACAAGTCACATCACTACCCGCCGGTATCTTTCGCGGCTTCACGGGAGGGGGAAATTCGCCGCACTCGGCGCCACCCCGCCCCGACAGCTGAAGGGTCCCTTCGTGCGCCTGTGGCGAACAAAGGGACCCTTCAGCTGAACGGAGGGGCCGTCACGCGCCGGGAAACTCACCGTTGCCACTGTGACGGCGGCCATTGTATGGTTCAGCTAACAGTAACCATCAGTCACATACAGATGGCGTGCCGCGCCCGCGGCCGTGGCAGAACGAGGGGTAGTCATGACCACTGCGACTCCGTCGACTCGCACAGCTCCGCCGGTGTCCGATCGTGAGGAGACGGCACGCCGGCTGCTGGCGTCGTCGGCCCGTAAGTCGTACGACCCGATGGTCGAGGTGGACTGGTCCGCGCCGCTGCCGGACGACAAGTTCGGTCTCACCCCCGAGTGGAGCACGCTGTACGGCACCGCGATGTGGGACGAAATGACCGACGCGCAGAAGATCGAACTCACCAAGCACGAGGCCGCGAGTGTCTCGAGTGTCGGCCTGTGGTTCGAGATCCTGCTCATGCAGATGCTGCTGCGCGACGTGTACGGCCGCGACAAGCATTCGCGGCACGTCCAGTTCGCGCTCACCGAGGTGGCCGACGAGTGCCGCCACTCGGTGATGTTCGCCCGCGCCGGCGAGAAGTTCGGGATGCCCGACTACGGTCCGATCCCGTTCATCCACAAGGCTGGACGACTGTGGGGCGGTTTCTTCCGCGGCGCCAACGCGTATGCGAGCGTGATGGCGGCCGAGGAGATCCTCGACATGATGCAGCGCGACTTCATGAAGGACGAGCGCGTCCAACCGATCACCCGCACCGTCAGCAAGATCCACGTTCTCGAGGAAGCGCGGCACATCCGCTTCGCCCGCGAGGAGGTCGGACGCCGCCTCCAGGGCGCGAGCCGGGCCCGCCTCGCCGTCGAACGCATCAACACCGCGGCGGTCGTCTACTTCGTCATGAAGTCCATGATCCACCCGGACGTCTACGCCAACGCCGGTATCGACAAGGACCGCGCCGTCGCGGCCGCCCGCACCAACAAGCACCACCACGACAAGATCCGCACGTCCGGCGCGAAGCTCATGAGCTTCCTCGACAGCGTCGGCCTGGTCGGCGGCCCGTCGAAGGTGCTGTACAAGAAGGTCCACCTGCTCTGAGGGGCAGGATCACGGCGCGACGTGCGCGGCGCACGAGGTGGGGAGGCCTCGGGTTCCGCGCACGTCGCGTTTTCGATCCGGGATCAGCCCCAGCGCGACTGGCCGCCGTCGAGCGGGATGGTGGCACCGGTGAGGTAGCCGGCGTCCTCGCCGACGAGGAAGACCACGGCGCGGCCGATGTCGGTTTCGGCGTCGCCGATGCGACGCAGCGGGATACCGGCCTTGAACTCCTCGGCCTCCTCCGGGAAACGATTGATCCACCCCTCGAGGGCGGGAGACATCGCATGCGGTGCAACGGCGTTGACGCGGATGCCGTCGATGCCCCATTCGCAGGCGGCGGCGCGGGTCAGCGAACGCATACCCTCCTTGATGGCGCCGTACACGCCGTAGTTGCTGGCGTCCCAGCGCACCGCCGCGGACGTCACCAGGTTGATGATCGATCCGCCGCCACGTTCCTTCATCGACGGGTGACACGCGCGCATCAGGCGCAGCGTGGCCAGCGGACCGGTCGCGAACGACCGCTCGAAGTCCTCGTCCTTGACCGCGAGCAGCGGCGACGGGCCGCCGTCGTTGGCGTTGTTGACGAGGATGTCGATGCCACCGAAGTGGGCGACGGCCTGCCCGACGGCGCTGTCGATGGCGTCGACGTCGGTGACGTCGCACGTGATGGCGAGCGCCTTCCCGCCGAGCGCCTCGACCTGCTCGACCGTGGTGACGAGCTTGGACGCGGTCCGTCCGAGCGCCGCGATCGCGACGCCCTCCTTGGCGAGCGCGAGCGCGATACCCTGCCCGATGCCCTGACCGGCGCCCGTGATCAGCGCGACCTTGCCGTCCAGCTTGCCCATGTGTACTCACTCTCGAGATCTTGTGAACTGGGAAGACCTGGTGCTGGAGGTCTCCAATCGACTATTCTTGACCAAGCATTTGCTTGTGGCGAGTGTTTTCGCAAAATTGGCGTCGGAAACTTTTCCGAACACGGACGATCCTCGTGGCGCGGGGGTTGCATCACGACAGAAAGGCAGTTCGCATGAACTACCCGAATCCGATCGACTTCACCGGTCGCGCAGTCATCGTCACCGGCGGCACCAAGGGCATCGGCTACGTCATCGCCGAACACTTCCTGCAGGCCGGTGCCGACGTGCTGGTGTGCGCCCGCAACGAGCCCGAGCAGCTGCCCACCGTCGACGGTCGCACCGCCGCCTTCCGCGCCGTGGACGTCCGCAACCCCGACGACGCCACCGCACTCGTACAGGACGCCGTCGACCGCTTCGGCCGCCTCGACATCATGGTCAACAACGCCGGCGGCTCCCCCGACGTCGACGCCGCCACCGTGTCGCCGCGGTTCACCGAGAAGATCGTCGCCCTCAACCTGCTGGCCCCCGCCTACATGGCGCAGGCCGCGAATCTCGTGATGCGCGAACAGGAGACCGGCGGCGCGATCGTCAACATCGGCAGCGTCTCCGCGCACCAGCCGCAGCCCGGCACCGCCGCCTACACCGCCGCGAAGGCCGGCCTGCTCGCCCTCACCAAGGCCCTGGCCCTCGAGTGGGCGCCGAAGGTGCGCGTCAACCACATCACCACCGGCCTGATCCGCACCGAAGCCGCAGCCACCGTGTACGGCGAGGACGGCGGCGCCGCCGTCACCCGCACCCTGCCCATGGAACGCATGGCGGTGCCGTCGGACATCGCGAAGGCCTGCCTGTTCCTGTCGTCCGACCTGTCGTCGTACGTCAACGGCGCCGACATCGCCGTCCACGGCGGCGGCGAATACCCGGCCCGCTACATGGCGACGCACCCCGAACTCTGATCCTCCCCGCTCACGGCCGAATGTCACACACGTTCAGTTGGACTGAACGCGTGTGACATTCGGCCACCACAGCGGTTGCTACTTCGCGATCCACGCCTCGTCGAGCAGCAGGATGCCGTCGAGACTCGGGTCGACACCGTGGACGGAACGGTCCCAGCCGACGAACGCCTCGGTGGCGCCGAGGTTCACGAACGGGACCTGCTCGTTGACGAGGGTCTGCAGCTTCCCGAACGCCTGCACCTTGTCATCGCGCGAGGTGGCCGACTGGATCGCGTCCAGGGCCGCATTGATCTCCGGCGAGTTCACACCGCTGATGTTGTTGGTCGACGTGCTGTCGACCGCACTGTAGAGACGGATCTCCGGGGCCGCGTCGAACAGGCTGATCGCGCCGTAGCCCAGGTCGAAGTCCTTGTCGACGTACAGCCGCTTGACCATGTCGGTCGCGCTGGGCACGTACTCGATCGTCACATCGAAGCCGACGGCGTTGAGCTGCGCCTGGATCGCGAGCGCGTTCGCCTGCGAATTCGGTTCCGCGATCGACAGATACGTGGCCTTGCCGTCGTAACCGTCGGCCTTCGCCGCCTCGAGCAACTCCCGCGCCTTCGCCGGATCCGGTGCGATGCCGGGGACGTCACCGTGCCACTGCGACCAGTCCTGGAAGATCACCGAGCCGGGCATGCCCTCACCGCCGCGGGCCCGCTGGTCGACCACTGCGGGATCGACCGCGGAGGCGATCGCCTGACGGACCCGCACGTCCGAGCCGGCATGGCCGGGACGCTGGTTGATCTGCAGGACCTGACCGAGGCTCACCGGGTCGACGTAACCGGGGAACTGCCCCTTCGCGGCGTTGACGGTGTCGGAGTTGCGCAGGTAGATCATGTCGACGCCACCGGACTGCAGGGTGTCGATCTTGGGCTGATCGCCCTGGATGTTGACGATCTTGACGGCATCCAGGTTCGGACGGCCGTCCCAGTAGTCGTCGCGGGCCACCAGTTCGATCGATTCGGGCGGGTTGAACGCACCCAGCGTGAACGGCCCGGCACCGATCGGCGTGAACTTGCCGTCCGGACCCTCGGCCGCCGGGGCGGTCACCATGCCGTGCCCGAACGTGAACATCGCCGGGAACGCGCTCCACGGATCGGTCAGCGTGAACGTCACGGTGTCCGGGGCGGTGGCCTCCGTCTTGGAGACGGCCGCGATGTACAACTGCGAGTAGGCGCTCTTGTTCCGGTTCACCCGGTCGATGCTCGCCACGACCGCGTTCGCGTCGAACGGCGTTCCGTCACTGAACGTCACACCGTCGCGCAGCTTCATCGTCCAGGTGAGCCGGTCCCCGCTCTCCTCCATGGACTTCGCCAGGTGCGGCACGAACTCGTTCGTCGCCGAATCGTGCCGGATCAGTAGGTCGTAGATCGCGGCCATCTCGGTGCCGCCGGTGGTACCGGCGACCTGGGTGCGGGCCGGATCCAGGCTCGCCGGCATCGAGTACGCCGCATACGTCAACGTCCCGCCGGACTGGACGGGCCCGCCGTCGCCCTGGTCCCCGATGATGCGCGCCGCACCCGACCGGGTGGATCCGTCACTGCCGCCGTCGGCGCTGCCCGAGGCGCAGCCCGTGACCAGCACTGCACTGGCACACGTGGCAACAACCGCCACACCGAACCGCCGACCGAACGTTCGTCTCGTCAACCGTCAACCCTCCGTGAATGTGTCGAACACACGATGACCCCACCGCACGCCCGAGGCGTGCATCGTCCGCGCCTGATCGTGGGTGCCTCATCGTATAGGCACGAACATGCAAGGCGCGCAGTGAATCACGAATATCGATCAAACGTTCGTCCCGATTCCGACCCTGCCGTAGCGCGGTACGAACATCGATCACACCCATGTGTCGCCGGTCACATTCGAGTGCTGTAGCCTCTCCACAATCCACTTGAAACGGGCATGTGAACATCCCCTGGACCCCGAGGAGATCAGGTTGTCCGACCACACACCGGAAGCGACGAACGCAGCATTCGACGATGCGGTCGTCATCGACGGATGCTCGGTATCCGCCACGGCCTGGCACGAGCGCATCGAGCACTCCGGTGCCACCGCACTCCAGACCGTCGTGACCTGGCCGCGGGACGATCTGAATCAGGCGTTGAACCGAATCCAGAGTCACCGCAGGATCATTCGCGACGAGAAGCGGTTCGACCTGGTCCGGACGGTCGACGACATCCACCGCTGCAAGGACGAGGGCCGAGTCGGGCAGATCCTGGGCGCGCAGAGCACCGACATGCTGGGCCGGGATGCGTCGCTGGTGGAGGTGCTCCACGACGCCGGCCTGCGGGTCATGCAACTCGCCTACAACGAGCGGAACACGGTCGCCGACGGGAGCCTCGAGGCGTCGAACGCCGGGCTGTCGCACTTCGGCCGGGAACTCGTCCACGCCATGAACGAGACCGGGATGCTGATCGACCTCGTCGACACCGGCATCGCCTCCAGCCTCGAGACGATCGAGTTGTCCGCCAAGCCGTGCGTGTTCTCCCGACTCAATCCGCGGGCCACGGCGCTCGAGCAGCAGCGGAACCTGACGGACGAGCAGATCACGGCCTGCGCTGCGAAAGGTGGTGTGATCGGGCTGATTCCCTACAGCCCGCTGTGCGCGACCACCCCCGGTCAGCGGCCGAGCATCGACGACTACATCCGGCACATCGACTATGTCGTCGACCTCGTGGGCATCGACCACGTCGCGATCGGCACCGATTCCGAGGCCACCCCAGGCAGCGTGTCCCCCGACCTGGCCATGCTCATGGGCCGGATCGGCCGCATGGCCCTCGGGTCGGACAACAGCATCGGCGAGATCGCCGCCGGAATGGGCCTGCGCAAGCCACGGACGACGCCGATGACCTACTTCGAGATGGCCGAGGCACTGCAGCACGGCAACTGGGGTGCAACAGGATTCGAGAACGTCGCGAAGCTCCCGAATCTCGCCACCACGTTGACGGACGCCGGATGGTCCGACGACGACCTCCGCAAACTGCTGGGCGGAAACCTGCTCCGCGTCTACGCGGCGAACTGGTCCTGACCCCCCGAGAACACCGATGGCCGAATGTCACACACGCTCAGTTGGACTGAACGCGTGTGACATTCGACCACAGCGAGGGGGGAGACCTACTTCGCGAACACCGCGTGGGCGCCGGAGATGGCTGCCTTACCGTCGCGCACGAGTTCGAACGCCACGCCGTCGGCGTCGCCCCACGCGCGCACCTGGGCGGTGTCGCCGGGGAACATCGGGGCGGCGAAGCGGCCCTGCAGCTCGAGCAGGTCCGCCGGGTGCACGCCGAGCTCACGGGCGAGCGGCAGTGTGGACGCGGCGAGCGTGCACAGGCCGTGCATGATCGGGCGCGGCTGCCCGATGACCGCGGCGGCCTCCGGGTCGATGTGGATGTGGTGCATGTCGCCGAGCAGACGGTAGAGGGCCGTCTGGTTGGCGGCGGTGACCAGGTCCACCGTCACGGTCGGTTCACCCTCCGGGCCGGCCGGCTTGGACGGTCCGCGTTCGCCGCCGAATCCGCCTGCGCCCGGGGCGAACAGGGACCAGGTCGCGACGAAGTACTCGCACTCGACCTTGACCTCGAACACCGCGGCGGCGCCCTTGTCCCACACCTCGCCGACGCTGGCCTTCAGCTCCACCGATCCGCTGCGGGGCAGCGGGGCGAGAACCTTCAGCTCCTGCGAGCCGTGCAGGGCGGTCTTGGTGTCGAACGCGCCGCGCGAGCCGAGCTCGTCGGGCGCCCACTGGGCCAGCGTCAGGGCGAACGTCGGGAGGACCCGCAGCCGCTCCTCGAACACCAGGTCCAGATCGGTGGCCTGGGCACCCACCGCGAGGGCGTAGATGATCGCGTCCCGCTCGGTGTAGGAGACGGTGCGGGTGCCGAGGTCGACACCGCGCCAGTCGCCGGCCGTCTTCTGCTCCACTGCAGTCATTCTCGTGTCCTTCCGGAGGTGTCAGGCCAGGCCGAGGAGCAGACCGGACGTGGGAACCGCGGTTCCCGCCGTCACGATCATGTTCTCGACGCTGCCGGGCTGGTTGGTGGACGTGCCGCGCAGGACGCGGACGGCCTCGGCGATGCCGTTGACGCCGTGCAGGTACGCCTCACCGATCTGACCGCCGTGGGTGTTCGACGGCAGCCGGCCGCCGATCTCCAGGTTGCCCTCGCGGATGAAGTCCTTGGCCTCGCCGACACCGCAGAAGCCGAGCTCCTCGAGCTGCGGCAGCACCAGCGGCGTGAAGTGGTCGTAGAGGACCGCGGCACCGATGTCGTCCGGGGTGAGCCCGGACTGTGCGTACAGCTGGCGTCCGACCAGGCCCATCTCCGGGATGCCGGTGATGTCGGGGCGGTAGTAGCTGGTCATCATGTGCTGGTCCTTGCCGGACCCCTGCGCCGCGCCCTTGATGACGACGGGCGTGTTCTTCAGGGTCTTGGCGCGTTCCGCGGAGACGATGACGAGGGCCTGGCCGCCGTCGGTCTCCTGGCAGCAGTCCAGCAGGTGCAGCGGTTCGGCGATCCAGCGCGAGTTCTGGTGGTCCTCGAGCGTGATCGGCTTGCCGTAGAACCAGGCCTTCGGGTTGTTCGCGGCATGCTTGCGGGCGACGACGGCGACGCGGCCGAAGTCCTCGCTGGTGGCGCCGTACTGGTGCATGTAGCGGCGCGCGAACATGCCGACCCACTGCGCCGGCGTGGACAGGCCCTGCGGCGTCATCCACGCGTACGCGGCACGGTCCGCGGTGGAGTCCATCGGACGGTCGTGCTGGCCGAGACCGTAACGGACACCGGAGCGTTCGTTGAACGCGCGGTACACGACGACGACGTCGGCGACACCGGTGGCAACAGCCATCGCGGCCTGCTGGACGGTGCCGCAGGCGGCGCCGCCGCCGTAGTGGACGCGCGAGAAGAACTTGAGCTCGCCGAGACCACAGTTGCGGGCGACGATGGCCTCACCGTTGGTCTCGGACGTGTACGTGGACAGGCCGTCGACCTCGGACGGGTCGATGCCGGCGTCCGCGAGGGCCGCGACGATCGCCTCGCACGCGAGCTGGAGTTCGCTGCGGCCCGAGTTCTTGGAGAACTCGGTGGCGCCGATACCGACGATCGCGGCGGCACCGGAGAGCGGGCTGACGGCCATCAGGCGTCCTTCCCTTCGCTGGCGGCGGGATAGGCGTTCGGAAAAGACACGGTGACGGTCCCGGCAAGGTGGTTGCCGAGGCTGTTGGCGCCGACGATCTTCACCTCGACGAGTCCGTTCTCCTTGGCGACGACCTCACCGGTCATCGTCATGGTGTCGCCCGGGTAGTTCGGGGCACCGAGCCGGATCTTGACGCGGCGCACCGTCGCGACGGGGCCGGCCCAGTCGGTCACGAACCGTCCCGCCAGACCGTTGCTGGTGAGGATGTTCATGAACACGTCCTTGCTGCCGCGCTGCTGCGCCAGCTCCGGATCGTGGTGCACGTCCTGGAAGTCGCGGGTGGCCAGGGCCGTCGCGACGATCAGGGTGCGGGTCAGCGGAATCGCGAGCTCGGGCAGCGTCTCGCCGACGGTGATGTCGTCGTAGCTGCGGCCGGTCAGTGCAGCGGCGGTCATGCGACCACCTCGACACCGGCGGCGAGCTGCGCACCGAGACGGGCGAGATCCGACGCGGACCCACCGAGGGTGGCGCCGATCTGCTTGCCCCACAGCAGGTGTCGATGCACCGGGTAGTCGGTGTCGACGCCCATGCCACCGTGGACGTGGGTGGTGCGGTGCACGACGCGCTGGCCGCCGTCGGTGGCCCACCACTTGGCGACGAGCACCGAGGTGCCCGGGTCCACGTCGTCGACGAGGTTCTGCGTGGCCTGCCACAGCGTCACGCTCATCGCCTGCAGGTCGATGTAGCAGTCGGCCAGCTGGTGGTTGACGGCCTGGAACGTGGCGAGTGGACGCCCGAACTGCTGGCGGCCGTTGAGGTAGTCGACGGCCTGCGACACGGCACCGGCGCCGACACCGAGCGCGATCGCGGCGAGCGCCAGCTCGACGCGGCTCTGCAGCCACGGCGCGGTGGTGCCGTCGGCGGGGCCGAGCAGTTCGGCGGGGGCGTTGTCGAGGGTGACGTTGCCGCAGATCTCCCAGGTGGTGGACTGCGTCTGCTCCACCGTGACACCTGCACCGGCGAGGTCGACGACGAACAGGGCGGCGCCGGACGCCGTGGTGGCCGAGACGATCGCGCGCTCGGCGACGTGGACGATCGGGACGACGGCCTTGGTGCCGGTCAGGGTCCAGACGCCGGCGGTCTCCACCGCGGTGGTCGCCGGAACCCCGTCCGTGTACGGGCCGAACTCCTCGATCCCGACGGTGAGGAACGTACGGCCCTCGGCGACACCGGGAACCAGCGCGGCGGCCTGCTCCTCGGTGCCGAACTCGGCGACCGCGAGCGCGGCGAGCGCGGACTGCCAGATCGGCACCGGTGCCACGTGGCGGCCCTGCTGCTCGAGCAGCACGTACAGCTCGGACAGGCCGAGGCCGCCGCCACCGAGGTTCTCGGGCAGGGCGATACCGAGCAGGCCGGTGTTCGCGAGTTCACGCCACAGGTCGCGGTCGAGACGCTCGTCGCTCAGCTCGATCGCCTTGACCCGGTCGATGTCGGCCTTGCTGGTGAAGACCTCGTCGGCGAGGGTGCGAATCGCCTCTTGCTCTTCGCTGAAGTTGAAGTCCATCAGTGCTCCTCCCGTGCAGCCGGCCGGAACGCGGGCAGCGTCAGATCCGGGTCGGCGTCGATCCAGTCCAGTTCCACCGGCATGCCGATCTCGACCTGCTCCGGCGTGATGCCGGACATGTTCGCGATCAGGCGGGTGCCCTCTTCGAGTTCGATGGTCGCCACGATGAGCGGGTACTCGAAGCCGGGGATCCGCGGGTGGTGGTTGACGACGAAGCTGTAGACGGTGCCGCGGCCCGACGCGTCGACGGTGTCCCACTCGAGCGACTGGCACTCACCGCACATGGGGCCGGTGGGGTGGCGCAGCACGCCGCAGTTCGTGCAGCGCTGGATCACCAGACGGTGCTCCTTGGCGGCCTCGAACCAGAAGGCGTTGTCGTGGTTGAGGGCCGGACGCGGGCGCAGGCCCACATCGGCCTTCTTCGGCTTCGGCGCGAACCGCAGGGTGCGCCACCGCTGCGTCGCGACGGTCTCGTCGTCGCCGTTGCGATACGTCTTGAGAGTGGTGACGAAGTGCCCGGTGCCCAGGCCGGTCGTCTTCTCCTCGGAGATCGACTCGATCGTCTCGGTGACCGAAACCCGGTCGCCGGCACGCAGTTCGGCGAAGAACTCGAAATCCGAGTCGGTCGCGACGACCGACGAGAACCCGGCCTCGTCGAACGCGGCGATCATGTCGGTCCACACCTGCGACGGATCGTTGTTCGCCATCTTGTCGGTGAACGTGCGCATGATCCACACCTGCGCCATGAGCGCGGGCGCGACGGCACCGTCCCGGCCGGTGGCGCGGGCGGCGTCGTCGTCGAGGTAGATCGGGTTGGTGTCCCCCATCGTCTCGACCCAGTGCCGGATCATCGGGGTGTTGACCTCGTCCGGACCCCAGGTCTTCGGGGTCAGGACCTGACCCTCGAATTCCTTGATCTTGGTAGCGAATTCGCTCACTTGACCCTCTTCTCCCGCACCAGGCCCAGGCCCATCGTGCCGACCATGTCGCGCAGGACCTCGTTGACGCCGCCGCCGAACGTGTTGACCATGCCCTGGCGGGAGATCTGCTCGACCTGACCGGCCAGCAGCGCGCCCGGCGACTCGGGCCGGATGCGTCCGGCCGCACCGAGGATCGCGAGCAGCGACCGGTAGACGTCGATGTGGGTCTCGGTGCCGTACGCCTTGGTGGCGCCGGCGTCCGCACCGGAGAGCTTGTCCGCGGCGACGGCCGCGGTCATCTTCCAGTTGAGCAGGCGCATCGCCTCGAGCTTGGCGTGGGTACGCGCGAATTCCTGCTGCACCCACGGGATCTCGATGGCGCCGTTGTCCTTGGCCCAGTCGAGTACCTGGTGCCACAGGCCGTAGGTGCGGCCGCCGATCGCGGCCAGGCCGATGCGCTCGTGGTTGAGCTGCGCGGCGATCAGCTGCCAGCCGCCGTTGACGTCACCGATGACGTCCGACGCCGGGACGCGGATGCCGCTGTAGTAGGTGGCGGTGACCATGAGGCCGCCGACGGTGTTGATCGGCGACCACGAGAAACCGGGATCGTCGGTGGGCACCACCAGGATCGAGATGCCCTTGTGCTTCGGGGCCTCCGGATCGGTGCGGGCGGCCAGCCACACGTAGTCGGCGGTGTTCGCGCCCGACGTGAAGATCTTGGCGCCGTCGACCACGAAGTCGTCGCCGTCGCGGACCGCGCGGGTCTTGAGGGACGCGAGATCGGTACCGGCCTCGGGCTCGGTGTAACCGATCGCGAAGACGATGTCGCCGGAGAGGATGCCCGGCAGGAACCGGTCCTTCATCTCCTGCGTGCCGTACTTCATCAGCGTCGGACCGACGGTGTTGACGGTGACGAACGGGAACGGCAGACCGGCGCGCTGCACCTCGTCGAAGAACACGAACTGCTCTTCGATGGAGCGGCCCTGTCCGCCGTACTCCTTGGGCCAGCCGATACCCAGCCAGCCGTCCTTGCCGAGCAGCTTGACGACCTCACGGAAGTACTCGCCGCCGACACCTTCCTCACCGGCCTTGCGACGCTTCTCCTCCGGCAACAGCTGCGCGAAGTACGCCCGCAACTCCTGACGGAGCGCAAGCTGTTCGGGGGATTCCCTCAAATCCATCGTTAACTCTCCCTGACAACGAAACGAGTGACTATCGACGCCGATTGCCGAAACAGGCAGCCGCCGGAGCGGCGGCTGCCTGTCTGCATGGTTCCGGACGCTAGCGAGCATGCCGGATCGCTGGGGCGGGCGTCTCGCCCAGCGGGAAACCCTCAGAGGAAACGTCGGCGTCCGAACGAGACGAACTCGGCCTCGAGTGCGTCCTTGCTGTCGTCGGTCATCGCCACGTACACGGGCTCGCCGCGGCCCTCCCAGCGGTACACCGGTTCGCCGGTGCGCCACAGCTCCGCCTGCAGTTCCCGCTTGAGGACCTTGTTGGAGCCGGTGACCGGCAGGTTCGTCGACACCCGCAGGAACCGCGGGGTCGCCTTGCTGCCCAGGTCGTCCTGACCGGCCAGGTACTCGGCGAACTTGTCGACGTCGAACGTATCGAGCGACGCGACCTCGATCGCGGCCATCACCTGGTCGCCCGAGCGGGCGTCCGGGATCGCGTACACACCGGTCGCGATGACCTCGGGGTGGCGTCGGATGACCCGCTCGATCATCAGCGCGGACGTGTTCTCGCCGTCGACGCGGATCCAGTCGCCCTTGCGTCCGGCGAAGTAGAGGAAGCCGGCCTCGTCGACATAGCCGAGGTCGCCGGTCCAGTACCAGCCGTGCTTGATGCGGTCGGCGTCGGCGGCGTCGTTCTTGTAGTAGCCCTCGAACGCGCGGGCGCCCTCGGTGTTGATCATCTCGCCGATGGCGTCGTCCGGGTTGGTCACGCGGCCGTGCTCGTCGAGGATCGCGCGGGCGCATTCCTGACGGGTCTCCGGGTTCACGACGAGGATGCCGGCGTGTGCGGGACGCCCCAGCGCACCCTCCGGTGCCTCCGGGTCGAGCTTGACCGACCCGGCGCCCTCCGAGCTGCCGTAGCCCTCGAACAGTTCGGCACCGAAGCGGCGCACGAACTCGACCTTGTCCTCCGGCGACGCCTCCGTGCCGAAGGCACGCTCGAGCTTGTTGTCACGATCGTCGGCCTGCTCCGGCGTCGCCATCAGGTAGCCGAGCGCCTTGCCGACGTACGTGAAGAAGGTGGCACCGAAGTACTTCACGTCGGGCAGGAAACCGGACGCGGAGAACTTGCGGGCCGCGGGCAGGCAGACGGTGGCGCCGTTCGCGAGCGCCGGCGCCCACAGCGCCATGAGCGCGTTGCCGTGGAACAGCGGCATGCAGCAGTAGTCGACGTCGTCGCGGGTGTGCCCGTACTTGGCGGAGTTGGAGTACGCGAGCCGGGCCAGCCGGCCCTGACTGCACTTGACGCCCTTGGACATGCCGGTGGTGCCCGACGTGAACAGCAGCAGGAACAGCGAGAACTCGTCGAGGCCGTCGGCGACGGCCGGCTCGACCCGGTGGGCGTCGATCCGTGCCGGGTAGTCGGGCGCGTCGACGAGGACGAACCGGTCCGCGGACAGCCCCAGATCGAGGCCCCGCAGCTTCTCCATGCCCGCCGTGTCGGTGACGATCAGCTGGCAGTCGACGTACTTGATCTCGGCCTCGAGTTCGGTGGCACCGCGGGTCGGGTTGATACCGACGACCGTCGCCCCGGCCAGTGCCGCGCCGCCGAGCCAGAACAGGAAGTCCGGGACGTTCTCGAGCAGGATGCCGATGTGGAACGGGCCGTCGACGCGCAGCGAGCGGGCCAGGTCACCGCGCGCAGCGCTCTCCCGCACCACCTCGTCCCAGGTCCAGTCCTGATCGCGGGTACGGAGACCGAGGTGCTGGTCACCGACGCGATCGAGCAGCATCTCGGCAATCGTGGTGCGTTCCAACTTCAACTCTCCTGTCGGGGCGCCCGTGGGCACGGGCGGCGTTCTTTCGCGAAAAGTAACCGTGCACTGTCACGCAGATCACCGACAGTCTCGCTCAGTGGTAACTGCTCCCGCTGACGGTTCCGGACGTGAGAAATTGCCATGAGAAACCCGTCACATCCCATTTCCCCGAGCCTGGAGAGCAGGGCGTTCACGAGTACCGCGGTGAACAGGAACGACTCTGGCACGGAAGAAAGGCCCCTCATGACTGCCCCCGCGGATCCGCAACTGCACCTGGATCAGGTGATGTCCCGTCTGACCGGCCCCGGCGGCGAGTTCGAGATCGTCGAGGAGCCGGTTCTCGGTGCCCGCATGACGGTGATGAAGAACCGGGCCGGGTCCGTCGGCGACCTGCTGACCGCGTCGCTCGCGTGGGGTGAGCGCGACTACATCGTCACCGCGGACCGCCGCATCTCCTTCACGCAGAATGCCGCCGACTCGTACGCGCTGGCCGCCGCTCTGAAGGACCGGTTCGGTGTGGAGAAGGGCGACCGGGTCGCGATCCTCGCCGCCAACACCCCCGAGTGGATCACCACGTTCTGGGCGACGCAGGCCCTCGGCGCCATCACCGTCGGCCTCAACGGCTGGTGGGTGCCCCGCGAGATCACCTACGGCCTCGAGCACAGCACCCCCAAGGTGCTCGTCGTCGACGCCAAGCGCGCCGCCGGCCTGACCGACGTGGACACCACCGGAGTGACGGTCCTGACCATGGAGGAGGACCTGCCGAAGCTGATCGCCGAGTACGCCGGCGCCGACGCTCCCACGGTCGACATCGACGAGGACGACGCGTCGGTGATCCTGTACACCTCCGGCACCAGCGGCCGCCCCAAGGGCGCGCTGCACTCGCACCGCAACCTGATCGCGGTCGCCGACTACCACCGGTTCAGCGACGCGATCATGGCCGCCTTCTCCGGCAAGCCGTACGACGCCGCGTTGCCGTCCGAACTGCGCTACCTGCTCACCTCGCCGCTGTTCCACATCGCGAGCCTGCACAACCTCGTCGTGCCGCGCGCCGCGACCGGCAGCGCGATCGTCATGCACCAGGGCGGGTTCGACGTCGACAAGGTCCTCACCCTCGTCGAGCGGGAACGCGTCACCAACTGGGGCGCCGTCCCGACCATGGCGTCGCGGCTGCTCGAGCACGGCAACATCGGCAAGTACGACGTGTCGTCGCTGACCTCGTTCTCGCTCGCATCGGCCCCGTCGTCGATCGCGTTCAAGGAGCGTCTGCGCGAACAGGTTCCATTCGCCCGCAACGCCCTCGTCGACAGCTACGGCCTCACCGAGTGCTCCACCGCGATCGCCGTCGCCAGCTCCGCCGAGCTCGAGGAGTACCCGGGCACCCTCGGCCGGCCGATCATCACGGTCAGCATGGAGATCCGTGACCCGTACGGCGAGTGGCTGCCCGACGGCATGGAGGGCGAGGTGTGCGTCCGCAGCCCGTTCGTCATGCTCGGCTACTGGAACGACGCCGACGCGACCGCCGCATCGATCACCGCGGACCGCTGGCTGCGGACCGGTGACTTCGGTGTCGTCGAGAACGGCCGTCTGCGCCTGACCGGACGCCGCTCCGACCTGATCCTGCGCGGCGGCGAGAACGTCTACCCCACCGAGATCGAGCAGACCCTCGACGAGCACCCGGCCGTGCAGGAGTGCGCCGTCATCGGCACCCCGCACCCCGACCTCGGCCAGGAGGTGTCCGCGGTGGTCGTCATCGCCGAAGGACACACCGTCACCGAAGAGGAACTGCGCGAGTACGCGAGCGAGCGCCTGTCGTACTACAAGGTGCCGACCAAGTGGCGTATCACCGGCGACCTGTTGCCGCGCAATGCAACCGGCAAGATGATCCGGAAGCAGATCGAGGTCTGATGACCGCTGCGGCCGTCGCACGGCTCGTCGCCGTGGAGGCGATCCGCGACCTCGCCCACCGGTACACGCACCTCGTCGACGAGGGGCGACTGGAGGCGGTCGCGGAACTCTTCTCCCGCGCGGTGTACGGGCAGTGCGACGGTCACGGCACACCGGTGGGGTCGGTGCGCGACTCCGACCCCGCCGGTGTGCTCGGTGCGTGCCGCAGTTTCATCCGGATGCACGGCACCCCGCCGCGTCCGCGCACCAAGCACGTCGTCACCAATCTGCGGGTCGACATCGCCGACGACCACCGCACTGCAACATCGCTGTCGTACTTCACAGTGCTGCAACAAACCGATACTCTTGCGCTGCAACCGATCCTGGCGGGACGCTACTTCGACGCGTTCGCTGTGATCGACGGTGAGTGGACGTTCACGCAGCGGCTGACCTGCGTCGACCTCACCGGGGACCTGAGCGAGCACGCCACCCGCGCACTGTAGAGGAGCACCATGCAGGTCGGTCTGAACATCCTGGGCGCGGAACGCCTGTACGACGACCGGATCCGGTCGGTGCTCGACCTCGCCGCCGCCGCGGACCGCGCCGGTGTCGACATGATCTCCACCGGCGACCATCTCGGGTTCGAGGCGTCCGCACACGCCGAACGGGTACGCGAGCACGGCTTTCCGTTCCCCCTCGACCACGACTGGTACGAGCCGCTCACCCTGCTGTCGTCGGTGGCCGCGGTGACCGAACGGGTCCTGCTGAACGTCTCCGTCCTCATCGCGACCCTGCGGCCACCGCTGCTGCTGGCCAAGCAGATCGCGACCCTCGACCGACTGTCCGACGGCCGCGCCGCGATCGGCATGGGCGTCGGCTGGCAGGAAGCCGAATACACCGCCTCCGCCATGCCGTTCGACGCCCGCTTCGGCCGGATGGAGGACACCGTCCGGGCCTGCCGCGTACTGTGGGCGTCCGCGCCAGCGTCCTTCACCGGACGTGATTTCGCGTTCGACGACTTCCATTCCTTCCCGCAGCCCGTCCAGCCACGGGTGCCGGTGATCTTCGGATTCGCGCCCAGCCCACGCAATTTCGCGCGCATCGCCCGCGTCGCCGACGGCTGGACCGCCAACCCCGCCGACATGGCATCCTTCACCGACAGCGTCACCCTGCTGCGCCGGACCTTCGAGGAACACGGCCGCGACCCGCACTCGGCGATCGTCCAGGTGTCGGTGGCCCCCGAACACCGCGACGACGGCACCGTCGACTACGACGCCACCGCCGACACGGTCCACGCCTGGCACGCCGCCGGCGCCACGACTGCAGTGTTCCGTCCCGCCACGTTCTGCACAGCGGGAGAAGAGGTTCCGCAGCTGATCGACTGGGCGGTACGACTGAAGGCCACACTGCTGCACGGCTGAGAGGCGGATCGATGACGGCGGAGACACGGGCACTGGCCGAACTACTCGACAAGCAGGCCATCCACGAGGTGGTGCTGCGCTACTGCCGCGGCATCGACCGCCTCGACTTCGACCTGGTCCGCAGCACCTACCATCCGGACGCCGTCGACCATCACACCGGATTCGACGGCGGCATCGACGATTTCATCGCCTGGGTGGAGCCGAAGCTGCGGGCGATCGGCGGCACGATGCACCACATCGGCAACCACCTGATCGAGGTGCACGGCGATGTCGCGATCAGCGAGGCGTACTCGACGTCCGCGCACTGGGGTGGCGGCGACGGCATCGGAATGATCAACTTCACGAGCGGCTGCCGCTACGTCGACCGCATGGAACGCCGCGACGGCACCTGGAAGATCGCCGAACGGTGGGCGGTCCGGGAATGGACACGCTCCGACGCCGGACGCCTCACCCTGCCCGAGAGCGACGGCCCCCGCGGCCGCCGCGACGGCACCGACCCCCTCGACACCCTGCGGGCGCGACTGGGCTGACCGCGCCAGCGCCCCGTGCTTGACTGAAGGTGTGTACCGCGAACAGGCCTCCCGGGTGATCCCCGGCGCGGTGGTGTGGCGCACCGACCGCACCACCGCCGGATCGGTGCTGCCCGACGGCTGTATGGACCTGGTGTGGCGGGACGGTGTCGTCCTGGTCGCCGGCCCGGACACGGAACCGTTCACGGTCGACGCATCACCCGGACCTGCGGTGGGGCTACGATTTCCGCCCGGACTGCTCCCCCACCTGCTCGGGGTACCGGCGTCTGATCTGCAGAATCTGCGAGTGCCGCTCGACGACGTCGTCGGGCGGCGCGCATCTCCTCTCCGCTGCGTCGACCCCGGCGATGCGGCCGGCGCGTTCGAGACGTTCGGTCTCGCCCGCCTGTCCGATGTCGGGGCCCCGGATCCCGCGGTGACCGCGGCCGCCGACCTGCTCGCGGCCGGCACCCCCGTCGCCGCCGTCGCCGCCACCACCGGCCTGTCACCGCGGGCCCTGCACCGCCTCGCCGTCCGCAACTTCGGGTACGGACCCAAGACACTGTCCGCGATCCTGCGACTGCAGCGTGCCCTCGACCTGGCGGCGCGTGGGCTACCGTCCGCCGACGTCGCCGCCGCCTGCGGGTACGTCGACCAGGCGCACCTCATCCGCGAGTCCCGGCGGCTCACCGGCCGCCCGTTCGGGGAACTCCGTCAGGACGGCAGCGACGCGAACAGGTCCACCCCGTTACCGTCCGGGTCGACAACCGTCGCATAGCGCTGCCCCCACGGGGCGTCGAACGGTTCGACACCCGTGTGACCGGCGTCGGAGAGACGCGCCCACACCGCGTCCACCTCCGCCGGATCGGCGCACGCGAACGCCAACGCGACCCGCGCATCACCCGTCGGCGGCGTGTACGGGCCCGCGAACGACTCCACCGTCGCGACCGTGTCCCACATGAGCCGCACCCCGCCGGCGACCACCTCGACATGCGGCTGCGACTCGGCGTCGCCGGGGACGTCCAGACCGAGCAGCCGGTAGAAGCGGAGGGACGCAGCGAGATCGGCGGTCACCAGGCCGATCGCATTCAACTGAGGAGTCATGGTGGACACGCTAGCGCCCCCGCCCGGCCCAGCGATTGGATCTTTCGGTCAACCGATACCCCGAGGCGAAGCCGGGGTGAATTCGTCCGGATCAGCCCCCGGCCCGGCCGACCGTCGGGTTTCATGCGTCCGAACTCACCGGATCGACCCCCGAAAGGAAACCCCATGATCGACCTCCCCGGCATGATCACCGCCTTCGTCCAACCCCTGTTCACCGGCAGCCTCGGCAGCTCGTCGGGCAGCCTCGGCAGCCTCGGCAGCACCTCCACCGGCAGCCTCGGCAGCTCCTACGGCAGCGCCGTCGACGCGCCGGGCAGCTGAGCGGGACCGCCCCCCGAAACAGCTGAAGGGACCCTTCGTACGCTCTGGGCGTACGAAGGGTCCCTTCAGCTGAAAAACGGAACAGAGCACCTACCGTGGGCGCGGCACGCCGGCCTCGATGAACAGGCCTTCGACGGAGACGCAGACCTCGCCGGCGGCGTTGCGGATCTCGCCGACGGTGTGGATCTTGCGGCCGTCGACGGAGGTCTGCTTGCCGGTGATGGTGAGTTCCTCGAACAGCGGGGTGGGCCGGTGGTAGCGCGTGTTGAGCTGCGCGGTCATACCGGACTTGCCGCCCCAGGCGTTGGCGACGCCGAGGACGTGGTCGAGGAGCATCGCGGAGACGCCGCCGTGGACGCATCCGGGAGGGCCCTGATAAGGCAGGGTGAGGGTGACGATGCCGCGGACGGTGCCGTCCTCGAGGCCCTCGAGGACGAGCGGCGGGGCGATCGCGTTCTCGGGACCGGTGATCGGGTCGTGCCGGGTGACGCCTTCCCCTGACCACATGTCGACCATGCGGTCGGCGACGGCGGGGGCGTGGTCCTCGAGGTGCGCGACGATGCTGTCGAGTTCCTCGGCGACCCGGTCGAGGTTGGCGTTACCGCGGTCGGTGCGCAGCATCGCGTCGACGAGCCGGCGGGCCGCGGCGGTGGCGCGGTCGACGGGGGCATCCTGCGGCGGCGACGTGAGAACGGTGCCGTTCGGGTGTGAGTGCTTGGTGGGGTGGTCCCCGGTCTCCATCACGAGCGGACCTCCATCGTGGCGTGGGTGAGCACCGGCTGGCCGTCGCGCTCGGGGCAGGTGGCGAGCAGGGTGAGGGTGTTCCCGTCCTGCCAGACGGACGTCTCGATGGTCTCGCCCGGGTAGATCGATCCGGCGAAGCGCACCGAGAAGTTCTGCACGCGGGACGGATCGCCGTCGAGCATCCCGTCGACGACGGCCTTGCACACGACGCCGTACGACGCGAGCCCGTGCAGGATGGGGCGGTCGAAGCCGGCCATCTGCGCGAACGACGGGTCGGCGTGCAGCGGGTTCATGTCGGCGCTGAGCCGGTACACGAGGGCCTGCGCGGTGCCGGTCTTCGAGACCAGCACCGTGTCGGCGTCCCGCTCGGGGACTGCGCTGACGGCGTCCGGTCCGGCGTCGCCGCCGAAGCCGCCCTCGCCGCGCGCCCAGATCTGCATGGCGGTGGTCCACAACGGGTTTCCGTCGAGATCGGTGGCGGCCTGCTCGAGCACGATCATCGCGGCCTTACCCTTGTCCCACACGTCGGCGACGCGGGACGAAACGAGCGCCGAACCGGATGTCGGGATCGGGGCGTGCAGGGTCAGCGACTGGCCGGCGTGCAGGATCTTGCGCAGGTCGATGTCGATGCCGGGCATGTTCATGCCGGCCGGCTTCAGGGTGCCGGCGGAGACACCCTGGCCGGCGACCATCGCGAACGTGGGCAGAACTTTCAGGCCCTTCTCGTACACCCAGCCGAGTTCGGCGGGGTCGAGCGCGTCCACCCCGGCGCCGAGACCCAGGTGGTAGAGCAGGACGTCACGCTCGGTCCAGTTGGCCTCGCGCACAGTCGGTTCGGCCGACAGTGCGGCCTTCACATCAATGGGCACTATGACTCCTCAGAAATGGTCCCGGCGCGGTACAGCGTGATCACGCACGCCCCACCGAGACCCAGATTGTGTTGCAGGGCAACCGAAGCACCCTCGACCTGACGGGCACCGGCCTGCCCGCGCAACTGCCACGTCAGCTCCGCGCACTGCGCGAGGCCGGTGGCACCGAGCGGGTGCCCCTTCGAGATGAGACCGCCGGACGGATTGACGACGACCCGCCCGCCGTACGTGGTGGCCCCGGATTCGACGAGCTTGCCGCCCTCACCGGGTGCGCACAGGCCGAGACCCTCGTAGGTGATGATCTCGTTGATCGCGAAACAGTCGTGCAGTTCGATGACGTCGACGTCGTCGATCGACAGCCCGGACTGCGCGAACACCTGCTCGGCGGCGACCCGCGTCATGGGTGCGCCGACGACGTCGATCATCGACTTGTCGGCGAACGCCTCGTCGGTGTCGGTCGTGAGCGCCTGCGCGACGATCTCGACCGCCCGGTCCTCGAGGCCGTGCTCACGCACGAACTTCTCACTGACCACGATCGCCGCGCCGGCACCGTCGGACGTGGGTGAGCACTGCGAGCGAGTGAGGGGCGCGTGGATCATCTTGTCGCCCAACACCTGCTCGAGGGTGTACTCGTCCCGGAACTGCGCGTACGGGTTGTTCACCGAATGCCGGTGGTTCTTCACGGCGACGGCCGCGATCTGTTCGGCGGTGGTGCCGTAGCGCTCCATGTGCTCGAGCGCCGCGTTGCCGAACAACTGCGCGGTCATCGGGCCACCGCCCCAGCCGTGCTTCTCGACCATGACCTTCAGCTGGTCGTCGAGGGTGGTGACCTTCGGCATCTCACCGGTACCGGTGAGCGTCGTCTTCGTCATCTTCTCGAAGCCGACGGCCAGTGCGCAGTCCACGAACCCTGCCTGGACCCATTCGCGGGCCATGAGCAGGGCCGTGGACCCCGTCGCACAGTTGTTGTTGACGTTGACGATCGGGATCCCGGTCAGACCCGTCTCGTACAGCGCCCGCTGTCCCGCGGTGGACGCACCGAACACGTAGCCGGCGGCGGCACGCTGAACCTGCGAGTAGTCGATACCCGCGTCCGTGAGCGCCTTGCCCACGGCCTCGGTGACCATGTCCGGGTACTCCCAGTCACGGCTCTCGATCTTCTCGAACTTGGTCATGCCGACGCCGACGACGAAGGTGCGATTCATGGGACTGTTGTCCTACTTTCCGGGTTCGGGATCGCGCGGCAGACCCAGGATCCGCTCGCCGATGATGTTCAACTGAACATTCGTCGTACCACCCGCGATCGACATGCACTGCGAATTGAGGAACATCTGCGTGGCGGACTTGCTGTGCTGCTCGCCGAGCAGCGCCGACGGTCCGGCCCAGTCCATCGCCACTTCCCACACCTGCTGAATGTGCTCGACGCCCAGCAGTTTCGCGATCGACGACTCGGCACCCGGCTGCGCGCCGGACAGCGAGCGCATCGTCGTGCGCAGACCCATGAGGCCACCGGACTGTGCGTCGCACAGCACCTTGCCCAGAACGGTCAACTGTTCGGCGTCGATGCCGCCGGGCAGCGTGTCGGCGAGCGTGAGCAGCGCCTCGCCACCCGAACCGAGGGACGAGTCGTGCGACAGCGACACCCGCTCGTTCGCGAGCGTGGTGCGGGCCAGCTTCCAGCCGTCGCCGGGCTCGGCGACCAGGCAGTCGTCCGGCACGAACACGTCGTCGAGGAACACCTCGTTGAACAGGGCCTCACCGGTGATCTCGCGCAGCGGCCGGATGTCGAGGCCACTGTTCTTGATGTCGATGAGGAAGTACGACAGACCCTTGTGCTTGGGCACGTCGGCGTCGGTGCGGGCCAGGCAGATGCCCCAGTCGGCCTCGCGGGCCATCGACGTCCACACCTTCTGGCCGTTGAGCTTCCAACCGCCGTCGACCTTGGTGGCCTTGGTGGACAGGCCCGCCAGGTCGGAGCCGGCGCCCGGCTCCGAGAACAGCTGGCACCAGGTGATGTCACCGCGTAGCGACCCGGGCAGGAAACGCTCGGTCTGCTCGGCGTTGCCGTGCGCGATGATCGTCGGGACGACCCAGTTGCCGATGATCATGTCGTGCGGGACGAGGTCCGCACTGCGGAGCTCTTCGGCGATGACGAGCTGGGTGACGGCGTCCGCACCCTTGCCCCACGGGGCGGGCAGGTGCGGCGACGTGTAGCCCTTCTCCGCCAGGTACGCCTTGCGGGCGTCACCGTCGAGGGCCTTCGCGGGCTCGAGCTCGGCGCGGACGTCGGCACGGATCTGCTCGGCTTCCTCGGGCAGGTCGATGCTGAGCACGCGACGGGCCCCGTCGATCGTCAGCTGCGCGACCCGACGCTTCCAGGATGCGGTGGAGCCCAGCAGGATTCGCAGGGACTGCGCGCGACGCAGGTACAGGTGTGCGTCGTGCTCCCACGTGAAACCGATGCCGCCGAGAACCTGGATGGCGTCCTTGGTGACCTGGAACGCCGACTCGAGGGCCACCGCACCGGCGACGGCCGCCGCGAGCGACGCCTCCTCGGCAGGCACGTCCTCGCGCAGTGCGCGGGCCGCGTCCCACGCGGTGACGCGGGCCTGCTCGGCGAGGCTGAGCATGCGGGCGACCTTGTGCTTGACGCCCTGGAACTGGCCGATGACCCGGCCGAACTGCTGACGCACCCGCGCATAGTCGGCGGCCGTCGTGGTGGCCCAGTCCGCCAGACCCGACGCCTCCGCCGCGAACAGCGTCGCCGCGACGTCGAGGATCCGCTGCGAATCGAGTTCCAGCACATCGCCGTCGGCGAGCTCGAGGCCGTCCACTGCCACCTCGGCGTTGCGCCGGATCACGTCGTGGCTGGGCAACTCGGTGACCGTCAGGCGAGCCCGGTCGACGGCGACGAACACCAGCGCACCCTGATCGTCGCGCGCCGCGAGCAGGAACAGGTCGCCCACCTGGCCGCCGAGCACGAAGCTCGACGTACCCGACAGCACGACCTTGCCGCCGTCACGCGTCAGCGTCAGGCTGCCCGGCTGCAGGGCCACAGCACCGAAGGTGGAGCCGTCGGCCAGGCCCTCGAGGTCGGCGGTGCGGCCGGCCTCGTGCAGAACGGTCGAGACGACGACCGTCGGCAGGAACGGTCCCGGCACCATCGCGCGGCCGAGTTCCTCGACGACGATCGCGAGTTCGACGAGGCCGTAGCCGACGCCGCCGACCTCCTCGGGCAGGTGCAGGCCCAGCATGCCGAGCTCGGCGAGCGAACCCCAGTACGCGGGACGCGCCTCGGCCTTCGCCTCGTCTGCCTCCCGGATCACGGCCGGGGTGGCGTAGCGCGCAGCCCAGCCACGCACGGAATCGCGAAGCTCGCGGTCTTCGTCACTCAATCCAATGGTCATGAAAAGTCCTCGGTATCAGAAGAAGGTGGGTCGCTGTGCGCCTTTTTGGTAGCTGGTACTACCAAAAAGGCGCACGGGTGCCGAAGGCGCCTAGACCCGCTCGATGATCGTGGCGGTGGACAGGGCGCCGCCGGCGCACATGGTGACCAGGCCGGTGGACTTGTCGGACCGCTCGAGTTCGTGCAGTGCGGTGGTGATGAGGCGGGCACCGGTGGCGCCGACGGGGTGGCCGAGGGCGATGGCGCCGCCGTTGACGTTGACCTTGCTCATGTCGGCGTCGAGGACCTGCGCCCACGACAGCGCGACGGATGCGAAGGCCTCGTTGATCTCGACGAGGTCGATGTCACCCAACGACATTCCGGCCTTGGCGAGGACCTGGCGGGTGGAGTCGATGGGGCCGTCGAGGTGGTAGTAGGGGTCGGAGCCGGCGAGGGTGGCCGAGACGATGCGGGCGCGCGGGCGCAGGCCGAGCGCGGCGGCCTTCTCCTCGCTCATGAGCAGCACGGCGGCGGCGCCGTCGCTGATCTGGGACGAGTTGCCGGCGGTGTGGATGCCGCCGTCCATGACCGGCTTGAGTGCGGCGAGGCCCTCGAGGGTGGTCTCGCGCAGGCCGCCGTCGCGGGTGACGGTGGCGGTCTCGCCGGTGTACTCGCCTTCCTTGGTGACGACGGGCGCCTCGACGGGGATGATCTCGCGGTCGAAGCGGCCCTCGGCCCACGCCTGTGCGGCGCGGCGCTGCGACTCGAAGCCCAGGGCGTCGACGTCACCGCGCTTGATGCCGCGGTTGGCGGCGATGCGCTCGGCGGCGACGAACTGGTCGGGCATGTCGACGGACCAGTCCGCGGGGATCGGGATGCCGGTGCCGGGGGCGAGTGCCTGGCCGAGGAAGACGCGGCTCATCATCTCGACACCGCAGCCGATGCCGGCGTCGATCTGGCCGGACGCGATGAGGCCCGTGATCATGTGGACGGCCTGCTGGGAGGAACCGCACGCGCAGTCGATGGTGGTGGCGGCGGTGGTGTAGGGCAGTCCGGCGTGCAGCCACGCGTTGCGGGCGACGTTGTTGGACTGCTCGCCGGCCTGGGTGACGGCGCCACCGACGATCTGTCCGATCTCCTCGGGTGCGACACCTGCGCGTTCGAGGACACCGCGCTGGGCGAAGCCGAGCAGCGTGGCCGGGTGCAGGCCCGCCAGCTGACCGCGGCGGCGGCCGATGGGGGTACGGGCGGCCTCGACGATGACGACGTTGGTCATGGAGAGTTCCTCCTGGGGTGCAGCGAATACGTGCGGTCCACGAGCTGCACCGAACTGCAACTCGTTCATTTCTGGAATGTATTCTACTTACCCGGGCAGGGCAATGGCGCCGGAGGACGGGAGCACGTCACGACGACTCGTCGATGCGGCACGGACCGATCGGTTTTCGGCACGAGGCCAACCGTCAAAAACTAGAATTCATTTCAATTTCGACGGTCGTTCGTACCCGCACCGCGTCAGAGATTCGTCGGCGTCCGCGCATTCGACAGGTCCGCGAGCAGCAGCCGGCACGCCGTCCGCAGATCGGCCTCGGCGTCCGGCACCGAACTGCGTCCGTTGAGGCACGACTGGATGATCCCGAACCACGTCGAGACCAGTAAGCGCACCAGCACCGAATCGCTCTCGGTGACCTGCTCGATCCCCGCGGCGTCGAACAGCACCTCCCGGAACTGGCGGTCGACGCGGGCGACGTCGGGGATCGTGGTGACCTTCGCGGTGCTCGTCGCCTGGATCATCGCGGTGGCCAGCAGCGGCTGCCGCATCAGGGACCGGGTGGCCCGCAGCAGCGTCTCGAAGATCTCGTCCTGCGGGGTCGACGCGGGCTGGGCGCGCCGCGCGAACCCCTCCCCCATCTGGTCGATCTGATCGACCATGACCGCGACGAACAGGTGCGTCTTCGACGGGAAGTAGCGGTAGAGGGTGCCGATCGCGACGCCCGCGAGCTTCGCGACCTCGTGCATCTGCACCCGCTCGAGTTCCTTCTCGGTACCCAGCTGCGCCGCCGCCGCGAGCATGCGCGCGAACCGCGCCCGCTGTTCGGCCGAACTCGGCTCGGCCGCGTCCCGCGCCTCGGCAACTCTCGGCACCGCCGACCCCCTACTCTCTGCATCGTTCGACGACCGAACGGCGTCATCCCATCGTCGCGCACCGCGACGGACGCACGCGAACACCCCCCACGACACCGGAACGTCACCGAACCGGCCGGTGGGCTTCCGCTGAGTGGGAGTCCGGCTGCACCGAACAAGCACGTGCGATTGCGTTCATATGGAACCCGAATTATATGGAGGACACAACCATGACGGACTGGACAACCGAGTGCGACGTCGTCGTCGTCGGCTCCGGTGGCGGCGCGCTGACCGGCGCGTACACCGCTGCCGCGCAGGGGCTGCGCACGATCGTGCTGGAGAAGACCGACCTCGTCGGCGGCACCTCCTCGTACTCGGGCGCGTCCATCTGGTTGCCCGGCACCCAGGTTCAGGAGCGGGCCGGGCTGCAGGACTCCACCGAGAACGCCCGCACCTACCTGCGTGCCCTGCTCGGCGACACCGAGGCCGTGCGCCAGGACGCGTACGTCGACACCGCCCCGGTCGTCGTCGAGTTCCTCGAGCGCGATCCGCACATCCAGTTCGAGTACCGCGCGTTCCCCGACTACTACAAGGCCGAGGGCCGGATGGACGCCGGACGCTCCATCAACCCGCTCGACCTCGACCCCGCCGACATCGGCGACCTGGCCGCCGTGGTGCGCCCCGAGCTGGATCAGGACCGCACCGGGCAGACGCATGCGCCCGGCAAGCTCATCGGCGGACGCGCCCTGATCGGACGCCTGCTGGCCGCGTTCATGGGTACCGGCAACGCCGAACTGCGCACCCACACCGACATGTCCGAGCTGGTGATCGAGGACGGCCGCGTCGTCGGTGTCGTCGCCGACACGAAGGACGGCCAGGTCCGGATCAAGGCGAACCGCGGCGTGCTGCTGGCCGCCGGCGGCATCGAGGCCAACCCGGAGATGCGCACCGACGCCGGCACCCCCGGTGAGGCCGCGTGGAGCATGGGCCCGTTCGGTGCCAACACCGGCGCCCCGATCGCGGCCGGTGTCGCGGCCGGCGGGGCCACCGATCTGATGGATCAGGCGTGGTTCTGCCCCGGCGTCGCACAGCCCGACGGCTCGGCGGCGTTCATGGTCGGCGTCCGCGGCGGCATCCTCGTCGACCAGAAGGGTGAGCGTTACCTCAACGAGTCGCTGCCCTACGACCAGTTCGGTCGCGCGATGGACGCCCACGACCGGGAGACGGCCGACAACAGCACGCTGCCGTCGTACATGATCTTCGATTCGCGGGAGAAGGGCGGCCTGCCCGCGATCTCGCTGCCGAACACCCCGCCCGCCACCCTGCTCGACGCCGGCGTGTGGGTGTCGGCGGACACCCTCGACGAGCTGGCCGGGAAGGTCGGCATCCCCGCGGACGCCCTGCGCGCGACCGTCGAGCAGTTCAACGACTTCGCCAAGCACGGTGTGGACGAGCAGTTCCACCGCGGCGAGGACCCGTACGACGCGTTCTTCTGCCCGCCGAACGGTGGCCCCAACAACGCGCTGACCGCGATCGAGACCGGCCCGTTCTACGCCGCGAAGATCGTGCTCAGCGACCTGGGCACCAAGGGCGGCCTGGTCACCGACGCCGACGCCCGCGTCCTCACCGCCGACGGCACCGCGATCGACGGCCTGTACGCGGCCGGCAACACCAGCGCCTCGGTCAGCGGCAAGGTGTACCCGGGCCCGGGTGTGCCGCTGGGCACCGCGATGGTGTTCGGCTACCGCGCCGTCGCCCACATGCTGGCGAACTGATCCGCCCCGGTCGGGGACGACCCGGTCGCACTCAGACCAGGTTGTCCTCGACCGGCAGCCCGAACGCGCCCCGCCCGTACAGGGAGAGGGCGCGTTCGGCGTCGTTGGCGACGTGCACGCTGCCCGCGTGCGCGTCCCGCCACGCCCGCTCGATCGGGTTGCCGCGGCCGAGCGAGTTGCCGCCCGCGGTCTTGAACAGCAGGTCGATGGCCTCGAGGGCCCGTTCGGCGGCCCGCACCTGGTCGCGGCGCACCCGCAGCCGCATGCTCATCGGCAGCGGCTCACCGGCCTGCGCCAGCTCGTACAACTCCCGGATGTTGCGGTCCATCTGCAGGATCGCCGCATCGATCTCCGACGACGCCCGCGCGACCGCGACCTGCGCGAACTGGTCCTCCGCGAACCGTCCACCACCGAGGCTGAGCCGGACCCGGTCGCGCATCGCGGCCAGATACTGCTCGTAGCAGCCGGCGACCGTCCCCACGACCGGGGCGGCGACGGTGCTCGTGAAGATCGCCGCGAACGGCAGCTTGAACAGCGGCGCCGTGTTCACCTTGTGGCCGGGGGCCCGCAGCTGCGCGACCTCGTAGTTGCGGATGGTCCGGTACTCCGGCACGAACGCCTTCTGCACGGTGATCTCGTTGCTGGCGGTGCCGCGCAGGCCGACGACGTCCCACACGTCGTTGATCCGGTAGTCGGTGCGCGGCACCATCACCGTCATGAAGTCGACGGGCCGGCCCTCGTCGCCGACGACGAGGCCGCCGAGCAGCGCCCACGACGCGTGGTCGCAGCCCGACGAGAACCGCCACGTCCCGCTCAGTTCGTAGCCGCCGTCGACCGGCACCAGCTCCCCGACCGGCGCGTACGCCGACGACACCAGCACCGAGCTGTCCTGCCCCCACACGTCGTCCTGCACGCGGGCGTCGAACAACGCCAGATGCCACGGGTGCACGCCGAGCACGGCCGTCACCCAGCCCGTCGACCCACACACTCCCGAGATCGCGCGAACCACCTCGTAGAACTCGACCGGATTCGATTCGAATCCGCCGTAGCGGGCGGGCTGGAGCATCCGGAACACCCCGGCGGCACTCAGATCCTGGATCGTCTGGTCGGAGACGCGACGGGATTCGTCGACGGTCTGTGCACGTTCGGCGATGGCGGGCAGCAACTCGCGGACCGACTGCAGAACCTCGCGGGCCATGTGGTTCTCCTCTTCGACCCCGGTCGGGTCGGCTGTCGCAGATGGGGGTCCTCGCATGGTAGGGCCGGAGACGAGCCGCCCGTCCCGTGGGAGTCCTGTTCGTACGAATCGGGCGGGCCGACGGTTCCGCCCTCCGACGGTCCCGGCCAGTGGGACCATGAAGTCCCGGGTGACCGCAGTCACCTACCGTGTCGGTCAGATGCCACAGGTGTGCATCCTGCACATAGGACGCCACCGGCGGCAGGCGCTCGATCTTCGAACGCTCTCGAACTCGACACGCATTCCCTGAAAGGACGGACGAAGTGACGCTCAAGTCCGAAGAAGCCGAAGTCCGCGAAATCGTCGCCGGCGACGCCCCCACCCGCTTCGCCCGCGGCTGGCACTGCCTCGGCCTGTCCGAGTCCTTCAAGGACGGCAAGCCGCACTCGATCGAGGCGTTCGGCACCAAGCTCGTCGTCTTCGCCGACAGCAAGGGCGACCTGAAGATCCTCGACGCCTACTGCCGTCACATGGGTGGTGACCTGAGCCAGGGCCAGATCAAGGGCGACTCCGTCGCATGTCCGTTCCACGACTGGCGCTGGGGCGGCAACGGCCGCTGCACCTCGATCCCCTACGCGCGCCGCGTCCCCCCGATCGCGAAGACTCGCGCATGGCCCACCCTGGACCAGGACGGCATGCTGTTCGTCTGGCACGACCCCGAGGGCAAGGCACCGACCGACGAGGACATGTACATCCCTCGCATCGAGGGCGCGCTGAGCGACGAGTGGTCCGACTGGGTCTGGTTCACCACCGAGGTCGACACCAACTGCCGCGAGATCGTCGACAACATCGTCGACATGGCGCACTTCTTCTACGTGCACTACTCGTTCCCGACGTTCTTCAAGAACGTCTTCGAGGGTCAGGTCGCCAGCCAGTTCATGCGCGGCACCGCCCGTGAGGACGAGCGCCCGCACGCCGCCGGCACCCCGAAGATGAAGGGCAGCAACTCTGCCGCGTCGTACTTCGGCCCGTCGTTCATGATCGACGACCTGGTCTACGAGTACGAGGACCACAACGTCGAGTCGATCCTGCTGAACTGCCACTACCCGGTCAGCCCGGACAAGTTCGTGCTGATGTACGGCATCATCGTCAAGAAGTCCGAGAAGTTCCAGGGCACCGCCGCCGCCGACATGGCGAAGAACTTCGGCACGTTCATCGCCAAGGGCTTCGAGCAGGACATCGCGATCTGGAAGAACAAGACCCGGATCGAGAACCCGCTGCTGTGCGAGGAGGACGGCCCGGTCTACCAGCTGCGCCGCTGGTACGACCAGTTCTACGTCGACCGCGCCGACGTGACGGCCGACATGACCGACCGCTTCGAGCACGAGATGGACACCACGAAGGCCGTCGCCGCATGGCGCAAGGAAGTGGACGCCAACCTCGAACGGAAGGCTCAGGAGAATGCAGCCGCTGGAGTGTGACCGCTGCGGGGCCTGCGTGCAGGTCCAGAAGCACAGCTGGGAACACACCGCCGTGCAGTGGAACGAGGCCGCCCAGCAGGCGTGCCAGGAGATCCACGAGTGGGTCGGCCGTGAAGGCCGGCCCGGCGCGCCGGTGATGCGATGCGAGTCGCTCAGTGCCACCATCCAGAAGGCGGCGCTCGACGGCCGTCTGGACATCACCAACGAGGACCCGGTGCCCACCCCGCAGGTCGTCGACCACTGAGTCGACCTGCCCACGAGAAGGATCGTTCATGATCGACAAGAACCAGTACGGCCCGTGGGCCGTCATCGCCGGTGGCTCCGAGGGTGTCGGCGCCGGTTTCGCCGACGAGCTCGCGCAGGCCGGTCTGAACCTCGTGCTCATCGCCCGCAAGCCGGGCCCGCTCGAGGAGACCGCGGAGAAGGTGCGCTCGCACGGCGTCGAGGTCCGCACCCTCGCGCTGGACCTGCTGGCCGCCGACGCGATGGACCAGATCCGCAACGCCACCGACGACGTCGAGGTCGGCCTGCTGATCTTCAACGCCGGCGCCAACAGCTACGGCCACGAGTTCGTCTCCGGTGACCTGTCGGGCTTCAACGGGGTCATCGCGCTCAACATCGGTAAGCAGCTCGAGCTGTCGCACCACTTCGGTGGGCTGATGAAGGAACGCGGCCGCGGCGGCATCATGCTGCTCGGGTCGCTGGCCGGCTACATGGGCTCCGAGCACCAGAGCATCTACGCGGCGTCGAAGGCGTTCAGCCGGGTGTTCGCGGAGTCGCTGTGGCTCGAGCTCGAGCCGTACGGCGTCCACGTCGTCGAGTTCATCCTGGGTGTCACCCGCACCCCGGCGATGATCCGCGCCGGCCTCAACTTCGACATCCCGGGCATGATCGTCCAGGAACCGGAGGACGCGGCCCGCGAGGGCCTCGAGCACCTCGCCGACGGCCCCGTGTGGGTTGCGGGCGGCAACTACGAGGCTGCGGTCAAGCGCAGCGGCTTCCCCCGCGACAAGATGGTCAAGGGCGCGGCCGAGGCGATGCGCAAGCTCCTCAACCGCAAGTAGATTCACGTGTACGGCTGTGGCCGCGACCCGCGAGGGTCGCGGCCACAGCCGTCTTCGCATCCGAACTGGTCACCGGACCGTTGCACGGCCCCGGCGAGGTGGTGACACTGATCCGCTCGTGCAGGATTCCAGCCGTGACCCGGAACATATCCTGCGCGAATCGACTTCACGAGCAGGTCCGGCGCGGTACCTTACGGTGCATTTTCGTTCCTGAGCTTGGCTTCCCGACCGATGGGGGTTCGTACTGATGTGGGGTTCCGATCCGATGCGCACGTCGCTGCGCCGAGCCGGGCGCGGCGCGCTCGGCCTGTCGCTCGCCGTGCTGGCCGCCCTGCCGCTGGCCGGCACGGCCGTCGCCTCCCCCGGCAGTGCAGGCAGTTTCGGTAGCGCCGCCGGATCCAGCGGCGCCAGCTCCGACGGCGGCAGTGTCAGCGCCGGCTCGCTCATCCCCGGCCCGTGGCAGAACGAGCATCCGCCGCTGCCGGAACTGCGGGACGACATCACCACCGCCGCGATCGTCCATGAGGAACAGAAGACGGATCGGCTGGTCCGCTTCACCGTGGCCTCCCCTGCCCTGCACCGCGAGGTCGGTGTGGAAGTGCTGCTACCGAAGGACAACTCGGTGCCACGACCGTCGATCTACGCGCTCGAAGGTGTCGACGCCGGCGAGGACACCAGCGGCTGGGTGACGATGGGCGGTGTCCCGGAGTTCTTCGCCGACAAGAACGTCAACGTCGTCATGATCAACGGCGGCGTGTCCGGCATGTACACCGACTGGGATCGCATCGATCCCGGTGTGGGACTGCACAAGTGGGAAACCTTCATCACCGAGGAGCTGCCGCCGCTGCTGGAGGAACGACTGAAAGCCAACGAGACCAAGTCGCTGCTCGGCCTGTCGATGGGCGCGCAAGGCGCGATGATGCTGGCACACCGGCATCCCGGCATGTACCGCGGCATCGCCGTGTTCAGCGGCTGCTACTCCACCACCGACGACCTCGGCCGGATCAGCGTCCAGTCGACGGTGTCGTCGCGCGGCGGCGACCCAGCCAACATGTGGGGCGAGATCGGCGGCCCCGAATGGGCGGCCCACGACACCGTCCGCAACGTGGACGCGTTGCGCGGCATGGACATCTACGTCTCCACCGCCACCGGTATCCCCGGCAAGTACGAGACACCGGGCGCGTCGGACTTCGTCGACCGGGTGTTCATCGGCGGGCCGATCGAGGCGATGTCCAACGCGTGCACGCAGCGTCTCGGCGCCGCCCTGTCCCGCGCGAAGATCCCCGCCACCGTCGACTACGAGATGCAGGGCATCCACGGCTGGTCGTACTGGCGGGACCGGCTGCCGAAGGCGTGGCCGACGCTCGCGAAGTCGCTGGATCTGCCGGCCTGACACCGGTCGCCGCACGAAAGGGGCCCCGCACGGATGATTCCGTGCGGGGCCCTTGTCGGGTTCCTGGTGATCAGGCCTTCGGGATGAACGCCTTCAGCGGTTCGGAGGCCGACCAGTCGTGGCCCCAGTAGCTGTCGGCGGTGATCTCTTCGGCCGTGTAGTACCGCTCGTCGACGAGCGAGCCTTCGGTGCCGAACTCGAGGTCCCAGCCGCCGGGGGCGCGCACGTAGAACGACACCATCTTGTCGTTGGTGTGGCGGCCCAGGGTCGACGAGATCGTGAAGCCGAGCTTCGCGACGCGGTCGAGTGCCTGGCCGACGGCGTCGAGGGTGTCGACCTCCGTCATGAGGTGGACCATGCCGGGCTCGTCGCTCTCCGGCGCCGGGCACAGCGCGAGGCTGTGGTGGCGCTGGTTGACGCCGAGGAACCGGACGCGGTTGACGCCGTCCTGCAGGCGGACCGCGCCGCGCGGCAGGAAGCCGAGCACCTCGGTGTAGAAGGCGTACGACTCGGCGAACTTCGGGGTCGGCAGCACGACGTGGCCGAGGCCCTGGTCGCCGGTGATCCAGCGGCCACCGAACGGGGTGACGATCGGGCTGTGGTCGAGGACCGGTCCGAAGAACACCTCGACGCGGGTACCGGCCGGGTCGTCGAACGCGATGACCTTCTCGGCGTCGCGGTACAGCGATTCCTCCGCGGAGAGGACGTCGACCTGGACGCCGGCCTTCTCGACGGCCTCACGGACACGCTCGAGGGCGAACTCGTCACGCACCTCCCAGCCGACGGCGAGGGCCTTGTCGGACTCGCCCGGCAGGACGACGAGGCGGGCACGCCGCTCGTCGATCCGCAGGTACAGGCCGTCCTCCTCCGGGCCCTGGCCGACCGACATGCCGAGGCCGTCGACGACGAGCTCGCGCCAGCGGGCCACGTCCTGCGTCTGAATCCTGAGGTATCCGAGACCCCGAATTTCCGTCATATCAATCCGTCCCTGAGTGTGGAATGCAGAGGGCTGCGATCAGATCATCGAGCGGTGGACGCCCTGCGGCTCGCCACCGAGCTGCGTGAGCGCCGATGCGTGGTTGATCGAACCGGGCACGTGGATGGCGTGGGTGAGGCCGACGTGCGCGTCACGCCAGAAACGCTGCAGCGGCAGCGTCACCTTCATGGCACCGCCACCGGCGCGGGCGAAGACCTCGTCGAGGGCGCTGACGGCACGCCACGCGGCGTTCGTCTGGGTGCGGCGACCGATCGCCCGCTCCTCGAACGAGATCTTCTCGCCCTTCTCGGTCTTGTCCCAGAACCGGTCGACGGTCTCGAGGATCGCGACCCGCGACGCATTGATCTCGTCCGCGGCCTGACCGATGGCGTACATGACGTACGGGTCGTCCTTGATCGGGATGCCGGTGACCGCGACGCGCTCCTTCTGCATGGCGATGTACAGGCCGAGTCCGCCCTCGGCCATGCCGATCAGCGACGACGAGATACCGAGCGGGAAGATGCACGAGAACGGGAACTTGTACAGCGTCTCGTCGCGGCCGGCGTGTGCGGCGCCGTTGCCCTGCAGGACGATGTCGGCGTCGATCGTGCGGTACTCGGGCAGGAACGCATCCTTGACGACGAAGTCCTTCGAGCCGGTGCCGCGCAGGCCGACGACGTTCCAGCTGTCGTGGTCGACCGTGTAGTCCGACTTGGGGACCAGCACGTGCAGGTTCTTACCGGTGCGCTTGCCGTCCTTGTCGCCGAGAGCGGCGCCGATCATGACCCACTCGCAGTGGTCGTTGCCGGTGGAGAACGACCAGCGGCCGTTGAGGATGTAGCCGCCGTCGACGGGGACCGCGACACCCATGGGGGCGTACGGCGAAGCGATCCAGGTGTTGACGTCCTCGCCCCAGACCTCCTGCTGCGCCTTGGGATCGAAGAACGCCATCTCCCACGGGTGCACGCCGACGATGCCGGAGACCCAGCCGGTGGAGCCGTCGATGGCGCCGATGCCCATCGCCGTCTCGGCGAACTCACGCGGGTGCGCCTCGAGGCCGCCGAACTCCTTCGGCTGCAGCATCCGGATGACGCCGGAATCACGCAGACGCTTCGCGTTGCCGTCCGACAGGCGCATGAGCTTTTCGCCCTCGACGCCCTCGGCGCGGATCTCGTCCGCGAACTGCATGATGTTGTCCAAAACCTGACCCATGGCTAACCAGCCCTCTCTGTGTCGATCCCACGGCGACGCGGGTCAATTCTCACGGACGGACCCACTGCGTTCCAGAGCAATTGGTCTCTTTGTCCTCCCGCTCCGCATCCGGTCGGTGACCGGATGCGGAGTGGGGGTCAGCGTGTGCCGAAGCGCGCCGGAGCGTGTCGGCCTCGCACTGATCGTGTCTCGAACGGTCCCAGGAACGGGATCGGGGATCACGACCTCTCCCGCTCAGCGGGACTGGGATCCGACCACGTCAGAGCCGGTTTCCCAGTCCCACTGAATGACCACGGGAGTTCCGTGAACCTACTACTTGCCGGCCGTCGCCGACAGGCGGTCGGTGATGTTGTCGGCGACGTAGTTCGCGGCCACGTAACCGAAGATCATCGACGGGCCGATGGTGGCGCCGGCGCCGGCGTACTCGTTGGCCATGACGGAGGCGGCGGTGTTGCCGACCGCGAACAGACCGTCGATGGCCGAGCCGTCCTCACGCAGGACGCGGGCCTCGGCGTCGGTCATCAGACCGCCCTTGGTGCCCAGGTCGCCGGCCTCGATGCGGACCGCGTAGAACGGGCCCTTGGTGATCTCGTCGAGTGCCGGGTTCTTCATCGTCGGGTCGCCGTAGTACTGGTCGTACGCGCTGTCGCCGCGGCCGAACTCCTCGTCCTTGCCGGTGCGGGCGTACCCGTTGAACCGGTCGACGGTCTCGAGCAGGTTCTGCGGCGGGACACCGATCTTCTCGGCCAGTTCGCTCAGCGAGTTCGCCTTGTGGACGATGCCCTCGTCGTAGAAGCCCTGCGGGAACGGCATACCCGGCAGGACCTGCGCGAACGGGTACCGCGAGCGGGCCTTGCTGTCCATGACGAAGTAGGCCGGGACGTGGCCGCCGTCGATCTGGTCGTGCACGAAGTTGACGTACGGCGCCGACTCGTTCGTGAAGCGCTTGCCGTCCTTGTTGACGATCACCGAGGGCGGGATCGACCGCTCCGACACCAGCGGGATGACCGCACCCATCGGGTGCTTCACCGACGGCATCCACCAGGCGTCGTCCATGAGGTCGACGGCCGCACCGAGCTTCTGGCCGGCGACGATGCCGTCACCGACGTTCTCGCGGGCGCCCATGCTGATGTTGTCGACACCGTTCTGCGGCAGGTACTTGGCGCGCATCTCGTTGTTGTGCTCGAAGCCGCCGGTGGCGAGCAGGACACCCTTGCGGGCGCCGACGCGCACCTTCTTGCCGTCCTTCTCGACGACGGCGCCGACGACCGCACCCTTGCTGTCGGTGATCAGTTCGGTCATCGACGTCTGCAGCCACAGCGGGACGCCGGCGTCCTTGAGTGCCATCCGCATGCGGGCGACGAGCGCACGACCACCGGTGGACATGTGGCGACGACGGACCACGTTCGACGCGACACGCCACGCGGCGACCATCGAGGCACGGCGGCCACGCCACGTGCGCTTGACCATCGCGAGGTCGTGGTAGTCCTTGCCGGTGACCCACAGGCCCAGCGGGCCCTTCATGCTGTTGGGGCGCTGGAACTTCTCGTCGTCACCGAGCTTGCGGGTGTCGAACGGGGTGCACTCGACGGTGCGGCCGAGGGGTCGTCCGCCCTCGAGTTCCGGGTGGTAGTCGGAGTAGCCCTTGACCCAGTAGAACTCGACGTGCGGGCTGCGCTCGAGCAGTTCCATCATCTTCGGGCCGTTGTCGATGTAGGCGTCGAGACGGTCGCCGGCGACCTTGTCCTCGGTGAGGATGTCGAGGTAGCGGCGGATCGACTCCTTCGAGTCCCTCGGCGCACCCTTGCGCTGCAGCACGGGGGCGTTGGGGATCCAGATGCCGCCACCGGAGATCGCGGTGGAGCCACCGAACGTCTTGCCCTTGTCGACGATCAGCGCCGACATACCCCGGTCGGCCGCGGTGATGCCGGCGACCATGCCGCCGCCACCGCTTCCGATGATCAGGAAGTCGACGATGGTGTCGAAGTTCTCATTGCCGGCTTTCTTGTCTGCCATGGGTTTCGCCTACTTCTCGTCACGCAACAGGAAGGCCAGGACCGTGGCGATCCAGGCGTCCCGCGCCTCGATCATGGTCCAGTGGCCGCACTTGGGGAACACGTGGAATTCCGCGTTCGGAATGTCGCGCATGGGCAGCAGGCCCATGTCGACGGGGCTGACGCGGTCGTCGCGACCCCAGGTGATCAGGGTGGGGGCCTTGATCTTGCCGAACTGGGCCCAGTACGGGGCGACGTCGGACTGCGCGGCGGCCGCGCCCATCGCGGCGAACGCCTTGGAGCTGTACATGCGGCGCGCGATCTCGAGCGTCTTCGGCTCGGTCGCGAGTGCCCAGCGCTCCTCGATGAGCTGCTCGGTCACGATCGCCGGGTCGTAGACCATCGACGTCAGCCAGCGGATCAGGCCCTCACGGGTCGGGTTGTCGGTGAACTCCATGAGCAGCTTGATGCCCTCACCGGGGGCGGGCGAGACGACACTCTTGCCCATGCCGCCGATCGAGACGATCTTGTTCACCCGATCGGGGTGCGACATCGCGAACCGGCCGGCGACGATGCCGCCCATCGAGTTGCCGATGACGTGGACCTTGTCCAGGCCCAGCCCGTCGAGGAATGCCGGAACCGCGGCGACGGCCTCGACCATCGGATGGCCGTCGCACGGGTCGGAGACGCCGAAGCCGGGGAACTCGAGCACGTAGCAGCGGAAGTGCTTCGCGAAGTCCGCGAGCACGCCGCGGTAGTTGCGCCAGCCGGTGACACCGGGACCGGATCCGTGCAGCAGCAGCAGCGGCGGCCCGTCCCCGGCCTCGTGGTAGCGCAGCACGCCGTTGTCGGTGTGCAGTTCCTTCAGAGTGTCCTCGTAGCTCAGCTCAGTAGTCATCGTCGCCTCTGCGTAGTCGCCAGTGTCGTCCGGGTCCGCAACTGTCGGTGGGGTCCGGTGGAGTCACAGCCCATCCGGGCGAAGGGTGCCAGCCCGCACGGACGGCGGCCATCACCCATCCCGATCAGCGAGACCCTCCCGGCTTCCACGGGCCTCCCGATGTCCGTTTCCGCTCAACGAGACCGCAGTTCAGGACGCATATCCGGCGACCATACGCTCGCCGTCATCAACCAGTTGTCCCGCTCGAACAGTTCCGCAGGAGGTGGCTTATGACCGCAGAGACGATTGCACGCCCGACCACGGCAGGCTCGTGTGCTCCGACGCCCGACGAGATGCGTCGCGTCATGGGCCAGTTCGCGACCGGCGTGACCGTCGTGACCGGTATCGACGAGGAGGGCCCGATCGGGTTCGCCTGCCAGTCGTTCGCGTCGGTGTCGCTCGAGCCGGCCCTGATCCTCATCTGCGCCGACCACCGGGGCCGTGCCTGGCCGCGGATCCGCGAGGCCGGCCGTTTCTGCGTCAACGTCCTGCACGAGGACCAGTCCGAGCTGTGCGGCCGCTTCGGGTCCAGCCGCGGCCGCAAGTACGAGGAACTCGACTGGGAGCTGTCCCGCTGGAACACCCCGTCGCTGCCGGGCGTGCTGATGCGCGTCCACGCCGAGGTGGAGAACGTGCACGTCGCCGGCGACCACGACGTCATCATCGCCCGGGTCCTCGAACTCGACACCGTGTGCGAGGAACGCCCCATGGTGTTCTTCCGCGGCAAGTTCGGCATCGAAGCACCCGCGCTCGTCTGACGCACGGAACCGCTGAACGGGAAACGGCGGCACGCTCCGAAGCCGGATGCGTGCCGCCGTTTCCCGTTCGGCGTTACAGGATCGGATCCCGCTAGATCCACTGACCGCTCTGGATCGACAGCAGCCGGTCCATCGCGTCGGCCGACCACGTGTCGGCGGGGGTGGCGGCGGCGCGGCGGCCGCGGCGCGGCTGACCGAGCTCCGGGTACAGGGTGCGGGACACCTCACGGGCGGCGTCGACGACGAGCGGGGCGACGCGCTCGAGCTGCGCGGTGCGGGCGTCGCCGCACAGCGAGATCCCGGCGACCGGGCCGTCGTGACCACGGATCGCGACACCGACGCATGCGACGCCGCGGACCGATTCGCCGCGCTCGAACGCGAGACCGCGGCGCTGCCGGATCCGGTTGAGTTCCTGGTGCAGGGTCGCGATGTCGGTGATGGTGCGGTCGGTGCAGCGACTGAGCCGCTCCTCGTACAGACCGTCGACACGCTCGGGGTCGAGCCACGCGAGCATCGCCTTGCCACCGGCGGTGGAGTAGGCGGGGCCACGTCCACCGACCCGTGACGGCAGGGTGGTCGCGAATCGTCCGCCGACCTTGTCGAGGTAGATGCTCTCGCTGCCGTCGAGGACCGCGAGGTGCACGACCATGCCGGTCTGCATGTGCAGTTCGTGCAGCAGCGGGGCCGCGGCGGCACGGATCTCGCTGTGACCGCCGTCGCCGCCGCCGAGACCGAGTGCGCGGCGTCCGAGGCAGTACCCGAACGACGCGTGCTCCACCCAGTTGAGCCGGACGAGTTGGTCGAGGATGCGGTGCACCGTCGAACGCGGCAGCTGGGTCCGGCAGGCCACCTCTTCGAGCGTGAGCCGGGATGCGCGGCCGTCGAATGCGTCGAGGATGAGGGTCATGCGCTCGACCATGGACGGGGGCAGTTCGCGGCGTGCCGCGGGAGCGGCTACGGCCTCACTGGGATCGACGATGGTCATCGACACCTCCAAAACAGCGTCCGCGCCCCTGATCGGAGGGGCGGTGCGATGCAAAATTGAAATGAATTCTGACAGGTTAGCAGGTCCATCCCGCTGGGCGGGAGTATTTGTGGACGAATCTCACAGGACCACCCACGGACCCGGCCGGATCGGACACCGCCATCATGGCCGGTGCGGCGCCGATCCGCACCCTCGGAGGCAACGTGCGATCGGCTCCGGCACGTTCCCGGTGAACGGAAGAACCGCAGCGAACCACCCGGCCCACCCGGTAGAAACTGAGGCGATGCCGCTCGACCCAGCAACGGAGGCGCAGTGATGCACATCGGAATCGTCTCCCCCATCGTGGTCCGGCTTCCCGGCGCCCACGCGGAGTGGGAGCGCACCGGCGGGATCGACGATCTCGCCGCGATCGCCGAGACCGCCGACCGGCTCGGTTTCCACCACGTGACCTGCAGCGAACACGTCGCCGTGCCCGTCGACGTCGCCGAGAGCCGCGGCGGCACGTACTGGGATCCGCTGGCCACGTTCGGCTACCTCGCGGCCCGCACCACCCGGATCCGGCTGGCCACCCAGGTCCTCGTCCTCGGCTACCACCACCCGCTCGAGATCGCCAAGCGCTACGGCACCCTCGATGTCGTCAGCGGCGGACGGCTCGTCCTGGGTCTCGGAGTGGGCACGCTGAAGGAAGAGTTCGATCTGATCGGCGCCCCGTTCGAGGATCGTGGCGCCCGCGCCGACGACGCGCTCGCCGCACTGCGGGCGGGCCTGTCGCGCCGGGTGCCCGAGTACCACGGCACGTTCTACGACTTCCAGGACCTCGTCGTCGACCCGCACGCCGAGCAGGACCGGGTGCCGCTGTGGATCGGGGGACGCACCCTGCGGTCGCTGCGCCGCGCGGTCACCCACGGTGACGGCTGGGTGCCGTTCGGGCTGCGGCTCGAGGAACTCCAGACGATGCTCGGCAAGGTCGACGTCCCGGACCGCTTCGAGGTGGTCCTCAGCGCCGGCGGCCCCCTCGACCCGCTCGGCGACCGGGACCGCACGGCCCGCGCCCTCGAACGCCGCCGGGACGCCGGCGCCACCGTCGCGAGCGCGTCGATCGCCTCGACCGGGCCCGCGCACTTCCGTGAGCAGCTCGAGGCGCTGCGCGATCTGGGTGTCGAGCTCGGGCTCGCGTTCGAGCCTCCGCACCGCTGATTTCCACCTCCACACCGACGCACTAGGAGATTCGATGACCGATACCGCCGCACTCGTCCAGTCCCTGCTCGAGCGGGTCCAGTTGCTCGAGGACAAGCTCGCCATCCAGGAGCTCATCACCGCGTACGGCCCGGCCGTGGACGCCGGCCAGGCCGAGAAGGTGGGTGCGCTGTGGACCGAGGACGCGGTGTACGACGTCGACGTGCGGATGATGGACGGTCGCGAGGAGATCATGGAGATGGTCCGCACCAGCCCGCACCAGGACTACATCAAGGGCGGCTGCGGTCATCTGCTCGACCCGATGCACATCGTCGTCGACGGCGACACTGCGATCGTGACGTGCCATTCGCAGCTGCTGCGCCGCAACACCGACTCCGATTCGTTCCGGGTGTGGCGGGTGACCGCGAACCGGTTCGAGCTGGTCAAGGTCGACGGCGAGTGGAAGATCGCGCGCCGCACCTCGCGGGCCCTCAACGGCAGCCCGAAGGCCGTCGACCTGCTGGCCCGCGCCGGCAGCTGACCGCTTCCCCGTAACCGCAGAACGGCCCGCCCCTCCGGATGCGAGGGGCGGGCCGTTCGTGTGTCAGGACCGGATCAGCCGGCAGCCTCGAGCGTGGTCTTGGCCCACCGGTAGTCGGCCTTGCCGCTGGGCGAGCGCACGACGTCGGGGACGACGACGACGGTGCGCGGCACCTTGTAGCCGGCGATCTTGGTGCGGCAGTGTGCGATCACCTCGTCCTCGTCGAGGTCGTCGACGCCGCCGCGGGCCGAGATGACCGCGGAGACCCGCTGCCCGTAGGTGGGGTCCGGGATGCCGGCGACGAGCGCGTCGAGCACGTCGGGGTGGCTCTTGAGCGCCTCCTCGACCTCCTCCGCGTACACCTTCTCGCCGCCGGTGTTGATGCACGACGAGCCGCGGCCGAGGACGACGATGGTGCCGTCCGCCTCGACGCGGGCGAGGTCGCCGAGCACGGACAGTCGCACGCCGTCGACGACCGGGAAGGTGGCCGCGGTCTTGACCGGGTCACCGAAGTAGCCGAGCGGCACGTGCCCGGCGCGGGCCAGGTAACCGACGTTGTCCGAGCCGGCCTCGATGGTGGAGAAGTCGGTGTCGACGACGCGGGCCTTCGGGGACGGCGGCATCCGCAGCAGTCCGTCCTCGTCCTTCTTGAGTTCGCCGTCGTTGCCGGACTCGGACGAGCCGAACGCGTCCCGCAGGTACGTGTTGGGCAGCAGCTTGCCCAGCTTCTCCCGGACGCTGGCCGACCACAGTGCGCCACCGGAGCCGATGATCCACAGCGTGCTCAGATCGAACCGGTCGCCGTGCTCCTCGATCGCGTCAGCGAGCGGGCGGGCGATGGCGTCGCCGACCACCATCACGACGTTGATCTTGTGTTCGTGGACGAGTTCGAGTGCGGTGACCGGCTCGTACTTGGGCATGAGAACCTGCTTGGAGCCCATGAACATGCAGGTGAACAGCGAGTACGACGCCGCACCGTGCATCAGCGGCGCGGTGACCAGGTACGTCATGGAGAACTGGTTGGCGGCGGCGGCCGCGCCGAGCTCCTCGGGGGTGAGGATCGGGTCGCCGCCCATGACGGCGCCGCCGGACAGGGCCGCGTGGTAGAAGTCCTCGTGCCGCCACATGACGCCCTTGGGCATGCCCGTGGTGCCGCCGGTGTAGATGATGTAGATGTCGTCGTCGGAGCGCTCCGGGAAGCCCCGCTCGGGCGACTGGTCGGCGACGGCCTTGTGGTAGTCGGCGACGGACACCCCGGCGGTGGCGGCGGCGTCGGCGAGCGCCGGTCCGGCCGGCTCCCCGACGAGCACGATGTGCTTCAGCTCGGGGCAGGTGGGCAGCACCGCGGCGATGGTGTCGCTGAACTCGCCGTCGGCCACGACGGCCTTCAGCTTCGCATCGTTGTACAGGTACTCGAGTTCGGCGTCGACGTACCGGAAGTTGACGTTCACAGGGACGGCCCGCACCTTGAGGCAGCCGAGCAGCGCTTCGACGAACTCGATGCTGTTGCGCGCGTGCAGGCCGACGTGGTCACCCGGCTGCACACCCTGCGAGGCGAGGAAGTGCCCGATGCGGTTGGCGCCGGCGTCGAACTCGGCGAACGTCCGCGACTCGGAACCGCACGCGAGTGCAACCTTGTCCGGGATGGCGTCGACCACCGCTTCCGTCAGATCCGCGAGATTGAGTGACATGACTGGCCCTTCAGGTGGTTCGCACTACGAATAGAGTGCGTTCTACCACAAATCGGACGCTTGTGTGCTGGGCATCACAGCGGGTTTGGTAGAACATATTTCGGTATTGCGCACCGGAACGAACCGATGGGTCACCCCGGCGGTGGCGGTGTGAACGGTCGAGGTGCACGTCATCCGTGGCGGGCCGCGTCGACGACGCCGGTCGCAGTCAGTGGGAACCCGTTGCAATTCGACTAGAATGAATACTAGTTTTTAGGGAACTGCACGAAAGGTAAAAGGAGCCTGACATGGTGGAGAATCTGAGCTTGGCCGGTAAGACGGCCATCGTCACGGGCGCGGGTGCGGGCCTCGGCCGCGCCGAAGCCCTCGGCCTCGCGCAGGCCGGCGCGGCCGTCGTCGTCAACGACATGGGTGCCGCCGCGCACGACGTCGTCGACGAGATCAAGGCCGCCGGTGGGCAGGCCCTCGCGATCACCGGCGACGTGTCGGACTGGTCGCTCGGCGAGCGCATGGTCGCCGAGGCCGTCGCGAACTTCGGTTCGATGGACATCCTCGTCAACAACGCGGGCATCCTCCGCGACAAGATGATCTTCAACCTGTCCGAGTCGGACTGGGACGACGTCATCCGCGTCCACCTCAAGGGTCACGCCGCCACCTCGCACGCCGCCGCGGTGCACTGGCGGGCCGCCAGCAAGGCCGCCGACGCCCCCGTCTACGGCCGCATCATCAACACCTCGTCGGAGGCGTTCCTGTTCGGCGCCGCCGGCCAGCCCAACTACTCGGCCGCCAAGGCCGGCATCACCGCGCTGACGCTGTCCAGCGCGCAGGGCCTGTCCCGCTACGGTGTCCGCTCCAACGCGATCTGCCCGCGCGCCCGGACGGCAATGACCGCCCAGGCGTTCGGCACCGAGGACAACAGCGGCACCCAGGGCCTCGATCCTCTCGCCCCCGAGCGTGTCGCCACCCTCGTCAACTACCTGGCGTCGCCGGCGTCCGACGAGATCAACGGCCAGGTCTTCGTGGTCTACGGCAAGATGGTCGCGCTCATGGCCGCACCGCAGGTCGAGAACCGTTTCGACGCCGCAGGTTCGGAGTTCTCCGTCGAGGAGCTCGCCGGCCAGATGACGCCGTACTTCTCGGGCCGTGGCCCGTACGAGACCTACGCCGCCTACGGTGTCGCCGGCCTCGAGAAGTTCGCGCTCGCCACCGAGGCCCCCGTCGAGGCCTGATACGCGACAACCATCCGGGGTGTACCAATTTTCCGGTACTGCCTCGTAACCTCCTCTGTCGGCGGTATAACGCTCGCAGCCTGCACAGCTGTCCAGGCAACCGAACAAACCGCCGACAGAGGAGACACATGTTCGAAAACCGGGCGAACAAGACTGCTGCAACTCGGGGGGTTGCATCCGTCTCACGCCGCCGATTCATCGCCGGAGCGGGCGTGGCCGCGGGAGCCGTGGCGCTCTCCGCAACCTCGGCCACCGCCTCCGCCGCACCCCGCCGCGCGCTCTCGGACGGCGACCGTATTCCGGCACTCGTGATCGGCAGCGGATACGGTGGCGCAGTCGCCGCCCTCCGCCTGACACAGGCAGGCATCCCCACCCAGATCGTCGAGATGGGCCGCAGCTGGGACACCACCGGCGGCGACGCCTTCTGTGGCATGCTCAACCCCGACAAGCGCTCGATGTGGTTGTCCGACAAGACCGCCCAGCCCGTCAGCAACTTCATGGGCTTCGGCATCGACAAGAGCATCGACAAGTACACCGGCGTCCTCGACTGCGAACGCTTCGGCGGCATCAGCGTCTACCAGGGCCGCGGCGTCGGCGGTGGCTCGCTCGTCAACGGCGGCATGGCCGTCACCCCGAAGCGCGCCTGGTTCGAGGAGATCCTGCCCTCGGTCGACGCCAACGAGATGTACGGCACCTTCTTTCCGCGCGCCAACACCGGACTGGGCGTCAACAACATCGACCAGTCGTGGTTCGAGTCGACGCCGTGGTACCAGTTCGCCCGCACCGGCCGCAAGACTGCGCAGCGCTCCGGTTTCAACACTGTGTTCGTGCCCAACGTGTACGACTTCGACTACATGAAGAAGGAAGCCGCCGGGCAGGTCACCAAGTCGGGTCTCGGCGGCGAGGTCATCTACGGCAACAACCACGGCAAGAAGTCCCTCGACAAGACGTACCTCGCGCAGGCCGCCGCGACCGGCAAGCTCACCGTCACCACGCTGCACCGCGTCACGCAGGTCGCGCCGGCGTCGGGCAGCGGCTACAGCGTCACGATGGAACAGATCGACGAGCAGGGCAACGTCGTCGCCACCAAGACCGTCACCGCCGACCGGGTGTTCTTCGCCGCCGGCAGCGTCGGCACCAGCAAGTTGCTCGTGGCGATGAAGGCGCAGGGCCACCTGCCGAACCTGCCGTCGCAGGTGGGTGAGGGCTGGGGCAACAACGGCAACATCATGGTGGGCCGCGCCAACCACGCGTGGGACGCCACCGGCTCCCAGCAGGCCACCATCCCGACCATGGGTATCGACAACTGGGACGACCCCACCGCCCCGATCTTCGCCGAGATCGCCCCGCTGCCCGCCGGCCTCGAAACGTTCGTCAGCCTGTACCTGGCGATCACGAAGAACCCGGAACGTGCCCGCTTCCAGTTCAATTCGGGCACCGGCAAGGTCGACCTCACCTGGGCGCAGTCGCAGAACCAGGTCGGCATCGACATGGCCAAGAAGGTCTTCGACAAGATCAACAAGAAGGAAGGCACGATCTACCGCACCGACCTGTTCGGCCTGTACAAGACGTGGGGCGACAACTTCACATACCATCCGCTCGGCGGCTGCGTCCTGAACAAGGCCACCGACAACTACGGCCGCCTCCCCGGCCACCCCGGCCTCTACGTCGTCGACGGCTCCCTCGTCCCCGGCAACGTCGGCGTCAACCCGTTCGTCACCATCACCGCACTCGCCGAACGCAACATGGCGAAGGTGATCGCCGAAGACCTGAACTGACGCAACACCTTCCGCACCCCTGTCGGTGAGATATGTTCACCGGCGGGGGCGCGGTTCGTCAGCACACCTCCGCGGCAAGCGGTTTCACGATTCCCGGCAGCTCCACCTTCGCGGCTGCGCTCGCCACCATCGGCCTGCTGCCGAACCAGCACGCAATCCTCTGCAGGCTGTACGGCCCGGCCGATCCGGATGCCGGCTGAACGTACCGACCGGGGACGTTGATCGAGTACCTCACTCACCCTTGACTGTTCACGGGCCGTGCTGTCTCCGGCGGGGTTCCGATCTCGTCGATACCGTGGCCGCTGCAGGCGATGGTGGTGACGCCGGCGCGCTCGATACGGGACACGAGGAACCACCGCATCCCGTCGCGCAGCCTGCACCACCCGATCAGGTACCAATTGCCGTTCGTGTAGGCGAACATCACCGGCTCGACGTCCCGGGTCGTCGTGTCGCCGTCACGCGAGGTGTAGCGGATACGCACCACCCTCTGCTCGGCCATCGCTTCCTCCAACGCCGACTTGATCGCTCGCGGAGGAGGAGAAGGAGCGTCGACCCAGATGCGACCGGCCAGTTCGTCGGCCTTCGTCCGGGTCCGTGGATCGAGCACGTCCATGATCTTCCGCACGCCCGCCGAGGCGAGATCGGCGTAGGGGGCGTCGGGTGCGGCGGAGACCGCCGCGAGGAGCGCCACTGCCTGCGCCGGGGTCAAGGTGACCGGGGGCAGGGCGCCTCGGGCGACCAGTCCGTAGCCACCACCGGGGCCCGGGCGCGACCAGATCGGCGCGCCACTGTTCTCGAGTGCGGTGAGGTCTCGCTTGACCGTTCTCACGGACACGCCGAACTCTTGTGCCAGGCGCTCGGCAGTGCATCCACGCGGTCCGCTGCGTCGCAGCATCTCGGACAGGGCGTGGAGCCGTTCCGCCCTCTTCATGTCCCGACCCGGCAAAAAATCATGCCAGAAATGGTGACATACCGTTGTCCGGGTGGTGCGGGAGCATCGTGGTGTGACGAACAATGCGAGTAGCCCGACCATCGTCCTGATCCCCGGCCATTGGCTGGGAGCCTGGGCGTGGGACGAGGTGCTGGAACACCTGACCGCTGACGGCCGGCGAGCCATCTCGATGACGCTGCCCGGCCTCGATGAGCGGGACCCCGAGCGGGCGTCCAGGACGCTCGACGACCAGGCGGCGGCGATCGCGCAGACCATGACCCAGGCTGAGGCTTCCGAGGCCCGACCCATAGTCATCGTGGCGCACAGCGGAGCCAACGCGCCGGTGAGCCTGGTGCTCGATCGGCACCCTGAGCTTGTCCGCCGGATGGTGTGGGTCGACAGTGGACCCGTCGCGTCCGGCAGTGTCTTCGCCCCGGATACGCCCGAGGATCTGGTCGAGTTGCCGCTGCCGCCCTTCGACGTGCTCGGGGAGCAGGCCAGCCTCGAGGGCTTGAGCACCGAGATTCTCGAGCGTTTTCGAGCCCGGGCCGTTCCGGAGCCCGGTCCCGTGCTGCGCCGACAAGTGGAACTCACCAACGATGCGCGTCTGGCGGTCCCGACCACTCTGGTGTGCTGTTCGATCCCGAGCGCGCAGCTCATGGAGTTGGCCGACGCGGGTCATCCCATGTTCGCCGAGGTGTCGAACCTCGACCATGTCGACCTCATCGACCTCCCGACCGGGCATTGGCCCATGTGGAGCCGCCCCGGCGACCTCGCCCAGATCCTCGCCGCAGCAGCGACTCGGGGTTGAAGCACCGGGCAGTACAGCTAACCGAGTCCGAACAGCGTCGCCGCATTGTGGTGGACGACGCCGCGCACCCAGTCGTCGCCGAGGTCGAAGCGCTCGAGTGCCTCGAGGGCGTCGAGGTAGCGGTAGGGGATGTTGGGGAAGTCGCTGCCGAACAGGATCTTGTCGCCGAGGTCACGGAGGCGGGGGACAGCGTCGCGGGGGAACGGGGTGGCCGATTCGGTGAAGTCGGTGAACGCCATCGTGGTGTCGAGGCGCACCCTCGGGTAGTGCTCGGCGAGGTCGAGGAAGTCGACGTATTCGGGCAGGCCCATGTGGGCGACGATCAGCGGGAGCCGCGGGTAGCGGGCGAGCAGGGCCGCGATGCGGTCGGGGCCGGTGAACCGTCCGGGGGCCGGCCCGGAGCCGCAGTGCATCACGATCGGGGTGTTCGCGTCCCCGAGGATCCCCCACACCGGGTCGAGCAGCGGATCGTTCGGGTCGTAGTCGCCGACCTGGATGTGGGACTTGAACACCCGCGCCCCTGCGTCGAGGGCGTCCGTGACGTAGCCGGGGGCCGACGCCTCCGGGTAGAACGTCGCGGTGTGCAGGCAGTCGGGGGTGCGGGCCGCGAAGTCCGCCGCCCACTGGTTGAGCCACGCCGCCATGTCCGGCTTGTGCGGGTACAGCATCGACGTGAAGCGTCGTACCCCGAAGGCCCGCAGTTGGTCGACCCGCGTCTGTTCCTCGGCGCGGTACCGGATGGGCCAGTGCCGGCCGGTGAGCGGGCCGGCGGAGTCGAAGTACGCCCACACCTTGTCGAGGACGTTCTGCGGCATGAAGTGGGTGTGCACGTCGATCAGGGATTCCAACCCCAGCCGCTCCCGGAACGCGGCCACGTCGGCCACCTCGGACGCCCGGTCGGGTGTCGTCTCCACCGGTTCGCACATGGGCGTCCCCTCTCCGTCGAAGCTCGTGCAGGCGTTGCCGCCGACCCTAGCCGCGAGCGGCTCGCACTGGGTGAGACCTCGGTTTGACGGCCCGGAACACACCTGGAACTCTACCTAGCAATTGCTTGGTTAAAGGACGATCCCGAGAAGGCACTGACGACATGACCACTTCATCTCCCCTGTTCCAGCCGCTGACGGTCCGTTCCCTCGAACTCGCGAACCGCATCGTCATGTCGCCGATGACGCGCTCCTACTCGGTCGACGGCATCCCCGGCGACGACGTCGCCGGCTACTACCGTCGCCGCGCCGAGGGCGGCACCGGCCTGATCGTCACCGAGGGTGTCGCGATCGACCACCCGAGCTCCGTCGACAACTCCCGCGTCCCCCGCCTGTTCGGTGACGACGCCCTCGCCGGCTGGCGCACGGTCGTCGACGGTGTCCACGAGGCCGGCGGCAAGATCATCCCGCAGCTGTGGCACGTCGGCCCGCTGTGGGGTGCGATGGGCACCGTCGATCCCGCGATCAAGCCGATGCGTCCCTCCGGCGAGTGGGGACCGCTGGGCACCACGTCGTACCCGGAGTCGTACACCTCGTGGGCGCAGCAGGCCACCGAGGCGATGACCGAGCAGGACATCGCGGACGTCATCTCGGCGTTCGCCCGCGCCGCCCGCAACGCGATCGACGTCGGCTTCGACGGCATCGCCCTGCACGGCGGCCACGGCTACCTGCTGGATTCGTTCCTGTGGGCCGGCACCAACAAGCGTGACGACAACTGGGGCGGCGACATCGAGCGCCGCACCCACTTCCCCGTCGCGGTCGTCGAGGCGATCCGCGCGGAGATCGGCGACGACTACCCGATCTTCTACCGCTTCTCGCAGCACAAGCAGCAGAACTACACGGCCCGCATCGCCGAGACCCCCGAGGAACTGAAGATCATCCTCGGTGCACTCGCCGACGCCGGTGTCGACGTGTTCGACGCCAGCATCCGCCGCTTCGACTTCCCCGCCTTCGAGGGCAGCGAGCGTTCGCTGGCCGGCTGGGCCAAGGAGGTCACCGGCAAGATCACGATGGCCGTCGGTAGCGTCGGCATCGGAAAGTCGCTGCGCGACAGCCGTATCGAAGGCTCGGCACCCGTCGTCGACAACATCCCCGAGCTCGAGAAGCGCATCGGTGGCGGCGAATTCGATCTCATCGCGATCGGCCGCCTGCACCTCGCCGACCCGGCCCTGGCATCGCGCCTGCGCGCCGGCGAACCGCTCCCCGAGTTCGTCCGCGAGGTCCACGAGGGCTCGCTGACGTAAGTGGTGCTGTGCGCCTTTTTGGTAGTGGCAACTACCAAAAAGGCGCACAGGTGGCTTCAGAACAGTGTCATCTCCGGCTCCGGTGCCCGCTCGGGTGCCGGGGCCGGTGTCGTCGTGGCGAGGCCACGCCACGGCCGTGCCGCGGCCGGGTCGCTGCGGACAGCTCGGGCGGCCTCTCCTGCCAACTGGTCCGCTATCTCGTTGAAGTGGTTTCCGACGTGCCCGCGCACCCACCGGAACCGCACCGGGCCGGACCGCTCGGTGATGGCCCGGTCGATGTCCTGCACCAGTTCGAGGTTCTTCACCGGCGCCCCCGACGACGTCTTCCAGCCCTTGCGCTTCCAGCCGGGTAGCCATTCCGACGCACACTTGATGGCGTACTGCGAGTCCGATTCGATGACCAGCGGTTCCTCCCCCGGATGCGCGACGATCGCTTCCACCAGCGCCCACAGTTCCGCGATCTGGTTGGTACCGGAGACATCGCCCCCGGAGTCGCTCGGCCCGTCGTGCTCGACCCACGCCCACCCGATCGCGCCGCCGGGATTCTTCAGGCACGAGCCGTCCGTACTCACGATGATCACGGATGTGAACAATAGGCGCCTCCCTCCCCTGTGCGCCTTTTTGGTAGTGGGCGCTACCAAAAAGGCGCACAGGGGAGCAGCGCCCACCCTGGCCGGTATGCAGCGCGAGGTGGTCACGGCGCGGCCTGTGGACCTGGTGTCGACGTTGTCGCTGCGTCGTCGGGGCCGGTCACGGACCGGCGGCAGCCTTGACGCCGTCTACTCCGCGGGCAGCTTCGTCGTATCGACGACGAGGATCTCGGTGGTGTCCTGGGTGCCGTCGGCGAGGATCTTCGGTTCGAGGGTGTACGGCGGGGTGTCGTTCGCCAGGCCGACGAGCCCGAAGTCGCTGTCGTTGACGATGTACAGCGTCCTGCCGCCGTCCGGGGTGACGATGCCTTCGACCTTGTCGTGACCGTAGATCTCGCCTTTGGGGTTCATCCGGTCGACGAGTTTTCCGAGGTCCAGTGCGACCGTCTTCGTCACCGGGGTGACACCGACCTCGGTCAGTTTCCGTTGTGCCGTATCGGAATCGGTGACACCGACGATCGTCTCGACGGCCCGCCCACCGATCAGCAGCCCGCCGCCGTCGGCGCGGTATTCGGTGTTCGGGACGGTCGCGTCGGGGCCGATGTCGGTGGCGTCGGCCGTGTCGATCCGGTAGATCACCTTGTTCGCGCCGGGGGCGAGTTTGCCGTCCCGTTCGACGACGAGGAACTCGGTGGCGCTCAGTGCGGTGATCGCCGAGACCGCCTTCTTGGTGTCCTTCGGATTGTCGAGTACGTAACCGAATTCTTCGACGGCCTCGGTGTTCAGGTCGACGGTGACGATCCGGGTCAGCGGCACGCTCTTGGCACTGCCGTCGAGTCCGGGGGCACGCAGCCCGGACTGCATCATGCCGACCAGGGTGGTGCCGTCCGGGGTGATCGTGAGTCCCTCCATGCCCTGGTTCGGGGTGCGCAGCGCCAGTTCTGCCGGCAGCCCGTGGCCGGGGGACAGTCGTTCGATCTCCTTGCCCTGCGCATCGAAGTGGACGAGGAACGGACCGTATTCGTCGGAGATCCAGAAGGTTCCGTCGGGCAGCGCCACCAGTCCCTCCGGGTCGAAGCCGTGGTCGGACTGCGGCAGGACGGTGCCGTTCAGGTCGACGATCGTCTCCCCGGTGGTGGCGCCGGGATGCACCTGGCCGTCGAAGCCGGCACCGTCGGGGCCGGTGAGATCGATCGTGCCCAACAGTTCCGCGGTGCCACCGGAGAGTCGGAACCGTCCGATCTGCGGCACGAAATCCGGTGTGGGTTCCACCTTCTGCCCGTCCACGACACCGTCGACGTTCGGCCCGCGGTCGGTCAGACCGTAGAACTCGTCCGTCGTCCCCGGCACCGCGGCGAGCGCCGAACCGTAGGCGCTGGCCTGGATCGTGACCCCGCCGATCTCGGCGAGCGGCGCGATGTCGGTGGTGTACACGGCGACACCGGGCGGCAGCGCACTCGCCGACGGCTCCACCTCATCCGCCGTGTCGGCACCGCTCGAGCAGGCCACGAGTGTCAGGGCGGCGGCAACGGCTACGGGCAGGACGCGCAGGTTCGCTTTCACGAGGACTGTGTCTAACGGTGCAAGATGACCGGTGGGTGGCCGGGCGGCGAACACTGCTGCGGCGCACTCATCTACCGGAGAGTGCCGTCAGATCCGGATAGTTGGACAGTTCCCAGCCGCCGTCGACCGTGAGGCTCGCGCCGGTGATGTATCCGGCGTCGTCGCTCGCCAGGTACAGGCACGGTGCGGCGATCTCTGCCGGGGTCGCGGGACGCCCCATCGGGATGCGGTCGAGGAAGCCGTCCAGCAGTGGCTGCCGTCCGGTGACACCGGCGACCAATGGGGTGTCGACGAGGCCGGGCAGCACGGTGTTGACGCGAATCCGGTGCGCGGCCAGTTCGAGTGCCGCGTTCTTGCCGAACATTTCGACGCCCGCCTTGCCGGTGGCGTACGGGCTGCCGCCGGGCATCGGCACGTGCGCGTTGAGGGAGGCGACGTTGACGATCGCGCCGCCGCGAGCACGCCGGCGAACTGTGCCCCGAGATTTCCGGCCATGCGGTCGAGTCCGTCGCCCGTGATGTCGATACCGACGACCGACGCGCCCTCGTGGATCAGCCGGGTCGTGATTGCGGCTCCGATTCCCGACGCTGCACCCGTGACGACCGCGACACGCCCCGCGAACTGTGCACTGCCGCTGATGTTCTCACCCATGCGGCACCTCCACCAGGATCTTCGTCCGCGTGCCGTCGGATGCCTGCCGGACCCCGTCGACGATGTCGGCGAGCGGGATCCGCGACGTCCACCCGTCGAGTGGGTAGATGCCGGTGGCCATGCGGTCGATCACGGTGCGGAACTCGTTGCGTGTGTAGGTCAGGGACGACATGACGCGCATCTCCCCGAACATCATGGTGTACGGGTCCAGCGGGATCGGTTGCCGATAGGTGGCGAGCAGGACGACGACGCCCCGCGCCCGGACCGCCCGCAGTACGGTCGCCACGGCCACCGCGGCACCGGCGCATTCGAACACGGTGTCCGCACCCGATCCGTCGGTCCGGTCATGAACCGCGGCAACGGGATCCGTCGTGTTCGGGTCGATCACATCGAAGCCGAGGGCGGCGGCCACGACGCGCCGGGACTCCGACGTCTCGCTGAGCAGGATGCGGTCCACCCCACCGGCCCGCAGATTCAGTGCGGTCGCGATCCCGATGGGTCCGGCACCCACGATCAGCGCCGACTGTCCCGGTTCGATTCCCGACAGCGCGACCGCGTGCAGTGCGACGGCCAACGGTTCGACCAGCGCCCCCTGTTCGAGGGTCACCGTGTCCGGGAGGACGTGGACGGATCCCGCCGGGACGGCGGTGCGCTCGGCCAGTCCCCCACCGGGGGCGTTGATGCCGTGGAAGGCGGTGTGCGCGCAGAGGTGGTCGAGGCCGTCCCGGCAGCGCGGGCAGGTGCCGCACCGGTAGGTGGGCTGCACGACGACCCGGTCGCCGACGGTGATGCCGTCGACGTCCGGGCCGAGTTCGCGGACGGTACCGGAGAATTCGTGCCCGAGGATCTGAGGGCCGCACGCCCCGGTCAGCGGATGCGGCGCCCGGGCTGCGTCGAACGCGCCGATGATCCCGAGATCCGAGCCGCAGATCCCGTTGTAGGCCACGTCGATCAGGACGTGACCGGCCCGCAACTCGGGCTCCGGCACGTCCTCGACGCGCAGGTCGCCGACCCCGTGGAGGACGGCGGCTCTCACGCCTTCGGCCCGCCGGCCACGTAGATCACCTGGCCGGACACGTATCCGGCGCCCTCGCTGACGAGGAACGACGCGGTGTGGGCGATGTCGTCGGGCACCCCGACACGCCGGACCGGGGTGTCGGCCGCGATACCGGCCTTGAAGTCGTCGAACGACATCCCGAGTCGCTGTGCGGTGGCCTCGGTCATCTCGGTGGCGATGAATCCGGGTGCGATGGCGTTGGCGGTGACACCGAACGGGCCGAGTTCGAGTGCGAGCGTCTTCGTCAGCCCCTGCATGCCGGCCTTGGCGGCGGAATAGTTGGCCTGGCCGCGGTTGCCGAGCGCGGAGATGCTGGACAGGTTGACGATGCGTCCCCACTTCGCGTCGACCATGTGTTTCTGCACGGCGCGGGTGAGCAGGAACGCGCCGCGCAGGTGCACGTTCATGACGGCGTCCCAGTCGTCGACGCTCATCTTGAACAGCAGGTTGTCGCGGGTGATGCCGGCGTTGTTGACGACGACGGTGGGCGCACCGAGTTCGTCGGCGATCCGGTCGACGGCGGACGCGACCGCGACCTCGTCGGACACGTCGGCACCGACGGCGAACGCCTCGCCGCCGGCCTCACGGATCGCGGACACCGTGTCCGCACAGGATGATTCGTCGAGGTCGAGGACGGCGACGGCCAGGCCGTCGGAGGCGAGTCGCTCGGCTGTCGCCGCGCCGATACCCCGTGCCGCACCCGAGACCACTGCCACCCGTCGTGTCGCGTCTGTCATCGCCCGCTCCTTCCGTCACCGGTTGTCGTCGAGGGCCAAGTTACGCGGAAAAGTCGTTCAGGACAGGGAGACCGGGACGATGTCCGCGTGGATCCGGTGGATCGCGCCGTCCACGAGGTCGAACGTCTCGACGATCTCGACGGTCATCAGTCGCTGCCCGCCGATCCCGGAATCGAGCAGGTAGCGGGTGCGGACGGTGTCGCCGGTATCGGTCAGCGTCAGGTCCCGCACGCCCTGGACGACGCGGTACTGGATGCCGTGGTTCAGGTCGTTCGTCAGTTGCGGGCCGTCGAATCCGGTCTGCAGCCCGACCTCGACGCGGGTGGCACCGGGGGTGAAGCGTACGGCGCTCGCGTCGTGGCTGACGAGCGCGTCGATGTAGGCGCGGGCCATGGCCTGGTTCGGCGTGTCGGCCGGGTTCGGGGCGGCCGTGGCCACGGCGGGGGCGGTGACGGCGACGGCCGCTGCGGCGAGCACGGACAGGGCGGTGGTCGAGGTGATGCGCATGGCGCATCCTAACGAGAACACGTTCTCGTCGACGGATTTTCCGTGCATTCCCGGTCAACGAGACGAACCCCTGTTACCGCCGACACAGCTCGTTAACTTCGTGACATCGGCAACGACAGGAGTCACCCCATGAGCGAGACGGTCATCGTCACCACCCCGATCGCGGAACTGCCCCGGATCCTCGACACGCAGAAACGTGCCGCCGTCGAGCAGGGTCCGGCGTCGGCGGACGTGCGCCGTGACCGCCTGCAGCGGATGATCGATCTCCTGGTGCGCCACCACAAGCCGCTGACCGAGGCCATCGACACCGACTTCGGGGGCCGGCTCGCCGCGTACTCGATCATGAACGACATCCTGGGTTCGCTCACGTCGCTCAAGCACACCCGTGACGCGTTCGAGTCGTGGATGGCCGACGTGGAGCGGCCGGCGTTCGCGCCGTACGACCAGCTGGGCGCCCGGGCGTACGTCCAGTACCAGGCCAAGGGCTCGGTCGGCATCATCGGCACGTGGAACGCCCCTCTGTTCACGCTGCTCAGCCCGCTCGCGTGTGCGCTGGGCGCCGGCAACAGGGCGATCCTCAAGCCGTCGGAGATCGTGCCGCGGACCGCGCAGGTCCTCGCCGACGCCGTCGCCGAGGTCTTCGACCCGTCCGAGATCGCCGTCGTCACGGGCGGACCGGATCTCGCGGACACGTTCACGTCGCTGCCGTTCGATCATCTGGTGTTCACCGGCAGCACCGAGGTGGGCAAGCTGGTCATGGCCAACGCCGCCAAGAATCTCGTCCCGGTCACCCTCGAGCTGGGCGGCAAGTCGCCGACCGTCGTGGGCCGCAGCGCAGACCTCGACGCCGCCGCGAACAAGATCGCGATCGCGAAAGCGAGCAACGGCGGACAGCTGTGCGTCTCCCCCGACGTCGTCTACGTGCCGCGCGAGCACCTCGACACGTTCGTCGAGTCTCTCGAGAAGTCGTACGCGTCGCTGCTGCCGACCATCACCGACAACCCGGATGTGGTTGCGATCGTGAGCGATCGACACCTGGCCCGGGTCGAGGGCCTCGTCGCCGACGCCCGTGACCGCGGTGCACTGATCGTCGCGACCCCGGTCGACGAGTCCACCCGCGTCGACGGCGACCGCAAGCGTCCGCTGCGCCTGGTGGTCTCACCGCCCGAGGATTCGAAGATCATGCAGGAGGAGATCTTCGGTCCCGCCGTCATCCTGCTGCCGTACGACCAGACCGAGGACGTCATCGCCGATATCAACAGCCGGCCGAAACCGTTGGCTCTCTACTACTTCGGGACCGACCCGGTGGAACAGCACACGGTGCTCTCCCGCACCAGTTCCGGCGGTGTCACCGTCAACGACGTCATGATGCATCCCGGCATGACCGACGCCCCGTTCGGCGGTGTCGGCGCGTCCGGCATGGGGCACTACCACGGCCGGGAGGGCTTTCTCGAGTTCAGCCATACCCGCACGGTTTTCGAGGCACCCGGCCACGATCCGCGTGCCGAGTGGGGGACGCTGCCGCCGTACGGGGACGGTTTCCTCGAGGCCATGCAGGCCCAGGTCACCCCGTAGCCTCGGCCCATGACCCGCGAACCCGCCGATCGTCTCGCCCTGTCGGATCTCGTCGCGCAGTACGCGATCGCCGTCGACCGGCGCGACGCCGCAGTCCTGGCCGCCCTGTTCACCACCGACGCCCGCCTCGTGCAACCGCCCGCCCTGGTGCGTCGCGGCATGGACGCGGTCCTGTCGGGTGCGTCGGGGATCGCGTCGGGCATCCTCGGGGCCGTCGCGCACCTGCACTCGACGCGGCACGTCGTCGGACAGCAGCTCGTCGAGCTCGCCGGCGACACCGCGCGTGGCGAGGTGTACTGCGAAGCGCACCACGTGTATCCGTCCGGGGACGGGCATCACGACCATGTGGTCGCGCTCCGCTACCTCGACGAGTACCACCGGACGGACGGTTCGTGGCGGATCGACCGCCGCGAGTTGATCGTCGACTTCACCGAGAACCGCACCGTAGCCCTGCCGACGAACGGAAAGTGATCCGATGACCGAGACCTGCACCGATGCACTGACCCTGTCCCCCGTCGAACAGTTGCTGGCGATCGAGGAGATCAAGAAGGTGTTCGCGGCCCGGCTGCGGGTCATGGACACCAAACAGTGGGATCTGTACGGCACCTTCCACACCGAGGACGTGGTCAGCGAGACGTGGGGCGGACTGCCCGACGACAAGCAACCGCAGACGAACGGTACCGGCGGCCGCGTCGTGGGCCGGGAGGCGCTGACGAAGGCGATCAGCGGCATGCTCGGCAACTCCACCCACGTGACCACCGCGCACCACGCGCACACCCCGGAGATCACCCTCACCTCCGACACCACCGCCACCGGTATCTGGCCGATGGAGGACGAATTGTGGTGGACCAACGGCGATGTCGAGGAGCACCTCCACGGCTACGGGCACTACCACGAGGAGTATCGCCGGGTCGACGGCCGCTGGCTCATCAGCTACCGCACCCTCACCCGACTGCGGGAAGTCCACACGCCGAACTTCTTCGACTACATGAAAGCCCTCTAGTCACCGACCGCGCCACTGCGGTGTGCGCCGCTGCGCGAACGCCTCGAGTCCGGTACGGAAGTCCTCGGAGGCCAGGACGGTGCGCAGGGCGTCGGCGGTGACGTCCCAGCCGCGCTCGTCGTCGGCGGTGATCTGCGCGTCGAGGGCACGCAGGCTCTCCCGGACGGACACCGGTGCGGCCTCGCAGATCTCGCGGGCCATGACCAGTGCGGCATCCAGTGCGGCGCCGGGTGCGGCCACCTCGTTGACGACCCCGAGACCGTACGCGCGGTCGGCGGTCAGAGTGCGTCCGGTGATCAGCAGTTCGCGGGCCACGTTCAGCGGCAGGGCGCGCGGCGCCCGGAACAGTGCGCCGGACGTCGCCACCAGGCCCCGGCGCGTCTCCGGTAGCCCGAACGTGGCTGTGCCGGACGCGACGATCAGGTCGCAGGCCAACGCGATCTCGAAGCCGCCGCCGAGCGCGTACCCCTCGACCGCGGCGATCAGCGGGGTGGAGCGACGCCGACGGACGATGCCGTACTCGCCGCCGCGCGGCATCCGCAGGTCCGCGCGTTCCCGGATGTCGGTGCCGGCGGAGAACACTCGCGGGGTCCCGGTCACGATGCCCGCCCACAGGTCCGGGTCGTCGTCGAGGAGGTCGAACGCCTCCTCGAGCCCCTCGGCGGTGGCGCGGTCGATGGCGTTCCGCCGTTCCTCGCGTTCGATCCGTACCACGAGGATTCGTCCGTCCCGCTCGTATCGCACCGTCATGGCGTCGCCTCCACTGCTTCCTCAGGATGTCGTGTTTGCGAATATTACCGCCGGATCGCCGCCGTTCCGGGTAGTTTTACGATCCATATTCCAACCGGAACCTGCCGGTCGAGGATCGTCGGGGCAACAGACACGGGGGACGGGTATGACGGACGAGCGTGACACCGCCGCGCGCCGCGCTGAGCGCAAACAGCGCACCCGCGACCGCCTGCTCGACGCCGGTCGGCGCCTGTTCACCGAGCAGGGCTACGACACCACCACCATCGACGACATCGCGGCCGCCGCATACGTCTCCCGGGGCACCTTCTTCAACTACTTCGACGGCAAGGACGCCGTCCTCGCCGCACTGCACCAGGTGCACATGACGAAACTGCCCGGCATCGTCGACGACCTCCTCGCCCGCCCCCTCACCACCGCGCAGCGGATCACGTCCCTGTTCGACGACGTCGTCGATGCCGCCGTGACCCTCGAGAAGTACTTCCGGGCCACCACCCGCGAACTCGACCGGGACCTCGCGACCCCCGCGCTGAGTGCCGCCCGCACCGAACGGTTCATCGTCCAGTTCCAGCGCATCCTCGAAGCCGGACTCCCGGCAGGTGAAGTGCGGCAGGACTATCCGCTGCGGTTCCTCGCACAGATGGTGACCGCTGTCTACGTCACCACGATCCGGTACTGGCGGCAGGACACCGTGTTCGACATGCGCAGCGAGTTCGAGCGTGCCGCCGCCTTCGTCACCGAGGCGGTCGCGCCGCGCTGAACCGATATCACGGCAGGCCGATCGCGGGCCGGATGCGTCCGCGCACCTCACCGAAACCGATGCGCCCACCCGACAGGCCGGGCGACGTCGCGGTGATCACCACCTCGTCACCGTCCACGAGGAAGGTGCGGTGCGCTTCTCCTACTGCAACGGGATCCGTGCCACCCCAGGACAGTTCGACGAACGATCCCCACTGATCGCGTCGAGGGCCCGATATCGTTCCCGAGCCGAACAGGTCACCGGTCCTCGCCGACGCCCCGTTCGCCGTCAGGTGTGCGAGCATCTGCGCCGGCGACCAGTACATCTGCGCGTACGGCGGACGGGAGACGACGTGGCCGTTCCACCCGATCTCGAGGTCGACGTCCAGACCCCACGCCTCCTGCCCCCGCAGGTACGGCAGCGGCTCCGGGGCCTGCGCCGGGGTGTCGGTGCGGGCCGCGTCGAGCGCGGGCAACGGCACCACCCACGCCGAGATCGAGGTGCCGAAACTCTTGCCCAGGTGCGGCCCGAGCGGCACGTACTCCCATGCCTGGATGTCACGGGCCGACCAGTCGTTCAGCAGCACCACCCCGAAGCAGTGCTCGGCGAACGCATCCGGGGCGATCCGATGCCCCATCGGGGATCCGGCACCCACGACGAAGCCGAGTTCGGCCTCGATGTCGAGTCGCGTCGACGGCCCGAACGTCGGTGTCTGCTCGGACGGTGTCCGGCGTTGCCCGCACGGGCGGACGATGTCGGTGCCCGACACCACCACCGTGCCCGACCTGCCGTGGTAGCCGACCGGGAGATGCTTCCAGTTCGGTAGCAGTGCAGGCGAATCGGGTCGCAGTATCTTCCCGAGGTTGGTCGCATGGTGTTCCGATGCGTAGAAGTCGACGTAGTCGGCGACCGTGAACGGCAGGTGCAGGGTGACGGCGTCGACATCGTGCACGGCCTCGCCCGGAAGGTTGCCGGTGATCGCGTCGGAGATCCGCTCCCGCACGGTGATCCAGCGGTCCGGTCCCTGCGCCATGAACGCGTCGAGTGTCGGTCGGGCGAACACGTCGTCGCCGAGTATCCGGGTGAGATCGACGACGCGGTCCCCCACCCGGACACCCACCCGCGGTGCGGTTCCCGGTGTCGAGAACACCCCGTAGGGCAGGTTGTCCGGGCCGAACAGGGAACCGTCGGGGATCGCGATGCGGGTCATCCGCGGGCCTCCTCGCCGGTGACCGGCAGTCCCAGCACGGCCAGGTCTGCGAGCGGCTCGGTGATGCTGCACGTGCCGAAGGACCGGAAGGACGCCCGGATGCGGGCCACCGCTTCCGAGGTGAGCCGCGACAGGCCGCCCACCAGTCGCGCCCCGTCCCGGATCGCCAGCGCGGCGGCCACGTCGTCGACATCGGAACCGTCGGCTGCCAGGTGTGTCGCCCACAGCACGTCGAGGAACCCGTGCTGTTCGAATCTCGTTACGGGGTCGGTGTTCCGGACCGCACGATGCAGCCCGGCCGTCGCCTTGAACGGCACCTCGAGGGTGACGGCCGTGTGGATCGCGGTGGCGAGTTCGGCCTCGTCCGGGTACGCGGACGCCACGACGCCGCCCGTGCGGAATTTCGCGGCGTACCGTGTCCCGGACAGTGCCGCGAGCACGGACGGGCCGCGATCGCTGCGGGGAATCTCGAGGTAGATGTCGACCCCCGCGGTGTCGGCATCGTTGTCCTGCAATTCGTGCAGGACGTCGCCGAGTGCGATGGTCTCCGGGATCGCGACCTCGAGCGCGGCAAGCGTGATGCCGTCGAGGTCACGCACCCGTGCGAGGGTGTCCCGTACCGTACCGGCGGACACCGTGACACTCACGGTCAGCGGATCTACCTGCACGGCAGGAAGTTCCCCCAACCGCGGCGCCGGCACCACGAACGGGCCGACGAGATCGCGGTGAGCGCTGCGCCGGTGCGCGACATGCGCGGCGACCGCGGTACCGGGCGGCACGTTGCCCGGCGGGAACAGGGCCGCGTCGTCGAGCAGCCCGGCCAGCAGCGGCGGAACCGTCACGACCCCGGCCCCCGCCCCGACCACGTCCACGCGTATCCCCGGGCCTCGCAAGCACGTCCACCCTCACCGAGCTCGAGGGGTCGGAACGTGTCGACCATGACGGCGAGTTCGTCGAAGAAGTCGACCCCGATGCTGCGTTCGTAGGCGCCCGGCTGTGGGCCGTGCGTGAACCCGCCGGGATGCACCGACACCGAACCCGGGCCGATACCGGACCCCCTGCGGGCCTCGTAGTCGCCGCCGCAGTAGAACATGACCTCGTCGGAGTCCACGTTGGAGTGGTAGTACGGCACCGGGATCGACAGCGGGTGGTAGTCGACCTTGCGGGGCACGAAGTTGCAGACGACGAAACCTCGTCCGGCGAACACCTGATGCACCGGCGGCGGCTGGTGGATGCGTCCGGTGATCGGTTCGTAGTCCGCGATGTCGAACGTGTACGGGTACAGGCAGCCGTCCCAGCCGACCACGCCGAACGGGTGCTGCGCGTACACGGTGCGGGTACCGGAAATCGCCCCGCCGACGCGATGCTTCACCAGCACCGGGACGTCCGTGCCGTCGACGAGCAGTGGGGCGTCCGGTCCGTGCAAGTCACGCTCACAGTACGGCGCGTGCTCGAGGAACTGCCCGTACCGGGACAGGTAGCGGGCCGGCGGCGTGATGTGACTGTTGGCCTCGATTACATACGCGCGCAACGGTTCCGGTCCGACGGGTACCCATCGGTGGATGGTGGACATCGGGATCAGCACGTAGTTCCCGGCTCGCACGGACAGTGTCCCGAACACGGTGTCGACCGTCGCGGACCCGGATTCGACGTACACGAGTTCGTCGCCGATCGCGTTGCGGTACAACGGGGAGGTGGTGCCGGCCACGACGTAGGAGATCCGGACGTCGGTGTTGCCGAGGAGTAGGCGGCGGCCGGTGACGGCGTCGGCGCCCGTGCCGGCAAGGAACAGGTCGTGCGGTTTCAGATGCCGCGGGAGCAGTGGATGGTTGGGGACCGTCACACCGTCGCCGGGGTGCCACGCGGTGGCGTCGACGATCGACGACGGAATGTTCCGGTGGTACAACAGGGACGAGTCGGACGAGAAGCCGTCCTCGCCCATGAGTTCCTCGTAGCGGAGCCGACCGTCGGCGTCGCGGTGCTGCGTGTGGCGTTTCGGCGGCACGTCCCCGACCTGCCGGTAGAACGCCATGACCGACCTCCCACTCGTCTCGCCTCAGTCTAGGCCCGCCCCTCCCCACCCACCCCGCGTTTCGCGCACTTGTCGCGCCCGGATCCCGCCCGAAACGCGCGGCAAGTGCGCGAAACGCGGGAGAGGGGAATACTCACGGGTAGGTCTCTCTTCGAGGAGGCGGATCATGGCGTCACCGACTCATGTGACGGAAGAACAGGCCCGCGCGGTCGCCGAGGAGGCGCGGGAGAGCGGATGGGACAGACCCTCGTTCGCGAAGGAGTTGTTCCTCGGCCGGTTCCCGCTCGAGCTGGTGCATCCCTTCCCGCGGCCGGATGCCGACGAGACTGCGCGGACCGATGCGTTCGTCGCCGAACTCGATCGGTTCTGCCGCGGCCTGGACGGGGCGGTGATCGAGCGGGACGCCCGGATACCCGACGACTACGTGACGGGCCTGACGGAACTGGGCTGTTTCGGGTTGAAGGTGCCCACCGAGTACGGCGGTCTGGGTCTGTCGCAAGTGGCATACAACCGGGCGTTGGCGGTGGTGTCGGCGGTGCATCCGAGTCTCGGCGCGCTGCTGTCTGCGCACCAGTCGATCGGGGTGCCCGAGCCGTTGAAGCTGGCCGGCACCGAAGAACAGAAACGAAAGTTCCTGCCGCGCTGCGCGAACGGGGCTATTTCGGCGTTCCTGCTCACGGAACCGGATGTCGGCTCCGATCCGGCGCGGCTGGCGGCGACGGCCACCCCCACCGAGGACGGGGCCGCGTACCTGCTCGACGGCGTCAAGCTGTGGACCACCAACGGGGTGGTCGCCGAACTGCTGGTGGTGATGGCACGGGTACCGGACGTCCACCACGGCGGCGGCATCAGCGCGTTCGTCGTGGAGGCGGATTCGCCGGGCATCACCGTCGAACGCCGCAACGCGTTCATGGGGTTGCGCGGCATCGAGAACGGTGTCACCCGCCTGCACCGGGTGCGGGTGCCCGCGGAGAACCTGATCGGACGCGAGGGCGACGGCCTGAAGATCGCGCTGACCACGCTGAACGCGGGCCGGCTGGCGATTCCGGCGATGTGCACGGCGGCCGGCAAGTGGTCGTTGAAGATCGCCCGCGAGTGGTCGGCGGAGCGGGTGCAGTGGGGCCGGCCGGTCGGCGAGCACGGTGCGGTGGCGGCGAAGATCTCGTTCATCGCGGCCACCACGTTCGCGCTCGAGGCGGTGGTGGAGTTGGCGGGCCGGATGGCCGACGAGGACCGTAACGACATCCGTATCGAGGCGGCGCTCGCGAAGCTGTGGTCCAGCGAGATGGCGTGTCTGATCGCCGACGAACTCGTGCAGATCCGTGGCGGCCGCGGCTACGAGACCGCCGCGTCCCTCGCCGCGCGCGGGGAGCGGGCAGTACCGGTCGAACAGTTGGTTCGGGATCTGCGGATCAACCGGATCTTCGAGGGGTCGAGCGAGATCATGCGGCTGCTCATCGCCCGTGAGGCCGTCGACGCGCATCTGGCGGCGGCCGGGGATCTGGCCGACCCGAAGGCCGACCTGCAGCACAAGGCCAAGGCTGCGGTCGGCGCGAGCGGCTTCTACGCCAAGTGGCTGCCGCACCTGGTGTCCGGCAAGGGACAGCTGCCGGCGGCGTACGGCGACTTCGGCAGTCTGGCAACACATTTCCGGTTCATCGAACGCAACTCCCGCAAGCTGGCCCGGTCCACGTTCTACGGCATGACCCGCTGGCAGGCCGGCATGGAGAAACACCAGGCGTTCCTCGGACGCATCGTCGACATCGGTGCCGAACTGTTCGCGATGTCGGCGGCGTGTGTGCGCGCCGACATGGAGGCGAGCACCGACGACCACGACCGGGGTGCGTCCGCCGTGGACCTGGCCGACGCCTTCTGCCGGCAGTCCCGGCTGCGGATCGACCGGTTGTTCGCCGCCCTGTGGGACAACACCGACGACGTCGACCACGAGATCGCACGTGCCGCCCTCGCCGGCGACTACGCGTGGCTCGAGGCCGGGGTGATCGATCCCAGCGAGGGCACCGGGCCGTGGATCGCGTCGTGGGAGGCGGGTCCGTCGGCCGAGGAGAACGTGGCCCGGCGGTATCCGAAACCCTGATCGAGGGCTGTCGGTACCGCCCGGCACACTGGACGCCGTGAGAACGGTGCTGGTCCTCGACGGTGACGGTGCCACGCTGATCCGGACCGACGAGTCCGGTACCCCCGTGGCGCCGCCGCAGCGCACCACCGACGCCGCCGCCACGGTCCGGGACGCCGAGGCGGCCGAGCAGCCGCGCTGGGTGATCGAGGACGCAGCCCGGGTGTGCCCTCCGCTGCTCGCGGCGGGAGTGCGACTGCGGAAAACCCACGACCTGCGCCTCACCGGTGCCCTGCTCGACGCCCGCGCCGGACGCTTCGGCACCGCCGTCGACACCCCGGTCGACGACCGGCCGGGACTGTTCGACGCGGTCCCGTCCACCCCGCCGGAGGTCGTCGTGGACCGGCATGCCCGCCAGATCGCGGCGATCGGGGACGATCCGCGGCTGCGGCTGCTGGTGGCGGCCGAGTCGGCGGGCGGCCTCGCGGGTGCGGAGATGGGGCATGCCGGTCTGCCGTTCTCGGCGGCCGCACACCTCGACCTGCTCGAACGTTCGTTGGGTCCACGCACCCCCGATCACGTGCTGCCCACCCGGTTGCAGGCGGCGGCCGGCGAGGTGTCGGCGGCGTTCGGGCGGACGGTCAATCCGGCGTCGCACCCGGAGGTGGTGGCGGCATTCGCACGGGAGGGCATCGAGGTGACGTCGACCCGCAAGTACGTGCTCCGGGAGATCGACCATCCGGCGGTCGAGCCGCTGCTGCACTACCGGGATCTGGCGAAGCTGCATGCCGCGAACGGCTGGTCGTGGCTGGACGCGTGGGTGCGCGGCAACCGGTTCCGGCCGGTGTACGTGCCGGGTGGGGTGGTGTCGGGACGGTGGGCCAGCCGCGGTGGTGGCGCCCTGCAGATCCCGAAGACGTTGCGCACGAGTGTGATCGCCGATCCCGGGCACACGTTCGTCATCGCCGACGCCGGCCAGCTCGAGCCGCGGATCCTGGCGGCGATGTCGGCGGATCCGCGGATGACGGCGGCGGCCGGATCCGACGACCTGTACGCGCTCGTCGCGGCGGAGGCGTTCGGCGGCGACCGGGCGCAGGCGAAGGTCGCGATCCTCGGCGTCCTGTACGGCGCCACTGCCGGGGAGGCCCGGTCGCTGCTGGCGTTGCTGCGCAAGCGTTTTCCGGTGGCGGTGCAGTTCGTGGAGGATGCGGCCCGCGCCGGGGAACGCGGTGAGGTGGTGTACTCGTGGCTGGGGCGGGCGTGCCCGCCGCCGTCGGACGGATGGTGGTCGAGCGGGGATGCCCACGCCCGCGGCCGGTTCACCCGCAACTTCGTCGTGCAGGCGACGGCCGCCGAGTGGGCGCTGTGCCTGCTCGCGGATCTGCGTCGACGTCTCGGTGACTCGCCCGACGACGGCGAGTTGGTGTTCTTCCAGCACGACGAGGTGGTCGTCCACACGCGTCGCCCCGACGCCGCCGGCGCGCACGTCCTCGCGGCCGCGGACGCCGCAACAAGGCTGCTGTTCGGCAACACGACCGTCCGGTTCCCGATGGATGTCGGGGTTCGGGACTGCTATGCCGACCCCGAGTCCCTGTAACCGGGATCACACGACCCGGAGCTCACGAAAATCCGTATCGTCGGTTCCGAACGGAGGTCGTATTCACCACGACCACAACCACATCGGAGGACAAACATGAGGCTCGAGGGCAAAGTCGCGATCGTCACCGGCGGCGCGGGCGGTATCGGGCGCGGCATCGTCCGCGCGTTCACGAAGGAGGGCGCGAAGATCCTGGTCGTCGACATCAACGACGACGCCGGTGCCGCGCTCGAGGCCGAACTCGGCGACGCGGTCCGCTACCTGAACGCCGACATCTCGAAGCTGGAGAGCGCCGCGCGGATCCGCGACGCGGCCGTCGACGCGTTCGGGTCGGTGAGCGTGCTGGTCAACAACGCGCACGCGTCCCGGCAGGCGCCGCTGCTCGAGACCACGCAGGAGATGCTGGACCTGTCGTTCGGTACCGGCTTCTACCCGACGTTCTGGCTGATGCAGGCCTGCCACGAACAGTTGAAGGCGAACCAGGGCTCGGTCATCAACTTCGCCTCGGGCGCCGGCATCGAGGGCAAGGTGACGCAGACGTCGTACGCGGCCGCGAAGGAAGCGATCCGCGCGATCAGTCGAGTCGCCGCGAACGAGTGGGCGACGGACGGCATCAACGTCAACCTCATCTCGCCGCTCGCGCTCACCGAGGGCATCCAGGCGTACATCGAGGCGAACCCGGCGATGGAGGAGCGTCTCCTCTCGAGCACCCCGATGCACCGTCTCGGCGACCCGGAGTCCGACATCGGCCGGGTCGCAGTGTTCCTGGCCAGCGCCGACGCGTCGTACATGACCGGGCAGACCCTCATGGTCGACGGCGGCACCATCAAGCTGCGCTGACGCCGCACGCCCGGTCGGGCCGATCGCCCCACCCGACCGGGCGCCGCGTGCTGTACTGATCTGCGTTGGTACTCGGCCGCATTCGTCGACGAGGAGCCCCGATGGCACGTGTGGAATCGCCCCGGCGCCGGTGGCCCGTGTTCACGGTGGTGGCGGTCGCGATCGTCGTGTTCCTCCTCGGCGGTCTGGGAGGCGGGTTCCAGAGCAAGCTCGCCGAGGTGCAGAAGAACGACAATGCGTCGTTTCTGCCGCCGCAGGCGGAGTCGACGATCGTGACGAACGAGTCGGCGAAGTTCATGAAGGTCGAGACGGTACCGGGGGCGGTCGTCTTCCAACGGGCCGGTGGGTTGACGGACGCCGACCGGGCCGGGATCGAGCAGGCGCGCACCGCGATCTCGGCGGTCGACGGGGTGGATGCGAGTTCGGTGACGCCCACCCAGTTCTCGCCGGACGGCGCCGTCGCGTCGGTGTTCGTGCCGCTGATCGCGAAGCAGGACGGGACGGCGGTGACCGGGCCGGCGCTGGCCGCCGCCGAACAGCACGTCCTCGATGCGGCCCGCGGGGCTGTCGACACCGGGGTGGAGGTGCTGCCGGCCGGTCCGGGCGGGCTGCTGGTCGCGTTCATCGACGCGTTCGAGGGACTCGACAGCACCCTGCTGCTGGTGGCACTGCTCGTCGTGATCGTCATCCTGCTGGTGGTGTACCGCTCGCCGGTGCTGTGGGTGTTTCCGCTGTTCTCGGCGCTGCTGGCGCTGGGATTGTCGTCGATGGTGATCTATCTGCTCGCGAAGCAGGATCTGCTCACCCTCACCGGGCAGAGTCAGGGCATCCTGTTCGTCCTCGTGATCGGTGCGGGCACCGACTACGCGCTGCTGTTGATCGCCCGGTATCGGGAGGAACTGCACTTCCACGACAACAGGTTCGACGCCATGATCAAGGCGTGGCGGGAGTCGGTGCCGGCGATCACGGCGTCGGCGGTGACGGTGATCCTGGGTCTGCTGTGCCTGGGGTTCTCGCAGTTGAACTCCAACAAGAGCCTCGGGCCGGTCGCCGCGATCGGTATCGCGTGCACCTATGTGGTGATGATGACGTTCCTGCCGGTGGCCCTGTCGGTGGTGGGGCGGTGGGTGTTCTGGCCGCGTCGGCCGCGGGTCGACGGTGCGACGGATCTTGCCACGCACGGGATGTGGGGGCGGATCGCCGAGTTCGTCGGACGCCGCGACCGGCCCGCCTGGATCGGGGCGACGGTGCTGCTGGCCGTGTTGTTCGCGGTCGGGATCGGCAGCCTGCAGACCGACGGGCTGACCGCGACGGAGAACTTCACCAACACCCCCGACGCCGTCCGCGGGCAGGCCCTGTACGACGCCAACTTCGATCCGGGTGCCGGTGCACCGGCCGTCGTCACCACGAACGCGGCGGCGGTCGACGCGGTGATCGCCGCGGCGAGCGGTGTCGAGGGGGTGCGGCAGGGGCCGGGATCGGTGTGCGTGCAGACCGACTTCGAGAAGGTCAAGGCCCTGCTGCAGAAGTCCGGCGGCGTCCCACAGCAGCTTCCCCCCGGTTGTCCGCCCGCGATCCTGAACGTCGCCCCGATCGACGGGCGCACGGTCGTCACTGTGGCGCTTGCCGATTCGTACGATTCACCCGAGGCGCTGCAGACGGTGCAGCGACTGCGGGACACTCTGCACGAGGTGCCCGGCGCCTCCGCGCTCGTCGGGGGCAGTTCCGCCGCGACCCTGGACGTGCAGACGGCGTCGGTGCACGACCGGAATCTGATCATCCCGATCGTGCTGGTGGTGATCTTCGTGGTGCTGGCGATCCTGTTGCGGGCGCTGCTCACCCCGCTGATCCTCATCGGGACGGTCGTCCTGAGTTTCGCGGCGACCCTCGGCGTGTCCGGACTGTTCTTCACCCACGTGTTCCATTTCGCGGGCGCGGATCCGTCGTTCCCGCTGTTCGCGTTCGTGTTCCTGGTGGCGCTGGGCATCGACTACAACATCTTCCTGATGACGCGGGTCCGGGAGGAGACCCTCGAACACGGCACCCGGTCCGGTGTGCTGCGCGGTCTCGCCGTGACCGGTGGGGTGATCACGTCGGCGGGCATCGTGCTGGCCGGCACATTCGCGGTGCTCGGGGTGCTGCCGCTCGTCGTCCTCGCGCAGGTGGGGTTCGCGGTCGCGTTCGGTGTCCTCCTCGACACGATCATCGTCCGCAGTGTGCTCGTGCCCGCGCTGTCCCACGACATCGGCAAGACGATCTGGTGGCCGTCGGCACTGGCCCGCACGAAGGACTGAGCACACGGTCGGTTGACGGATCGCCGCCGAAGTGGTCTGGCTGGTAGACAGTGGGGCCGGACGGGCCGACCCTGCTGCAGGACCACCACCTGATCGAGAAGACGGCCCAGTTCGATCGGGAACGGATCCCGGAGCGGCAACCACAGGCGAAGGGCGGCGGCGCGTTCGGCACGAAAGGCGGCGCAGGAGAAGGCGTGATGCCCGTGTGATCCCTCCCCGTGATAGACAACTTCCGCAGAGGAAGTGAACTGTCACGGGGAGGGACATGAGCGACGACGACACCGGGTCGGGGTCACCGTCACGCCGGATCGCGGCCTGGAGTTTCGGGCTGTCGGTGGTGTCCGTCGTCGCGGCGGGTGTCGTCGTCGCGGGGCTGCTGCACACCCCGGAACCGGAGCTGACGACGGCGCCGCCGACCACGACCACACCGCCGCCCTCGCCGGAGCGCCCCGAATACAGCTATGTGACACCGTCGGTGACGTATCCGACGCAGATCACCGGCTGCGATGTCGTGGAACCGCCCTCGAAGGGAGAATTCGTCGCGTACCTGCGCGACAAGTCCCCCGGCTACGACAACCCCACCTACCCGTGGTTCTCCGGGCCGAAGGCGCTCGCCATGTCGGAGGCGCTGGTCGGCGCTCTCCCCGCCGGGACGGAGGTGGAGTTCGCGTCGCCGGAGGCGTCGCTGTACTTCCGGCCGATCGTGAGCGACGAGGAATCCGCCCCCGATCTCGGCGGCAGCACCGACACGTCCGGAACACTGCTCCGCGGCGACGCCCGCGGTTCTCTGTGGGTGTCGGTGCAGCAGAATGCCGATCCGGTGCCGCCGTGTGTCGCCGGGGCGCTCGATGCGCGCCGCACCCTCGGCGACGGCACCGTCGTCGACGTGCAGGACACGTGGTCGGAAACCGACGGCGAGCGGACGCTGTCGCGCAGTGCGACGGCGTACACGACGGACGGCAGCCGGATCCACCTGTCCGCGTCCGACAGCTCGTACTCCGGCGGCGAGGAAAAGCTCAGCGGTACGGTCCCGTTGAGCATCGACGAGCTCGTCACGCTTGCCACGCTGCCCGCGTTGCGGGTGACCGCGCCCGTCCCGCCGGGCACGGGTATGCCACCCACGTCCTGCGCCGCGTCGGTCGAGGGCGGTCCCGCGATCGACCGCACCACCGCGGCCCGGGTCGGTGCAGCCCTGGCGGTGGTGCCGCTGCCCGGCGTGACCACGGATCGTCCGCTCGGGGCGCTGTGGCCGGCGGGGTACGACGCGGGCACCCTGTGCCAGGCGGTGCAGGTCACGACACCCGGTAGCGAGTCGGAGTTGCGGGTGGCGATCTCCGGCGGACAGGATCTTCCGAACACGTCCGAAACCTCTTCCGGGCGAGGGTCGTACGACGGCACGGTCACCGAGTTCCGCACGCTCGCGGACGGCAGCATCGTCGAACGCCGCGAACATCACTACGCACAGGTCGGCATGGAGGCGGGTGCGCAGTCGACACAGATGACGTCGCGGACCGTCGCGGTCACCCGGCCGTCCGGCGGCTACGTCCAGGCGGTGTCGAATGCAGCCGTACCGGTACCGCCCTTGTCGTTCGAGCAGCTCGAGGCGATCGTGCTCGCCCCCGGCCTGGAGGTGACGTCGTGAACCGTGAGGTCCGCAACCTGACGGTGGCCGCCGCCGTGGCCGCCGTCACCGTCACCGGTGCCGTCGTGACCGTCGTCCAGGACGGCGGTGACGGCACCCGCAAGATCACCGGAACCGTCGATGCGGCACCGGGCCTGGGCTGGTCTCTCGACGCGGCCGCGATGTACGGGCAGTCGTTCGCCGAGTTCCGTGATCCGGTCACCGGTAGCGAATACGACTGGGGAAATACGGGTTTCGTCGACGCGGGCGACATGCTGGTCTCGATCGTCGGCATCTCGAACGGCGGCATGAGCCTGGGAGATCCCGTGACGGTTGGGGTCGACGCGGCGAGCGGCGATGTGCGCTGGCGCAGCCCCGCCGAGGAGCTGGGCGGGTGCACCTCCGCTCCTGTCGACGGCGAAATCGTGTGCTTCACATCGCCGGTGGCGGACGAGCCCGCGCTCGTGGGATTCGACGTCACCACCGGGGACGTCACCCGGACCCCGACGGACTGGATCGTGTTCGCGGTGGCCACCGTCGACGATCGCCTGTACGTCGCCGAGGGCAACATCGAGGACGCCGACGTCCGCGTCCACGCCGGCACACTCGACGACCCGGACGCGTCGTGGTCACGGTCGTTCGACATGGAGGGCTGGTGGGAGGACGATCTCTCCCATGCTCTGGACGTCGCGCACGGGCAGGGTGTCGTTGTGCTCGGCACCGACCTCGCCGGGTTCGATCTCGACACCGGCGAGCCGACGTGGACGTCGTCACTCGACGGCTGCTCACGGGTGGAGCCGACGGCCGGCGCCCTGGTGGTGACGACCCGCATCGAGTGCGACGGCTACCGTCGTACCGGAACCGAGGTGATCGACGGCGCGGGACGCGTAATCGCCGCCGTAGACGGTGAAGTGACACAGTCACCGTCGTTCGACGATCCCGTCGACGCGACGGTTCCCGTGCTCGTCGGCGACGGCGGACACGATCGGGCCACCGGCGAACGGCTGTGGACGAGCACCGATCTGGTGTCCACGCCGCGCGAGGTCGACGAGGACAACGCGAACACCAGGTTCGGGACGGCCACCGCGGTCGTCGGTGACATCGCGATCCTCCGGGACGGTGACGCGACGACGGCGCTGGATCTACGCACCGGGAAACGGTTGTGGCAACGGGACGAGAGCAACTTCGGCACCGTGCAGGGGCACGACGACCGGGTGGTGGTGACAGTGGATCACGAGGCGATCCGCGCGTTCGACCTCCGGACCGGGGAACCGAAATGGGAGACACCGTTCCTGGCGATCGACGACGATCCGAATGCGCTCGGGTCCGACGGCATGCTGCGGGTCGGCGGCGATGGACGCTACAGCTACGTCTCGAACCGCACGATGATCGGGCTGCGCCAGCTCCCCCGGTGACGGCGACTCACAGGTACGCCTGCGCCGTCCACAGGTGGAACAGGGCGTATGCCCGCCAGGGCCGCCACCGCTCCGATGCCGCGGCGGCCTCGCGGGCGGTCGCCACGCCGAGGGCGCGTCGGAGCACGAGGTCGCCGGACGGGTAGGCGTCCCGGTCGCCGAGGACCCGGACGGCGAGGTAGTCGACGGTCCACGGCCCGATACCGGGTAGTGCGTGCAGTCGGGTCCGGAACTCGTCGGGGTCCGTGCCCGGTCCGAGGGGAAGACCGTCGCAGGCCGCCGCGGCGAGGGCGTGAACGGTGCGGGCGCGGGTCCCGGTGAGGCCCACCGCTTCCCGAATGACCGACGGATCGAGTCCGGCAAGGACTTCGGGCACAGGGAAACTCGTGAAACCGTCGACGCCGGTGGGCGCACCGAATGCCGCCACCAGACGGGACCCGAACGTCCGGGCCGCCGGTAGCGACACCTGCTGCCCCAGCACGGTGAGCACCGCGGTCTCGAAGCCGTCCACCGAGCCGAGGACCCGCAACCCCGGTCGCGCGGAAACATGGTGTGCCAGAACACTGTCTGTCGACAGCGCCTCGTCGACGACGTCCGGGTCCGCATCGAGGTCGAGCCAGCGGCGCAGCACCGCCTCGAGGTGCGGGACGTCGTCGCCGTGCGCGGACCGGATCGTCGCCTCCACGTGGTCGGTGTCGAACCGGACCTGCACCACCGCCGGCCCGTGCGGGGCGGGTACGACGCGGGTGTGCGCGCCGCGGTCCGGGGCGTGCCGTTCGAGACCGGCCACGGTGTGCGCGGACAGTGCGGCGAGCAGCGGGGCCGACGCGAGCGGCGGGCGGAACGGCAGGCGCAGCGTCACGCCGCCTCCAGATCCAGCAGCGCCCGTTTCACCTCGACACCGCCGGCGTAGCGGCTCATGGTGCCGTCGCTGCGGATCACCCGATGGCACGGCACGAACACCGGCAGCGGGTTGGTGGCGCATGCGGTGCCGACGGCCCGCACCGCGCGCGGGCTGCCGGCGGCCTCGGCGATCTCGGTGTAGCTGGCGGTGGTGCCGTAGTCGATGTCGGGCAGCAGGGTCAGGACCGTGCGCCGGAAGCCGCGGGTGAGCCGCAGGTCGAGGGGCACGTCGAAGCGGGTGCGGCGGTGTTCGAAGTATTCGTCGAGCTGCCGGGCGGCGGCGTCCAGACGTCGTGGCGCCGCGAGGATGCGGGGGCTGATCCGGTCGGCGAGATCGACGAGGACGGCGTCGTGGTCCTCCCGCGGATACGCGACCCGGACCAGGCCGATGTCGGTGGCGGCCAACAGGAGTCGACCGACGGGGGTGTCGACGGACCGGTAGCCGACGTCGAGGATGCCGTCGCGATCGGCGGCGGCGGACAACCGGGCATGCAGGCGGTCCAGGTCCGCGGCGGCCACGTCCGGGGTGGGGAGAGCGGGCAGCGTGGGCAGGATGGTCATCGGGGGACTCCTTCCGAGGCGAGGGCCGGGTAGGTGCGGCGCAGCCGGGCGATGCCGTCGGCGGCGGCGCGTCGGGCGGCGTCGGTGCTGTTGCCGAGAATGGCGGCGACCTGCGCGTACGGCAGCCCGGCCAGATGGTGGTGGACGACGGCGGCCCGCTGGGTGAACGGCAGGTCGGCGAGCGCGTCCCATAGTTCGTGATTCCACGTGCCGGGCACGTCCCGGGCGGTGGCGCGCTCCGGAATCTCGTCGGTGGGGATCGGGATGCGGCCGCGCACCCGGTGGATGTCGACGGCCTTGCGGTGCGCGATGGTCACCAGCCACGCCTCGACGTTCGCGTCCGGCGGCAGCTCCGGGTAGGCGCGCAGCGCCGCCAGGAACGTCTCGGACCAGGCGTCGTCGGCGTCGGCCGGCCCGAGCAGCGCACGGCACACCCGCAGAACCACCGGCCCGTGCTCGGTGACGATCTGCTCGAACGGTGTCGCTCCCACACCCGGTAGACGCTCCGGGCGGCCGGAACGTGAGATCGGATCGTCAGAACAGTCCATCCTGGACTCCCGCGGCGCCCTCGAGGTCGAGTAGGAACCGTTTGCGGTCGAGCCCGCCCGCATAGCCGGTGAGGGATCCGTCGCTGCCGATCACGCGGTGGCAGGGGACGACGATGCCGATCGGGTTGCGGCCGTTGGCGGCGGCGACGGCCCGGATCGCGGCGGGATTACCCAACTGCTCCGCGAGCTGCAGGTACGTCCAGGTGTCGCCGTACGGAATGGTGCGCAGCGCCGCCCACACCCGCTGCTGGAACTCGGTGCCGGACGGTGCCACGTCGAGAGTGAACGCGGTGCGCTCACCGGCGAAGTACTCGGCCAACTGGTCGATCACCGCATCGAAGCCGGTGTCGCGGCGGGCACCGAACCGCTCCGGAGCCGGCAGGTGCCGCTGCTCGTGCATGTACAGCCCGCACAGACCGTCGGAGCCCCGGACCAGCGTCAGCGGTCCGATCGGGGAGTCGACGACAGTGTGCACGGTATCCACGTCACCGATACTGCCAGCCATCACCGACATCTCACGGGCGGACCGACTTCGCCAGCAGCGGCACCGACCGGTACGGGACCACCTGGGACAGCACGACGACGGACACCGACCGGGCGACGGTCGACGAGTGGTGCAGGTCGACGAGCAGGGCCTGCAGGTCGTCGTGGGACGCGGCCGCGACCCGGCACAGCACGTCCCCGGCCCCGGTGGTGGCCCACGCCTCGACCACCTCGGGGATGGCCTCGAGTTCCCCGGTGAGCTGGGTGAGCGAGCCCTGCGCGATCTCCAGGGTGACGAACGCCTGCACCGGGAATCCGGCCGCCCGCAGGTCGATGTCGGGTCCGTAGCCGGTGACGATCCCGGCCTCCTCGAGCCGGTGCAGCCGGGCGGCGGCGGTGGCGCGGGCGACCCCGGCACGACGCGCGAGCTCGAGTACCCCGATCCGGGGATCGCGGCGCAACCGGGCGATCAGGTCGACGTCGAGTCCGTCGAGCCGATGCCCCTGCCGGTCCACGCCGGGCCGCCGGTCAGGGGGTGGCCCGGGTGCGGGCGACGATGACGGGGCATTGCGCGTGATAGAGCAGCGACTGGCACGTCGAGCCGAGCAGCGCGCTCTCGAAGCCGCCCCGGCCGCGGTTGCCGACGACCATCGCACGGGCCGTCGAGCTGAGTGCGACGAGATGCTTGGTCGGGCCGGCCTCGGCGAGCACCGTCTCCACCGGCACCGACGGGAACTTCGCACCCCATGTCGCGATCAGCCGGTCGATGCGGGCGCGGGCCTCCTCGTCGGCCTCGTGGCTGCCGCGGCGGCGGCGCGCATGTACGGCGGTCATCTCGGCGTGCCGGATGGACGCCTCCTGCATCGCGGTGCCGACGACGATGTCGGCACTGTCCGAATGGTCCACGCCGGCGACGACGGGACCGGATGTGGGTGGGACGGGGCTGCCGTCGGCGCCGCGGATCACCGCAACCGTGCACTTGGCGTGGTGTGCCAGGGACAGGGCCGTCGACCCGAGGACCATGCGGGTGAAGAAGCCGCTGCCGACGGAGCCCACGACGAGCAGGCTCGCATGCTCGGACAGATCCACGAATGCCCGGTTCACCCGGCCACGCAGCAGTTCCACCTCGATGTCGAGCGTGTAGTCCTCGATCGTCGCGGCCTCCCGGGCCGCTTTCAGCGCTTCCCGACCGAACGCCTCTTCCTCCTCGAGGTCGTCCGCGGCGAACGGGAAGTCGTTCTCCGTGTCGATGACGTGCACCAGTTTCAACGAAACCTTGCGGGCGTGTGCCTCGGCGGCCGCCCACTGCACGGCATGGCGGGAGGCGTCGGATCCGTCGACGCCCACGATCACCGGCCGGGTCTCGTTCACGGGTGACATCGCCTGCTCCGATCGCCTCGACTACTGCGGCACGTGCGCTGTTCAGACTAACGCCGAACGCGGGTGCGCGGCGGCCTCCTCGAGTTCGTCGAGACGCCCCCGGATCAGATCGAGATAGTGGCCGGGGTCGGGCATCGACGCGGCATCGGCGACGACGGTGAGGGTGAGCCGGTCACCGTCCGCCGCGATCACGAAGTGGCGCAGACCGTCACCGTCGACCGGGGGTTGTCCACCGATCGCGGCGACACCGGGCGCCCCGTTCAGCGTGAGACCGTCGACGGTGAACGGCATGTTGCTCACCATCGTGTGCTGGTAGCGGGGACGGCTCGGGTCGTGGTCGTTCTTCTTCCGCGCGTACGCGATGAGCCGCATCAGTGGCGGCGGGGCGGTCTCCGACGCCGCGGCCTGCCGACGCACCGCAGGATGCGCGGTGCGGGTCTTCTCCGACCGCGACGACCGGACGATCGCCGTCAATCGGTCGATCGGGTCCGCGATGTCGGTGTGCATGTCGACGCCCATGATCGCCAGTCGGTTGGCCGACTCCGATTCCTCCACCGTCCGCATGGATCTGGGTACCGTCGCGACGAGTGAGCCACGATGCGGTTCGTGCTGCCGCTCCAGGTAGTCGGCGAGCCCGGCACCGACGGCGGTGAGTACGACGTCGTTGACGGTGGAGCCGGGGACCATCTCCTTGATCCGACGAATCCGGTTCAGGGAGAAGACGGTCGACGACAGGGCGACTCGCCCACTGACCGCACCGTTGAATCGGGTCGACGGCTGCTCACGCTCACCGTCCCAGGTGCCGGCGGCCAGTTCCTCTGCTACGGCACTGCCTGCGTCCCGGCTGTCGGGGACGGCCCGGACGAAACGCAGGACGCGACCGGGGAATTCCAAGATCGAACGTGCGAGCATCCGAACGGGCAGGAGCGGCGCCTGTTGCGCCTGTGATACCGACATTGTCCGGTCGGAGAAGAGACTGTGGGCCATCCCGAGGACTGCCAACCCGTCGCCGGCGCTGTGATGAACCTTGAACACCACAGCCGTCATGCGGTGGGGTAGATCGTCGAGTCCTTCGATACCGGTGAAGAAGTGCAACTCCCACGGCGGTCGCGCGAGGTCCATACGTGTGGTCAGCAGGACGCTCAACTGCTCCTGTAGTGGCGCCCAGCCGGATCCGATGATCGGGGTGACACGGACGTGGTCACGGGCGTCCACGGAGACCGGCTGCCAGTAGGGGTGTTCGAGCCCCAGGGGTACGCGCCGGACCGCGTGTGTGAACAGGTCGTGGTGACCGAGTCGCTCGGCAGTCCACCGGAGTGCCTGCTCGTGCGTGAACTCCGACTCGGGATGTCCGGTGGTGTCGAACAGATACACGGCGAAGACATGGCCGAGGTGCCCGTCGGACTCGTTGTAGACGAAGTCGGCGTCGTGGGAAGACAGCGTCATGGCACTCCTCGGGAGATCGTCACGGAACCACAGTGGGACGACGATTACTGGGCCCGAAGATGATTCACCTTCGAGCCCAGCATCTTCACACCACCATGTGCGAGTCGATCACTTCGGGGTCTTGAGGAGCGTGCTCCCCAGAGCCGTGAAGCCCACGATCGATTCGACCGAACCGATCAGAAAGTTGTTGATGTACTTCTGCAGCATCGCCGGTTCCTTTCGTCAGATTGTGGGCGCGAGGGACAGCGCGTTCAGGAACTTCGTGAACGTGGCGACCAGATCGACGGACCCGAACTTCGAGATGTCGGAACTGTAGGTGACAGACAGATCGAACATGCGTTCTTCCTTCCCTGGTTACTGGCCTGCGGCGGAGCCGAGACCGGTGAGGAGCGCATCGACACTGCCGTTCGCTGCGCCGGACCCTGCCGGCCAGAGGCCGATCACGTCACCGACGACCTTGAACAGCGCATCGACCACATCCTTCATCGATGCGATCGGGTCCGTGAGGGATCCGAGGTCGACACTGGTGACCAGGTCGACGAGACTTCCGGTATCCACTATGTTTTCCCCTTCCGTGTAGTTTCAGAAGCCTGATCAGACAGGCAGAACGGGCTCCCAGCCCATGTCGACGGAGCCCTGCAGCGGCATGAACAGCAACTGCGCCATGACGCTGTTGATGAGCGCAGCGAAGGGGCCGTCGAGGACATCGGCGAGCGAACTCAACTTCATCGGTCACTCCTCTTGTCGGAGAAAATCATTCAGATTGATCGGGCTCAGCTGAGCCGGAGAACGTCTGCCAGCGAGCTGTTCAGACCCCCGACTCCCGGCATGACCGAGCCGGAGAACAGGTCTGTCAGCAGACCATTCAGCAGATCCGATGCCGCCTTCAGGAACGACACACTCATACGAAAACCCACCCTCTCGGTCGGTGTTGGAACGGTTCGTAGAACTTCTGCACGACGTCGCACCCACCTTTACGCACGAGCGACATCGGGCAGCACGCAGAACACTCGGGGTAACTCACGCCGGACGGTTGTTGCCATGTTCCGGCACCCTTCGCGATCGTGATCGAAAGGAAAGTAACGCATAACCTTCGCCTCCGGAAGGGTTTTGGCAAAGATTGCCCCAAGTTCACCTCGACACCACCCCGCCGGTCAGAAGTGTTGAGAGGTAGACGGTTCCACACTCGACGCAGATGTCGACCAGACCACATTCCATACTGGACGACCGTCCATCTTTACGATTTCCTCGGTATGGGAAATCACTGCATTACCTGCAGCCGATCACTACCACCGATTGCACACATTGACCACCCCACGGGTGATTCTGCGGACTCGAACGTGCACTCCGTCCACCGCCGCCGGCTGATATTGCTCGGCCGAGCGCACAGCAGTGTGATCGATGTACACGACACGGGAGGTCGCCATGACCGTCGATCAGTCCGTTGCCCGATCGCTGCACCGCCTCGACGATGCGTCGCTGCGTCAACTGCTCGGACTCGTCGAACACGATCCGTCGGCCGATCCGTTCCCCGTCGTCGGCTGGGACGCGATCGTGTGGGTGGTGGGCAACGCGACCCAGTCCGCGACGTACTACCGCACCGCGTTCGGCATGGAACTCGAGGCGTACTCGGGCCCCGAGACCGGTAACCGTGACCACCGCTCGTTCGTGCTGCGCAGTGGCACAGCACGATTCGTGATCATGGGCGGGGTCGCCCCGTCGAGCCCGCTGCTCGATCATCACCGCCGGCACGGCGACGGCGTCTACGACGTCGCCCTCGAGGTCACCGACGTGGACCGGTGCATCGCGCACGCCCGCAGCCAGGGCGCCACGATTCTCGTCGACCCGCACGACGACACCGACGGTCACGGCACCGTCCGGTCCGCGAGCATCGCCGCGTACGGCGACACCCGGCACACCCTCGTCGACCGCTCCCGCTACACCGGCCCGTATCTCCCCGGATTCGTTGCGCGCACAGCACAGTTCGGTACCAGTCGGCAGGTGTTCGAAGCTCTCGACCACGTGGTCGGCAACGTGGAACTGGGGAAGATGAACGAGTGGGTCGACTTCTACCACCGGGTCATGGGATTCACCGATCTGGCCGAGTTCGTGGGCGACGACATCGCCACCGAGTACTCGGCGCTGATGAGCAAGGTGGTCGCGAACGGTAGCCACCGCATCAAGATTCCCCTCAACGAGCCCGCTGCGGGTCGCAAACGGTCCCAGATCGATGAATTCCTCGAATTCTATTGCGGCCCAGGATCACAGCATCTCGCACTCGCCACGTCCGACATCGTCGAATCGGTGGACCGACTGACGGAGTCGGGTGTCGAGTTCCTGCCGACACCCGCGTCGTACTACGAGGATCCCGCCCTGCGTGCCCGCATCGGCGACGTGCGGATCCCGATCGCGGAACTGCAGCGTCGCGGCATCCTCGTCGACCGCGACGAGGACGGCTACCTGCTGCAGATCTTCACCACCCCGATCGGGGACCGCCCCACCGTGTTCTTCGAACTCATCGAACGCCACGGCTCCCTCGGCTTCGGCAAAGGCAACTTCCAGGCCCTGTTCCTCGCGATCGAACGCGAACAGCAGCGCCGCGGGAACCTGTAGGCGGCTGCGCCGCTTGTGCGCCTTTTTGGTAGCTCCCACTACCAAAAAGGCGCACGGGTGCGGAGCGCCTAGATCGTCGTCAGCCCCAGGTCGAGGGACATCTGGGCGCCGGTGACGGTGCGGGACTGCTCGCTCGCGAGGTAGAGGACGGCGTCGGTGATGTCGTCGACGCTGCACTTGGTGAGGCCGGCCAGCGGCCACTTGTAGTTGTCGATGTAGCGGGGGTACTGGGCGAGGAGTTTGCCGACGTTGGCGTCCTGGCCCATCGGGGTGTCGACGGCGCTGGGGTGGATGGAGTTGACGCGAATCCCGTACTCGCCCAGTTCGATTGCGGCGGTCTTGGTGAGTCCGACGAGGCCGTGTTTGGCGGACGTGTAGTTGGCGGTGCCGGGGCTGGCCTTGATGCCGGCGGCGGAGCTGACCACGATGATCGAGCCGCCGCGGCCGCCGTCGATCATGGCGGGCACGGCTGCCTTGAGGGTGCGCCACACGCCGCTGAGGTTGATGTCGATCATCGTCGTCCACTGGTCTTCGGGCATCTCCCAGAAGCGGTTCCAGGTGGAGATGCCGGCGTTGGCGACGACGACGTCGAGGCGTCCGAAGCGCTCCATCCCGGCGTCGACGGCGGCCTGCAGCGCCGCCTGGTCGCGGACGTCGCCGATCGCGGTGACGATCTCGCGGCCCTCGGCGCGCACCAGTCGGGCGGTCTCCTCGAGGTCCTCGGGGGTGGCGGCCGGGTAGCCGACGTCGCCGGACACGGGGGCGCACACGTCGAGCGCAACGATGTCCGCGCCCTCCCGTGCGAACCGGATCGCGTGGTTGCGTCCCTGTCCACGTGCCGCACCCGTGATGAAGGCGACCTTGTTCTCGAGCAGTGCCATACCGATCCTCCGCGATCCGTCGTCGTGCCGTGTCCCCGCAGGTTAGGGCGGTCACGGGCGGGCTCGAGCCGCTGCTTCCGATCACCGGGACCGGCACCGATGCGGGGATTCCGGCCGCGTCGTGTACTGTAGGTAACGCATCGCGGGGTGGAGCAGCTCGGTAGCTCGCTGGGCTCATAACCCAGAGGTCGCAGGTTCAAATCCTGTCCCCGCTACCACCGGAAAACCCGGTATCGCATCTGCGATACCGGGTTTTTCTCTGTCCGGACCCATCCTGCACGCGAGTTGACGTCCCGCACGCGCGATCGTGCGCGCAGGAGACGAATCCGCGCGCAGCGGCCGCGTCCATGGCGGCACCACCGTCCACCCGTCGGGCGCACCCTCCCCACACCCCGTCTCGAGCGTTAGATTGCTTGTATGGCGGACCGTGATCGGGACACGCTCGGCAAGCCCCGCAACGCCCGCCCCCGGGATCGGCTGGGGCGGCCGCTGGCGTGGGGTGAGGAGGGGTTTCCGACGATGCCCGACGATCTGGATCTGGACCCCGGTGCGGCGATCACGGAGGCGCAGCGGCTGTTGGATCACGAGTTGCCGTTCCATGCGCACGAGGTGCTCGAGGCGGCGTGGAAGAAAGCGCCGCACGAGGAGCGCGGGCTGTGGCAGGGGTTGGCGCAGTTGGCGGTGGCGGTGACGCATCTGCTGCGCGGCAATCCGGCGGGGGCGGTGTCGCTGCTACGGCAGGGCCGGCATCGGATCGTGCCGTTCGAGGTGGATCCGCCGCATGCCCTCGACGTCACCGGACTGGTGGCGTGGGCGGATCATCTGATCGCCGAACTGGATGCCGGTACCCCACCGGAGACGGTGCCGGTGCCTCGACTGCGGATGCCGTGATGACCGAACCGTTGACCGTCCTGCCGATGTTCCCGCTCGGCGCCGCACTGCTGCCCGGGGAGCGGTTGCCGCTGCACGTGTTCGAGCCGCGCTATCAGGCGCTGGTGCGGGACTGTCTGTCCGCGACTGCCGGCCCGGTGTTCGGGACGGTACTCATCGAACGGGGCCGGGAGGTGGGTGGCGGGGAGGACCGCTACGACGTCGGCACGTCGGTGCGCATCGTGTCCCACATCGGGATCGGCGACGGCCGAACCTCCCTGAACTGTGTGGCGGAGGAGCGAATCCGGGTGCGGCACTGGCTCGGTGACGATCCGTACCCGCAGGCGGAGGTGGAGTCGTGGCCGGTGGAGGCGTCCGGGCGTCTCTCGGACGGCCAGTTGCAGCATCTCACCGACAAGATCACCGAGCTGTACATCCTGCTGACCCGGGTGCGGGAGTTGCGGGAGGATCCGCCGCCGGCGCCGCCGCGCATGTTCGACGTGCTCGCCCAGCCCGGTGACCACCTGTATGCGCTGGCGGCGTGGGTGCCGATGGGTGCGGCGGACAAGTTCACGATCCTGGCAGCCGAGTCGGCGGACGAGCGGCATCGGGCCTTGTCCGACGCGATCGACCACACCCGCGAGATCGCCGAGTTCCGACTTTCCGGACGTCGGTGACGCGGGTCACTCCCGACGTGTACTAGTGTCCGACTTCCATCGGAGGGAGGAACACATGATCCACGTTCGACACAAGGCCGTCGCCATCGTTCCCGTCGAGCTCGCGTTCGCGCACATCGACGACTACCGGAACGTGCCCGACTGGATGTTCGGCATCACCCGGTTCGATCCGATCGGTGAGCAGGTCCAGGGTCTGGGCGCCCGCTACGCCGCAGCCATGCAGATCGGGCCGAAGACGTTCACGTCGACGGTCGAGGTCACCGAGTGGGAGCAGGACCGGATCATCACGCTGTCGTCGGTCGACGGCTTCGGTAACCGGTCGAGCTGGATGTTCGCGCCGGTCGGTGACGACCGCACCGAACTGTCCGTCGACTTCGGCTACGAGCTGCCCGGCGGCGTCGCAGGGCGCCTGCTCGGCAAGCTGATCGAGCCGTTCGTCGTCACCGCGATCAAGCAGACGGAAGCGAACCTGCGCAAGCAGATCGAGGCACACGGCCGGTGACGGTCACGCCGCGTGCCGGCCGCGGTGGCCGAGCGCGCGGCGCACGAAGTCGAGGCTGAACGCGATCGTCATGGTGGCCTCGTTCAGATAGGTGCCGATCACCGGGTAGGCATGGATCTGGCCGCTCCACACGTGGGTCTCGACGGCCTGCCCGGCCGCTGCGAGCCGCTCGGTCATCGTCTCGACGTCGGGCCGCATCAGCTCGTACTGGGCGACGCTGAAGAACACCGGTGGGAACAGGCTCGGGTCGGCCTCGACGGGCGAGTCGGCGCCGACGATCGGATCGGGCCCACCGGCCCATCGGTCCTTCAGCTTCTCCACCTGGCTCATCGGCAGGTAGGCGTCACGGCGCATGTAATCCGGGTCGTGCTCCTCGAGCGCCAGGTTGAGCAGCGGCGAGTACCCGATCACCGCGGCCGGCGTGGCCAGGCCGCGGGTGGCGGCGAGTTCGGCGACCTTCATCGCCAGGTAGCCGCCTGCGGAATCTCCGGCGAGGACGATCTTGGACGGGTCCGCGCAGCGGTCGAGCAGGTCGGTGTACGCGGCCATCGCGTCGTGGATCGACGTGCCGACCCCGCCGTACGGCAACTGCCGGTATTCGACGGAGATCACCGGCACCCCGGCGCGGGCGGCGAGCACCGCACACAGGCTGCGGTGGGTGGCCAGGCCGCAGAACACGAATCCGCCGCCGTGGAAGTACAGGATCGTGGCGCCGGCGAGTGCGTCCGCGGCCTGCCGATGGTGGGTGACGCATTCGCTGGGCACCCCGCCGAGCGTCATCGGCTCGACGGTGACACCGGGCGGTTTCGGCAGCCGGTCGACGAGCTTCTCGAGATGCGCGAGCGCCGCGATCCCGCGGTCCGTCGTCGGCCACAGCGTGAACAGCGGTTTGACGAGGATCCGGACGATCCAGAACACCAGCCACGCCCGCAGGCTGACCTTCCAGTGCCGGACGATCGTCGTCTCACGCGTGCGCATGCCACTCCCCCAGTCGTCGTTGCCGAATCCGTCCGCCACCCTAGAGTCCGGCGCCGCGGCGCGCACCCACTCTCACACCTGCAGCAGCGGGACCAGCAGTTCGTCGTCGGTGAGGGCGCCGTGTTGGCCGATCAGCCGCGACATCCGCGGTTCGGCTTCCCCGCGGACGAGGGCGACCGTGCCGCGGGCGATCGCGACGACGTCCCCGACCCGTTCGAGCGCGTCCGATGTCGGGTCGGGACCGAGGAGTCCGGCGGCGACGACGTCGCCACGGGTGCCGACCCACGCCCGCTCCCCGAGCACGTCCCGCCACCGCCGCAGCACGGCGTCGGCACGGCCGGGTGCGGTGTGCACGTAGCGGCAGCGGGCCTCCCCGGCGATCGCGGCGACCCCGTCGGTGAGAGCCCGGTCGGTGTCGACGTCGACGCGTTCGTCGACGGTCACCATGCCGTGATCGGCGGTCACCAGCAGTCGGACGTCGGAGCCGAGGTGCGCGACGAGGTCCTCGACGAGCCGGTCGACGATCGTCAGTTGCGCCGTCCAACCGCCGGTTTCGGGTCCGTACACGTGGCCGAGGGTGTCGATCTCGCTGAGATAGCAGTAGACGAGGGTGCGGGGCCCGACCGACGCGGCCGCGACGGTGGCGTGCAGCAGGTCCCCGTATGCGATCCTCCCGGCGAACCGTCCGCCGCGCAGCGCCGCGCGGGTGAGTCCGGTGCCGCCGAACTCGCGGGGCAGCACCGTGGTCGCGACGACTCCGGCGGCGGTGGCCCGTTCGAACACGGTGCGGTGCGGCTGGATTCGTTCCGGCACCACCGTCGGCAGCAGATCGCGCCGGTCCCCGACCCGCTGCCAGCGCAGCCAGTTCAGCGGCCCGCCCGCGTCGGCGACGACGGACGTGTAGCCGGTGACCCCGTGCCGGCCGGACGGCAGCCCGGTACCGAACGTGGTGATGGAGGTGGCGGTGGTGGTGGGGAATCCGGCGCGGATCGGTTCCGTCGCCACACTGTTCAGGAAGGGTGCTGCATCGGTGTTGCGGCGCAGCAGATTCCATCCGAGGCCGTCGACGAGCAGCACGACGACCCGCGCGGCGTCCGGCAGCGCCAGCCGGTTCGCCTCACCGGGCACCCCCAGCGCGGCGAGTACCGACGGCAGTACGTCGGCCAGGGTGGGCTCGGAATACACGTCCCGCAACGGAAGTTCGTCGGACACGCCTCCGACGGTACGCGTGGACGCGGGACGAGTTCGCCGAATCGGCGCCGGGAACCGCCCCGGAGTGTCAACCTGGAGCGATGGACGGCAACGACGTTCGACGCGGTGATCGCTGATGGCCCGCCCGGTACGTGTCGTGGTGCTCGGCTCCGGTTCGTGGGGGACGACGGTGGCCGGGCTCGCGGCCCGCAACACCCCCACCCTGTTGTGGTCGCGCAGCCCGGAGACGGCCGACGAGATCAACCGCGAGCACCGCAACAGCCGCTACCTCGGCGACCGGGCGCTGCCGGACGGGTTGCGGGCCACCTCCGACATCGTCGAGGCCGCGAACGAGGCCGACGTGCTGGTGGTGGGGGTGCCGTCGCACGCGGTGCGCGCCACACTGAGCCTGATCTGCAACGAGGTGCGGGCGTGGGTGCCGGTGCTGTCGCTCGCGAAGGGCCTCGAACCGGGCACCCGGCAACGCCCCACCGAGGTGATCTCCGAATGCCTGCCCGGTCATCCGGTCGGGTTGCTGTCCGGGCCGAACATCGCCCGTGAGATCGCCGACGGCCTGGCCGCGGCCGCGGTCGTCGCGACGCAGGACGAGGACGTCGCGACCGCGCTGCAGCCGCTGTTCGCGTCGCCCGTGTTCCGCGTCTACCGCAACACCGACGTCCTCGGCTGCGAACTCGGCGGCGTCCTCAAGAACATCGTGGCGATCGCGTCGGGCATGGCGGACGGCCTGGGTGTCGGCGACAACACCCGCGCCATGGTCCTGGCCCGCGGGCTGGCGGAGATGACCCGACTCGGGGAGGCGATGGGTGCCAACCCGCGCACGTTCGCGGGACTGACCGGGGTGGGTGATCTGATCGCGACGTGTATGAGTCCGGCGTCGCGCAACCGCCGCGTCGGGGAGGCGCTCGCCCGCGGGCTCACCGTCGAGCAGGCGGTCGAGGAACTCGGTCAGGTCGCCGAAGGTGTCAAGACCGCCCCGACGGTGATGGAACTGGCCCGCGACTACGCCGTCGAGATGCCGATCGCGGCCGAGGTGGAGGCCGTCGTCGCGGGCCGGCACAGTCCCGCCGAGGCTTACCGTGGCCTGCGGAAAGTCCAGCCGGGTGGCGAGGACGAGGTGGCGTGACACGTCCCACCGATTTGTCTTGAACACTGTTCAAGTTGCACACTGACCTGCGTCGGGCAGTGAGGGGAGCGCTGCGGAATTCCCAGGGATCGGAAAAGCAGCGTGTCACAGGTTCGTCGTAGTCGGGTGTTGATCGTGGGAGCCGGGTTCGCCGGACTCGGCACGGCCCTCGACCTGGCCCGCAGCGGGGACCGTGATTTCGTGGTCCTCGAACGGTCCGACGCGGTCGGTGGCACCTGGCGGCAGAACATCTACCCGGGGTGTGCGTGCGACGTCCCGTCGGTGCTGTACTCGTATTCGTCCGAGCCCCGGCACGATTGGCGGGGTTCGCACGGTACGCAGCCCGAGATCCTGGGCTACCTCACGGAACTGACGCGGCGCTACCGGTTGGGCGACCACATCGAGTTCGGCACCACGGTCTCCGGCGCCCACTGGGACGAGTCCGAATGCCGCTGGCACGTCACCGATTCCGCGGGGCGGGAGTTCGTCGCCCAGTTCCTGGTGGTGGCGACGGGCGCTCTGAATGTGCCACGACTCCCCCGCATTCCGGGTGCGGAGTCGTTCGAGGGACCGAGCATGCATGCGGCGGCATGGCGCGACGACGTCGACCTCACCGGCCGGCGGGTCGCGCTGATCGGCACCGGCGCCAGCGCGATCCAACTGGCCCCGCAGCTGGCCGAGGCGGCGTCACACCTGCACGTCTTCCAGCGCACCCCGGCGTGGGTGCTGCCGCGCCGAGAGCATCCGGTCGTAACTGCACTCTCCCGTCGAAGCATGCTGGCACACAAGCTCTTCCGATCCGCCACCTACTGGTCCGACGAAGCGCTCGGGCTCGGCCTGAGTCGCTATCCGAGACTGCTCGGCGTCACCGAGGCCCGCGCCCGCCGCCATCTGCATCGGCAGGTCGCCGACCCGGGCCTGCGGGCGGCGCTCACCCCCGGCTACCGGATCGGCTGCAAGCGCATCCTGCGCTCGAACGACTTCTATCCCACCCTCGCCCGGACGGACACCACCCTCGTCACCGATCCGATCACCGAGATCCGGCCCGACGCGGTCGTCACCGCCGACGGCACCGCCCATGAGGTCGACGCGATCGTCTACGCCACCGGCTTCCGGGTGGCCGGGGCCCTGAACCGCATGCACCTGGTCGGCCGCAGCGGCGTGAGCCTGCTCGAGCGGTGGCGGCGCGACGGTGTCCGCACCCACCTCGGGATCACGGTGTCCGGGCTGCCCAACGCATTCCTGCTGTCCGGACCCAACACCGGGCTGGGCCACACGTCGGTACTCGTGATGATCGAGGCGCAGATCCGGTACGTGCGCGACGCGATGCGCCTGGTCGACGCGTCCGGAGTCGACGCGCTCGACGTCCGTTCCGGCGTCCAGTCCGTGTTCGATGAGGAACTGCGCGACCGACTGTCCCGCGGCGTGTGGAGCACGGGCGGCTGCGCGAGCTGGTACCTCAACGGGCGCGGATCCAACCACGCGCTGTGGCCGGGGTCGTCGTGGGGCTATCGGCGCCGGACCCGGCGGGTGGATCCCGACGACTTCGAACTGCTGCGTGCCGCGCGATATGCACAGATGCATACGTAAGTCTTTGACAATCATTTTCAACAAGGGATAGACCTTGCGGCATGAACCGCACCGATCCCCGCCCCCGACGTTTCACGCTGGCCGCATCCGTCGCGGCGTGCACGGCACTTCTCGCCGGCTGCACGGGCACCGACGCCGCCACGTCCACCACGACGAGCCCGGACGCCTCGACCACCGCGCCCGCCCAGGTCCGGTCCGCGACGCCACGGCTGGCCGTCACCTACGACGGCGGCGTCCTCGTTCTCGACGCCGAAACCCTCACGGTGGTAAATGAATCCGAGCTTTCCGGATTCAATCGGCTGAGCCCGGCCGGCGACGACCGGCACGTGATCGTCTCCACCGCAGGCGGCTTCCGGGTCCTCGACACCGGCACGTGGTCGCAGACGCACGGCGACCACGCCCACCACTACACGGCGGCACCGACGCTCACCGACATCATGTTCGGCGCCGACGAGCCGGGCCACGTCGTGCGTCATGCCGGACGCACCGTGCTGTTCGACGACGGCACCGGGCGCATCGCATCGTTCGACCCGACCGCACTCGCCGACGGTGTCCCGCCCACCTCGACGTTCACCACCCCGCACCCACATCACGGCGCCGCCGTCGAACTGCCCGACGGCCGGCTGATCACCACGCTCGGCGACGAGACGGCCCGCACCGGCATCGTCGTGTACGACGCGGGCCGCACCGAGATCGCCCGCAACGAGCAGTGTCCGGGCGTGCACGGGGAGGCGATCGCCGCCGACGGCGCCGTCGTCTTCGGCTGCCAGGACGGCCTGCTGATCTACCGTGACGGCGCGATCACGAAGATCACCAGCCCGGATCCGTACGGGCGGATCGGCAACCAGGCCGGATCGGAGGCGTCCCCGGTGATGCTCGGCGACTACAAGACCGACCCAGACGCGAAGCTCGAACGCCCGGAGCGGGTGTCGCTGACGGACACGGTGACCGGGGAGTTGCACCTGGTGGATCTCGGGACGAGTTACACGTTCCGGTCCCTCGGCCGCGGCCCGTTCGGAGAGGCGCTCGTGCTCGGTACCGACGGCGCCCTGCACGTGCTCGACGCGTCGTCCGGTGCGGTGCTCCGACGCCTGCCCGTCGTCGACCCGTGGACCGAACCGGTGCAGTGGCAGACTCCGCGACCGGCACTGTTCGTGCAGGGTTTCACCGCGTACGTCACCGATCCGACGACCCAGCGGATCCATGCCGTCGATATCGAGACCGGCGAGGTCACGACGTCCGCGGAACTGCCGCACACCCCGGACGAGATCACCGGCGTCCACGGCTGACGGTTGCATGCCCCCGGAGTCGCGCCTAGACTTCTCGGCCATGCAGCGCATCGAGGTAGTAGTTCACCGCCGTAGCGGGGTCTGAATCGGACCGACCCCTCGCTGCGGGTCGTCGAGCTATCTCCCGTCGGTCCTTCCTTCAGTTCAGGAAGACCTCGCATCATGCGCACCTCTCACGCTTTCGCCGCCCCCTCTCCGTCGTTCTCGGACGATCCGTTCTTCCACCGTTTCGGTGCCCGTCTGCCGCGTGACCTGCGCGCCCAGGCGCATGGCCTGAGCTGGTCCGAGTTCACGGCGCGGTTCGCCCCCACCGGCGGCCCGGTCCGTCTCGGCGCCTGGACCGCGGCCACGCTCGGTGCCGGCCGCAGCACCTACACCGCGACGCTCGGCATCGGTGACCGCATCACGTCGGCGTCCGCGGCGGCGACCGGTCCGATCGCGGCACTCACCGCGATGCTGTACGACGCGGGTTTCCAGCTCGAGATCCTCTCGTTCCACCAGCAGTCCACGCCCGCCGGCACCGCGACGTTCGTCCTGTGCGAGCACGACGGGCAGCGCCGCTGGGCGACGGCGATCGACGCCGACGGCATCGCGTCGTCGCTGTCGGCGATCATCGCGGGCGCCAACCTGCTGCACCGCTGACTACTCTCGACGGTCATGGAGACTCCGTGCGCACCGTTCGACATCGACGCCGACGGTGTGCAGGGGTATCTGCACCGGCCTGACGGGGACCCGGCCGGTGCGGTCGCTCTGACGCACGGTGCGGGCGGGGACTGCACGTCGGAGTTGTTGCGGGCCATGGCCGCCGGGTTCGCCGAGCGGGGACTGCTGGTGCTGCGGTACAACCTGCCGTTCCGGCAGCGGCGGGCGTCGGGTCCGCCGCACCGGGCGCATGCGGCACAGGATCGGGACGGCATCGTCGCGGCAGCCGCTGCGGTCCGCGCGCTCGAGGACGGGCCGCTGATCCTGGCCGGCCATTCGTACGGGGGACGCCAGTCGACGATGCTCGCCGCCGAATGCCCGGATGTCGCGGATGCCCTTGTGCTGCTGTCGTATCCGCTGCACCCACCGAAGAAGCCGGAGAAGTCGCGGATCGAGCACCTGCCGCAGTTGCGGACTCCGTCGGTGTTCGTGCACGGCGACCGGGACCCGTTCGGTACCCCCGACGAGATGCGGGCCGCGCTCGAACTCGTCCCCGCCGAGCACCGGCTGATCCTGATCGAGGGCGGCCGGCACGGACTCGATCCCGGCCGCGGCGACGTGGTCGCGCGCACCGTCGACGCGGCGGCGGACCTGACGTCCGGGCGCTGAATCCCGGCCGGTCGTCGAAACCCTGCCGAGGCTTGCCGTCGTGGGTACGCTGAAACCGACCAACTACCGGGAGGTCGAGGAATGCTCTACAGCGATATTCCGAGTCACGCCGAGATCCGTCGGCTCGCCGGGGTGGAGGGCCAGACCTGCATCTCGATCTACACCCCCACCGAGGACGACGTCCAGGAACCGGGCAAGAGCCGCATCGAATTCACCAACCAGGTCAAGGCCGCGCTCGACGAGGTCACCGATCCCAAGGAACGCGCGACGCTGGAGAAGGCGTTCGGTGACCTGATCGACGACGAGGCGTTCTGGCGCTACCAGGCGCGCACCCTCGTCGTGCTCGCCACACCGGAGAGGGTGCGCCGCTACCGGCTCCCCAATCGACTCGGAGCGTGCGCGATCGTCAGCGACCGCTTCTACATCAAGCCGCTGCTGCGGACGGTGACGTTCCCGCAGACCGCGTTCGTGCTGGCCCTCGCGGAGGGGTCGGTCCGGCTGATCGAGGTCACCGCCGACCAGGCACCGTCGACGGTGCACGTGCCCGGTCTACCGGCCGACGCCGCGAGCCACGCCGGTGTCGAATCGCTGGGACGCACCGCACCGGGCCGCGTCCACGGCCGGGTGCAGGGCACCGAGGGCCGCAAGCTCCGCGTCCACGAGTACGTCCGCGCGATCGACCACGAACTGCGCAGCGTCCTCACCGGCCGGGACATCCCGATGATCCTGGCGGCCGCGGAACCGACTGCGTCGCTGTACCGTTCGGTGAACAACTATCACAAGCTGCTCGACGAGGGCATCCCCGGCAATCCGGAGGAGATGACCGACGAGCAGATCGCGCAGGCCACCCGGAAGGTTCTCGACGGCTTCTACGCACAGCAGCTCGCCGACACCCGCGCACAGTTCGACGATCTGCGGTCGAAGGGACGCGCCCAGGTCGAGATCACCGACGTCGCCCGGTCCGCCACGTTCGGCCGGATCGACACCCTGCTGGTCGACATCGAGGGTGTCGTGCCGGGCACCATCGACCCCGAGAACGGCACGGTCGCCCTCGCCGAACTCGACGGCAACCACGCGTACGGTGTCGTCGACGAGATCGCCCGGCGGGCACTGCTCACCGGGGCGAAGGTGCTCGCGGTGCGGTCCGGCGACGTCCCCGAGGACGTGCCGGCCGCCGCGATCCTGCGGTTCGCCGAGTAAGGCTCCCTACCGGGTCTGCTCGCCCTGCGCGGCGACGATCGCCGAGAGCACCTCGGTGACGAAGGCATCGGTCGCGGCCTTGTCGACTCCGGCGTCGGCCAGCACCCCGGCCCCGTCCTCCTGCTCGAGCAGCGCCAGCAGGAGGTGTTCGGTACCGATGTAGTTGTGTCCCAAGCGAAGCGCTTCCCGGAAGGTCAGTTCGAGGACCTTCCGGGAGGCCGCGTCGAACGGGATGAGATCGGGGACGGCGTCGACGCGGGGCGGGAGGACCGCGGTCGTCGCGACGCGCACGGTGTCGGCGCCGATGCCCTGCACGGCGAGAGCCCGCACCGCGAGCGCGTTCGGGTCGCCGAGCAGACCGAGCACCAGATGCTCGGGGGTGATGGTGTCGTTGCCGGCTGCGCGGGCCTCGTTCTGCGCGGCCATCACCACGTTGCGGGCACGTGGCGTGTACCGGCTGAATCCCTGGCTCGCATCGAGGTCGGCCGGCTCCCCCGGCCCCTTCGGGACGAACCGTTTCTGCGCAGCCTGCTTGGTGACGCCCATGCTGTGGCCGATATCGGTCCACGAGGCGCCGGTGCGGCGGGCCCGGTCCACGAAGTGCCCGATCAGATGGTCGGCCAGCTCACCGAGATGTTCGGCCGCGAGCACCGCATCGGTCAACTGTTCGAGGGCGTCGACGTGCACCTTCTTGATCGCGTCGATCAGATCGTCGAGTCGGACGGGATTCGACATCGGTACCGGATTCGTCATACGTCAACAACAAGTTGACGATCCCCTGTCGTCAACCAACGGTTGACGATCGAGCGTTTTCAACTCTTCGCCGTCACGAACCCCTGGCCGACCATCCAGTCCCGTGCGACGACCGCCGGGTCCTCACCGTCCACGTCGACCCGGCGGTTGAGGTCGGTGATCACCGCGTCGGTGAGGAGCGCGGAGACCGGGGCCATGACCTCCGCGATCGCGGGGTGGTCGGCGGCGAAACCCTCCCGCATGATGATCGCCGGGTTGTACTTGGGGAAGAACTGCCGGTCGTCCTCGAGGAGCACGAGGTCGAGGGCCGCAATCCGGCCGTCGGTGGTGAACACCTCACCGAACCGGCACTGGCTACCGTCGGCGGTCGCCTGGTAGATGATGCCGGTCTGCAGGATCCGCCGCTCCACCCCCTTCGGATCGAATCCGTACGCGGCCGCCATGCCCGGGAATCCGTCCTGCCGGACATTGAACTCGGTTTCGACGCACGTCGCCGCGGCCGCCGGATCGCGGTGCACGAGTTCGGCGTAGTCGGACAGGGTCCGCACCCCGGTCTCCTCCGCGACCCGCCGGCTCGTCGCCAGCGCATACGTGTTGTTCATCGGTGCCGGATCGATCCACACCATGCCGTTGCGTTCGAGGTCCTCGTCGCGGACCGCCTCGTACTGGGCACGGGAATCCGGGATCGGCTTCTCATGGCCGAGATAGTTGATCCAGCCGGTGCCGGTGTACTCGTAGGTGACGTCGATCTGGCCGGCGATCTGGGCGTCCCGGACACTGTTGGAGCCCTGGATGTTGCTCAGGTCGCGGACGTCGGCACCGGCCGCCGCGAGCGCGAATTCGATGATGTAGCCGAGGATGATCTGCTCGCTGAAGTCCTTGGAGCCGACCGTGATCCGGACACCCGCGAGGTCCGGCACGGGCTCGATGCTGCCGGCCCCCACCTTCAACGGGACGGCGCTGCCGGATTCGAGTCCGCAGCCGGCCGCGACGACCAGTGTCAGCATCAACGTCGCCAGGACCCGGACCCGCCGTGTCACCGTCATGTCACCGCAGTCCCTTCGGTCCGAGGAACGATTCGGCGAGGGCGCCGAGCCAGTCGACCAGCAGCGCCAGCGCGACCGCCAGGACGGCGCCCACGACGAGAGTCACGTTGTCGCGCAGCTTGTATCCGGTGTCGATGAGGATGCCGAGCCCACCCGCGCTCACCAGGAAGCACAGGGTCGCGGTGCCGACGGCCAGCACGAGCGACGTCCGCAGACCCGCCAGGATGTACGGCACGGCCAGCGGGAACTCGACTCGTCGGAGCACCGTCGGCGCCGACATGCCCTGGCCGCGGCCGGCGTCGATCAGCGCCGGATCCACCTGCTGGTAGCCGAGGATCGTGTTCCGCAGCACCGGCAGCAGCGAGTAGAACGCGATCGGCAGCACCCCGATCCAGAAGCCCGTCGTCCGCGTCGCGAGATAGAACAGCACCAGCAGACCGATCGCGGGCGCCGACGCACCGATGTTCGCGATGCCCACGAATATCGGTGCGAGCCTGCGGAACCCGGGACGGGTGAGCAGGGTGCCGAGCGGCACCGCCAGCGCCAGCACGATCACCACCACCACCACGGTGATGAGCACGTGCTGCCACGTCAGGGTCGCGATGTTGCCGACGCTGATGCTCGCCTGCTGGGTCGCCGTCAACTCGCGGGTGAACGCCCAGCCGAGGACGCCGGCGGTCAGCAGCAGCACCAGCAGCGGCTGCACCAGCAGTCGCATGCGCTCGGCACGCGCGGTGGCCTCCCGGCCGGTGTCGGCGGTCACGACGACGGGTCCACGGCGTGGTCCCCGGCAGGGTCCCCGGCGTGGTCGTCGGCATGTTCGTCGCGCACCACCTGCAGGGCTTGGACGAGTGAGTCGATCGTGACCAGTCCGACGAACCGGCCGCCCCGATCCGTCACTGCCGTGGACGCGCTGGCCTGCACGAGCAGTGCCTCGAGTGCGTCCTGCAGGGTCGAGGTGACCGAGACGTTCTCGCCGACCGGGTCTCCGACGGATTCGAGCGAGGCCGCCGACACCAACTGCTCGGCCGACACCCAGCGCACCGGACGGTCCCGGCCGTCGAGGATCACCGCCCACAGGGCGTCCTGCTCGTCGAGGGCCCGGCGCAGATCGGCGACCGACCCGTCCGGATAGGCGGTGGGGCACGGTGTCAGCTCGATGTCGCCGACCCGGGACAGGGTGAGCTGTTTGAGGGATGCGTCGGCACCGATGAACCCGGCGACGGTGTCGTTGGCGGGGTTCGCGAGGATCGCCTCGGGGGTGTCGTACTGCATGATGTGCGACCGGTTGCCGAGGACCGCGATCCGGTCACCGAGTTTGACGGCCTCGTTGAAGTCGTGGGTGACGAACACGATCGTCTTGCCGAGATCGGACTGCAGCCTCATCAACTCGTCCTGCAGCAGTCCGCGGGTGATCGGGTCGACGGCACCGAACGGCTCGTCCATGAGCAGCACCGGCGGGTCGGCGGCCAGTGCCCGGGCCACCCCGACCCGCTGCTGCTGCCCGCCGGAGAGTTGCCGCGGATAGCGCCCGCGGTACGTGTCGGGGTCGAGACCGACCAGGTCGAGCATCTCGTCGACCCGTTCGGAGGTGCGTTTCTTGCCCCAGCCCACCAGGCCGGGCACGGTGGCGACGTTCTTCGCGACGGTCAGGTGCGGGAACAGCCCGGCCTGCTGGATCGAGTACCCGATGCCGCGGCGCAGCCGGTCCGGGTCGATCGCGTGGGTGTCGTGACCGGCGATGGTGATGGTTCCGGACGTCGGCTCGATCAGCCGGTTGATCATCCGCATGGTGGTGGTCTTGCCGCAGCCGGACGGCCCGACGAACACCACCGTCTCCCCCGCCGGGATGGTCATCGAGACGTGGTCGACGGCCGGATCGTCCTGCCCGGAATAGTGTTTGACGACGTCGTCGAGCACGATCTCGACGCCCTTGCCGGTGCGTTCCTCGTCGGTGAGCAGTTCAGTCACGGATCCCCCTCGAGGTGGTGAGGCGCCCGAGGAGGACCAGCAGTCCGTCGAGGGCGAGCGCGAGAACGACGATGAGCACGGTGCCGGTGAGGGCCTGCGGTACCGCAGTGGGGCTGCCCACCCGGGACAGGCCCGAGAAGATGAGGTTGCCCAGGCCCGGCCCCTTGGCGTAGGCGGCGATCGCGAGGATGCCCATGAGCATCTGGGTGCTCACCCGGATGCCGGCGAGGATCGACGGCCACGCGAGCGGCAGTTCGATCCGCCCCAGCACGTGCAGTCGGCCCATCCCGACGCCCTTCGCGGCGTCGGTGATCGCGGGATCGACCGCGCCCAGGCCGACGATGGTGTTGCGGATGATCGGCAGCAGTGCGTACAGCACCAGCGCGGTCACGGTCGGGGCGACACCGAGGCCCAGGACGGGGATGAGCAGGCCCAGCAGGGCGAACGACGGCAGCGTCAGGACCGTGCTGGCCAGGCCCGTCGCGACCGCCGACCCGGCCGGGCTGCGGTAGACCACGATCCCGATCACCACCGCGATGACACCGGCAATGACCACCGACTGCACGACTGCGCTGACGTGGAGGAACGAGTCGGTGAGCAGTTGCTGCCGCCGCACCGACACGAAGTCCCACCAGGTCCGGAAATCCATCCGGGGCCTCCTTCCGGCACCGAGTCGATCCCCCTACCCTTCCCCGGATCGTGACATTCTGCTGGGCAATCGGCCGATGAAGATCACTGAGCGAGAAGCGGCCTTCCGTTCACGCCGACCCCGCACCATCGTCGGGGTGGGCCGGGCAGTCCGGTCCACGACGCACTACGGAGGACGCATGGCACGGCTCGACGGCAAGGTTGCGATCATCACCGGAGCGGCCCAGGGTATGGGCGCGGCGACGGCCCGACTCTTCGCCGCCGAGGGCGCCCGGGTGGCACTCGGCGACGTTCTCGAGGATCGGGGCCGCGCGCTCGCCGACGAACTGGGCGACGCCGCGTTCTTCGCCCCCCTCGACGTGAGCAGCGAGGCGTCGTGGACGGCGTTCACCGAACAGACGGTCGACCGGTTCGGGGCCGTCGACATCCTCGTCAACAACGCCGGCGTGATGCACTGGGCGCCGATCGAGGACCTCGACGTCGCGAAGACCGAACGCCTCCTCGACGTCAACGTGCTCGGAAACCTGCTCGGCGCCAAGGCCGTCGTCCCGACGATGAAGAACGCCGGGCGCGGCGTCATCGTCAATATCTCGTCGGTGGACGGGCTGCGCGGCGTCAACGGACTGGCCGCCTACACGGCCAGCAAGTGGGCGGTGCGGGGACTGACGAAGGCCCTGGCCTACGAGTTGGGGCCGTCCGGGATCCGGGTGTGCTCGGTGCATCCCGGTGGCGTCGACACCACCCTCGGCAATCCGGCCGGCCTGAGCGGCGACGACCTGCAGAGCAAGTACGTCGGGGTGCCGCTGCAACGGATCGGGGAGAGCGAGGACATCGCCCGCGCCACCCTGTTCGTCGCGAGCGACGATGCCGCCTACATCTCGGGTGCCGAACTCGCCGTCGACGGCGGCTGGTCGGCCGGCACCTACTATCCGGGTCTGCCCGGCACCCCGGCAGCCCTGCTGCCCTGAGCTATTCGTCGTCCTCGTACTCGTCGAGTCCCGTGTCGTCGAGGTCGCGCCGCCCGGCGGTGACCTCGACGACACCGTCGATCGACGCGAGCCGATCCGCCAGTCCCGCCAGCCCGCCCCGGCCCTCGACGTCCATCGTCAGGCGCACGGTGCCGTCGAGTTCGGACCGGCTGGTGCCGACGTGGGTGACGGCGTAGTTCATGTCGGTGGCGGTCTGCAGGATCTGCCGCAGCAGACCCCGGCCGTCCACGTAACGAAGCTGGATCGGTTCGCGTCGTACCCGGCTGCCGGGCACCCGCCGCAGAATCGGCGGGTAGACGTACACGACCACGAAGTAGGCGACCGTCACCGCGGCCGCGAGGACCGGCAGACCGGCACCGCACGCCGACCCCACGGCCGCACTGATCCAGATGGCGGCCGCGGTGGTGAGCCCGCGGACGGCATCCTGCCGGACGAAGATGATTCCGGCACCGATGAATCCGATACCGGAGACGATCTGGGCGGCGACCCGGGACGGATCGAGGTTCACGGTGCCGACCGCAACCACGTCCGAGAATCCGAACTTGCTGATCAGCACGAACAGTGCCGCCCCGACACCGACGATCGCGTACGTCCGGATACCGGCGCTCTTGCGCCGGAACTCGCGTTCCAGGCCGATCGCCGAGCAGAGGAACAGCGCGTAGCCGAGGGCGATCAGCTGCGCCCAGCCCTGCCCGGTGGTCTGCCCCCACCAGATGGAACTCACCGGCCCCATTCTGGCACCCGGACGGCGATCCGGTATCCGTTCGACCACACCCGTTCGAGTGTTTTGTCCCCGATCGGCGACCGAAGTCCATACCGAATAAGCAACTTCGGGTCACGGAACCGAATCCTTCATGCATCGTGATGGCAGCACACGTAGGCATTCCGCAGGCATTTCCCGTCCCGGAAGGACCCACCGATGCCCGACACCTCACCTCGACCGCACGTCCCGCCGACACCCCGCGGCGCGCCGCCGGTGATGTTCGTCCACGGGTTGTGGCTCGCCGCGGCGTCGTGGGATCGGTGGCAGGACAAGTTCGCCGCCGCCGGGTTCCCGACACTCGCCCCCACCTGGCCGGGAGAGGTGCCGAGTATCACCGACACCCGCGCCCGCGCCGACGCCCAGGCGGGTATCGGCCTCGACGAGATCACCGCGCACTTCGCGGAGGCCATCGCCCCGCTCAACCGGAAGCCGATCGTCGTCGGGCACTCGTTCGGCGGTCTGATCGCGCAGAAACTCCTGGCTGCCGATGTTGCGGCGGCCGCGATCGCGATCGATCCCACGGCGATCCGGGGTGTCCGCGCGGCCCCGCTCGCGCACCTGAAGTCGTCGTTCCCGGTGCTCGGGAACCCGGCGAACGCCAAACGCAGCATCACCCTGACACCGGATGCGTTCGCGCACCGCTTCGGCAACACACTCGCCCGCGACGAATCCGACGAACTGTACGAGCACTGGACGATTCCGTCCCCGGGTCGGCCGCTGTTCGAGACGGCGCTGGCGAACCTGCGCCCCGGTTCCCCGACTCACGTCGACACCGACGTCGAGCGCGGTCCGCTCCTGATCCTCGGCGGCGGGCAGGATCACACGGTTCCCGAGTCCGTCAGCCGCGCCACGCACCACCGGTACCACAAGGCGCACACCGACAACGACTACGTGGTGTTCGCCGATCGCGGGCACTCCCTCACCGTCGACCACGGCTGGGAGGAGATCGCCGACACGGTCCTCGACTGGTTGGCGGCCAAGGGTTTCAGCGCCTGACCGGTTTCAGCGCCCGATACTGCGCAGCAGATCGTTGAGGTGCGTGCAGGTTCCGACACCGCGGAAGTCGCGGCGCACCCGCTCGTCTATCCGCTCCAGGGTCGTTCCGACGAGCGTGCCCGCGCTCGCCACGGCGCCGGGGCAGTCGAACCACGGCAGTACACGCGGTGTCGCGACCGCGTGTTCGATCACGCCGGTCGCCTCGTCCGCGACGACCGCCAGCTCGTACTCGTGGATCACGGTCTCGACGCCGTCCACCCGCCGATAGGTGTCGCGGAACATCGCGTCGACGCGGATTGCCCCGTCCATGTGGTGGCGGTCGATCCGCCGGATGCGCCGCATCCCGTGTTCGGCGAGCGGCTCGGACATCCACTCCGGCGCGTCGAGTGCGGGTGCGTCGGGGCCGTCCGCGACCGGGCTGCGGCCCCGCTCGGCAATCGCCGTCATCAGCGCGCCGCCGGCCGCGTAACCCGCGCACTGGTCCGCGACCGGAATGTATCCGCTACTCACAGTGACACTTTCATTGCCGGATGTCCGGGCCGCCGATACCGCGTGCCCGGAGATCAACACTCCGACCGGAAGGTCGTCGAGCAGCGCGGCCAGCGGCGCCGAGATGCCGGCCACCGTGTCGAGGTCCGCCCGGCCGCGGAAGCCCGCAATCACCGACGCCCCCACCAGCGCCGCGAGTTCCGGCAGTTCCGGAGAGGTTTCGAGATGGAGCAGGACGCGGCCACCGTGGTAGTCGACCGTGGCCTCGAGCCGGGCATCGTCGTACGACACCGGTCGGCCCCCGGAGTCCGTCGTGACGTCGAGGGCCCGGCCGCGGACGGTGAGGTCCCCGGCCGGGCCGTGCGGCCGGACGAGATCGAGGCAGGTGAGGCGCCGCCACGAACCCGGCTGCGCGGCAGGCATGTCGGCTCGCGACTGCCGCACGTCACCGTGCAGTTGCCGATCCGGCGGGTATGCACTCATGCTGTCGACCGTGCCACGATCCGTGGCGCGGTATCGAACCGGTTCTCACGAGACGGGACGCCGGAGGCACGCGCAGCCCCGATTTCCGGGTTTGCGATGATCAGATCAGTCGAACGGCTGGGGGTGGTTCCGGGTGGGTCGAAACAGAGACGTCCGCAGCGTCGGTCGTGTGCCGCGCCGTGCGGCCGGGTGGGCTCCGCCGCGCACCCGGCTTCACGCCCGCCTGGACCGCAATGCGCCGGTCACCGTGATCCGTGCCCCGCACGGATTCGGCAAGACCGACCTCGTGTCCTCGTGGTCGGAGTCGGTGCGGCCCGGTTTCCACGCGGTTCTGCAGGTGCCCGCCCCGGACGACGTCGTCGATGCCGACACGTTCTGGAATTCACTGATCGACGTCGCACGATCGATCGGGATCGTTGCCGGGGAAGGGATTACGGATCCCGCACTCGCAGCCGCCGAGAGAGTTCGGGATCTCCTCGCGTGCAGCGACGCACCGATACTGCTCGTGCTGCCCCGGATCGACCTGGTCGACGACGACCGACTCGAGGACGAGATCGAGCATCTGCTCGACCGGTGCCACAACGTCACCGTCGTCGCCACCGCGTGTGCCCGCACCCTGCTCGGGGATCCGATCCTGATGGAGCCGACCCACGAACTCGTGTCGGCTCGCGACCTGCAGTACACACTCGACGACGCGGCGGAACTGTTCGAGTACGCCGGAATCGACCTCGGGCCAGGGGAATTGGAGTACATTCAACAGCGGGTCGGCGCGCTGCCCGAACTGATGCGGGTCGCCGTGGCAGTCGCGAAGAGCCTGCCCGACGTGCCGGGGCGACGCGAACTGCTGACCCACCGCCTCGACACCGCGATCGACCGTTTCGTGCACGACGCCGTCCTCGGACATCCGGCGGTCGAGGGTGACCGCGACTTCGTGACAGCGGTGGCGTCCGCGCGGATCGTCACGGCGGAGGTCGCGGCCCTGCTCACCGGTGTCGACGACCCCGCGTGCCGGCTCACACGGCTCGAGCGGGCCGGAATCGTCACCTACTGCGAGACGACGGTGGGCGACGCGTGGGAGTTCCCCGGCCCCGTCCGCGAGCGCCTCCTCGTCCTGCAGGACCGGGCCGGTCTCGAACCGGGACGCCGCCTGACGACGCTGGCACACCATGCGGCGGATGCGGGTGACGCCGCCGGCGCCCTGTCCTACGCGATCGAGGCCCAGGACTGGGCGCTGGTCGTGGAACTCCTCGAAGCGCACTGGATCCACTTGGTGGGCAGTCATTTCGGACTGTTGCGGGCAACCCTGCGGGATCTGCCCGACAGCCTGATCGCAGAGCGTCCCGTCATCAAGGCCGGACGCGATCTGTTCCTGCTGCTCGGCACCCAGCCGACCATTCCCGCGGACACGTTGCCGAGCGACCCGGCCGCCATGGAGGCCCTCGGCGCCACCGACGCGGCCCGCGACGCCCTCGCCGTCGGGTGCATCCAGTCGCTCATGCTTCGGCTGGCCGGGGAGCATGCGCGGGCCGCCGCGACCACCCGACTGCTCTCGCATCTGGTGCGCGGTGCGCTCGCGGCCCGCCCCGACGACATCGGCCCGGGTCTGCCGATCATGCGCCTGCAGTGGGGTATCACGTATCAGCTCGCCGGTGCGATCGCCGAGTCCGCGGTGGAGTTGCGCCTGGCCCACCGCGGTGCGTCGGGCCCGCATGCCCCGCCGTCCGAGGGCGTCAATCTGGTGGCCCGCAACGCGGCCGGGAATTCAGCCCTGAACTGGGCGATCATCGGTGAACCGCGGCGAGCCGAGGAATGGATCGACCTCGAGGACGCCCACCCGGACCCGGACGGCTGGCTCGAACCGATGGTCAAGGTCGGCGGACTCGCCGCCCGGGTGATCGTCGCACTCGACCGACTCGACTTCGCCGCCGCCGGCCGGTGGCTCGACGAACTGGGTGAGGCACCGGATCGGGAAGAGTTGTGGCCGTACGTCACCTATGCCCACTGCCGCTACGCGCTGGCCACCGGTCAGGCGTACACGGGGATGGCGGTGCTGCAGCGCGCGATCGCCTCCCGGGCGGCGGTGCTGCGCCCCGGTTCGGTGGCCGCCCGGGTGCTGACCACACTCGACGTCAATCTGCGTCTCGCCCTGGGGGAAGGCAACCGCGCCCACTCGATCCTCGACACGCAACCGCTCGAGTACCCGCTGACGGTGGTCACGGCCGCCCGCGCCCACATGCTGACCGGCGCACCGGAGACCGCGCTCGCACTGTGCCGCACGTGCGATTGGTTCAGTTACCCGTTCACCCGCACCCAACTCGAGGTGCTGCTGGTCGAGGCCGCCTCACATCTCGCGCTCGGCGAGAGGATCGCCGCGGTGCAGGCGTGGACGCAGGCCACGGCGATCGTCGACCGCACCGGACTGCTGGGCACGCTCGCGACGGTGCCACGGCGCGTCGTCGTCGAACTCGACGCCGCTGCGCCGCACCGGTCGTCGTCCGCCGCCACGTTCCTCGCCTCCGACGCCCCCGAGATGTACCCGCCGACCGTCCACCGGGTGGGGCTCACCGAACGTGAGCACGCCGTCCTCGCCGCGCTGGCGCAGGGGCTGTCGACGCTCGAGATCTCACGGGAACAGTTCGTGTCGACGAACACCGTCAAGAGCCAGCAACGGTCCCTGTACCGGAAGATCGGTGCACACTCCCGCGACGAGGCACTCGAAATCGCTTACCGGACAGGTTTGTTGAGCTGACTATCGCATCGTGCCCGTCTCGAGGAAGCGCTGGTGGAACGAGAGTGCTCCACCGAGCAGGTGCGGGGTGTGCCCGGCCGACGGAGCGTGCTCGGCGCGGTCGACGTAGTCGAGCAGCATGGCCCGGTAGTCGGGGTGCGCGCACTTGTCGATGACGACACGGGACCGCTTGCGCGGGGACAGGCCGCGCAGGTCGGCGAGGCCCTGTTCGGTGATGAGTACCTGGACGTCGTGCTCGGTGTGGTCGACGTGCGGGACCATCGGCACGATCGAGGAGATCGCCCCGTTCTTCGCGGTGGACGGGCTCAGGAACAGCGACAGGTAGCCGTTGCGGGTGAAGTCGCCCGAGCCGCCGATCCCGTTCATGATCTTCGTCCCCATGACGTGGGTGGAGTTCACGTTGCCGTAGATGTCGGCCTCGAGCATGCCGTTCATCGCGATCACCCCGAGGCGGCGGACGATCTCCGGATGGTTGCTGATCTCCTGCGGCCGCAGCACGATGTGCTTGCGGTAGAAGTCGATGTTCGACACCAACTCGTCGATCCCGGCGTCGGTCAGGGCCAGCGACGTTCCCGACGCGTACCGCACGGTGCCGTTCTTGATCAGGTGCAGCATGCCGTCCTGGATGACCTCGGAGTAGCAGGTCAGTCCCTTGTGTGGGCCCGCGTCGAGGCCCTGCAGGACGGCGTTGGCGACGTTGCCGATACCGGACTGCAGCGGCAGCAGACCGTCGGCGGGCAGCCGCCCCTTCGACACCTCGTACTCGAAGAAGTCGATGACGTGCGCGGCGATGGCCTTGCTGATCTCGTCCGGCTGGGCCAGTTCGCTGGCACTGTCGCGGGCGTTCGTCTCGACGACCGCGACGACCTTGCGCGGGTCCACCGTCATGGTGGGCTGCCCGATCCGGTCCTCGACGTCGGTGAGCAGGATCGGCTTGCGGTGCGGCGGCAGCGCGGTGCCGTAGTAGACGTCGTGGATGCCCGTCATCTCCTCCGGCACCCACGAGTTGACCTCGAGGATCACCCGGTCGGCGACGTCGAGCCACGTCTTGTTGTTGCCGATCGACGCGGACGGGATCAGTTCCCCGGTCTCGGTGATACCGGAGATCTCGACGACGGCGACGTCGACGTTGCCGTAGTAGCCCTCCCACACCTGCTGCGCGACGTGCGAGAGGTGGATGTCGACGTAGTCCATCCGGCCGCTGTTGATGTTGCCGCGGGCGGTGGGCTCGGACTGGTACGGCATCCGCAGCGAGATGCCGTCCACCTCGGCGAGCATCCGTTCGGTGCTCGCGGACACCGAGGCGCCGGTCAACAGATCGACGGTGAAGTTCGCGCCCTCACCGCGGACCTGCCGGATCCGTTCGGCGAGCGCCGGAATCACCTCCTTCGGGGTGCCGGCGCTGGCGAAACCGCTGATCGCAACGGTGTCGTGCGGGTGGATGAATTCGACAGCCTCCTGTGCGGAGGTCACCTTGTTACGGAACACCGAACTGCGGATCCTGGTCGAGGTCCCGGTCAGATCGAGTGATGTCCCCGTGTCGTCTACGTGCTGCGTCACAGTGACAAGGCTAACGCCGGACGGGCCGATGACTCCCCGACCACGAACCGATGAAAACGCCGTGACGTGCGGTTTCGATCACACGTGAGGGATGTGAATCGGTGACGCGTCCGGAATGTGCGCCGAACGTGCGTCCCGGCGCGACGAACTGCATCGGTTCAGAAATCTGTTCAGACGAACAGCCAGTTGTGGAGGACGACGAACGCCGCGGTGCCGCCGACGATGCTCAGCAGTGCGTGCGACCGCCACAGGTGCAGTCCGACGGTGACGGCCAACGCGACGGCGACCGGCACCGACGACGCGGGCGCCGGCGTCATGTTCCGGAGCGTGTAGACGGCGAGGATCAGCATGATCCCGACCGGCATGTGCGCGCCCAGGTAGTGGACGACGGCCGACGAGCGCAGCGGCGCGATCACCGCGAACGGCAGCGCCCGCAACGCGAACGTCACCACCAGGATCACGGCGAGGGCCGAGAGGATGTACGACACGTCAGGCACGGGCGGCGCTCCTGCGCTGCCACCCGTAGCGCACCAGCAGGGCCGCGACGAACAGGCCCATCGCGACCACGAGCATCTGCTCCCGGGCGACGACGAGGGCGACGAGGGCGCTCAGCAACGCGAGGACCGTGGCCGGGACGTCCCGGCGGGCACGGAACGCGTCGATCGTGAGCACCACGAACAGCGCGGTGAGCGCGAAGTCCAGGCCCTCGATCTTCATCGGCAGCGCATTGCCGACCAGGGCGCCGGCCACCCCGCCGAGCACCCAGTACAACTGGCAGCACACCTGAATGAGCAGGATGCGGCGTCCGGTCAGCGATTCTGGATCCTTCGACGCGGTGACCGCGTACGTCTCGTCGGTGAGCGCGTACATGCTGTAGATCCGTGCCGCCCGGCCTTTGATCCGGTGCAGTGGGAACGACAGCGCGTAGAAGACGTGCCGGAAGTTGACGAGCAGCGTCGTCATCGCGATCGACGCGAGCGGGGTCACCGCGAGGACGAGGCCGATCACGAGGAACTCGAGCGAGCCCGCATAGATCGTCACGGAGAAGATGGGCGTCCACCACCAGGCGAAACCCGACTGCACCATCAGCAGGCCGAACGCCAGGCCGAGCGGGAACAGACCGAATCCCACCGAGACGGTGTCCCGGGCCGCGGTTCGCAGGTCCTCCCACACCGAGGTGGCGGTCGGATCGGCGACAGCCCGATCGGTAAACGTACTGGTCACACGGCAATATTAGTGCTCATTGCAGGAAATATGGTTGCCGGATATTGCCCACAGAGCACCTGTAGCGCAATATTTCACCGTGGATGATCTCGACCGCGCAATATTGCGCGAACTCACCGTGAACGGGCGTCTCTCCAACGCCGAACTGGCCGACCGAGTCGGCCTCACCCCGTCGCCGTGCCTGCGCCGCGTCCGCCGACTCGAGGCCGACGGCGTGATCACCGGATACCGGGCCGTCGTCGATCCCGATGCCGTCGGACGCGGCTGGGAAGTTCTCGTCAACGCCGAGATCGTCTCGCAGGACCGCCGCACCGTCGAGGCGTTCGAGGCCGCGGTCGGCGCGTTCGACGAGGTGGTCGAGTTCCGGCGGATGATCGGCCGGCCCGACTACTTCATCCGCGTCGCCGTCCCCGATCTGAGCGACTTCGAGGTGTTCCTGCGCACCAAACTCATGGAACAGCCCGCGATCGCGAAACTCGAGTCGCACCTGACGATGAAGAAACTGAAGGGATGACGTGGGTTGCGCTAACTCGCCTTCTGCTTGCCGCGCCCGCGCACGACCACCACCGACACGGCGATCGCCGCCAGCAAGCCTGCACCACCGCCGACCAGCCAGGCCGGATTGAGATCGCTGCCACTGGACATGCCCGTGTCCGCTCCCGGACCGCCACCGCTGATGGTCTCCATCACCCAGCCGTACTGCTCGGCGACGGGCGCATACGCGGCGACCTCGGAAATCCCGCCTTCGCCCTGCCCCAAGGAGGCCGACAGCGTGCCGGCCACCTTTCCGTCCACGAAGAGCGGGCCACCGGAGTCACCGGGCTGCGTCTTTCCGCCGTTGTGGGTGTCGACGTTGATCATCTGCTTGCTCCCGAACAGCGACATGTCCAAGAGTTCCGTGATCTGTCCCTCCGCAACCGGTAGCTTCGTCGTCTTGCCGCTGCCGTCCGGCGACCAGCCGTACAGCCTTGCGGCACCCGACTCGGGCACCGTGTCCGCCACCTTCGGGTAGCCGGCCAACCCCATGTCCTCGACCGTGTGCAGCAGCGCCACGTCCCCCGCTGGGGCGGACTCCCAGTGATCCACCTTCACCCGGCGTTGCTGGTCCCCCTGCCCCAGTCGCACGCTGCCGCCCGGGGTCGGGAACGGTTCGACGCAGTGCCGGGCGGTGAGTACCCACTGCGGCGCGATCGCGGTGCCGGTGCAGTCGCCGTCGAGCGAACCGGTATCGGAGATCTGCGCGGACACCACCGCCGCGGACTCGGCGTTGTCCTCGGCGAAGGTATCGCTGTGCAAGGCCTGCGCCGTTCCCGCCGGCCCCAACGCCACGAACGCGAACCCGGCAACACCGGCGGCGAACAATCGGGATGTGAACATGTTGATCCTTTCCATGGGCCGCGCATTCGGCGCGGCCACGAGTACGTAGAGAAGAAGAGAGTGATGTCGACGGCGAAGGCCGATATCGCGCTATCCGCGCGCCAGTTCGGGACGTGGCGGCAACGTGCGGTCGGCGGCGATCTTGCAGCAGCGCGCCATCGCCCACTCGCACGGCCCCTGTCTGAACCAGAGCGACAGCAGGGTCGAACCCGCAAGTGACACCGCGATCGTGGTCCACCCCAGCACCGGCAGCGAGGTAGGTGCGCTCGGGGTCGAGAACGGCCCGGCGGAGACGATGTGGGCCACGTAGACCGTGAGCGACATCGAGCCCATCACCTGCAGCGGCCGCGTCCAGCGCACAGGGCCACGCCACACCAGCAGGCACAGTGCCAGCGCCGCGAGCGCCCCGGCGGCGACGGTGACTGTGTCCAGCAGGCCCCCGCTGTGCGGGGTGGGGTCGACGAGGGCGACGCCGATGAGCCCGTTGCGGTCTCGGGCGGCCCGCGTGGCCTCGTAGTCGATCGCGCCGTTGCGCATTGCCGCACCGGCGACCGCGACGGCGGCGCCGACGACGAGTGTCCACACTTGTGCCTTCGGGGAACCGAGAAGATGGCGGTACGCCAGGATGCCGGCCACGGTCAGTGCCGCCCATACGGTCACCGGGTAGGGCGGTGTCAAAAAGACAGGCAGCGCCGTGAAACTGGCCACCGCGTGGATGACGGCCGAGGCCGCGACCAGCCACACCGCAAGCACCACAAGCGTTCTGGTGCGCCACCGCGGCGCGACGGCCAGGGCGATGTAGCAGATGCCGATGGTCTGCAGTACCACGAAGATGGTGCCCGACACCGGGGCCAGCAGTTGCTGAAGCAGGATCAGCAGCACGCCGCGCACCATCAGACTGTGACGAATGCCGGCGAGTTCGTCACCACCCGAACGGTTGCCGCGGTCGGCCATGATCGCAAGCGAGACGCCCGACAGCACGGCGAACAATGCCGACGGAAAACCGAGAAAGACCCTCCCCCAAGCACCTTCCGGCGGCATGAGATGCGAAACGATCATGCCGATGAGGGCGAGGGCGCGAGCAACATCGACAGCCACGATGCGCGCGCGACCGCTGCCGACGGCCGCCGGCGGTGACTCCGCCGCAGCAGCGGCGAACGACTGTGTATCGAACATCTTCGCAACGCTACGAACAACGGTGTTGTCATAGTGTTAAAGAAAATCGTCCGCTGCGACCAGCCACCGCCGAGCGGAGCGGCCACCGAGTCGAGGAGTCATCATTCGCGTCCTGGTCGTCGAAGACGAACCCTATCTGGCGCAGGCGATCGCCACCGGCCTGCGGCGTGAGTCGATGGCGGTGGACGTCAGCGGCGACGGTGCCGAGGCACTCGAACTGATCGCGTTCAACGACTACGACGTCGTGGTGTTGGACCGCGACCTGCCGACGGTGCACGGTGACGACGTCTGCAGGCACATCGCCACCACGCACCCGGAGATCCGTGTCCTCATGCTGACCGCCGCGCACGCGCTGGCCGAACGTGTCGAGGGCTTCGAGATCGGCGCCGACGACTATCTGGTGAAGCCGTTCGAGTTTCCCGAGCTGGTGGTGCGCCTGCGCGCGTTGGAGCGTCGCAGCCAGCCCGCGCGGGGGCCGGTGCTGGAAGCCCACGGGGTGCGCCTGGATCCGCTGCGGCACGAGGTGTGGCGTGACGGTGAGACGGTGCGGCTGAGCCGCAAAGAGTTTGCGGTGCTGCACACGTTGATGAAAGCCACCGGTGACGTGCTGTCGGCGGAGACTCTGCTGGCGAAGGCGTGGGACGCGAACGCCGACCCGTTCACGGCGTCTCCGCGCGTCACCATCTCCCATTTGCGCAAGAGGCTCGGCGAACCGCGGGTGATTCAGACGGTGATCGGCGTGGGTTACCGTTTCGGCGTGGCAGAGGAGAGCTGACACCATGCACTTGCGGGGCTTCGCCGCGGCTGTGCCGCAGACACCGATCGGCCGTGCCCGACGCTTGACCATTCGCGCCCGGCTCACTCTCACCTATGCCGGTCTGGTGACGGCCGTGGGTGCGGCGCTGATCGCGATCGTCTACCTGTTCATGTACTTCATGTCGGTCAACTTTCGGTTGGCGGTGCCGGCGACCCCGGAGGGCGTTCTCGAGGTGGATGTCCCACTCACGGCGTTGACGAACTTCCTGGACACCATGCTCGTCACATCGATCGTCACGCTGGCCGTACTGGCGTTGGCATCCGCGGCCGTGGGCTGGTTCGTGGCGGGGCGGATGCTCGCTCCACTGGCGGCGTTGAACGCGGCCGCCACCCGCGCCGCCGCCGGCGATCTGAGTCAGCAACTCGCGCTGAGCGGCCCGCGCGACGAGCTGCGCGATCTGGCCGATACGTTCGATCGGATGTTGTCTTCTCTGGCCGAGTCACTGAACTCGCACCGCCGTTTCGCGGCGAACGCTTCGCACGAACTGCGCACGCCGCTCGCCGCGACACAGACGATGATCGACGTTGCGCTCGCGGACCCGCAGGCCACCACGGCGGATCTGCGGGCGCTGGCCGAACGCATCCGGGAAGTCAATCGGGCGAACGCGGAAACCGTGACTGCGTTGCTCGAGTTGGCGCAGTCACAGTCGGGTCTACTGACGCGCGAGGAGGTCGATGTGACCGCCCTCGTGCACGAGAGCCTGACGGTGGTTGTGCCCGAGGCTGCCGCGCTGAAGGTTGCACTACCGCGGCCCGCATCGCAGCCTGCGACGGTGAACGGCGACCGGGTGCTGCTGCGGCAGGCACTGACCAATCTGCTCCGCAACGGGATTCGGCACAACGTTCCCGACGGTGCCGTGCAACTGGAGTGCGAGGTCGATGCGGCGGCGGTACGCATTCTGGTGCGCAATGACGGCCCGCCGGTGCCGGCCGAACTGCTGGCGACGCTGACCGAGCCGTTCGTGCGCGGCAGCGGCCGTGCCCGCACGCACGACGGCGGCCACGGGCTGGGGCTCGCGCTCGTGGCGGCGGTGGCCGAGGCGCACGCCGGCCAGTTGACGCTCACCGCGAATCCCGACGGTGGCTTGACCGCGCTGTTGCAGTTGCCGCGCTAGACGGACGAGCTCATGACGCCGGTGTGGAGTCGGGTCAGCCGGCGGAATCTCCCCCACCGAACGCGGCGGTGATCGCGCCCATGTCGAAGTAGTCGCGCCACGCCGCGATCTTCCCGTCCACCACTTCGAACACGCCCATGACGGGCAGCGGGGTCTCCTTGCCGAGGCCGCGGAGGACGTCGGTGCGCTCGTTCATGACGACGGAGCCGGACGCCGTCTGGCGGTGGACGACGAAGTCGATGCCCTCGAACGTGGCCAGGAAGCCGACGAGGAATTCGCGGATCGCGTTGCGTCCGACCACCGGATCCATCGGAATGTTGTGGTACACGGCGTCTTCGGTGAAGTAGCTCGCCAGGACGTCCGGGTCCGGATCGGACCATCGGGTGCAGAATTCGGTGACCAGATCGGCGGCAGCGCTCATGTGTCCACTCCTCGTCGTGCCGTTACGTACGTGCTCGGCGGAATCTACCGCGGCAGCGTCCCGTGCAACACGATGTCGACGAGTGCCGTCGCCAGCCCGTCCTGATCCTGCACGTCGCGCACCGACTGCGCGAAGATCGCCGCGCCGGCGATGACGTCGAGCAGGACGTCGGCGTCGACCCCGTCGCGGATCTCGCCGGCAGCGACGGCGTCGGCGATCCGCTGTGCCAGCACGTCACGGATCACGTCGATCTGACCGGTGACCAGTGCCATCCGGGCCGTCTCGTCGGTGCGGCCCTCGCTCATCAACCCCGGCACGGCCTCCCGCGTCGCCGGGGCCCCGAACAGCGCGACCGCACCGCGGGCAAGGCGTTCGATCTCGTCGGCGATCGGGAGATCCGACTCCCACTCGGTCACCACCGTCGGATAGACGGCGTCGTGCACGACGTGCGCCTTCGACGGCCAGCGCCGGTAGATCGCGGGACGCCCGACCCCGGCTCGGGTGGCGATAGCGTCGATCGATGTTCCGGCGTAACCGTTCTCGATCAACAGTTCGCGTGTCGCCTGCAGCACCGCGTCGTCGATCGCGGGATTACGCTGCGGACCCAACCGGTGCTGCGCAGGAATTTTCGACGACATTCTTGAAACCTCTTACACAAAAACGTGACAGTCGTTACATTGTGTCACGGCCCAGTCGATACGGGATGCATCGGGTAGGCAGATCGAGTTCGTAGACCGCGAGGCCTCGTCTTCATCACCGGCCTCCCGACCACCGAGGGGGCAGTCATGAGTGCCGAGCACACCACCGGAAGCCCGGATTTCTCCGAGGTGGCCCGCCCCGGCGCGTCCCGCACCGACCCCGGCGAACTCGCGCACCGACTGCAGGACTGGCTGCGCACGGCACTGCCCGCCGACGCGGACCCGCAGGTCACCGACGTGCAGGTACCCGCGGCGAACGGCATGTCCAACGAGACGATCCTGTTCGACGCGGTGTGGTTCGAAGCCGGGGAGCGCCGGCACCACGACCTGGTGGCCCGCATCGCGCCCGCCCCGTCCGGGGTGCCGATCTTCCCGTCGTACGACCTCGACCGGCAGTACCGGATCATGCAGGCCGTCGCCGAACGCTCCGACGTCCCGGTGCCACGCGTGTACTGGTCGGAGACGTCCCCGGACGCTCTCGGCGGCGAGTTCTTCGTCATGGAACGATGCGACGGCCTGATCCCACCGGACGTGATGCCGTACAACTTCGGGTCGTGGCTGTCGGAGGGTTCCGACGCCGACCGCCGCCGACTGCAGAACACCTCGGTTCGCATCCTGGCCGATCTGCACGCGACACCCGAACCGGCGCAACTGTTTCCGGACGCCGCTGCCACGTCGGCCACTGCTGCTCTGAGCGCCCACATCGACGGACAGCGCCGCTACTACGCGTGGGCGACGGAGACCGGGCCGCGGTCGCCGCTCATCGAACGCGGACTCGCGTGGCTCGACGAGCACCGGCCGTCCCCGTCCGGGCCGGCCGTGCTCTGCTGGGGCGACGCCCGGATCGGGAACGTCGTCTACCGTGACTTCGAGCCCGCCGCGGTCCTCGACTGGGAGATGGCGGCGCTCGGCCCCCGCGAACTGGACCTCGGCTGGATGATCTTCATCCACCGCTTCTTCGAGGACCTCGCCACCGTCGCCGGGCTGCCGGGCCTGCCGGACCTGCTGCGCCGCGGTGACGTCGCCGGCACCTACACCGATCTCACCGGGCACACCCCCGAGAATCTGGACTTCTACACGCTGTACGCGGCGCTGCGACACGCGATCATCATGTTCCGGATCCAGTGCCGCGCAGTGGCGTTCGGTCAGGCCGAGGCGCCCGCCGATCCGGACGACATGATCCTGCATCGGAAGACGCTCGAGGAGATGCTCGCCGGCACCTACTGGGACCGCGTCGGCGGGACGGAGGTGGCGTGATGCTCTCCCCGATGGACGACTTCCCGGTGCACCAGATCGCCGAACCGATCCGGCACGTCGGCACCTCCGACCGCAACTTCTACGACCGCTACTACTTCAACTGCCATCCCGGCCTCGACTACGACGGGCAGCCACTGTTCCTCATCGTCGGGCTGGGCCAGTACCCGAACCTCGGTGTCACCGACGGGTTCGCGGTGCTGCGCCGCGGCGACGACCACATCGTGGCGCGGGCGTCCAAGGCGCTCGGCAACGACCGGATGGACGTCTCCGTCGGGCCGCTGCGGATCGAGGTGATCGAGGGACTGCACCGGCTGCGGGTCGTGCTCGACCCCACCCCGGAGGCGCCGGATCTGTCGTTCGATCTCGTCTTCACATCCGGCACCCCGGCCGCGTTGGAGGCCAGGCACTTCCACCGACAGCTCGAGCGGGTCACGTTCGACACCCAACGGTTCGTGCAGACCGGACGGTGGGAGGGCACCCTGACCGTCGACGGCGACACGATCGCGGTCACCCCCGACACCTGGCGCGGCAACCGGGACCGCTCGTGGGGTGTGCGCCCGGCCGGCGAGGCCGAACCACCCGGCCGGCGCGCCGATCCGGCGCTCGCCGGGGAGCAGAACTTCTTCTGGATCTACGCGATCATGCAGTTCGACGACTTCTCGATCGTCGCGATCGTGCAGGAGGATCGGCACGGCCGCCGGATCGTCGAAGACGCCACCCGCGTGTGGACCGACCGCAGCCGCGAACCCGAATGGCTCGGCCGCCCCGAACACGACCTGACGTTCGTCTCCGGCACCCGTGAGATCGCTACCGGCACACTCGAATTCCACCGGTCCGGCGGCTACGGCAGACCCGACGACGTCCTCACCGTCACGTGCGACCCGGTCCTCCCCCACTATCTCGGCGTCGGCACCGGCTACGGCCTCGAACAGGATTGGCGGCACGGCATGTGGCAGGGCGAACTCGTCGTGCAGGGCCTGCGCGAGAAGGTCGCCGACATCGAGCCGTGGAAGAAGCTGTTCTGTCCCGTCGACAACCTGTCCCGGTTCACGCTCACCGAGGACGGCGTCACCCACGTCGGTTCCGGACTGTTCGAGGTCGCCGTCATCGGCCCGTGCGACCGCTACGGATTCGACGGCGCCGGCGACGTCGCCCCCTGAACCACCCCGACCCGCGAACGAGAGTCCACCCCTCGATTCTCGTTCGCCTCCCCGCCCGGGCGGTCCTGCCCTCCTCCCCCGACCAGGACCGCCCGGGCTCCTCTTTCCTCGATCGAGCACGGCATCACAGCACAGATCACACCCACAGATGGTGAACATCACCGTGAACCCACCTGAACACTCGGATAAGCCCAGGTAAGTTGCCTTCGTATGCATTGATGACCACACTCGTTTTCGCCGGAGACGACAGCGTGTGATCACCAGGGAAGGCACCATGGACAGCAGTTCGCCGAAAACCACCATCGTTGTACCCACGTACAACGAACGCGACAACCTGCCGAAACTGGTCGAACTGCTGGCAGCGTTGGAGGTCGAGAACCTGCACCTGCTGGTGGTCGACGACAACTCCCCCGACGGCACCGGCGATGTCGCCGAGAAGCTCGCCACCGAGTCGACGCTCCCGATCCGGGTGCTGCACCGCACCGTCAAGGACGGTCTCGGTCGCGCCTACGTGGCCGGCATGACCCAGGCCCTCGACGAGGGCGCCGACATCGTCGTCCAGATGGACGCCGACCTGTCGCATCCGACCGAGGTCGTCCCCACGATGGTCCGCACCCTCACCACGACGGACGCCGCCGTGGTCCTCGGCTCCCGGTACGTGCCCGGCGGCGCGGTCGCCAGCGACTGGCCGTGGCACCGCAAGGCGCTGTCGGCGTGGGCCAACTTCTACGTCAACGCGATCCTGCGACTCGGTGTCAAGGATGCGACGGCCGGCTTCAAGGCGTGGCACGCCGACACCCTCCGCGCGATCGACGTCGCGTCCATCCAGTCCAACGGCTACTCGTTCCAGGTGGAGATGAACTACCGCACCACCAGCCGCGGCATGCGTATCGCCGAGGTGCCGATCCGCTTCGAGGAGCGCATCGAGGGTGTGTCGAAGATGAGCCTGAAGGTGCAGCTCGAATCGGCGCTGGTGCCGTGGAAGCTGCGGTTCGGCAAGAAGGCCTGATCGGCGGTTCACCCGCCGCGGGTGATTTCGGCTCGGCCGCACGCATTCTCCGGAACTGTGTGCGGCCGAGCCGTTAGCGTGGGCGCCTCACCGACACGAAGGGGCTGCCATGCGCGTCTCCCGCACCTCCGCCGCCGTCACCGCGCTTGCCGGGGCCGCCGTCCTGGCGTTCGCGCCGGCCGCGTCCGCCGCCACCGTCTACGACGTCACCGTGATCCCGCCGATCGGCACCGTGTACGCGAACACGATCACCACCCTCGGTGTCGTCGTCACCCCCACCCCGTCCGGCGCCGACGCGACGACACCGGTCACGGCCCGGATCACCGAACCCGACGGCGACGCGCGCACCGTGACGATGCCGCTGACGCTCGGCGGGGCGACGGCGGCCACCCGGCTGCACGAGGCCGGGCGGTACACCGTCGCCTTCACCTACGCCCCGCCGTCCGGGGCGACGGCCACCACGACACTGCAGTTCGACGTGGCGCCGTCGCCGTTCGGGTTCGGCAGCGCGTCCTGACGCCGCCCGTCAGAGCCGGGTGATCTCGAGGTTCCCGTCGTGGAAGTCGGCGCGCAGCCGCTTCTTGTCGAACTTGCCGACACTGGTCTTGGGGACTTCCCGGATGCGGGCCCAGTTCTCCGGCAGCTGCCACTTGGCGACCTTGCCGGCCAGGAAGTCGCGCAGCTGGTCGAGGGTGGTGTCGCTGTCCTCGCGCAGCACCACCGCCACGAGCGGGCGCTCGTCCCACTTCTCGTCGGGGATGCCGATCACCGCGGCCTCCGCGACCGCCGGGTGCGCCATCACCGCGTTCTCCAGGTCCACCGACGAGATCCATTCGCCACCGGACTTGATGATGTCCTTCGTCCGGTCCGACAGGGTCAGGAAGCCGTCGGGGGTGATGGAGCCGACGTCGCCGGTGCGCAGCCAGCCGTCGCGGAACTTGTCGGGGGCGTCGACGCCGTAGTACGCCGCCGCGATCCACGGCCCGCGCACCTCGAGTTCGCCGATGCTGCTGCCGTCGTGCGGGACGGTGTCGCCGGCGTCGTCGATCAGCCGCGCCTCCACGGACGCCGGGAACCGGCCCTGCGTGTAGCGGTAGCGCCAGCGGTCGTCGCCGCTCGCGTCGGCGGGTGGGCGGGCGACGGACCCGAGCGGTGACGTCTCCGTCATGCCCCACGCGTGCAGCACCGACACCTGATGGTCGTCCTCGAACGCGTGCATCAGCGACGGCGGCACCGCGGACCCGCCGATGAGGACCTCCCGCATCGACGAGATGTCCTGCGGATGCTGCTCGAGATACAGGTGCAGACCCTGCCAGATCGTCGGGACGGCGGCCGCGAACGTGGGCCGCTCGGACGCGATCAGCTCGGCCAGCGGGGCGGGCTGCAGGAACCGGTCCGGCATGATCAGCGACGCCCCGATCATGAACGCCGCGTACGGCAGACCCCACGACATCGCGTGGAACTGCGGCACCACCGCGAGCGCCCGGTCCCCCTGCTTCAGATTCGGACCGTCACTCATGCACACCTGCATCGAATGCAGGTAGATCGACCGGTGCGAATACACGACGCCCTTCGGGTCGCCGGTGGTGCCCGACGTGTAACACATTGCGGCCGCGGACCTCTCGTCCACTTCCGGCCACTCGTACTCGGTGGGTTGCGCGGCGAGCAGCGCCTCGTAGCTGTGCACCTGGACGCCGTCCGGCGCCTCGAGGCCGGCCGTGGAGTCGCCGGTGACGATCACATGCTCGACGGTCTTGAGCTGCGGCAGCTGCGGTGCGAGCAGCGGGATCAGCGTCGCGTCGACGATGACCACCCGGTCCTCGGCATGATTCGCCACATGCACCAACTGCTCGGGGAACAGCCGCACGTTGAGGGTGTGCAGCACCGCCCCCATCGACGGCACCGCCAGATACGCCTCGAGATGTTCGGCGTTGTTCCACATGAACGTCGCCACCCGGTCGTCGCCGTCGACACCGAGACCGCGCAGCGCGTGCGCGAGGGCCGCGCACCGGCGTCCGACCTCCGCGTACGTGCGACGCCGCGGACCCGACTCCGTCCACGTCACCACCTCGGCGCTCCCGTGGACGGTGCTGCCGTGACGCAGCAACTGTGCGACGGACAGCGGCAGTTCGTTCATCGTGCTCAGCATGAGGCGGCTCCTGGTTTCCGTGTCCACCGGTGACGGACACGTCGTGAATGCAACCTACGCCACGAATGAGATGTGCGTCACTACCCTCTGTCGGCGGCGGCACGACGGCATCGGCGTCCGCCGAACAGTGCCCGGCCCGTTCGAAAACTTTCGATCCCGACTGCGCGAAAAGTAGTACGTGTGCACTTCCACCCGGAATACAGTGTCCCGCATGACGAAATTCCTCGACGGGTACCTGAAGTCACCGCTGTCGGGTATCGCCCCGTGGATTCTCATGGCAGTCCTGTCGGCGCCCGGCCGGTTCGAGGAGGCCGTCTGCGCCGCCCTGGGCCTGACGCTGCTGACGATGTGGCTCGGCACCCGTCGCGGAGTCAGGATCCACGCCCTGGACACATTCGGTGCGCTGTTCTTCGCGGCGCTCGCCGTCGTGGGTCTCGCCGCGTCCGACAGTGCTGTCGACTGGATCGAGGTGTGGGCCGGTGAGATCACCAACGCCGCCCTGGCACTGTTCGTCGTCGTCACGATTCTCGTCCGGCGGCCGTTCACGCTGCCGTATGCGAAAGAACAGGCACCGCAGGAGTATTGGGACACACCCCTGTTCGTCAAGATCAACTATGCGATCTCGTCCGTGTGGGCCGGTGCGTTCGCCTTCTCCGCCGGGGCCGGACTGTTCGGCGACGCGGTCCTGGACGACCCGGGCAACTTCTGGGCTGCCTGGATCCTGCCGCTGGCCGCGATCTTCTTCGCGGTCGCGTTCACCGAGTTCTACCCCGACCACGCCGGCGCCGCAGATGCGGCGACCCGCGGGGAGATCGAAGTCGCACCGTCGATCGTCACCCTGTTCGCGTGGGTGCCGATGTTCGTCGTGATCGCCGGCATCTTCGGCTGGGTGACCGATGCCCTGCCGGACGCCGCCGGAATCGGCATGATCGTCGTGGGTGTCGCCGGGAACGTGCTGGTGTCCAGGCTCGCCCCGAAGCCGCAGGCGGATCCGGCTTGACCCGGCAGGAACGCCGCAGAGCCTCCACCCGGGCACGGATCCTGGCAGCCGCCGACGCATTGTTCGACGAACGCGGCTACGCCGAGACCTCGATCGAGAACATCTCCGAGGCCGCCGACGTCGCGGTGCGCACCGTCTATCTCCACTTCCCGTCGAAGGCCGCGATCCTGCTCGCCTACTTCGACGGTTGGCTCGACGCGTTCGTCGACGCGATTCTCGAACGCCCCGTCGACGAACCGGTTGTCGACACCGTCCGGGACGCGCTGCAGGCGATGACCGCGGCCGGGTGGACCGACCGGGTCGAGAACACGGACACCCGCGTGCATCCTCTCGTCGCCCACCTCGATTCGGGGCCACCGGACGTCGCCGGACACGTGTTCCAGCGCTGGATGGGCGTGCAGGCCCAACTGATCACCGATGCCGTGGAGCGCGGGAACCACCCGGCCGATTCCCTCGTCCCCCACGCCCGGGCCGCCTCCGTGTTCGCGGCCTGGATCGCCGCGATGTCCGCGGCACGGGCCGCGGAACGGGGCGCCGCCCTGCCCGCGAACGCCACCGGCAACAGCCTCGGACTCGAGGCCCTGCAGCACGTCACCGGCGGACAACTCTGAGCGGAGCCACGAGGTCGATCACCTCGGCCCGGCAGTTCGACAACTACGAAACAACTCGCATCCCGATAGGAAAAGCATCCCTACCTGCACTTACACCGCCGGTAGATCCGTATCGGCAGGCCGCCCGACGCCATGCCGCCGACAAGTTGTTTCATAGTTGTTTCAACAACTATGAAACAACTGTGGGTACCATCCACACATGGCACCCACCCTCCCCGATACGGTCCACACCGCACTCGACGCGATCTGGGCCGGGGCCACGGGCGACTCACAGGAATCCACGGTGCTGGACTTCAAGGAGGATCCCGCTCGAGTGCCCGGCCGTCCCGTCGGCCGCGGGAACCCCGACGCCGCGGTCACCGAGACACTCATCGACGAGTGCATCTGCTTCGCCAACGGCGACGGCGGTGACGCCCACGTCGTCCTCGGGGTGTCCGACAAGCGTTCCGGACCTGACGCGTTCAGCGGCACCGACCGCGACGCCGAATGGATCGAACGGAAGGTGTTCGACAAGACCCGCCCCAACCTGCGGGTGGAGGCCGGCGCCGTCGACTACCACGGGCACCGACTGCTCCTCGTCCGCATCCCGGCCGGACTGTCCGTCTACTCGCGCACCACTGGGGCGGCCTCACGGCGCATCGGAACCGACTGTGTCCCCCTCACCGAACACGAACGCCGCGACTTGCACTCCGCGCGCGCCAACCCGGATATGACAGCGCGCGCCTCCGTGCTCACCGCGGACGATCTCGATCCACTTGCGATCACTCGCGCCCGGACCCTGCTCACCGCGAAACGTCGCGCCGTCGGCGACAGCACCGCCGTCCCTGAACAGTCACTCGCACTGCTGCGCGAGTTGGGACTGCTGACGTCGTCTGGATCACTCACCGTCGCAGCCGAACTGCTGTTCGGTCAGCACCGACCCGAGGTGGTGTCCGTCCGCTACCTGCGCCGCACCGTGCCCGGTGGCGAACCCGCCGTCACCGATCTCGGTGGCGCGCTGGTCCTCGTGTTCGATCAGGTGCAGGATCTGGTGCGCCGACACGCGGACGCGGAGATCGCCCGCGTGAATCTGCCCGGAGGGCAAGAGGTTGCGGTGCCCGCCTTCCCGAACAGGGCCGTCGACGAGGTGGTCTCCAACGCGCTGATCCACCGGGACTGGTCGATGGCCTCTCCGGTCGTCGTCGACCAGTCTCCCCGGGTCCTGAAGTTGTGGTCTCCGGGCGCCCTCCCCTTCGGTGTCACATCCGACCACCTGCTGACCACCCAATCCGTCCCGCGCAACAATCGACTCATGGCCGGGATGCGCGCGCTCGGTCTCGCAGAGGAATCGTCCCGAGGATTCGACCGAATGTGGTCGGCGATGCTCTCGACCGGACGCACCGCGCCCGAAGTCGAGGCGGACGACTTCCACGTCTGCGTCACGCTCGTCGCCTCCCGGCCCGATACTGCGTTCGTCGCGGGCCTCGCCCGGCTCCGACACCGGTACGGAACCGACACCATCGACGCCGTCAACACGCTCATCGTGCTCAAACACCTGTCCAAGGCGCCGTTGATGACGCTCCGGCAGGTCACCGCACAGACCCAGACCGGAACCAGCGAGGCGTTGCAGACGATGGAATGGCTCGTCGATATCGACATCGTCCAGCCTGTCACCGAGCGCGGCGACGAATGGGTGCTGACCTCGACTGCTCGCACCTGCCTGGGCGGCGCGTCGGGGATCGACATCGCGGCCGTGTCGGTACAGGACTGGATCGAGGAACGCCTCCGCGCCGGAGATGCCGTCACCAACCGGGACGTCGTCGCCGCGACCGGCGCCGACGGCAAGGACGTGACTGCACTGCTGCGCTACCTGCGCCAGTCCGGGCGCGCCGTCAAGGATCCCTCCGGACCGAGCCGTGGCCCCGGAGTTCGCTGGGTCGCCCCCGGGATGTGACGAACACCGTCAGCGCAGGACGCACAGCACCACGACGGAATCCTCCGCCGCGACGAGTCGGTGCACGATGCCGGTGTCGAGGTTGACTGCGGTGCCCGGCACGAGATCGACGGACGTGCCCTGGGTCTCGAACGCCACCTTCCCCACGAGGCCCTGCACCAGGATCGGGGCCGCCGCCTTGTGATCGTCGAGGACCTGACCGGCCGTGAAGCTCATGCGGACGACGGTCACGCCGGGGCCGGCGGACAGGCGTTCGATCCGCGGCATCGGACCGTCCTTCGGCTCGAACGTCACCAAACCGTCGATCCGTACCAGGCTCGTCTCCGCCGTCATCGCTACGCCTTTCTCGCAATCACCTCGATGGCTGTCAGATGGTCACGATACGTCGTGAAGGTGCGCCGCATGGCGAGCACACGGGTGCGGGCGTCGGCGTCGCGCAGCAGATTTCGTACGAACCGCAGCGTCCCGCGGACACCCTCGTCGGCGATCAGTCGACGCGGCCGCAGCAACGCCATCGGCGCGAACGACACCGTCTCGACACGGAAACCGTTGTCGTCCAGCAGGGACCGCCATTCGTCGGCCGTCAGCGGACGCGCATTGACCTTGATGGACCGGGCCAGTGCCGTGCGGATCTCGTCCTTGGTGTCGTCGGCGAGATCGTCCGGTGTCAGCGCCAGTTCGTGGATCGCGTACCGGCCACCGGGCCGGAGCACCCGCCGCGCCTCCTCGACGATCTCCCGCTTGTGCCGATCCGTCTGCATCGTGAGCATCGCCTCCCCCACGACGACATCGGCCGTCGCAGCGCTGCGACCGGTCGCCGACGTCTCCCCGCGCACCACCGTGCCCGCCGCGCCGACCGCGGACTGCGCCAGTCGTACCGCGTCGTCGTCGGCCTCCACACCGAGATAGCTGCGCGGGCCGCGGGCGACGATCTCCCGGGCCGTCCGTCCCAGGCCGGGCGCAAGTTCGACGACGTCGGCGCCGGAGACACCGGCGTCGGCCAACATGCGTTCGGTCAGCTCACGCCCACCCGGCCGCAACACCTTCTTTCCCAGCCGGGCCAGGAGCCAATGTCCGGGCAGATGGGTGGCATCGCGGTCCGCGAGCGGCATACGTGCCGGCTCGGCACCCTGTCCGTGGTCCGTCACCGTGATCAGCCTCCTTCGGGTCGATCCCCCTCTGCATCGACTCTAGGAGAAAATCTTGAAATAGGTAAGGCTATGTTTAGTTTCGATGTGTTCGGTTCCGGTGGGCTCAGTTCAGGCGTCCGAAGCCGACGACCGCATGATCGGACTGCCAGTCCAGATCGTGGACCCGGATCTTGCCGAGTTCGTTCCCGCCGACCGTGGTGGCGGTGTCACCGTCGACCGCGACCACGACATTGGTGTGCTGACCGAGCCGGAACTCGTTGTCGTACAACACCACATCACCGACCACCGGACGGTAGCCGTTGCCGATCGACTCGAGCCGGTTCTGCGACTGGTAGTACTCCTGCAGTGTGTACACGCCCGGGATCCGCCACGACCCCGAGTTCGGATTGGACAGCGGCTCGCCGGCCTCCCGCATGATCCAGCTGACGAAGTTGGCGCACCACGGTTCCTGCGCACCGTCCGAATAGAACGTGCCCGGACGCTGATCCGCATGCTCAGCCTCGAGCAGGTCGACGACCCGAACCTGCGTGGGCGACAAGGCCGTTCGATCCACATCCGGGAACGACGCCGTGTCCCACGGAAGATACCGGGGCGGCGCCCACACCAACACCGCACCCACCGCCACCGCCAGCACCGCAACGATCGACGCGATCCACACGGCAACTCTCCGGCGACGGGACGACTGCGCATTCATGGCGTCGAGAGTAGCCGCCGAGAGAGATCGCTACCCTCGGCCGGCATGGAGCAGCCCGGGTACGACGCCGTCGCCGACCTCTACGTCCGCACGTTCCCCTCCCCCTACCTCACGGTGCTCGAACGCCACGCGGTGGCGATGTTCGCCGAACTCGTCCACGCCGGCCCGGCCGCAGGCACCGTCGTGGACGTGGGCTGCGGCCCGGGCCGGATCACCGCCGACTTGGACCGCGCCGGCCTCGATGTGATCGGTGTCGACCCGAGTACCGAGATGCTGCGGATCGCGCGGACCGAACACCCGCACCTGCGGTTCGTGCTCGGTGACGCCGTGCTCGACACACTCCCCACCGTGACCGTCCGCGCAATCCTGGCGCGCTACAGCCTGATCCACGTCGCTCCCGCGAATGTTCCAGCGGTACTGGACCGATGGTTCCGGCTACTGGTACCGGGTGCGATCGTCGCGATCGTCGGGCAGGCCACCGACGAGGTCGGTGCCGTCACCGAGTTCGACCATGCCGTCGCCCCGGCGTGGCGCTGGCACCCGGACCGACTCGCCACGGTGCTGGATACCGCCGGCTTCGACGAGGTCTGGCGGACCGTCAGCCGTCCCGACGCAGACCACCGTTTCCCCGACGTGCACCTCGCCGCGCGGCGGCGGTGAGCGGACGCTACGACCGGACGGCCGCGAGGTCGATCCATCGGAGCCGGCCGAGACGGCTACAGGTGCGGTCGATGTCCACCGGAAGCCCCGCGCGGTCACCGCCCAGGGTGTCGAGCGATGCGTGGGCGAGGAAGATCACCGTGACGTCGCGATCGTAGAGTACGTCGATGACGTTCGCGAAGCGTTGCGCAGCATCTCTTTTCACATAGCGTAGCTCTGGAACACCGGACACCACCCACCGAGGAAAGTCCCGGGCGAGCACCAGATAGTCGGCCGGGGCCGTCGCCCGCTCACACAGATCGGCGAAGTCGATCCACAGGTGGTCGGCGGCCCGGTGGACGTGCACGGGGTGTCCGGCGGGCCGCAGGGTTCGGCATTCGGTGGGCGTCGGCACGTGCAGACCGAGTCGCGTGAGCTGCCCGGGCGTTCCAGGCGACACCCAGAATCCGGCCGCGAAGCCGCTGTCGTGTGCCGCAACCGTGCGGTAGTCGACCGGACCGTCGAGGGTGACGACCGTCAGACTGCGCTCGATCAGGTCGATCGTGGGCACGAAACCATCGTGGAACAGTGGATTGGGCATCAGGGATCTCGGTGGATAGTTCGATGTCAGCACCACCCGGATCTCGCGCTTCACGAGCACCGGCAGCAAGCGGGCGATGAACTTTCCGTCCGCGGGGTCGTACACGTGGAACTCGTCGAAGCAGACCACGTCGAGTCCGTCGAGTATCCGGTCCAACGCGACCCCGAGATCGTTGCGGGACGCCCGGATGGCCGCGTGCAGGTCCCGGAAGAACTCATGGAAATGCACCCGCAGCTTGCGTCCGTCCGGCAGCGCATCGAAATACGTTGCCATGAGCCAACTCTTACCCCGGCCGACAGGGCCCCACAGGTACAGATCGCGGTCACCCGCGGCGAGGACAGCAGCGGCGTGCCGCTGCGATGCGTCGAGCACGAATCCGAGTTCCGCTGCCGCCGTGTCGAACACGGCAGGATCGACGGATCGACCGGACTGTTGCGGTGGGGTTTTCCGGGACCAGCGCATGACGAGACTCTAGCATCGTAGAGGGTGCGAGGATGGAGACATGCCTCACCGCCCGTCCCGCCGCGAACTCATCTGCGAGGCCGCCCTCGACCTCGCCGCCGAGGGCGGCAACCATACACTCACCCACCAGGCCGTCGACGCGCGACTCGGGCTCGCCCGCGGGTCGACGTCGTACTACTACCGAACCCGCCACGCGCTGGTCACGGCCGCGGTGGCACACCTGACCGACCGCTCCCGCGCCGCCTTCCACGACCACCTCCCCGACGAGCCGCCACGGACATCGTCCGAGGCCGCTTCACTGATCGTCGACCACCTCGCAATGTCGACGGTCGAGCGGCGTCGGGACGTCCTCGCCCGCTACGCACTTCTCACCGACGCCGCCGGCGACGACGAACTGCGGGCCGGACTCGCCTCGTGCCTGCTCTCGATCCCGGAAGCCACCACACTGATGGAGGGACTGGGTGCGGCCGACCCGACCGGCGCCGGACGCGATCTCGTCAGCCTGCTCGAGGGGCTGGTGTTCGATCTCGCGTACGGGTCCCGCGCCGTCGATTCCCGAGCCGCGTTCGACGACCGCCGGGCCGCCCTGCAGACGGTGATCGGACGGTGGATCGAGATGCTGACCGCGAACCCTTGACTCGAACTTATGTTCGAATTAATCTCGTGTCATGAATCCGGGGGGGATCGCCGCAACCAGTCGCAGCACTCTCGCTGCGCGCCGAGGATGTCGACAACCTTCCCGCGCCGGCACTTCTGGACAGCACGCTCGAGGTGTCCCGCGAGATCGAACGCCTCGAGGCTCTCCGAGTGTCGCTGGTCGCCGAGATCGCGGAGCGTCCGGTGCCGCTCGACACGCTCGGCTACCGCAGCGTCAAGCAGTGGCTCGCCGCCCATACACTGCTCGAAATACCTGCTGCTGCACGAATTCTCAATCTTGGGTCGGCGCTCCACCGCGAACCCGATGTCGCCGCCGCCTTCCACGACGGGCGCCTGTCCGCCGACCATGCCGCCCTCATCACCGGATTCTGTGAACGACCACCGCGCGGCATGCCCACCGAGGCACTCGACTCGTGCCGGCAGATTCTGCTCGACGCGGCTACCGGCCCGAACGCCACCACCACCACCGTCCGCACCTGCATCGCCCGACTCGAGCGCATCTTCGAATCCGACGAACTCCCGCCCGCGGAGGACGCCGACCGCAACGAGTTCCACGCCGCGAAAACCCTGAACGGACGGGTCGCCGTCAAGGGAGATTTCGACGCCGTCACCGGCGAGATGCTGCTGAGTGCGCTCTCCGCACTCACCAGACCGGGCAACCCCACCGACGATCCTGCCGGCACCCGCACCTCGGGGCAGCGTCGCGCCGATGCCTTCACCGAAATTCTGCGCCGCTACCTCGATTCCGGCAACACCCCCATCGACGGTGGTGAACGCCCGCACCTCAACCTGCACGTCGACGCCCACGACCTGGCCCGGACGGCCGCGGACCACCCGGATCTGTTCGGCGGCAGTGACATCGCGCGCATGCCGTGGCTCGGGCCGCTGTCGATCCCGACCACCCGACTGATCGCGTGCGACTGCCACCTCACGCCGATCGTCTTCGCGGACGGCGCCCCGATCGACCTGGGTCGCACCACCCGCACCGTGTCCAAGAAGCAGCGCCGTGCTCTCACCGCCCGCGACCACGGCTGCGCGTTCCCCGGGTGCGGGGCCCCACCCGCCCACTGCGATGCGCATCATGTCCGGCACTGGGTCGACGGCGGCCCCACCGATCTCGACAACCTGGTCCTGCTCTGCCGACACCATCACCGGACGCTCCACCACACCCCCTGGACCGTCGCCATCGCCGCCGATCGCCGGCCGTGGTTCACCCCGCCCACCAGCGTCGACCCACACCGACAACCCGTTCCGGCCCACGGGCGGGCCGGCCCCCACGCCGCGTAGGCGCAGAAGCCCCGGACAACCACAGAGAACCGCTGTAGCCGACGCTCCCCGGGAGTGCCGGCCGCAGCGGCATGTGCAGGGTCAGACGCCGGGGCGGTACACCCTCGGATCGAGCGGCCCCGGCACCGGATGCGCCTTCCCGGTGCCGTCGGCCACCCGGTAGCTCATCCCGTGCCGGGCGGTCCCCCGCGGATCCGTCGGATCGTCGACGTAGAACCAATCCATTTGCGCGCCTTGCTTGTCCACCTCGAATACGCCGTAGCCGTGGGAGTCGAGTTCGACGTACCGCACATGACGGTTGATCGTTTTGAATGCTTCCTCCGCGGCGACGGTCGCCGTCCGCGGCGGCACGTTCAGCATGTCGTCGATGTTCGGTGACGTCACCGACGGCACCACGAACTCGGTGCCGACGGTGCCGGCGACCGGATAGTTCGCGGCGTCCACCGGCAGGTCGCACGCCCACGACGTGTGGATGTCCCCGGTCAGGAACACGGTGTTACGCACCGCATTCCCGGTGATCGCGTCGAACAGTCGACGTCGGTCGGCGGTGTAGCCGTCCCACTGGTCGGTGTTGTAGGGAATGCCCGCGTCGGGGACGCCGATCATCTCGGTGATCGCCGCCGTGGTGCGGGTGTCGAGCGGCGGGAACACACACGGCGTGATCATCACCGGGTTGCCGACGAGCTTCCACCGGGCCGGGGAGGTGACGATGCCGCCGGTCAGCCAGTCCATCTGGGCGCGCCCGGTGATCGTCCGGTCGGGGGCGTCGACCGTGCGCCAGCCGGCACCGGCGGACGCCTGCTCGTCCCGGTAGGTGCGCAGGTCCAGCATCGACAGTTCGGCGAGATTCCCGAACCGGAAACGCCGATACAGTGCGGCATCGGTTCCGGTTCCGTTGACCCGCACCGGCATCCACTCGAAGTACGCCTGCGTCGACGCGGCCTTACGGGCACCCCACTCCCCCTCGGTGGCGGGATCGTGGTTCTCGGCGCCGCCGTCGTAGGCGTTGTCGGCGGACTCGTGGTCGTCCCACGTGGCGATGAACGGCACCTTCGCGTGCAGGGCCGTCAGATCCGGGTCGGTCTTGTACTGCGCGTGCCGGATCCGGTAGTCGGCGAGGGAGACGATCTCGTGCGCCGGATCGTGCAGGCGCACCGATCCGGTGCGGGCACCGTATTCGCCGCGGCCGTACTCGTAGATGTAGTCGCCGAGGTGCAGGACGGCGTCGAGGTCGTCACGGTCGGCGAGATGCCGGTACGACGCGAACCAGCCGGCCTCCCAGTTGGAGCAGGACACGACACCGAACCGCAGCCGCGGCACGTCGGCGTCGACGGCGGGCGCGGTGCGGGTGCGTCCGGTCGGCGACGTCTGCCCCAGTGCGGTGAACCGGTAGAAGTAGCCGGTGCCCGGACGCAGACCGGTGACGTCGACCTTGACGGTGTGGTCGCGGTCGGGGCCGGTGGGGACGGTGCCGCTGCACACGATGGTCGTGAAACCGTCGTCGGCGGCGACCTGCCAGGTCGTCGGCACCGTCGGCCCGACACCGGAGCCGGGTGCCGCGTCGGCGGACGGGGTGACGCGGGTCCAGATGATCACACCGTCGGGCAGTGGATCACCGGACGCGATGCCGTGCCCGAAAACCGCGGACGGGGTCGCGGCGGCCGCCTTTCCCGCCGTCGCGGCGACCAGTCCGGCCCCCGCGAGCATCACGGAGCCGCGCAGGACACCGCGACGGCTCACTCCTGACATGTCGGTGTTCTCCAGGTTTTCCTGCACCACGTTTTCCAGCACCCCAGGATCACAACCCACATTCGGACGGGTGTTCAACTCGATTCCGGGGAATGCGGCGAGTGTTCATCGACTGTTCCGCGGACCGTCAGACCGAGGTGTGGCTCCCCGGCCGGTGCACGACTCCGCGGGCCACCAGTTCCATCGTCACCGCCACCGCACACGACTGCGCCAGCAACAGGGCCACCAGCACCAGGATCTGCACGGCCCCGGCCTGCACCGCGGACCCGGTGGCGAGCAGGACACCGACGAAAGCACCCGGCAGCGTGACGAGTCCGACGGTGCGCGTCTGGTCGAGGCCCGGCAGCAACGCGTCGGACGCGGCCGACCCCACCACCTCCATGCGCGCGTCCCGCACACTGAATCCGAGGCTCAGTCCGGCCTCCACCTCACCCCAGCGTTGCTCGATCGCGTCGAGACCACGTTTGGCGGCGAGCGCGGTCGCGGTCATTGCATTGCCCAGCACGATGCCCCCGATCGGGACGAGCGCCACGCCCTGCAACGGGACGACGCCGCTGACCAGCATCATCGGCACCACCAGGCCGACCCCCGACGCGAGCGCCACCGCCAGCCAGGCCGCGGATCGTCCGGCGCGGGCACGACGGGCCGCGGTGAAGACTGCGGCCACGAACATCACGGCCAGCACCAGCAGCGACGACCACAGGTGCGCGAGCGCGGCCACCAGGATCAGCGCGACCACGGCCAGCTGCAGGGCTCCGCGCACCGCAGCCCACGGTGCGGTCACCGGCCGGCCGAGGTGGGCGACACAGTAGACGACGGCCGTGCACGCGAGCATGACCGCGCACAGCAGCAGCAGTGCGACACCGGGGTTCGCCAACGATGCACTCATCGTGGACACCTTCCCACGGCCGAGACATGCCTCGGGCCCGGAGTGGTGGCGACTCCGGGCCCGAGTTCGGCGCGGCCACCCCTGGCCGGCCCCGTCCTACTTCAGCAGTGCAGCGAACGCCCCGACTGCGGCGACCAGTCCGGCGAACGCACCCACTGCTTCCGCCCCGGCGATCAGCTGGTCGAAATCCACCGAACCGGCGGCCGCCGCGAAATCCTCAGAACCCATTGTCATTCCCCTTCGTTTCTGCGAAGCCGACGCCTCACCGTTCCGCCGTTCTCGGCGACAAGGCATGTGTAGCCGAGCACGAGACCGGTTTCCAAGCCCCGAAGGTGATCTGCGGCAGGCTCTTACAGAAAAGAAACGCCCGAGGCCGCCGGCGTAAAGACGGCGTCACATCGCGTTAACACCGCGCCGCCCGCACCCGGAGATCGCGGGCGAGATGGTCGCGCTGTTCGAGCACCAGGCGGCGCAGCGCGTCGGGGGCGTCCGGGTGGGCGCCGAGCCAGGTGTCGACACCGTCGAGGGATTCGGCGGCGGGAAACAGGCCGAGCACGATGCGGCGGGCGATCTCGATGCTGCGCCCGGCCCACACGTCACCGATCGCCGCGAAGTAGGCGTCGTCGTACCCGGCGATCAAATCGCGCCGGCCACCGGACCGGAAGCCGCCGATGACGGCGTCGAGCTGGTCGTTGCTGAGCGTGGGGTCGTCGAGCGCGGACCGCCAGGCGTCGGCCTTCACGTCCGGGTGCGGGCGGGCCGCGAGGGCCCGCAGGTGTGCGGTGCGCCCGGAGGCGGTGTCGTCGCGGGCCAGTTCGGTGTCGACGTCGTCCGGGCCGGCATGCCCGGTCGCCGACAGCGCCGTCCACCACGCCCACCGCAGGTCCGGGTCGAGACGCAGCCCGTCCGGACCGGGACGGTCGCCGGCGAGGATCGCGCGCAGGTCGGCCGCGTGCCGGTCGTCGACGGCGGCGGCCGCCGCCACGGCCCGCGCCCACGCCAACTGCGCTCCGGAGCCGGGTGCAGCGTCGTGCATCGTGGCCCAACAGGTGTCGAGCCAGTCCTGCCTCCACCGGTCACGCGTCGCGTCGGGCAGGTAGTGGGCGATCGCGTACGACGCGTTCGCCAGGACCGCCGCGGTGAGGGCGGTGTTCGTCTCCGCCGGAGCGAACCGCCGCGCCGCGTCCAGGTAGCGGACGGGATCGAGTTCGCCGTCACGGACCGCGTTCCACAACGCCGACCAGATCAGACCGCGCACGAGGGGGTCGACGACACGATCGAGTGACTGTTCCACCGTGGCAAGAGAATCCGCGTCGAGTCGCACCTTCGCATAGGTGAGGTCGCCGTCGTCGATCAGTCGCAGCGCGGCCGCGGGAAGGTCGACGGGGGTCCGGGGGTCCACCACATCGAGTTCCATCCGGCCACTGCGCACCAGGTTCCCCACGTCGTCGACGTCGTAGAGGCCGACGGCGAGCCGGTGCGGCCGCGGATCGGTCTGCACGATCTCCCACCCGTCGGCCGCCCGTTCGAGGGTGAGCGTCGACATGCCGGTGGTCTGCAGCCAGGCCCGCGCCCACGACTCGAGATCACGGCCCGACGCCGTCGACAGCACCGCCAGCAGGTCGGCGAGAGTCGTGTTGCCGTAGGCGTGTTCACGGAAGTAGCGTCGGGCGCCGTCGAAGAACGCGTCCCGGCCGACGTACGCGACGAGCTGTTTGAGGACACTGGCCCCCTTCGCGTAGGTGATGCCGTCGAAGTTGAGTTTGGCGGCCTCGAGGTCGACGATGTCGGCGACGATCGGGTGCGTCGTCGGCAGCTGGTCCTGCGAATACGCCCACGCCTTACGGCGATTCGCGAACGCCACCCACGCGTCGGTCCACTCGGTGGCCTCGGCGCTCGCGAGGGCACCCATGTAGTCGGCGAACGATTCCTTGAGCCACAGGTCGTCCCACCACACCATCGTCACGAGATCGCCGAACCACATGTGCGCCATCTCGTGCAGGATCGTGTTGGCGCGCGCCTCGTACTGCGCGGCGGTCGCGGCGCCACGGAAGACGTACGCCTCGGTGAACGTCACACAGCCGGGGTTCTCCATGGCGCCCAGGTTGTATTCGGGCACGAACACCTGGTCGTACTTGCCCCACGGGTACGGGTAGTCGAAGTGTTCGGCGAAGAAGTCGAGGCCCTGCTTCGTGACCTCGACGATCGTGTCCGCGTCCAGGTGCCCGGCCAGCGACGCCCGACACATCACCCCGAGCGGAACCTTCAGATCGCCTCGACGCCACACGGATTCGATGCGATGGTATGGCCCCGCGACGATCGCGGTGATGTACGTGGAGATCGGCAGCGTCGGCGAGAACTCCACGAACTGGCGGTCCCCGTCGTCCTCGACGACGGCCACCGGACGGTTCGACGTCACCTCCCAGCCGCTCGGGGCGGTGACCACGAACGTGAACGGCGCCTTCATGTCCGGCTGCTCGAAGCACGCGAAGACCCGACGCGCGTCCGACGGCTCGTACTGCGTGTACAGATAGGTCTGCTCGTCTACCGGGTCGACGAACCGGTGCAGGCCCTCCCCGGAACGGCTGTACTCGCCGACCGCGCTGACCACGACCGTGTTGGTGCTGCGCAGCCCGCGCAACCGGATGCGGGCACCGTCGTGGTCGACGTCCACGAACTGGCCGTTGACGATGACGGACCGGATCTCGAGGCCGATGAAGTCGAGCCACGTCTCGGCGGCCGACGCGTCGAACTCGACGGTCGTGGTGGTGAGGAAGCCGGCTTCCGTCGGATTCGGCGCACCGGTGACGTCCAGTTCCACCCGGTACGAGCGGACGGTGACCTCGGCGGAACGGGCGGCGGTCTCGGCACGGGTCAGATTCGCGATACTCACGTCCCCGATCCTGCCAGGACAGCAGGACGACGGCGGGATCTCGACCTAGCATCGAGACGTTCCGACGATCACGGGAAAGGTGCGCCATGACCGACACGACGGACAGAGCAGTCCGGGCCGATATCGACCGCGGCTCCGGAATCGCCACACTCGTCCTGGACCGACCGCGGCAGCGAAACCCGCTTTCCACCAGCACGATGCGGGAGGTGACGGCGACACTGCGCACGATTGCCGACGATCCGGACATCCGGGTCGTGATCGTCACGGGGACCGGACCGGTGTTCTCCGCCGGCCACGACCTGTCCGAGATGGTCGACCGCACCCTCGACGACGAACGGACGGTGTTCGAGGTGTGTACCGAAATGATGGACGCCGTCCAGGCGATTCCGCAGCCGGTGATCGCCGCCGTGCAGGGACCGGCCGTCGCGGCCGGATGCCAACTGGTGGCGTCGTGCGATCTGGTGGTGGCGGCGTCGACCGCGGTGTTCGGGACGCCCGGCGTGCGGATCGGGCTGTTCTGTTCCACCCCGATGGTCGCCCTCAGCCGCGCGGTGGGCCGCAAGCGGGCGATGCAACTGCTGCTCACCGGGGAGACGATCGACGCGGCCACCGCGGCCGACTGGGGGCTGGTCAACATCGTCGTCTCCCCCGACGAACTGGACGCTCGTACACGAGCATTGGCGACGCGGATCGCCGAATCGAGTCCGCTGACCCTCGCGATCGGCAAACAGGCGTTCTACCGGCAGATCGACCTGCCGCAGGACGAGGCGTACGAGCTGATGTCGGAGACCATGGCGACCAACGCCGTCACGTGCGACGCCCAGGAAGGCATGAGCGCGTTCCTCGCCAAGCGGGCGCCGACGTGGACGGGGCGATAACCGCAACAGCCCGACACGCGGGGAGAAGTTGACGCGCGCGGAAACAGTTCGCGTTCTAGCCTGTGGTTCACCCCGCGTAGGTTCGTCCACGCACCGCGACAGAGAGGCACACCATGGCACTGCCCACCTTGACCCCCGAACAGCGCGCTGCCGCCCTCGAGAAGGCGGCCGCGTCCCGCAAGGCGCGCGCCGAGATCCGGGAGGGGCTCAAGTCCGGCAAGCTCACGCTGGTCGAGGTTCTCGACAAAGCGGAGACCGACGAGTTGGTCGGTAAGACGAAGGTGCTCTACCTGCTCGAATCGCTGCCGAAGGTCGGCAAGATCAAGGCCCGCGACATCGCCGAGTCCGTCGGCATCGCCGAGACCCGCCGGGTGTCCGGTCTGGGCGCCCGTCAGCGCGCCGACCTGATCGCCAAGCTCGGCTGAGCATCTCGACCCGGGCAGTGCCCCGCACCGTCCGGTGCGGGGCACTGCCCGTCTACGGCATCAGCATCCGGGCGATCGCGGCCTGCTCGGCCGGCAGGTGCCGGGCGCCGTCCTCGACGGCCCACAGCCCGTTCTGCAGGATCCGGGCCAGGGTCCAGGCGCGGGCCCGGTCCCGGTCGAGGCCGAGTGTCTCGGTCATCAGGTCGAACCGCCACCGGACCTCGTCCGCGTCGAAACGGTTGACCAGGGCGGGCAGCAGTTCGAAACCGGGATCCCCGGCGAGCGGTTTCGGGTCGATCGCGAGCCACGGTTCCCGATCGGAGGCCAGCACGTTGTCGAAGTGCAAGTCCCAGTGCAGCAACCGATCCCCCGGATCCGACACGACCTCGCGTAGGGCTGCCGCGCAGTCCGCGAGGACCCGGGCATCCGCCGGGTCGGTCATCGCCGCGACCACGGCGGGGGCGGCGTCGAGCATCCCCGTGGCCACGTCGCCGAGTCGGCGCATCCCGTCCGGAGCGGGGCGTGTGGACAGGCATCCGAGCAGTTCCGCGAGGACCCGGACGGCGACGCGGGTGTCCGCGACACCCGACAGCGGCCGCGACGCATCGAGTCGTTCGAGGAGCATCGAACCGGTATCGGGGTCGTGGGCGTACAACCGGGCCGCGCCGTCACCGTCCCACTCCCGCAGCGCGTCGGGTTCACCGGCGGTCTCGTCGTCGACGTCCTGCAGTTTGAGGACCGCGTCGCGACCGTCCCGCCGCCGTACCGGCAGCACCAGCGCGACGTTCCCGCGCATCGGCGGGCCGGTCACCCGCAGGTTCCACCGCCCGAGCATCTCGCCGACGAGCGGTGCGGAAACCTCGATCACCGTCCGACCGTATCCGAGGGCCGAGTGATTCCGGGAACCGGGAAACCGGGCTACCGTGCAGTGAGAGCGTGATTCCCCGGCACGACACGGAGGTCCCGATGACCGAGTCCGACACGGATGCACCACGGCACGTCGACGTGCTCGTCATCGGGGCGGGCCTGTCCGGGATCGGGGTCGCGGCCCGGTTGCGTCGCGAGCATCCCGAACGCACGATCCTGATCCTCGAGTCGCGTTCCGCGTCCGGTGGAACGTGGGATCTGTTCCGCTATCCCGGGATTCGTTCCGACTCCGATGTGCAGACGTACGGGTACGACTTCAAACCGTGGCGAGGGAACAAGGCTCTGGCGCCGGCCGCGGACATCCTCGCCTACATCCGGGAGACGTCCCGCGAGTACGGTCTCGACGAACACATCCGCTACGACCACAAGGTGATTCACTCCGACTGGTCGTCTCGGAACGCCCGCTGGACCGTCACCGCGCAGACCGACGACGGGACCGCCACGGTCACGGCGAACTGGCTGTTCTGCGCCACCGGCTACTACAACTACGACCGCGGATACACACCGGAACTGCCCGGAACCGGACGGTTCACCGGACGACTCGTGCACCCGCAGCAGTGGCCGGAGGACCTCGACTACGCGGGCAAACGTGTCGTCGTCATCGGGTCCGGGGCCACCGCCGTCACCCTGATCCCGGCGATGGCCGACGCCACCGCACACGTCACGATGCTGCAGCGGTCACCGTCGTACGTCATTCCGCTGCCCGCGGAAGACGCGCTGTACCGGGTGTTCCGACGGGTCCTCGGGGACGAGCGCGGCTACCGGCTCACCCGCAAGAAGAACATCGCCCAGAACGTGTGGGTGTACAAACTGTGCCAACGGTTCCCGCGGCAGGCGCGGGCCGTGATCCGGTGGCTGAACAAACGTCGACTGCCCGCGGGTTTCGACGTCGACACCCATTTCAATCCGCGGTACGAGCCGTGGGATCAGCGGTTGTGCGTCGTCCCCGGCGGTGACCTGTTCGCGGCGATCCGTCACGGCACGGCGTCGGTCGTCACCGACACCATCGACACGTTCACCGAGACCGGGATCGCCCTCACGTCCGGCCGGCACCTCGACGCCGACATCGTCATCACCGCAACGGGACTCGACCTACTCGCCCTCGGCGGCGTCCACCTGTCCCTCGACGGTGCACCCGTCGACATCACGACGCGACTCGCATTCAAGGGCACGATGCTCTCGGACGTCCCGAACTTCTCGTTCGCGGTGGGCTACACGAACGCCCCGTGGACCCTCAAGGTCGATCTGGTCGCCGAATACCTGTGCCGGGTGCTCACCACGATGGACCGACTCGGCGCCGCCGTCGCGGTCGCCGAGAACCCCCGCCCCGACATGCCGACCCGCCCGCTGCTCGACTTCGCCGCCGGCTACGTCCAGCGGTCGCTGGATCTGTGGCCGCGGGCGGGCACCGTGGATCCCTGGAATCTGCAGATGGACTACTACAAGGACATCGCCGTGCTGCGGGACACGCCCGTCGACGACGGCACCCTCACGTTCTCAGTCGCTGCTGCTACTGCTGGAGACGCTGCTCGACGACGGGATCTGCTGCCGTAGCCAGGCCACGAAATCGGTGGTGCTGCGAGTCTGCATCCACACCCGGCCCGGCCCGGTGAACTCGGTGACGACGCCCTCCCCGCCGAGGAACAGGGACTTCCAGCCGCCGGCCTTGCGGATGCGGTACTCGACGGTGTCCTCGAAGGCGACGACGTGCCCCGAATCCAGGATCATCGTCTCCCCGGTCGACAGGGTCAACGGCCGGATCGCCCCGTAACTGGACAGCAGGATCTGGCCGTGCCCGCTGCACCGCAACAGGACCAGACCGGCACCGCTGAAGAAGCCCTTCGCGCCACCCCACTTGGATTCGACCTCGATGGTCGGGTCGGATGCGATCCAGCACCCGGACTGGACGAGCAGCGCCGCCTCCCCGGTCACCGCCGTTTCGACGAGGTCGCCGGGCAGGGCGCCGGCGACACCGACAATTCCGCCGTTCTCACTGCTGAAGTCGTTGACGAAGAAGCTGGATCCGCCGAGGGACCGGCGTAGCCCCTTCATGAAGCCGCCCTTCGTCGAGGTGGTGATCGTGACGTCGCCGCGCATCATCGCCATCGCCCCGGCCTCGACGCGGACCGATCCACCCGGCGGGACATGGATTTCCGCGATCGCGAAGGCAGGTCCGCAGCTGATGTCGGTTTTCATGGGCATCCCCTCGTCCGTCGGCATCACGAACATAGCGCCCGAACCGCCGTCGGGCCGGACGAACGGTACGAATCCCCGACACCGAGCGTGATCCCCACGCCACCGCACCGGGGTCACGGGGCAAATCCCCCTACACCCCGCCCCACTGTCGAACTAGCGTTCATCATGTCGATCGGCTCGTCCGATCGACCCACGGTCCCCCGGACCCCCGACCTGGTGGACCGTGGTCGGGCGGTGGCGCCGGACCCCTTCCGGCACCACCGCCCGATTCCCCCCGGGGGATTCCTCTCAGCCCGCCGGTGTCGGCGTGGCCTCCGCGGTCGACTCGGATCCCGCGACCGGACTCTTCTGTGGCGGCGTAGTGGTGACCGTCGTGGACGGGGCCGTGGTCTCGACCGCGGTCGGCGGGGCCGTGGTGCCGACGACCGCGTCCGGGACTGTCGCTGTCGCCGACCGGGCCGACTCCCTGGACTCGGTCGCCGACGGCATCCCGGCCTCCTGCCCGTGTGTCTGCGGTGCGTCCGCACTCGACTCCCGGGACTCGGTGTCCGGGGCGGCGTCCGGCGTGGTACCCGGGGTGCCGCTCGGCGGCTCGACCTCAGTGAGGGCCACCGACAGTTCCGTCGCACCTGGCCTCACCGACGCGTCCACCCGTTTCCCGTCCTGCACCTGCTGCGCGAGGTGCGTCAACCACGCCGCCGCATACGCCGCCGACGTCAGCGGACGGCCGTCGGCGGCATCCCGCCAGTAGTCGAAGTGGTGTCCGACGCCCGGCGCCAACGTCAACTGGTAGGGGTCGCTCATGATCACCGGGACGGTGTTCTGGTTGGTGACGATCAGCCCGACGATCTCCTTGAACAGCTTCTGCGGCAGATAGGCGAGTGGCGACATCGTGTCCGCGTCGATCGAATCCTTGCCTCCCGCAGCAGGAGTCGTTGTCAAGACGTCGGCGGCAGCAGTATCGGTGGCGGTGGGCCGCGTGTACGACGGGTCCGACACCTTCAGTAGCACCTCGAGGAACGTCTCGTCGCTGCGCATCCAGTCCGGCTGCGATTCGATGTCGGCGAACGCGTCGAGCGCGATCCGCGACAGCACGGTCGCGACGTCCATGCCGGTGGCCGGCGTCAACTGTTCGCGTTCGAGCGCGTCGACGTTCAGTTGCCGGCCCACGTTCACCACCAACTGGAGCAGTGAAATATTCTGCGGCGCAGAGCAGGTGAGGTCCCCATCCGAGCAGAACGACGCGATCCTGCCGTCGAGGGCGCCGAAGTCGTCGCCGCCGGTGTCCGGGAGTGCGCCCTGGCCGGGTGCCGGGGTCGCCCCGTCCTGGTACTTGGTGTCGAATCCGTCCGGGTTCGTGAACGGGTTCTTCGCACCGGGGAACGGGCCCTGACCGGACGCGCGGCCGGCATCGGCGAGGATGACGACACCGACGACGTTCGCCGGATCCACGAGCCCGTATACGCCGTCCGCGCCGGCCGTCTGATGGCCGACGTTCATCGCGACCCGACGGGCCACGTCCGCGCCCTCGCTGTAGCCGACGATCGCGAACTTGGTGTCCGGACAGGAGATTCGGATCGCCTTCATCACGGACTCGGCGTTCGTGACACCGGTCGTGACGGCGTTCTCGTAGCTCGCCATATCGGCCGGGTACGCGATGTACATCGCCGCGTACGAGCCCGGCTCGACGGCGCCGAGTGGCGCATTGGACGCCTCGTCGATCCACGAACTGACGTAGTCGTCCGCCGATGCCGCCGGCAGTTCGTTGCCGTTCGCATCGACGAGCATCTTCGTGGTGCCCGGCCGTGGCGTGTCCCCACGCCCGGCGATCGACAGGGTCACCATGTCGTGGCAGTCCTTGGTGGACGCCGTCAACTCGGTGTCGACGGTGCGGGTCGGAGTGGACCACAGAGCCCACGCCAACACCACCAGCAGGGCCACGCCCAGCGCGATCGGTGTCGTCACCCGCACCGCGAGGCGGTGCCGTGTCGAGAATCCGCGAACAGTCATGTGCACTCCCCAAACCCGACTCACGGTCGACGCCCGGTGCGACCCCCACCCCGTGCATCACGTCAGGGAGAACGTCGGAAACCCGGCGGGCAGCGTTACATCCCAGCGATATCAGATGACGAGGAGGGCACCGGACTCGGTCATCGACTCGTTGCACCGGCTGATGCTCGCGACGACCGGGCAGGGTAACCCGGAGAAGCGGTGTCAGCTCGGTGCGAAGCCACCTATATCGAGCGATCCGAACACGGCGGCGAAGAGTCCTCCGACGCCCAGGAATGCGATCAGCAGCGCAATCACCAACGGCCGCAACGGCCGCAACACCCACAGTGCCCCGGCCAACACGACACCGGCAACGAACGGGACGATCCACGTCACCCAGTACATCGCAGTCGGACCCTGCCCATCGGGGCGACGCAGACCGGACGGAACCGGCGACATCTCCGGCACATGCAGCATGTCCTGCAAGGCCACCGGAATCGTCACCACGGCGAGCACACCGAGACCCGCGCCGAGCAACAGACCGACCGGCACCCCGAGGCCGAAAGCTCAGTCGTCACCGGCGCTGCGGTCGGTGTCCGCACGCGGATCAGTCATGGCTGCACTCGTTTCCGGGGCAGTCGACGGCTACTCAGGAACTCGTGGCCGAAGGCGAATACGACGGCCACCAATGCGATCGGAAGGTAGAAGCCGTAGACACTCGCCGCATAGTCGGAGGTGACGAAGCCTCGCAGCGATCCGAGCAGCAACAACCCGGCGGCCGCGCCCGCGACCCAACCGAACGGTGCCACCACCGGAAAGACGCAGAGCAACACCGGAACCGCGAGCATGCCCACGGTCGCCGGACCGAAGTAGTCACCGATCGGTTGCTGACACAACTCGGACGGGTAGAGCCCCGGAAGAAATTCGACCTCACACGACGTGACCTGCAGCATCGGCTCCCCCGCCACGAACCAACCGAACGCAGCGGTCAACGTGGCCAGGACGATCCAGGCGAGTCGGGCGAGAGTCATTCGGCCACACTACCGGTGGATGGATGCCCGTCGACCCGCACGATCGGCAGCCACGTCGCGAGCGTGCGTCCGAGCGAATTCACCAGTCGCTCACCGAACACGCAGAGCGTCTGTTCCCACGGATGGCCGAACGTCCCCTCTGTCACGGACGGAGTGCTCAGATCGAACGTCAGCGACAGCGTCGGTTCCGCGATCACCGGCCACGACGACGCATCCACGCCCGGACGGAACCCGAACCGGTCCACGAACGCCCGCCAGTAGCGATCTTGATCGACCGGATCGCTCCAGCCGGGCGGCAGAGGATTACCGAAATCGAGGGTGTGTCACACCCCGCCACTGTAGAGACACACCGGCCCCGGACTCCGCACACCGCTACCCTCGTGTCGACATCCGACTGCGAGGAGGACACGTGCGGTTCACGCTGGAAAGCCTCATGGTCGATGTGCCCTCCGAGCAGATCACGGAGGCGCAGGAGTTCTACCGGGCGCGGGCGGCCGGCCGTGGCCCCGGCACCTTCGAGGACCTGGTGGAAGCACGGGCTGCAACACCTGCTCCCACACCCGCCGAGCCGCCGACCGTCGAGGAGACCGTCGAACTCGCGGAAACCCGTGTGCCGGTGCGGATCTTCCTGCCCACCGACGGCCCGGTGCGGGGCGTGTACCTCGACTTCCACGGCGGCGGCTTCTACCTGGGGTCCGCGGCCCGGGACGACATACGCAACCGTGCGCTCGCCGACGCGCTGCACCTGGCCGTCGTCGGCGTCGACTACCGGCTGGCACCCGAGCATCCGTGGCCGGCCGCACCCGACGACTGCGAGGCGGTGGCACTGTGGCTCGTCGAACATGCCGCCGAACGATTCGGGTCGTCGCGGCTGACGATCGGGGGACGGTCGGCGGGAGCCACGCTCGCGGTGACAACGCTGCTCCGCTTGCGGGACAGGGGAGTGGCGGGCCGATTCCACGGTGCTGCACTACAATTCGGCACCTACGACATCAGCGCGCAGACACCGGCCGGACACCGGATCGCCGACGAATACTTCATCCAGGCCTACGCCGGCCACGTCGACGACCGCACCGCCGCCGACATCTCACCCGTCTACGGGGACCTGCACGGCCTGCCGCCGACACTGCTGGTCGTGGGAGCCGACGACATCCTGCTGGAGGACAATCTCGCCATGGCGGGACGTCTGACTGCCGCCGGCAACGACATCGAACTCCGCATCTATCCCGAAGCGCCGCACGGGTTCACGACCCACCCCACAGCACTGGCGAGGACGGCCCGCGTCGATGTCGAGGCGTGGCTGCGCGAGCGGGTCGGGCCCGCACGGAACGACAGCGACAGCGGATAGACGCCGCGGGCGGTTGCTGCACCGAACACCGAGAGACGGTCGCAGCAACCTCCCGCAGTGGGGGTTGTCAGCGGCAGTACGGCGACCTACCCCCGCGCCATGTCCACGAACCGCGAGTAGTGCAGCTGGTGCGCGACGGTGATGTTGGCGGTGGGGCCGCCACGGTGCTTGCCGAGGATGATGTCGGCTTCGCCGCCGCGCGGGTCGTCGCGTTCGATCGCGTCGGGCCGGTGCAGCAGCATGACCATGTCGGCATCCTGCTCGAGCGAGCCCGATTCACGAAGATCGGACACCTGGGGGCGCTTGTCGGTGCGCTGTTCGGGACCACGGTTGAGCTGCGAGATCGCCACCACCGGCACCTCGAGTTCCTTCGCGAGCAGCTTGATGTTGCGGGAGAACTCGGAGACTTCCTGCTGCCGGGATTCGACCTTCTTGCCGGACGTCATCAACTGCATGTAGTCGATGACGACGAGCTTGATGTCGTGCTTCTGCTTGAGCCGGCGGGCCTTCGCCCTGATCTCCATCATCGTCAGGTTGGGGGAGTCGTCGATGAACAGCGGCGCCTCGCTGATCTCACTCATCCGCCGCGCCAGGCGCGTCCAGTCGTCGTCGGTCATCCGACCCGACCGCATGTCGGCGAGTTTGATCTTCGCTTCCGCCGACAGAATGCGCATGACGATTTCCGTCTTGCTCATTTCCAGCGAGAAGATAACGCTCGCCAGACCGTGCTTGATGGAGCACGAACGCATGAAATCCATAGCGATCGTGGAGTTGTGCGTCGGAACCATCGAACGGCCGGCGAGGTACATGTGGTCGTCGTTGTCGACCTGGACGCAACGAACCGGAACGCTGTCGATCTTCCGAACGTCGACGATGTACCGCGAACCGATCCGGGCTGTGCCACTAGCCGCGCGACGCTCCTTGTGCAGCAGTGCTTTTCGCGTCAATCCGAACACGTCGTCATCCGCCCCGAACGTGAGGGTGTATGCGATGGACGAGGCTTCCGTGCGACCCTCAACCTTCTTCGCGCTCATCTGCACCCGGTACCCGAGACCGACGACGAGCTCGGATACGTCGTCGACGAGACGCTTGTTCGTGCCGGTGAACTGCACCGAGCCACCATGGGTGACAGTGCCGTCGGTATCGAGCAAACCGGCGAGCAGTGCCCGCCGCTGCGCTTCCGACGCCCGTAGGTACTGCACCGGAATGTGCTTGTTCCCCAGGACGCCGATCGTGCGCAGCCTCGAGTCAACGCTGCCGATCGTGGTCCAGCACGTGCGGCACATGTGTCTCCCGATCGACGGCCCACCGCAGATCGGGCACGTCGGTACCGGTACCGGTACCGGATCGGAGAGGAACCACGCCTTTCCGCCGCACGAACGGCCGCACGTACGGACCTCGCTCGTATACGGAACGAACTCCTTGCCGCAGACCGCACAGTCGCGGGGTTCGACCTCCGGAGCCTCAGGAAGCTTCAACTGGTAGCGCAAGTACGTGGCCGTAGGCTCGGCCACGATCCCCTCGGCCTCGATCAGCATGATCGTCTCGGGGTCCGCGGTCGTGAACGTGGCGGCCTGCGACGTTCCGTCGCCCAACCAGGCGCCGAGAGTGTAGGGCGGAACGAGGAATTCCTGCGCCGGCAACTGCAACGGCTGCGTATTCGTCACCGAATGGTTGATCCGCCGATCCGCCGTCTCGCACCGCAGGGTCGACGCGATGTCCGCCGTGGTGCGGACCTCGGCGAACATCCGCTGGTTCTTGTAGCGGTTGTAGCCCGTGGCGGCCTGCTGTGCGGAGCGGCGCGACGCCCGTGTCTCGGTCAGCCACTGATGCTGTTCGTCCGCAACGATGACGGTGCCGTCGGAAAACTCGACTTCGTAGCAGGGGCGCCCCGTCATCACCTCGGTGGCGGCGACGACCGTGGTCGGCGTGCCGTCCGCACCGACGAGTCGGTCGCCGACCGTGACCTCGCCCATCGTGGTCCAGCCGTCGGGCGTCGGGAGAGGTGTATCCAGCGACAGCGCCTTGCCGACGCCCGGCCGGGCCGCCACGATAATCATCTGACCTGGGTGAAGCCCGTTGGTGATCTCGTCGAGTTCGCTGAATCCGGTGGGCACGCCGAGGGAGATTCCGCCGCGGCTGGCGATGGAGTCGATTTCGTCCATCGTGGGCTGCAGCAGTTCTTCGAGGGGCATGAAGTCCTCGGTGGTGCGGCGTTCGGTGACCTCGAAGATCTCCGCCTGCGCGCGGTCCACGACCTCGGCGACGTCCTGCCCGTCGGCGCCGGCGTAGCCGAACTGGACGATGCGGGTACCGGCGTCCACGAGGCGGCGCAGCACGGACTTCTCGGCGACGATCTCCGCGTAGAAGGCGGCATTCGCGGCCGTCGGCACCGTCTGGGTGAGCGTCACCAGGTACGGGGCGCCACCGATGCGACGCAGGTCGCCGCGGCGTTCGAGTTCCGCGGACACCGTGACCGGGTCGGCGGGCTCACCACGGCCGTACAGGTCGAGGATCGCGTCGTACACGGACTGGTGGGCGGGACGGTAGAAGTCGCCCGGCCGCAGCACCTCGAGCACGTCGGCGATCGCGTCCTTGCTCAACAGCATGCCGCCGAGTACCGACTGCTCGGCGACCATGTCGTGCGGGGGTTGCCGGCCGAACTCCTCGGTCGGCTCCTCGGGCGGCTCCGGGTACTCGGAACGGCCCCGATCATCCACAACAGCCACGCGAACGCCTTTCCCGCAACGAGCTCTCCGACGGCCTGCGCGGTAGCCCGTACCGCCGCCGTGTCCACTCTGTTTGTACCCGCATGCCCCGACAATCCGTGCCGCCGTCCGGGGCAGCTCGAGCGACACGCCCGCAACGACGGTAAGTGCCCGGACAGGCCCCCGCAACCACCCCTGTGGATAAACTTGGGGATGAAATGGGGACGCGGCGGCCCTGAGTGTTAATCGTCCGCGGACAACTGGGGACAAGCTGTGGATGAACTGGGGACAGACGAACATCACACTCAACAAAGAGCAGGTCAATACGGGTTTTTTCGCACACAACCCTGTGGATGAAATTCTGTTCGGCGTGTCGCACGAGTTGACAGTGCGCGAGTGTGCGGCGAACAAAGTCTGAACATCGATATGGCCTGGGTAACAAAACTGTCCTGACGTGGCGAATTCATCCACAGCTCTTCCCCAGGCATGCGGAAGGCCCCGCGAACGATGTCCACGGGGCCTTCCGAGCGAACGCGACGACTAGGCGGCGACGACGTTCAGGTTGAACTTGGCGGCAACCTCGGGGTGCAGGTTGACCACGATGAGGTGCTTGCCGGTCGCCTTGATGTGCGACTTCGGCAGCTCCAGGTTGCGCTTGTCGACAACCGGGCCACCGGCAGCCTTGAGGGCGCCCGCAACATCGGCAGCGGTGACGGAACCGAACAGCTTGCCGGCGTCGGAGGTCTTCACCGACAGCGACACACCCTCGAGACCCTCGATGGCAGCCTTGAGCTCCTTGGCGTGGTCGAGACCACGGACCGCGCGGGCCTCCTGGGCACGACGGATGCCCTCGACCTGCTTCTCGGCGCCACGGGTGGCGACGATGGCCAGGCCACGGGGGAGCAGGTAGTTACGGCCGTAACCGTCCTTGACCTCAACGGTGTCGCCGGGCGCACCGAGGTTGTTCACGTCAGCGGTGAGGATCAGCTTCATGTCGTCCCTCCCTTTCCTCAGCGAGCCGTCGAGACGTAAGGCAGCAGGGCCACCTCACGCGAGTTCTTCACGGCAACGGCGATGTCCCGCTGGTGCTGGACGCAGTTGCCGGTGACACGGCGGGCGCGGATCTTGCCCCGGTCACTGACGTACTTACGCAGCAGCGTCGTGTCCTTGTAGTCGATCTGCGTGTTCTTTTCCTTGCAGAACGTGCAGACCTTCTTCTTCATAACCTTGTCGCGCAGCGGCGGCTTCGGCATGTCTATCTCCGTTTTCTGGATGTTCCGATCGAGGTACGGATCAGAACGGCGGTTCGTCGTCCACGGGCTGAGAGCCTCCGAAGGAGCCCGCCTGCGGCGCGCTACCCCACGGATCCTCTCCGCCCTGACTGAAATTGTTGTTGGACGCCGGACGTCCGCCGCCGGATCCGCCGGAGGAGCCACCGAAGCCGCCCCCGCCACCACCACGGTTGGCCTTGTTGACCTTGGCCGTGGCGTAACGGAGCGAAGGGCCGATCTCATCGACCTCGAGCTCGACGACAGTGCGCTTCTCGCCCTCACGGGTTTCGTACGAGCGCTGCTTGAGCCGGCCGCTCACGATCACTCGCGAGCCGCGGGTCAAGCTTTCCGCCACGTTCTCCGCTGCCTCACGCCAGATGTTGCAGCGCAAGAACAGTGCCTCGCCGTCTTTCCATTCGTTGGACTGACGGTCGAAGACTCGGGGCGTGGACGCGACGGTGAAGTTCGCGACCGCAGCACCCGCGGGGGTGAAACGAAGCTCGGGGTCAGCCGTCAGGTTTCCGATGACGGTGATGACGGTGTCGCCTGCCATGTGGTTCCTCCTGCAGTGTGGGGAGTTCCTGTTGTTCCAGAGCCTAGGTGCCGGTACCGACATCGGTGCCGACGAATTCCCGGGTCAGGATCACACGGGAATCACTTGCCGTGGCGCAGGACCTTCGTACGCAGCACCGACTCGTTCAGACCCAGCTGACGGTCGAGCTCTTTGACGGTGGCCGGCTCCGCGGTGAGATCGATGACCGCGTAGATGCCTTCGGCGTTCTTGGCGATCTCGAACGCGAGACGACGCTTGCCCCAGACGTCGACCTTGTCGACACTGCCGCCGTCCTTACGGACGACATTGAGGAACGTATCCAGCGACGGAGCGACAGTGCGCTCGTCCAGGCTGGGGTCCAGGATGACCATCAGTTCGTAATGACGCATAAGACCTCATCACCTCCTATGGACTGTGAATCGGCCACGGACTGTCCGTGGCAGGAGGGTCGTTGCGTCAGCAACCTTTGCAGGGTACACGAGTGGCCTGTGACCTGCGAAATTGATCGTGCAGCAGTGCTGTGCCCGGCTACGCTCGACGACGTGTTCCGTGCCCGGCGTCTCACCGCACCCGCGGCCGTCGCGGCAGCAGCGGTCGCGGTGTGCGGGTTCGTCGTGTGGGCCGATCCGACGACCCCGGGCGGGGTGATCCCGGCCTGTCCGACGAAGACCCTGTTCGGGATCGACTGCCCCGGCTGCGGCGGCACCCGCATGCTGTATTCGCTCCTGCACCTCGACATTTCGGCGGCGCTGCGGTTCAACGCGGTCGGGGCGATCGCCGTCGTCCTCGCCGTCACGGGCTACACCGTGTGGACGTGGGGGCGGGCGCGAGGCCGACCCGCCCGACTGCCTCGCGGCAAATGGATCCCGGTCACCGCCCTGGCCGTCACGGTGGCCTGGTTCGTGGTGCGCAACATTCCGGTCGCACCGTTCACGGCACTTCGGGTGTGAGGAGCCGATCTGCAGAACACCCCGACACGACGTGATGTCGTCCGCGCGTTTCACACCGGGATCGAAACAGGAAACGTAGTCTGCTCTGTTGCCCTTGTTCGAACCCGATGAGAAGGACCGAGTGGTGCCCAACCCACATCCTGCGCGCCCGGAGTACTCGTACGCCGTCCCCCCGTACCCGCCGCGCCCGACCAACACCCTCGCCGTTCTCGCCCTGGTCTTCGGGATTCTCGGCGGCGTACTCGCGATCCCGTTCGGGCATATCGCGCGCCGTCAGATTCGGCGCAGCGGGGAGGACGGCAACGGTCTCGCATTGGCCGGGTTGATCCTCGGATACATCTGGCTCACCGCCGCAGTCGTCGCCGCGGTCTGCTTCGTATTCCTCGTGCGATCGATCAACGACACCTCGACGGATCTGCCCCGCGCCTACGCCGATTACGGATACTCGGCACCGAACACATCGGCCGGACCGACGAGCCGTTCCACCCCTACGACGCACTCGGCCGCGACGTCAGCCGTCCCCTTGCCGTCGCGCATCCCGGGCACCGACGATCAAGGCTTCCTCAGAGGCACCGGACCACGATGCAATTCGACCAACCCAGCCGTCGTGATTGCGCGCACCGCCGAGTCTCGGGTTGTGGTGTGCCGAACGGGCGTCGGCCGCTACTACTACAAAGGCGTACGCGTGTCCGACGGTTCGTCGATCGAACTCGACGACCCCGTGCCGACCGGGTCGGGATTCGTCGCCACCAACGGAAGTGTCCGCTACACCCTGAGTTCCGACTCGCTCGTCATCACGGATGGGACGCGTGCACTCGGGAACGAACCGATGCACGCCTACTGGCACCGATGATCCACCGAAAGGCTCGTGAAAGCGGCCCGCCACCCGGGGCGTGGTGATGTAACAGCAGCTACCCGGATCCGACGGCCTCCCGCGGCCGCAGCCATCGCGGCAGCCGGCGCGGGGGGGCGTCGTCGGCCTGGTCGAGGACGCCGCCGGCGGGGTCGTCGATGAACCCGAATCGGACGAGGTCCTCGGTGGGCCGATAGATCTGCCGCAGCACCAGCACGCACAGTGCGATGACGGCGAGGTCGCGGACCGCGACGGTGGCGGTGAACCACTGTTCGGGTAGTCCCTTGTTGGTGACGCCGAGGTAGTACATCATCCGCGGCACCCAGACGAGGGCGTCGACCGTCATCCATGCCAGCAGGATCCGGCGGTGGGGGAGCGCGAGCACGGCGAGCGGCACCAGCCACAGCGAGTACTGCGGGCTCCACACCTTGTTGGTGAGCAGGAACCCGGCGACGAGCAGGAAACACAGTTGCGCCACCCGCGGCCGTCGGGGTGCGGTCAGCGCCACGTAGCCGATGCCGGCGCACACCGCGACGAACGCGAGCAGCGACACCACGTTGAGCATGCTCGGCGCCTCACCGGGGGCGAGGGGTCCGTCGAACCCGGTCCACCCGGTGAACGAGGAGAGCACGTTGTAGATCGAGTCGGGGTCGGCGCCGCGGTCGGAGTTGAGTCGGAAGAATTCGGCCCAGCCGCGTGGGAACAGCAGCGCGATGGGCAGATTCACTGCCAGCCAGGCGCCGGCGGCGGCCAGCGCGGTCTGCGACCACGCCCGCATCCGGCCGGCCCGCAGACACAGCACCAGCAGCGGTCCGAGCAGCAGCAGCGGATACAGTTTCGCGGCCCCGCCGAGGCCGAGCAGGATGCCGGCGAGCACGGGCCGTTTCCGGGACCATGCGAGCAGGCCGCCGGCCGCGAACGCGGTCGCCAGCGGGTCGAAGTTCGTGAACGCGTGCACGATCACCAGCGGCGAGCACGCGATCAGGGCCGCGTCCCACACCCGTCGGCCGGCCAGCAGCGCACTGGCCCACACCGTGATCAGCCACGCCAGTGCCAGCCCGAACGCGACCACGTCGAAGTAGATCGCGACCTGCAGACCACCGGGCAGCCACGGGGTGGCGTGCCACGCCTTCGCCACGATCATCGAGCCGTACTGGTACAGCCCGGACAGCACCGGATACTCCATGTAGCGGCGCTGCACGGAACCGTCGGGAAGTGGTTCCTCCCACCATTTCTTGTACGGGAACGCGCCCTCGTCGAGGTGTTCGGCACCGTACAGCGGGACGGTGTCCGAGTAGCACATCGCGACGTACTGACGGTTGCCGCTCCAGTCCAGGCCGAGCGCCCCGTCCGTGCCGACGGGGGCCTGCTGGATGCACGCGGCCTTGGCGAACCAGCCGAAACTCAGGAACACGAGTGTCAGCAGCAGGATCACCCGCATCGGGGTGAAGAACCGGGTGCGGCCGATCAGGGCGTGCCGGCCGACGGGGCCGCCGATCGTCGCCGTCAACTGCGCGGTGAGCGGATCCGTCCGGCCGGGCACGTCCCGCCAGTCCGCCGAACGACGATCGGCGGCGAGGGGTGCCGGGGACACCCACTCGCCGCCGTCTCGGGTGGCCGATTCGCCCCCCGGCTCACCTGTCGTGCTTCCGGTCACCCCGCGAGGCTACCGGGATGCGGCTATCCGACGGGGACGGGCCGCTGCTGCTGTCCGCGTGCCGCCGGGCCGCCCTCGGGCAGCGCCGGTTCCGTCGTCGACTCGTCGGTGGTGCCGCCGTAGCCCGGTTCCGTCGTCTCGGTGGTGCGACCCGGCGCGATACCCGGGATCGGGATCGTCACACCCGGCAGGATCTCCACGTTGCTCGTGGTGATCTGCAGCGGCGGGGTCGTCGTCGTGGACGGGGCCGAGGTGGACGGTGCGGACGTCTTCGGCGGTGCGGGCGCCGTGTAGGCGGGTACGCCCGCGACGCCGGCGATCGGATCGGGGGTCGGGAACTTCTCGACGTCGGTGCCCTTGAGTGCGCCGTCCATCGTGCCCTTCCAGATGTCCGACGGCAGACCGGAGCCGTAGATCATGCCGCCCCAGCTGTTCTCGAGCGGCAGGCCCTGCTCGGTACCCACCCACACCGCGGTCGACAGCGACGGGGTGTAGCCGACCATCCAGGCGTCCTTGTTCTTTCCGGTGTCGCCGAGCTGCGCGGTACCGGTCTTCGACGCCGACGGGCGACCACCGGCGAGGTTGTGGCCGTTGGAGTACCCGGCGATCGGGACCATCGCGGCCGTCGTGTTGTCGGCGACGGCGGCGTCGATGCGCTTGTCCCCGGTCGGGGTGCCACGGTCGAGCAGAGTGGTGCCGTCGGAGGTGACGACCTTCTGCACGAAGTACGGCTCGTGGTAGACGCCGGACGCGGCGAGCGTCGCGTACGCGGACGCCATGTCGAGCGGACGGGACTGGTACTGGCCCAGCACGATGCCGTTGTTGGGGCCGTTGCCGTCCGGCTCGGTGAGCGACGCGCCCACACCCGGGATGTCCTTCGGGATTCCGGCCTCGTGCGCCAAGTCGGCGATGGCCTGCGGGCCGTTGTCCATCTGCAGCATCATCCGGTAGAAGCTCGTGTTGAGCGACCGCTTGAGCGCCTCGGCGATGGTGCAGGTGCCGCAGGATTCGCCGCCGACGTTGCCGATGGAGATGCCGTGGACGTTGAGTGGACCACTGTCGTACATCTGCGACAGCGGGATGCCCTGGTCGAGGGCCGCGGCCAGACCGAACACCTTGAACGACGAGCCGGTCTGCAGGCCGGCGTTCGCGAAGTCGTAGCCGGTGCCGTCGGTGCCGCCGTAGTAGGCGCGTACGGCGCCGGTGTGCGGGTCGACGGAGACGACGGCGGTGCGCAGCTCGGACGGCTCGCCCTCCATGTACGTCTCCACCGCGTTCACCGCGGCCTGCTGCGCCGCCGGGTCGATCGTGGTGGTGATCTGCAGGCCCTCGGTGTTGAGGTCCTGGTCGCTGATCCCTGCCGCCGACAGTTCGGTGAGCACCTGACGTTTGATCAGCCCCTCCGGACCGCCACTGTTGCCGTAGTCGACCTCGGCGCTGGGGATGGTCTGCGGGAACTGGGCGGCGGCCCGATCGGCGGCGGCGAGCGTGCCGGTGTCGACCATGCCTTCGAGGACGTAGCCCCAGCGGGTTTCGGCGCCGGCCCGGTTGAACTCGGGGTCCAGCCCGGACGGCTGCTGGATGACCGCGGCCAGCAGTGCACCCTCGGAGACGGTGAGGCTCTCGACGGGCTTACCGAAGTACGACTGCGATGCGGCGGCGATGCCGTACGCGCCGCGCCCGAAGTAGATGGTGTTCAGGTAGGCGGCGAGGATCTCGTCCTTCGACCACTGCTTGGCCATCTTCGACGAGATGACCAGTTCCTTCATCTTGCGGGTGAGGGAGCGTTCGGAGCCGACCATCGCGTTCTTGACGTACTGCTGGGTGATGGTCGAGCCACCGCCGGCGCTGTCGCGGCCGAGCAGGTTGTCGCGGGCGGCACGCCCGAAACCGCTGATCGAGAAGCCGGGGTTGGAGTAGAAGTTGCGGTCCTCCGCCGCGAGCACGGCGTTGCGCACGTGCAGCGGGATCTGGTCGATGGTGACCTCGGTGCGGTTGCCTTCCGGCGGCACGACCCGGGTGATCTCCGTCGTCCCGTCCGAGGCGAGGAGCGTCGCGACCTGGTTGGTCTTCATGTCGCCGGGGCGGGGCACGTCTGCGGCGACGTACGCGACCATGAACGTCAGGATCGGCACGATCACACCGAGCGCGACGGCCGCGAGCACCGTGCGCCGGACGATCTTCCAGCGCTTCGGTGTCATCTTCTTGTTCGACGGCTTCGGCGGCTCCCCGTCGGATCCGCCACCGGACTTGCCGGGGGGCACGGGCGGCGGTCCCGGAGGACGGCCGCCACCGCCGCCCTGCGCGGGACGCGGCGGGGCCGGACGCGGCGGGACGGGCTGCTGCTGGGTGGGACGTGGCGGGACGGGACGCTGCTGGGCGGGACGCGGAGCTCCCGGCCCCTGGCCCTGGCGGGGCACGGGCCGACCGACCGGCGGCGGACCCGGGTTGCGGCGCGGCGGCGGACCGGCGGGCCCGTTCACGGGACGGCCGGGCTGTTGCCCGGTCGGTCGTCCACTCTGTTGGGGCCCGCCGGGCCGGTTCGGCCCGTCGGGTCGGCCGCCCTGCGGCGTGTTGGGGGAACTCACGTACCAATCTCCAGTAGTCGGGTGACTGTCGAACAGTCCTCGGTTGCCGGTGGGCGCAGCTGTCGGCGTCCTACTCGCTGGCGGTGCGGCGGGAGCGACTCGCGGCGGTTCGCCTCCGCTGTTTCGGTACCGGCACCGCACCGAGAACGTAGGACTGGACCAGGTGGTTCCAGCTGCATGTGCGGCACACCTCGACCACGTGCACCGAGAATTCCTCCTCGGTCGCGGCCAACCGGACGATCTCCTCGGGGGTCCGTGCCGAACCCGTCACCGGGCCCAGCTTGTCGCCGAACACCCAGGACACCAGGGTCAGTTCTTCCTTGCGGCAGACGGGGCACATCACCTCGCTGCCGCGGCCGTGGAACTTGGCCGCACGCAGCAGGTACGGGCTCGCATCGCAGACCTCGCTGACGCCGGTCCGCCCCGAGTACACCTCGGCGAGCAGTGACCGTCGCTGCAGCGCGTAGTCCACGACCTGCCGCTGTATCCGCACGCGACCAGAGTACGTGCGTCCCGGACGGACAGGACCCGTCGGACCGTCGCACGTGGGGACCGACACACGCTCTTGACAGGCGGTGTCCGATGGCTCCCAGACGTGGTCGAGCGGCATTTCGGACAATTTCCTAGGATCCCAGGAGTGTCCCGGCAAGCGTCACCGCGAACCCGTGCGCGCGACCTCGATCGGGTCCGCACGTGCGGGATGCTCGACGTCGGCTACAGCGACGGCCAACTCGACGCGAGCGAGTACCGGTCCCGCACCGACGTGGCGATGACGGCGAAGACGCTCGCCGACCTCGATGCCCTCACCGAGGATCTGCAGATCCCCGACCGCCTGCTGGGCGACGTCCCACCGCCGCCGCGGCGGCCGATCCCGGCCCGGTTCGCCGCGGCCGTGGTGGCCGCGGTGACCGCGGTGACCGTCGTGGTGGCTGTCGTGACCCTGGTGGTCGTGGGGACCCGCGACGACGGCGATCCGACGCCGCCCGCCGAGACGGTCGCCGCCCCGGCACCGGTGCAGCCCGCGCGGCCCGAGGGGGAGCCGGCGCCGATCGTGATCGAGCCGATCGACACGGCGACCGCCGACGGGTTCGCGGAGTTCCGGCGGCAGTTCCACGACAAGTTCGGCGACGGGATCGTCGACGATCTGTATCTCGCGCAGAGTCACGGCACGTTCACCCGCATGCTTCCCGAGCAGCCGCATCGTGCCCAGCGCTGGGACTACTACCGCGGGTTCGAACCGAGCGGGCCACCGACCTCTCGTACCTCCGATTCGACGGTCGATCTCGCGGAGATCGAGATCGACCGGTTCCGTGACCTGATCGCGGAGGCTCCGATGCGGGTGGGGCTGCCGGCGGGCCGGATCGACTACATCATCGTCCGTCCCGATCCGATCACCGCCGACCCCGAGATCGGCATCTACGTCAAGGATCCCTCCACCCGCACCGGCTACCTCTTTGCGACGTTCGACGGTCGGGTCACCTTCGTCTCCACTCCGTCGGCCGGAGGGAACTGACGATGTCCGGCACTCGTCGTGTGATCGCGGCACTCGCCGCGGCAGCGGCCCTCGCGATCGGTGGCATCGCCGCCGTCGCCGGACTGTCGAACTCGAGCGATTCGCCCGTATCGGCCAGGTCCGAGGCGGACGCGGCGGAGCTGACCACCGCGGCGGGACTCGACCGGTTGCTCGACGAGATTCGACAGAAGTTCGGGGACTCCGAGGTCGACGAGCTGGATGTGCATCCCGGGTACGCGCGGCTGGAACGCCGGGTGCCGGGGAAACCCGCACTGGCGCAGGCATACACCTATGAAGTCGATGGGGGTGCCGCCCAGTTCACCGAGTCCGGTGTCCCCTCGCCGCGCCGCCCCGGCGGTGATCCAGCAGTCGATCTGGCACCGCTGCGCCCGAACGTGCCCACCCTGATCGGCCTGTTCTACGGCGCCGAGCGCACACTCGCCGTCGACGGCCCCACGGCCGCGCACATCTCCGTCAAGCAGAACGAGCACGGTCCCGGGGCCGGGATCTATCTGAGCAACCCGGACCAGGGCACGCGCGGCTACCTGACCATGGGCTTCGACGGCGAAGTCCTGGAAGTCCGGCGCGCCGACCGCTGACCGGCACACCCCGACATTCCGGTCGGTTCTCTAGGATCGGCCGGGTGCCCCAGCGAGCCTCGTCCGGAATGCGTGCGCGTGACCGCGATCGGGTCCGCGCGTGCACGCTGCTCGACGCCGGGTACGGAGACGGCCAACTCGACGAGGCCGAGCACCGGGCGCGGACCGAGAAGGCCATGGAGGCGAGCACGCTCCGGCAGCTCGCGGCCCTCGTCGCGGATCTCCAGGTCCCCGAACACCTCACCGCGGCCGAGCCGGCACCAGAGTCCGCGGCGCCGGTGGATCGTCGGATCCCTGTCCGTGCGGTGGCCGCGGTCGCCGTCGCGGTGGTGGCGGTCCTCGCGACGGCGCAGTACACGAACCGTGGCGGTGCGGCGTCCGACCCGGTGTCCGTCGCCGAACCGGCACCGGCCGGCGAGCCGGAGCCGATCGTGATCGAGCCGCTCGACCCCGTCTCGCCCGCGGGGGTCCGCGACTTCCTGCACCGGTACGAGGAGAAATTCGAGGATCTGCGGGTGGACGACGTGATCTTCTTCCCGGACTACACGATGGCGACCCGGATGCTCGCGGACCAGCCGCACCGCGAGCAGGAATGGGTCTTCCGCGGCGGCTTCTCGGCGGCGGGGCAGCCGGACAGCCGCGACATGGGCACGGTCGACGTCGACCTCGCGGACCTCGACGTCGACCGGCTCGCCGACGTGCTCGCGACCGGGCCGGGCCGGGTCGGTCTGCTGTCGGCGACGGTGGAGCACATCCACGTGCGTCCGACGTTGGCCGGCGACGTGCTGGTCTCGGTGCTGTTCGAGGACCGGGAGGAACGAACGGGCATGATCGACACCCGCATGGACGGCACCGTCGTCGACGTCTTCCCCGTGGAGGACCGGTGAACGCGCAGGCCACTCGCTGGATCGTCACGCTCGCGGCCGTCGTCGTCCTGGTGTGCGCCGGCGTCGCGGTCACGTCGGAGCCGCGGCCCGCCGGTCCGGCCGCCGCCGCGACGGGCACCGACCTGACCACCGCGGCGGGGCTGGGACGGATGCTCGACGACGTCGCCCGGCAGTGGGGGGACCTGCGGGTCGACCAGCTGACGGTCTCCCCGGGGTACGCGTCGATCTCGCGACCGGTGCCGGGGTCGCCCGGTCTCGGACAGTCGTACACGTACGAGGACGGCCGCCTCACCGACCACGGCACGTCTCCGGGCCGCACCGAGGGGGTGCCCGTCGACCTGGCCGAGTTGCGGCCGAACGTGCCCAGGCTGATCGGGTTGCTCCGCGGCGCCGATCGCACGCTGCGGGTGAGCGACCCGACGAGCGTCCGGTTGATCGCGGACCGGGACGACGACAACGGTCCCGTGGTGAGCGTCGACGTGCGGAACGAGAACTCCGGTGCGCGGGGTTTTCTGACCGTCGGATTCGACGGCACCGTCCACCAGGTCTACCGGGCCGACCAGTAGGTCCGCGGTGGAGATGCGACTCGTCAGTGTGTCCGTATATATCGGTGCGATATAGTTGGGCATCGCATCGATCGGTTATGTTCCGGACACTCAGGGGGTGTAGTCATGCTCGAACTGGCGATTCTCGGGCTGCTCCTCGAGTCACCGATGCACGGGTACGAGCTGCGTAAGCGGCTGACCGGTCTGCTCGGCGCGTTTCGCGCCTTCTCCTACGGTTCGCTCTATCCGACGCTGCGTCGGATGCAGGCGGACGGCCTGATCGTCGAAGGTGGCAGCGAGGACGGCGCCGTCAAGCGTCGTGCCCGCCGCGTGTACGAGCTGACCCCGGCCGGAAAGAAGCGTTTCTCCGAGCTGGTGGCGGACACCGGGCCCCAGAACTACACCGACGACGGGTTCGGCGTGCACCTCGCCTTCTTCAGCCGCACCCCCGCAGAAGCGCGGATGCGAATCCTGGAAGGCAGGCGACGTCAGGTCGAGGAGCGCCGGGAAGGTCTCCGCGACGCCATCGGGCGGGCAACGGGGTCTCTCGACCGCTACACCCGTCAGCTCCACCAGCTCGGACTCGAGTCCAGCGAACGCGAGGTGCGGTGGCTGAACGAGCTGATCGCCGCAGAACAAACATCAACAGCAGCAGCAGCCAAGAAGAAAGAAGGAGAACCCGACCATGGGTGACAACAGCACCGCGGTGCGCGTAGCCATTGTGGGCGTGGGCAACTGTGCCTCGTCACTGGTCCAGGGCGTGCAGTACTACCAGGACGCGGACGAGAACTCGACCGTCCCCGGTCTGATGCACGTCAAGTTCGGCCAGTACCACGTCCGCGACGTGCAGTTCGTCGCCGCCTTCGACGTCGATGCCAAGAAGGTCGGGTTCGACCTCTCCGAGGCGATCAACGCCAGCGAGAACAACACCATCAAGATCGCCGACGTCCCGCCGCTGGACGTCCCCGTCCAGCGTGGCCCGACGCTCGACGGCATCGGCAAGTACTACGCGCAGACCATCGAGGTCTCCGACGCCGAGCCCGTCGACATCGTCGCCGCGCTCAAGGCTGCCGAGGTCGACGTCCTCGTCTCCTACCTGCCGGTCGGCTCGGAAGAGGCCGACAAGTTCTACGCGCAGTGCTGCATCGACGCCGGTGTCGCGTTCGTCAACGCGCTGCCCGTGTTCATCGCCTCCGACCCGGAGTGGGCCGAGAAGTTCCGTGCCGCCGGTGTCCCGATCGTCGGCGACGACATCAAGAGCCAGGTCGGCGCCACCATCACCCACCGGGTGATGGCGAAGCTGTTCGAGGATCGCGGCGTCATCCTCGACCGCACCTACCAGCTCAACGTCGGCGGCAACATGGACTTCAAGAACATGCTCGAGCGTGAGCGTCTGGAGTCCAAGAAGGTGTCGAAGACGCAGGCCGTCACCTCCATCCTCGAGGGCCCGCTGTCCGGCAAGGTCCACGACCGCAACGTCCACATCGGCCCGTCCGACTACGTCGAGTGGCTCGACGACCGCAAGTGGGCGTACGTCCGCCTCGAAGGCCGCAACTTCGGTGACGCCCCGCTGAACCTGGAGTACAAGCTCGAGGTGTGGGACTCCCCGAACTCGGCCGGCATCATCATCGACGCCATCCGCGCCGCGAAGATCGCCAAGGACCGCGGCCTCGGTGGCCCGATCCTGCCGGCATCGGCGTACCTGATGAAGTCCCCGCCGGTCCAGATCCCCGACGACAAGGCTCGCGCCGAGCTCGAGGCCTTCATCATCGAGGCGTAAGCGCCTGCTTTCTCTGTGCGCGGTCGGTGAATTTCCCTGTTCACCGACCGCGCACAGCTGTATGGTCACTCTTTGTGGGAACTCTGAATCACTAGATCGGGACGCCGCGTCGAGCATGCTCCGCGGTGGGTCCTGTGCGCACCCTCTTCCACCGAATCCGGTCGAAGACGCCTGTGCGAGGACATCTTCCGCTCTCACCGGATCCGTCCGGGTTTCAGGAGTTCTCCCATGCCCGTTCCTCGACTGTCCCTGCACGCCGCCACGAAACGCTACGGTGACCATCTCGTTCTCGACGCCGTCGACCTGTCGATCCCGCCCGGCACGACCGTCGGTGTCGTCGGCGACAACGGCTCCGGAAAATCGACGCTGCTCGCACTGCTCGCCGGGCGCATCCGTCCTGACGACGGGGATGTGCGGGCCATCGCACCGGGCGGCATCGCGCACGTCGCTCAGGTGCTCGACGTGCCCGCCGACGCGACTGTCGCGGACGCGATCGATCACGTCCTCCGCGACATCCGTGCTCTGGAGGAACGTCTCCGGGAGACGGAGGTGCGGATGGCGGCCGCCGACGGGGCTGCCCTCGACGCCGTACTCGACGAATATGTCCGTCTGGGAATACTTTTCGATGCCCTGGAGGGCCACACGGTCGACGATCGGGTCGACGCCGGACTGCACGCGCTGGGGCTGCCGTACCTGGACCGGGCGCGGCCGGTGGCCACACTCTCCGGCGGGCAGCAGACGCGACTCGCCCTCGCAGCGAGCCTGGCGTCGAATGCCGAGGTGCTGCTGCTCGACGAGCCCACGAACGACCTCGACGACGATGCCGTCGCCTGGCTCGAGCACCGACTGCTCGCCCACCGCGGCACAGTGATCGCGGTGACCCACGACCGGGTGTTCCTCGGTCGACTGACGTCGGTGATCGTGGAGGTCGCCGAGTGCCGGGTCCGGCGCTACGGCGGCGGGTACACCGGATACCTGGCCGCGAAGGCAGCCGAACGGCGAAAGCGTCTGGCCGACTACGAACAATGGCGATCCGAACTCGACCGCAGTGCCCGACTGGTCGACGCCAACGCCACACGACTCGACGCGATCCCCCGCAAGCGGGAGAAAGCCGGCTTCGGACACGGCGCCTTCCGGGCCCGGGGCCGTGGCCACGGAACGATGGGGCGAATCTGCAACGCCAAGCAGAGAATTCGTCACCTGACTGCCGAACCTGTCACGCCGCCGCCCGATCCGCTGCGATTCACGCCGGTCCTGGACGCCGAGCCCCGCACTGCCGGACCCCTCGTCCGGCTCCGCGACGTGCAGGTGGGATCGCGTCTCACTCTCGGCGAACTCGACGTCGAACCGGGAGGCCGACTGCTCGTCACCGGCAGGAACGGCACCGGGAAGACGACTCTGTTGAATGTGATTGCGGGGGAAATCGTTCCGGACAGCGGTTCCGTCGTCGTCCCCGATCGAGTCGGGTACCTGCGACAGTCCGCCCCGCCCCGGCCCGGGTCGACGACCCTGCTGGGTGCATTCGCGGCCGCACGCGGCCTGCACCGTGACGATGCGGCCGAGCGACTGCTCGCGCTCGGCCTGTTCCGCTCCAGCGACCTTCCCCGACCGCTGTCCGAGTTGTCGTACGGGCAGCAGCGCCGACTCGACGTGGCTTTGCTGGTCACGAGCGGCGCGGACCTGCTGCTACTGGACGAGCCGACGAATCATCTGTCACCGGCACTCGTCGAGGAACTCGAGGCCGCCCTCGACACGTTCACGGGTGCCGTGGTGCTGGTGACACACGATCGGCGGATGCGCCGGCGGTTCCACGGAGCCCACCTGGCTTTGTGACACGGTCGGGGCCTGTGCATAATGACCGCAGAATTGCTGACGCCCAGTCAGGGGAAGTCCGGTGAGAGTCCGGCGCTGACCCGCAACGGTGTGCCACCTCGGTGGTGAGCCCGATTACCTGGCCGGACGTTCGCGACTCCACCTATCGCCGTGGTCTGCGATGCGGGGTCCGGCGAGACGGTGTGCCGCGCGTCGCGGGCCTGCCGTCGACGGTCTGCGTGTCGCACCACCTGAAGCAGAACGTCGAGGTCCGTCTTGTTTCGTCGCTCCCGTCCCGTTGTCGTACTGACGCTCGCAGTCGGCACCGTTGTCGCGCTCACGTCGTGTTCCCGCGGCAGTGCCGTCGAGAACACTGCCGCTGCTGCATCTTTCGACCAGCCGGTGACGATCACCAACTGTGACCGCACCGCCACCTACGACGCGCCGCCGCAGCGGATCGTCACGATGAACGACCACGTCACCGAGACCCTGATCCAGATGGGGGTCGGGGACCGGATCGTCGGCATGGGGTACGCCACCCAGAACGACGTGCTACCCGAGGTGGCCGAGCAGTTCGCGGCGATCCCGGCCCTGGCCGAGCAGTATCCGACGGCCGAACAGATCCGCGACCTGGAACCCGATCTGGTGGTGGGCGGCATGCGCAGTGCGTTCGACGACAAGTCGGGGCTGAGTCGGGACACCCTCGAGCAGGCCGGAATCCACACATTCCTGTTCTCCGAGTACTGCGGGGCCGGCTTCCCCGAGATCTCGTTGCTGGAGAACGACTTCGCGCAGCTCGGGGAGATCCTCGGCGTCCAGGAGCAGGCCGCGGCCCTCACCGGGCGGGTGACCGACGGCCTCGACGCCGTCCGCGCGCGTCTCGATGCCGCCGGGGTGACACCGGTATCCACGTTCTTCTACGACAGTGGTGTAGCCGAACCGCTGTCCGTCGGCGGCGTCGGCGGCGGCCATCTCGTCGGCGAGTACGCGGGCGCCGCGAACATCACCGCGGAGGGCCCCAAGCCGTACTTCAAGACGAGCTGGGAGCTGGTGGGGGAGCGGGCCCCCGAGGCGATCGTCGTCCTCGACTACGGCACCGACGGCGCCGACAAGGTTGCGTTCCTGAAGAGCCAGCCGATCATGGCCACCACGCCGGCAATCCGAAACGACCGCATCGTCGTCGTGCCGCTCGCGGACTTCTTCGAGAGCTCGCGCATGGTGACCTCCGCCGAGACGATCGCCCGCGGACTGCATCCGCAGGCCTTCGCGGGCTGACGCCGTGACCGCCGTCGCCGAGAAAGTCGAGTCCACACCGCTGCCGGTCGCCCACCTTGCCCGTCGACGACCGTTGTGGCAGTTACTGATTCCTCTACTGGCGGCCGTCGCGACGGCCGTCGCGGTCGCCGTGTCGCTCGGCACCGTGTCGATCCCGGTGGGGGACGTGTGGGCGATCGTCGCGCACCGTCTGGCCCCGGAGTCGTTCGCGCCGTGGTGGACTGCGGCGCGGGAGGCGATCGTCGTCGAGTCGCGGCTGCCGCGGGCGCTGACCGCCGCGGCGGTGGGCGCGTCGCTGGCCGTCGCGGGTGCCGTCGCGCAGGCGGTGACCCGCAATCCGCTCGCCGACCCGTACCTGCTGGGCGTCTCGTCCGGGGCCGGATTCGGGGTGGCCGCGGTGACCGTCCTCGGGATCGGCGCCGGCACGTGGGGCGTGTTCACCCTGCCGCTGGCCGCGTTCCTCGGGGCGCTGCTGCCACTGGCCGGGATCGTGCTGGTCGCGAGCCGCGCCCACGACGCCACCGCCGTCGTCCTCGTCGGAGCGGCGATGACGATGGTGTTCTCCGCGGCCGTCACGTTCGTGCTGCTGGTGCTCGGCGACGACCACCAGCTGGGGACCGTGATGCGCTGGCTGGCAGGCGGATTCGGGGACGCCACCTGGACGACGCTGATCGCCCCGGTGACGCTGCTCGTCGTCGCCGGTATCGGGGTGCTCCTGTGCAGTCGGCGGCTCGATCTGCTGCTGACCGGCGACGACGGCGCCACCGCGCTGGGCATGAACGTGCCCCGGTTCCGGATCCTGATGCTGCTCGCGGTGTCGGTGCTCACCGCCGGTGCGGTCGCGGTGTCCGGCACCATCGGATTCGTCGGGCTGCTCGTCCCGCACCTGGCCGGGTTCCTGGCCGGGCGGACATCGGCGCGTCTGCTGCCGACCGCCGCGGTGCTCGGGGCACTCGTCCTCGTCCTCGCCGACATCGTCGCCCGCTCCGTGTCCAGCACCACCGAGTTGCCGGTCGGGGTGGTCACCGGCATCGTCGGCGGTCCGGTGTTCATCGCGATGCTGTGGCACCGCTACGGAAAGGCGAACCGATGAGCAGGCTGACCGCGACCGCGGTGGAGGCCCGGCTGGGCAGCCGGACGGTACTCGGCGGGGTCGATCTCGAGGTGCGGCCCGGGGCGGTGACCGCGCTGGTCGGCCCCAACGGCAGCGGCAAGACGACACTGCTGCGCACCTGTTACCGGGCGCTGCCGGTCCGCGGCGGGGTGATCGCGCTCGACGGCGACGACGTCACGGGTCTGCGCCGCCGGCAGCTGGCCCGGACGGTCGGGGTGAGCACGCAGGAACCGGTGTCGCTCGGCGGGGTGACGGTGCGCGAGTCGGTCCGGTTGGGCCGCACCGCGACCCGCGGCTGGCTCGAACCGCTCGGCGCCGACGACACGGCCGTCGTGGACCGGGTGCTGGCGCAGGTGGGACTCACTGCGCTCGCAGACCGGGACGTGCTCGCCCTGTCCGGCGGTGAGCGGCAACGGGTCTCGATCGCCCGTGCGCTCGCGCAGCAGCCGGAGGTGCTGCTCCTCGACGAGCCCACCAACCACCTGGATCTGCACCAGCAACTGTCGGTGCTCACACTGCTGCGTCGGCTCGCCGCCGACGGGATGGCGGTGCTGGTGACATTGCACGATCTGCGGCTGGCCACCGAGTACTGCGACGAGATCGCGGTGCTGCACGGGGGCCGGGTGGCGGCGGCCGGGCCGCCGGAGGACGTGCTGACCCCGGATCTGCTCGCCCGGGTGTTCGGGGTGCACGGCGCGGTGCGTACCGTCCGAGGCACCCGTACCCTCGACATCTTCGGACTCGCTGATGACTGATTTGCTACCCGGACGGCTGCTCACCGACGAGGCGTGGCTCGCCGACCGCGTCGCCGACACCGGACGCCGCTGGGACTTCCCGGACGACCGCATCAACGGCACCCTGTGGTGGTATTCGGCGAGTTCGACGATCGTCGCAGCATCGGTGAAGACCCTGCTCGCCACCGGGCACGCCCCCGACCCGACCCCGGAACACAACCGGATCACGTTGCGGGACAACGGCTACCTCGAGGCGTTGCACTCCGATCGACTCCTCGCGTCGGCCGAGGAGTACGCGCCGGCGCTGCGGGCGGCGTACGCGGCGGTCATCGCGCCGCTCGCGGCGGTCTCCGGTGCCGCACCACGCGCACTGTGGGCGATCGCGTCGGATTCGGTCGCCGGGCGTGCCCTCGACGCGGGCCGCGAGACGGACCGGGTCGACGACGCGTGCGCGGCGGCGGCGGCGCTGGCGTCGTCGCCGCTGCTGCCGCCGCGCTACGTCGACCTCACCGGCCCCGCAGGGGGGCGCCGGTTCGTCCGACGCAGTTCGTGCTGCCTGATCTACGAGGTGCCCGGCGGCGGCAAGTGTTCGAGCTGCCCGCGCCGCACCCCCGCCGATCGGGCGGAGGTGCTGGCGCGGTACGTGGCGGGCTGACGGGCGCCGGGCGTCACGGTATGCGCTCGAACGAGAACGCTTCTCACCATGTCGGTGCAGAAAACCGCAATTTCGCGCTCGACTGTTGAATACTCGGACGAAGGCACCCGGAAAGGACCGATCCTCATGGCTGTTCTCGTCAATGTCGACAATTTCGTGCGGGCCGAGACGGACCGCATGTTCACCGACCTGCAACGCGACGCCGGCGGCGTCAACAGGTTGCTACACAACCGAGAGCCGGCGTCGGTCGACCGGCAGACTGTGATCCGCCTCAACCGGGACACTCTGTACAGCTTCGCGGTCGTGGACGTCTCGGCCGGAGCGGTACTCATCCTGCCGGAACACGGCGATCGGTACCTCTCCGCGATGATCGTCGACCGGGACCACTACGTCACAGAGATCCACCACGACGCCGGCACGTACCGGTTGACCGCCGACACGACCGGATCCCCGTACGTATTGGTCGCTGTTCGGATACTGGTCGATCCAGCAGACCCCAACGATGTGCGGGCCGTCGCCGACATCCAGGACGGTGTCATGATCGACTCCGCTTCCACCGTGCCCTTCTCCCCACCCGGGTACGACACGGCAAGTCTCGACAAGACCAGGTCCGCGCTGCTCGAACTCGCCAACGGGCTCACCGGGTTCGACGAGACGTTCGGCCGCCCGGACCAGGTCGATCCGGTCCGGCATCTGATCGGCACCGCCGCCGGCTGGGGTGGGCTACCCAGCGACGAAGCCGCCTACATCGGAGTCGCACCGAACGTGCCGTCCGGCTGCTACGAGCTGACACTGCGGGATGTTCCGGTGGACGGATTCTGGTCGGTGTCCGTCTACAACGCGGCCGGTTACTTCGAGCCCAATACCCGAAACCTCTACAGCGTCAACAGCATCACCGGCGTACCGAACAACGACGGCTCGGTGACGGTACGGTTCGGCGACTTTCCGAACGGCACGCCCAACGCGATTCCGACCACCGACGGATGGAACTTCCTCGTCCGCCTGTACCGGCCGCGGGCCGCGATCTCGGACGGCACATGGCAGCTGCCGGAGTTGCGTCCCGCACGCTGACCTCCGTCAGCGCACCACCAGGTCGTGGTCGGTGGCGCTGAGGGTGATCGGTGCGATCTGCTTGCCGCGCATCCAGTCCCGCACGAACGCGTCGAGTACCGGATCGTTACCGCGGGCGGCGAACTGCTCCTGCGGGATCTCGATCGCGCCGACGAGGTGCCGCGGGGTGCCGTCGAGTCCGGCGCCGCGCGGCGCGAACCGCAGTCCGTCGGCGGTGTGCACGATCACCTCGATGGCGGTGCCGTTCGGGGCGGTCACGGTGGCGGTGCGGGTCGTCGCGATCGGGTCGAAATGTTCGAGCGTCAACCGGTATCCGGACGGCCCGGCGTGCAGGCCGACCTGGTCGAGCAGGCGCGGGTCGAGGATCGAGTACGGCAGCACACTGTCGACGAGGACCTGTGCGTCCACCGCGGCGTCCCGTGACGGCAGCGTCGTCGACAGCGTCCACGGCGCGGCCGGGGCGAGGGTGTCGGCGGACCGGTCCCGCGACGAATTCTCCAGTGGGGTGCCGGGCAGGTCGGCACCGGTCGCGGTGAACGCCCAGTCGCTCGCGGTCAGGTGTTTGTGCCAGAACCCGGTGGTGCCGCCGCTACGTCCGGCGACCCGCAGTTCACGGGCGTCCGGGCCGACGCCGGTGGAGTGCACGCTGATCGCCGACGTGATGTCGCCGGGAATCTTGGGCTGATGCACCCAGTCCTGCGCGGGCAACTGGATGGCCGCGTACCCCTTGAACCACGACTCGAACGCCGAGTTCGGCGCCGTCGGCTTCCCGGTCTGGGCGTCCCAGCTGTAGCGGAAGAAGATCGAGTCCGAACCGGAGCCGTCGACGTCGAAGTTGCGGGTGTACATATCGCCGTACTCGTTGGTCACGAACGTCGTCGACGCGGACGACGACAGCGCCACCGAACGGAACCGGCCGCCGAGCGGGCCACCGATCTCGTAGCTGTCGTCGTTCGGCAGCCACGGGTCGGCGTACGTGATGCGGCTGCCGTCCCCGGTCAGCGACGGCACCATCGTCATCTTCGCCAGCCCGAAGTAGTGCAGGCGTCCGGCGACGTCCGCGTACGTCTGGTTGTCCCACGGAGACGCGACGGACAGCGACCACTGTCCGGGTGCGCCGCCGAGGAGCCGCTTGCCGCCGCCGGTCCAGATGGGGGCACCGAACGCCGACGTCCAGTTCCAGGTCAGCGGCGTCTGCGACGCGTTGTCCATCGTGTAGATCCAGCCGTCGGTGTCGAGCGCGACCAGTTCGTCGTCGTCGGCGGAGATGCCGACGAGACGGTTCCGCAGGCAGTCCGGCAGCGGCGCGTACCGCCACGGCTCGGTGTTGGTGCCGGTCCACGACCGGGGCCGGGTGAGCAGCGCCCAGTCGACGAGCGCGAAGTCCCAGAACTTCGTGAACTGCGTTGTCTGCGTGCGCAGCTCAACGGATGTCGGGGCGTGGTCACCGAGGAACAACGGCAGGTTCGCCAGGCCGTCCCGGGCTCCCATCGACGGCAGTCCCGGCGGCAGCTGCGCGGTGCCGAACGGTACGCACGACGCCGGTCCCGGCTCCGCCGCCGACGCGGGTGCGACCGTCAGCACCCCCGCCAGCACCCCGGCGCACGCGACCGCGATGCCGAGTCGGGACAGGGGACGCTGACGGAAACCACGATCACTCACGCCGGTAACTATCCCAGAAATTCAGACAATCGTTACCAACGCGGAGGGTCAGCCGGGGAGCGGGATCCGGATGCCCGGCAGGATCTCGAGGAACCGCGGGGCCGGCGGCGGCGCCGGTTGCGCGGGCGGGGGAGCGTCGGGTGCCGCCGGGGCGGGCGTGGTCGCGCCCGTCGGCGGCGTGCCGGTGGAGACCCCGGTGAACGCGGAGACACCGGCCTGGCCGCCGATCGGATCCGGCCACGGGAACTTCTCGACGTCGGTGCCCTGCAGGGCGCCGTCCATCGTCTTCTTCCAGATGTCCGACGGCAGACCCGAGCCGTACACCAGTCCGCCCCAACTGTTCTCGACTGCCTGCGAGTCCGCGGTACCCACCCACACCGCGGTCGACAGGGACGGCGTGTATCCGACCATCCACGCGTCCTTGTTCTTTCCGGTGTCGCCGAGCTGCGCGGTACCGGTCTTCGACGCCGACGGACGACCACCGGCGAGGTTGTGGCCGGCCGAGTACGCCGCGATCGGCAGCATCGCCTGGGTGGCGTTCTCGGCGACGGCGGCGTCGAGGCGACGCTCCCCCTCGGCTGCGGGCCGGTCCAGCAGCACCTCACCGTCGGCGGTCACGACCTTCTGCACGAAGTACGGCTCGTGGTAGACACCGGACGCGGCGAGCGTCGCGTACGCGGACGCCATGTCGATCGGGCGGGACAGGTACTGGCCCAACACGATCCCGTTCTCCGGTGCGTCCCCCGCCTGCGTGAGCGTGGGGTACTCCCAGCCGGGGACGGTCTCCGGGATACCGGCCTGGTGGGCGGCGTCGGCGACCTTCTGCGCCCCGTCCTCCATCGACAACGTCAACCGGTAGAAACTGGTGTTGAGCGACCGTTTGAGTGCCTCGGCGATGGTGCACTTACCGCACGATTCGCCGCCGACGTTGCCGATCGTCACCCCGTAGATGCTCAGCGGGGAGCTGTCGTACGTCTGGGACAGCGGAATGTCCTGCTGCAGTGCGGCCACCAACCCGAAAATCTTGAACGACGAGCCGGTCTGCAGGCCGGCCTGCGCGAAGTCGAAGCCCTTGCCGTCGTCGCCGCCGTAGTAGGCGCGCACCGCACCGGTGTGCGGATCGACCGACACCACGGCCGTCCGCAGATTCTCCGGCTCGCCGTCGAACGTGGACGCCACGGCGTCGACTGCCGCCGCCTGCGCGGTGGGGTCGATCGTCGTGGTGATCTTCAGGCCCTCGGTGTTCAGTTCCTGCTCGCTGACACCGGACGCCGCGAGCTCCCGCAACACCTGGGCGCGGATCAGCCCCTCCGGGCCGGGTGCGGCACCCGAGTCCACGACCGGCGCCTGGGGCAGCGCGGCCGGGAACACCACGGCCTGCCGTTCCTCCGGCGACAGCGTCGACATCGTCACCATGCCGTCGAGGACGTAGTTCCAGCGGGCCGTCAACGCGGCCGGCGCGGTAACCGGATCCAGCGCGGACGGCGACTGGATCACCGCCGCCAGCACCGCCGACTCTGCGACCGTCAGATCGGCGAGCGGCTTGCCGAAGTAGGCGTCGGACGCGGCCGCGATGCCGTACGCGCCGCGACCGAAGTAGATGGTGTTCAGGTAGGCGGCCAGGATCTCGTCCTTGGACCACTCGCGGGCCATCTTCGACGAGATGACCAGTTCCTTCAGTTTGCGGTCGATCGACCGCTCCGATCCGACGAGCGTGTTCTTCACGTACTGCTGCGTGATGGTGGAACCGCCGCCGGCGCTCTCCCGGCCGAGGACGTTGTCGCGGGCCGCCCGCGCGAAACCGGACACCGAGAAACCGGGGTTGGTGTAGAAGTCACGGTCCTCCGCGGAGAGCACCGCGTTACGCATCTGCAGCGGGATCTCGTCGATCGACACCTCGGTGCGGTTGCCTTCCGGCGGCACGACACGGGCGATCTCCGTCGTGCCGTCGGCCGCGAGGATCGTCGACACCTGCTTGGTGCTCATGTCGGCGGGACGCGGCACATCCGCGTCCCGGTAGGCGACGCCGAACGCCACCAGCGGTGCCGCGATCAGCAGCAGCACGACCACCAGCGACACGTACAGCGTGATCCGCAGGCCCCTCCGGCGGGGCTTGGTCTGCTTGGATGCGGGCTTCCGGCCGCCGGGCTTACCGGGCTTCGGCGACGTGCGGGACTTGCCCGGCGTGGAGGTGGTCTTCCTCGCCGTGGGCTTCCTGGCCGGGGCCTTCTTCCCGGCACCACCGGGCTTCGTTGAATTCACAATCGAACTTCCGTCTCGAACAGCACGTCACCGGCATTTTCGCACCGGGTATCGGCGTGACCCGGCATTTGACCCGACACGCGCAGAACCTCTCGAACAGGTTGACATCCGGCATCCGTTCCCTGCAACCTCTATTCCACTAATGTTGTAGTGGAATGGAGGTTCGGTGTGGTCGAGTTCCACATCAACCGGAGATCCGGGATCCCGGCCTACGTCCAGTTGGTGCTCCAGGTGAAGCAGGCGCTGCGTCTCGGCGACCTGGAACCGGGCGACCGCCTGCCCACCGCGAAGGACGTGGTGACGGCATGCACCGTCAACCCGAACACCGTGCTCAAGGCGTACCGGGAACTCGAGAACGACGGGCTCGTCGAAGCGCGGCCCGGGCTGGGCACCTTCGTCACCCAATCCCTGCGCAAACCCGGCATGGCGGAACGGCAGGCACTGCAGGACGAACTGACCGCCTGGGCGCGGCACGCCGCGGCCGCGGGCCTCGACCGCTCCGACCTCGAGGCCCTCGTGATCGCGGCCCTCGACAGCGAATTCGGCGAAGACACGGGAGAAACGAAATGAGCGAGACAGGCAGCAGGACAACCGTGGCCCTGTCGGTGCGCGACGTCCACAAGCGGTTCCGCCGCACCGACGCCCTGCGCGGCTGCAGCTTCGACGTACAGCGCGGCAGCATCACCGCCCTCGTCGGCGCGAACGGCGCCGGCAAGTCCACCCTCATGTCGATCGCGGTGGGGCTGCTCGAACCCGACGCCGGTGAGGTGACGATCCTCGGCCGGCGACCCGGCCGTCGCGGCATCGCCCCCGGTCTCGCGTACGTCGCGCAGCACAAGCCGCTCTACCGCGCGTTCACCGTCGCCGACCTCCTGTTGTTCGGGGAGAAGTCGAACACACAGTGGGACAACGTATATGCGAGCCGACTGATCGCCGACGCCGGGATAGACCCGTCGGCACGGGTGAAGACGCTCTCGCCCGGACACCGGACGCGGGTCGCCCTGGCCCTCGCACTCGGACGCCGCCCCGACGTGCTGCTGCTCGACGAGCCACTCGCCGAACTCGACCCGCTCGCACGGCGTTCCGTCGTCCGCACCCTCATGGAGGACGCCGCCGACCGCGGCACCACCGTCGTGCTGTCGTCCCACGTGCTGTCCGAGGTGTCCGAGATCGCCGACCGGATCGTCATCCTCGGCTCCGGACGCACCCGGCTCACCGGCGCCCTCGACGACATCGTCGACGAGCACTACCTGCTCACCGGCCCCGGCGACCCGCGGGACGTCGTCGCCGACGGCACCGTCGTCGACACCCACCGCAGCACCCACCTCGTCCGCGGACCCCGCCCCACCGAGCCCGCCGGATGGCGCATCGAACCCGCGAACCTCGACGACATCGTCCTCGCCTACCTGACCGACACCGCCGAGGAGGCAGCATGATCTGGACGACCTGGCGGCAGTACCGGACGACGATCCTCACCGCCGTCGGCACGATTCTCGCGCCGGCGGTGGTGGCCGCACTCTCCGGAATCGTCGTGCGCCCGAAGTCGAACCAGAGTTTCGAGAACGCCTTCGGGTGCACACCTACGCGCGGCGTCGGGTGTTGGGCCGAAACCAGTCTCACCCTGATCACACTGTTGACGCTGGCGCTGCCGGTCCTCGTCGGCGCCCTCGTCGGCGTCACCGTGTTCTCCCGCGACATCGAACGCGGCACCCACGTGCTGGGGTTGACACAGTCCGTCAGCCGCATGCGGTGGTACTGGACGCGAATCCCGGTGGTGTTCGCGCCGATCGTGGTCGCGATGACCATTCTCGGGGCCGTGCTCGAGTGGACGCGTGGCCGATCCGGCGGGAACTACTCCTACGTTTCCCAGGTCCTGTTCAACGGTCACTCGCAGTTGTCGTATCCGATGTTCCAGTCCACCGGGCTGATCGCCGGCGCGTACACGATCCTCGGCCTCGCCGTCGGCAGTTGCCTCGCCCTGCTGCTGCGGAACACGCTGGGCGCCATGGTGATCACTCTGATCGCGACGACCGCAGTACTCGTCGGATTCCAACTCGGGGCGCGGCCGCACTATGCGACGCCGAGAGTGGAGGTGCAGGCGCTCGGATCCAACCCCTACGGAGCGCAGTACACCTCGGACAACGAAGCCAAGTGGACGATCGGTTCGGCCTACGTGGACGCGAACGGCCGCGACGTGGACTTCGACTACTCGAGCTGCACTCACGTGTGGAACAACCCCGAGTGGGAACAGCGACCCGACGAGACCGGTGCCGAGTACGAAGAGCGCAGAGATGTCGTCCAGGCCACCACGAACCGCGAATTCGCTACCTGCCAACGCGCCCAGGGCATCGACCGTTTCGAGGTCCGTTACCACCCGGACAGCCTGTTGCGCCGTTTCCAGGTGATCGAGGTGCTGTTGGCGTCGACGCTGTCGGCGCTGCTGTTGATTCCGTCGCTGTGGGCGGTACGCCGGCTGCGGCCCTGACCCGGACCTGCGACGGGCGAAGCGTCACATTTACGACGCTTCGCCCGTCGCCGTCTCGAAACATCCTATCCGTGAGGATGTTTCGGCACTCGGGGCAGCAAGTCGGGCGGGTTCCCGAACATCCCACTGAACGGACATGTGACTGGCGTCACTGCGTTCGCATCAGTGTCATGTGAGAACTCGAACTCACTCGAGCTCACCCCCGTTTGGGTGTCCGAAAGGATGACACGGATGGCCTTCACTCCGACCGACGGCGCGACGCCGTCGCACACCGCCCCACAGGGCGGCTGGAATCTCCGGCTCGCGCTCTCGCTGGCCGCGATCGTGCTCCTGCTCGAACTGCTCGCCGTCAGTTACATCATGATCTCGACGGCCCTCCCGGCGATCGCCACGCACTACCAGACCACGCAGGGCGCCTGGCTGTTGACGGCGTTCCTGCTGGTCGGCGCCATGTGTGCCCCGTTGATCGGCAAGCTCGCCGACATGTACGGCAAGCGGAAGATGCTGCTGGCGTGCGTCGCGATCTCCCTCGTCGGATCGCTGGTCTCCGCGGTCGCCACGTCGTACGCGGTGATGATCGTCGGCCGCTGCCTGGCCGGCCTGATGGTGCCGACCCTGTTCCTGAGCTACTCGCTGATCCGCGACGTCTTCCCGGCGAAGACGGTGCCGCTCGCCGTCAGTATCGCCACCAGCGGCATGGGCCTGATCGCGATCCCGGCACCGTTCCTCACCGGCTGGCTGCTCGACGACTACGGTTTCCGCGCCATCTTCTGGTTCTTCGTGGTGTGCCTCGTCGTGCTCGGTGGCCTCATCCAGCTGACCACCCCCGAATCGAACGTTCGACTACGGTCCCGTATCGACCTCGTCGGCGCGGTCCTGCTCGGCGCCGGTATCGCCGGTGTCCTCATCTCCCTGAGTTTCGGCCCGTCGTGGGGGTGGACGAACGGCGGCACCCTCGCATTCCTGGCCGGCGGTATCGCACTCCTGGCCGGCTGGCTCGTGTCGGCCCGCACGATCACCGAACCGCTGATCGACCTGAACATGCTCGGCAAGCGCCCGGTGCTGCTCACCACGATCAGCTCGGGTGTGGTCTACGGGTCGTCCGGCCTGTTCACGATCCTGCTGCCGATGATGGTGATGACCCCGGCGGTCCTGGGCCTGGGGTACGGATTCGGTGTCGACGCCGAGGGTTTCGCGCTGTACCAGCTGCCGGTCGGCGGCGCCGTCGTCCTCGGTGGGCTGCTCGTCGGCACCCTCGTCGGCCGGGGGACCCGTCCCCGCACGACGCTGGTGACCGGACTGCTCCTCAACGCCGTCGCGTTCGCGCTGATCGCCCAGACCCACGACACCACGGCGATCATCCTGATCATCTGCGCGATCTTCGGTTTCGGCATGGGCATGGGCTACGCGTCGATCCCCAACCTGCTGATCGAGGCCGTGCCGCCGCAGCTGCAGGCCAGCTCCGCGTCCATGGTGGGGGTGGCGCAGTCGGTGTTCCCGGCCGTGCTGCCCGTCGTCGCGTTCGCGATCATGAACAACTCGCACATCGTGACGTTCCCGGCCGAGATGCAGGCGCAGCTGCAGGGTGCCGTGTTCTACGCCGAGAGCGGCTACCAGATCGCGTTCTGGATCGGCGCGATCGTCGCCCTCGTCGGTGCCGTGGTGGCATTCCTGTTGCCGCGCAACATCGAACAGATCGCGGTGCCGACGTCGGCCACGCGAGTCGACGCGGGCGGCGACGAACTGGTCGCCGCGGGCTGATCGGCTGCCGGGTGAGCCGCCGTCACCGCGGCAGCGGGATGGTGATGCCCGGGAGGATCTCGATCCCCGGCGCCGGAGCGGGGACCGGCGCCGGGGGTGGGGGCGCCGGTGCCTGCTGTTGCGGCACCGGCGCATTCCACTGTGGTTGCTGCTGCTGTTGCAGCGGCTGGGCTTGCTGCGGAACGGGATTCGCCTGGACGGGGGCCGGTGGCACCGTCGGCGGGGGTGCCGACCACTCCGGTTCCTCCGCGTACGTCTGCGCCGGCCGCTGCCGGGTCGGGGCCGGTTCACTGTACTGCTGCTGCGTGTACTGCTGTCCGCCACCGGAGGACTCGGCGGCGGACGACCGGGTGGCCGGCGGGTTCGAGGCGGGGCTGCCCTGCGGGGACGAGAACTGTTCGTTCGTGGTGCCGGCGAGTGCGCCGTCCATCGTCTCCTTCCAGATGTCCGACGGCAGACCGGATCCGTAGATCAGTCCGCCCCAACTGTTCTCGATGGCCTTCCCGTCTGCGGTACCCACCCACACCGCGGTCGACAGCGACGGCGTGTACCCGACCATCCACGCATCCTTGTTCTCCCCGGTGTCGCCGAGCTGCGCGGTACCGGTCTTCGACGCCGACGCCCGCCCCCCTGCGAGCCCGTGCCCGCGCGAATAGTCGGCGATCGGGGTCATCGCGCGGGTGACGGTGTCCGCGATCGCCGGGTCGATCCGCTTCTCGCCCTCGGACGGCTGCCGGTCGAGCAGCACCCGGCCGTCCGCGTCGACCACCTTCTGCACGAAGTACGGCGGATGGAACGTCCCCGACGCCGCGAGCGTCCCGTACGCGGACGCCATGTCGATCGGCCGGGTCTGATACTGGCCCAACACGATTCCGGTTTCCGGGGCTCCGCCGTCCTGGGTGAGGGTGTCGTGGTCGAGGCCCGGGACCTGCTGCGGGATCCCGGCCTGGTGGGCGGCGTCGGCGATCTTCTGCGCCCCGTCCTCCATCGACAGCGTCAACCGGTAGTAGCTGGTGTTGAGCGACCGTTTGAGTGCCTCGGCGAGGCTGCACGTCCCGCACGTCTCGCCCTCGACGTTCCGGATCGTCAGATCGCCGACCGTCAACGGTCCGCTGTCGAACGGCGTCGACAACGGAATCTCGTTCTCCAACGCGGCCACCGCCCCGAACACCTTGAACGACGACCCCGTCTGCAACCCGGCCTGCGCGAAGTCGTAGCCGGCGCCCTCCGTCCCGCCGTAGTAGGCGCGTACCGCCCCCGACCGGGGGTCGACCGACACCACCGCGGTGCGCAGGTCGTCGGGCTGGCTGCCCAGAGTGCGTCGGACCGCGTTCGCGGCCGCCTGCTGGGCCTTCGCGTCGATCGTGGTGGTGATCTGCAGGCCTCCCGTGTTCAGGTCGCGTTCGCTGACCCCGGACGCCTGCAACTCCCGCACCACCTGCGTGCGGATCAGCCCCTCCGGGCCGGGTGCGACATCGGCCGGTGCCGTCGGCAGCACGTCAGGGAACGCGATACCGGCGCGTTCGGACGCCGCCAGCACCCCCATCTCGACCATGCCGTCGAGCACGTAGTTCCAACGCGCCGTGAGCGCGTCCCGGTTCGTGTCCGGGTCCAGCGCGGTCGGGGACTGGACGACGGCGGCCAGCACCGCCCCCTCCGGGAGGGTGAGCTGGTCGACGTGTTCACCGAAGAACGCGTGCGACGCGGCCGCGATACCGTACGCGCCGCGTCCGAAGTAGATGGTGTTGAGGTAGGCGGCCAGGATCTCGTCCTTGGACCACTGCCGCGCCATCTTCGCCGACACCACCAGTTCGCGGGCCTTGCGGATCACGGTGCGGTCGGTGCCGACGAGCGCGTTCTTCACGTACTGCTGGGTGATCGTCGACCCGCCGCCGGCGCTCTCGCGGCCCGTCAGATTGTCGCGGGCGGCGCGCGCGAACCCCGAGATCGAATATCCCGGATTGGAGTAGAACTCGCGGTCCTCCGCCGACAGCACCGCGTTCCGGACATAGCCGGGCACGTCGTCGAGCGGCACCTCCGTCCGGTTGCCCTCGGGTGGGATCACCTTCGCGACCACCGTCGAACCGTCGGACGCAAGGATCGTCGCCACCTGGTTGGGGCGCATCTCCTCGGGGTTCGGGACGTCGGCGAGCACATAGGCGGCGCCGAGCAGGATGATCGGCACGATCACGACGAGCGCGAGGGCACGCAGAATGCGACGGCGTCGTCGGTGCTGTGGGGGTTTTTCGGGTGTCGCGCTGCTCGTGGAGTTCACGTAGGCAACTTCCGGTCCGCAATCGGTGACCCGCCCGGTGTCGGTCGGATCCGGTCGTCACCCGATCGTGGCACTCCGCGCCGCTGTCGGCACGCCGTTCACCCCAGATCCGCCCCAGATCCGGGGACGGACGGGACGTACCCGACGCCCACTCCTCGCGTTGTGCGCACTTGGCGCGCGGCCGCCGCGGCGTGGCGTCGCGCCAAGTGCGCGAAACGCGGGGGGAGAGGGGGTCCCGCCTACAGCCGCCGATGCGCGACGAGCACCCCACCGAGTGCCAGGACACAGCCCAGCAGCACGAGGGACGCCGTCGCCGACGGTTCGCCGCGCACGATCGGCACGACCGCCGCGAGGAACGCCATCGCGGTGAAGAACCCGACGATCCCGATGAGCATTTCGAGGGACTGGCGGCCCCGCTGTGGTCTAGACACGGTCGGCCACCATGTCAGCTTTTCACGCCGCCCGCGGTCAGACCCGAGACGATGCGCCGCTGGAACAGCAGCACCATGATCACCAGGGGGATGGTGACGATCGTGCCGGCTGCCATGATCGCCGCGTACGGCTGCTCCCACGAGTTCGCGCCCGCGAACCGGGCGATCGCGACGGTGACCGGTTCGGTGCTCTCCGTCGACAGCAGGCTCGCCAGCATGAACTCGTTCCAGGTGGCGATGAACGCGAGGATCGCCGTGGTGAACAGGGCGGGCGCCGCCAGCGGCAGGATCACCAGCCGGAACGCCTGGAAGCGGGAGGCGCCGTCGATGCGGGCGGCCTCCTCGAGTTCCCACGGCAGATCCGACAGGAACGAGGTGAGCGTGTAGATCGTCAACGGCAGCACGAACGAGATGTTCGGGATGATCAGCGCCTGGTACTGGCCGATCCAGCCGAAGTCGCCGAACAACTGGAACAGCGGCGTCATCAGCGCGACCGTCGGGAACATCGACGCACCCAAAATGATGCCGGTGACGACGAACTTGCCGCGGAACTCGATGCGGGCCAGCGCGTACGCGGCGAACACGCCGAGCAGCAGGCCGACGGCCGTCGTCACCACACCGATGATCAGGCTGTTGACGATGGCGCCGAGGAAGTCGTTGCCCTTGTCGGTGGACAGGGCGGCCCGGAAGTTGTCGAGCGTCACGTACGTCGGCCAGGGGGTGGTGTCGAAGGTGTGGTCGACGCTCCGGAACGCGGTGACGACCATCCAGTAGAACGGTGCCAGACCCCAGATCAGGATGATCGCGACACCCAGGTAGGTGCGGGCGGCCTTGCCGCGGTCGGTGCGCCGGCGGGGCACCGTGACCGGTTCCGGGGCAGGCGGTGGGGGAGTGCGGACCGCGGTCGCGGTCGGCACCGACGACGTCGGCGTCACCGTGTGCGTGTCGTCGGACGCCTCGGCTGGCGCGTCGAGGTCGTCGGGTTTGCGGTGGCGTCCCATCAGTGGTCGGCTCCCTTCCGCTGCTCGTCCTGGGTGCGGACCGCGTTGGCGCCGAGGAACTTCACCATCACGAACGCGACCGCGAAGATCAGCAGGAAGATGAGGGTGGACAGCGCGGACGCGCTCTGGAAGTTGCCCTGCCGGATGTCGGCCATCACCAGGATCGACAGTGTCGTGTTCGGGGTGGCGCCGGAGGTACCGGACAGGATCGCGGGCAGGTCGTACATGCGCAGCACGTCGAGGGTACGGAACAGGACCGCGACCATCAGGGCCGGTTTGACCAGCGGCAGCGTGATCTTCGTGAACCGCTGCCATGCGCTCGCCCCGTCGACCTTCGCGGCCTCGTAGACGTCGTTCGGGATCATCTGCAGGCCGGCGAGGATGAGCAGCGCCATGAACGGCGTCGTCTTCCACACGTCGGCGATGATGACCGCGAACCGCGACGCCCACGGGTCGGTGGTCCAGGCTATGGACGTGCCCATCAGCCGGTTGGCGATGCCGTTCTCGGCGAAGATGAAGAACCACAGTTTCGCGGTGACCGCGGTGGGGATGGCCCACGGGATGAGCACACTCGCCCGCAGCAGGGACCGGCCCCAGAACGTCTTGCCCATGACGGTGGCCATCCACAGGCCGAGGAGGACCTCGACGGCGACGGTGACGACCGCGAAGAACAGGGTCACCCACAGCGCCGGCCAGAAGTCGTGGGCGAGGGTGCCGGGCGGGCACGTGGCCGCACCGGCGCCGCAGTCCTGCACGAGCCACTGCAGGTAGTGCTTGAACCCGGCGAACCCGCCCTCGGTGAACCGGCCGGTGGCCGGGTCGATGCCCTTGTTCGCCTGGAACGACAGGTACACCGCACGGATCACCGGGTACACGATGACGACGGCCAGGATCGCCATCGTCGGCGCGATCAGCCAGATCGGACGGAAGTCCCGCTTCGTGTGCGGGGTGATCGTCGTCGGTTCGTCGTCGTGACCCGTCCGCGTGGTGCCGGGGCCGGGCCCGGACACGCGACCGCCGTGGTCGGGGTCGTCGACCCCGACCACGGCGCGGGCCTCGTCTGCTCGCCGCAGCTCAGCAGAGTCAGCCATCGTGCGTTACCTGATCTCTCGTGTTGCTCGGCGGCTTACTTGGCCGCGTTGGTGATCGCCGCGGCCATGTCGCTGGTCGCTTGATCGACGGTGACCTTGCCGTTCAGGGCAGCGCTGGCGTTGTCCTGGACGGCCTTGGAGATCGCCGTGTAGTACGGGGTGACCGGGCGCGGCTGCGCGTTCTCGAGCGCCGACTTCAGTGCCGGCAGGTACGGGTACTTCGCGATCAGGGCCGCATCGTCGTACACCGACTTGAGGACCGGCGGGAACGACGCGTCCGCGAACGACATCTGATTCTCCTCGTTCTGGACGAACGCGATGAAGTCACGCGCGGTCGCCTTGTTCTTGGAGAAGACGTTGATGCCGTTGTTGTAGCCGCCGAGGGTGGAGGCGCCGGGGCCGTTCGGTCCGACGATCGCCGCGACACCGACCTTGCCCTGCACCTTGGAGCCGGTCTTCTCCGCGTTGTCCCACATGTACGGCCAGTTGTAGGCGTACGCGGACTCGCCGCCGACGAACGCGAGGTTCGTCTCCTCCTCGGTGAAGCCGGTGGAGCGCTTCGCGATCACACCGGACTGGTAGGCGTCGACCATCGCCTGCACGCCCGCCTTCGCCTCCGGCGACGTGACCTCGGGGGTCTTGCCGTCGGCGCCGACGACCGCGCCGCCCCACGAGTTGATGAACTGCGTGGTGGCCACGGTCAGGCCCTCGTACTGCTTGAGCTGCGTGACGACGCAGTCCGGCACCGTCTTGACCTGCTCGGTGGCGCAGCTGTCGGTGAGCGCCTTCCAGTCGGCGGGCGCCTGCGGCACCAGGTCGGTGCGGTAGTACAGCAGCTGCGCGTTGGTGTTCTGCGGGGCCGCGTACAGGGTGCCACGGTAGGTCGCGGAGTCGACGGTGGCCGGCAGCAGCGGCGCGGTGTCGATCGCCAGACCACCCTCGAGCGGCTGCAGCCAGCCGTTCGCGGCGAAGCCCGCGGTCCACACCACGTCGAGCGCCATCACGTCGTAGTCGGCGTTGCCGGCCTGCAGCGACTGCTCGAGCTTGTTGCGCTGGTCGTCGGCCTCACCCGGGAGCTCCTTGAGGGAGACCTGCTCGTTGGGGTGCGTGGCGTTCCACTTGGCGATCACCGGCTGCAGCTTGTCGGTGTCGGTCTTGCCCATCGCGAAGGAGATCGCGCCGCGGCCGTCGAGGTTCTGCTTGACGGCGTCGGCCGTGTTGCCGCCGCCCCCGTTGTCGCTCGAGCAGCCGGCGAGCGCGAGCAGTGCGACGGCCGAGGCCGCGACCGCCACCCGCGAACGCGTAGTGAAAGAACGCATGGTCCACCTTTCCGATAGACGATTCGGCGGCGATGCCGGATGCCACGAGACGTGGCTGACACCGGGCCGAGGCATATGTCGCCGTTTACTCTGGCACGAACGGCGACTGATTTCGGTCATTACACCCGGACTGGATCGGTCAGGGTCATCCGAGCCGACGACCGTCGGTGACGGAGAACAGGTGCACGGACGCCGGATCGACGTGCAGGGTGATCCGGTCACCGCGCTGTGGGGGCGTGCGCCAGTCGACGCGGGCGACCAGCGGGTGTTCACCGGGGCCGCCCAGCGAGGTGCGGCCGTAGACGAAGGCGTCGGCACCGAGTTCCTCGACGACGTCGACGTCCATCGGGATGCCCTCGCCGTTGGGAGCCGGATCGAGATGCTCGGGGCGGATACCGAGGACGACCTGCCGTTCCGGGATCTCCGCGATGGTTTCACGGGAAACATGGACGATCGTCTCGCCGAGGACGACGCCGGCGTCGGTGACCGGCAGCGTCAGCATGTTCATCGACGGCGACCCCATGAATCCGGCGACGAACTGGTTGGCGGGGCGGGCGTACAGTTCGCGCGGCGGCGCGCACTGCTGCAGGACACCGTCCTTGAGCACCGCGACCCGATCCCCCATCGTCATGGCCTCCACCTGGTCGTGGGTGACGTAGACGGTGGTGGTACCGAGACGGCGCTGCAGCTGCGCGATCTGGGTGCGGGTCTGCACGCGCAGCTTCGCGTCCAGGTTGGACAGCGGCTCGTCCATGAGGAACACCTGCGGGCTGCGGACGATCGCCCGGCCCATCGCCACCCGCTGCCGCTGACCGCCCGAGAGCGCCTTGGGCTTGCGGTCCAGGTACGGCTCGAGGTCGAGCATCTTCGCCGCCTCCAGCACGCGGCGACGGATCTCGTCCTTCGGGGTCTTCGCGAGTGTGAGCGCGAAACCCATGTTCTCGGCCACCGACATGTGCGGGTAGAGGGCGTAGTTCTGGAACACCATCGCGATGTCCCGGTCCTTGGGTTCCTGTCCGGTGACGTCCCGGTCGCCGATGAGGATGCGTCCGTCGTACACCTCCTCGAGGCCCGCGAGCATCCGCAGCGACGTGGACTTGCCGCAGCCCGACGGGCCGACGAGAACGAGGAACTCGCCGTCCTCGATGTGCAGATCCAGCTTGTCGACCGCGGGGGTCGCCGCGCCCGGGAACAGGCACGTGGTCTTGTCGAACGTCACCGAAGCCATGGGTGATGCGGTCCCTTCACCGGCAGGAACGTGCCGGACGATCCGAGTAAGGGTGGGCGGGCGGAGAGTAGCGCCTGGTTGCGGTCCACGTCACATCGCGGTGGTGACGCCGGGGTCGACCTACCCCACCGGCCGCAACCGGACGAAGTGGATGCGGCGTCCGGCCTCCCGGAAGTCGTCGACGCCGCCGTCGACCTCCAAGCCCATCACCCGGCACAGCCGAATGCCCAGCTTGGGATGTTCGACGCCGTAGCGGGCCATGAGGTCGCCGCCCTCCTCGGTGCCGAGGAAATCGGCGTCGACGGCCGATCGGCGGCGACCCGACTGCACGTGCGCTCGAGGATGCGCGGTCAGGTTCCGGTACCAGTCGGATGTCGCACCGAACCCGGCCGCGACCACCCAGCCGTCGCCGATGTCGTCGTGGTTGACCACCTCGAGCACCACCTGCCGGGTGATGCCGCTACGCCGGCCGACATGTTCGAGATACACGAACCGATGCCCCAACAGCGCACCGAGCCGCCACCGGTACAGCAGGATCGGCAGCCGCAACAACCGGCGCTTCACACCGGTGGGCGGGGTCGGACGCTCGAGGATCCGCATGGGTCCAGTGTGCGCCCGGAACTACCCGTGCAGGGCGTGTACGGCCCCCAACGTCGACAAATCCACAGGCTGCCCGGTCCCGACATCCAGGGTGTCGCCGCTGTGCGCGTCGACCACCGTCATCAGCGCGCCGGTCGCGGGCGGTGGTACCGAGACGTTCACGGGGCGGCTGTGCCGGTCGTTCGCGAAGGTGCCCTGGGCCTGAATCAGATACACAGGTGTGTCGTCGGGAATCCCGCTACCGACAAGTTCGACGACGCGTGCCCTCGTCGTGTGCACCGCCTGCACATTCGTCGGGTGGTCCTCACCGAACCGCGTGGCCGTAGACATGGCGATCTCATATAACCGGGCGTCGCCGACCTGCGGCTGCGGCGTCTCCTGAACACTCGACGCCGACGCGACTTCCGACGTCTCGGTCCCGCATCCCTCCGACAGCAGAGCGACTGTGAGAAGGGCGGCGGCCATGGAGGATCGGGCGAATCGCATGCATCGAGATTAGGTGAGTGCCGATACGCTCGCCGGATGGCTGGAGAGGTTTCCACGGTCGGGTGGACTCCGATGCTCGTCGGTATCCTGACCGGCTCGCTCGCACCGCTGTTGCTCTACCTGTTCACGGTCCGGATGCTGGGACGCGTGGGACGTCGCCCCTCGTCCGTCCGCCGGCGCCATGTACTGGGTGTGCCTGTTCCTACCGCTGTTCACCGGCATCGTGTCCGCCACACTGACAATGCTGGTCTGGCACCGCGCACGACCCGCGATCTGGGCGTTTATGGCGACCTTCGTGGTGCTCGGCGTCGGGATGGCCGCGTTCCAGAACTTCCTCGACACGTTCCCCGGCCCCACGTGACCGAAGTTCGAGCGCAGCATCCCGATCACGGGTCTACCGTGAAGATGCACGTCCCGTCGTGAAGGAGCCCGCATGACCCGCCCCGTGCGTATCGGTATCCAACTGCAGCCGCAGCATGCGCCCGATTACGGCAGGATCCGCGACGCGGTGCTGCGGGCGGAGGACGCGGGGGCGGATGTCGTCTTCAACTGGGACCACTTCTATCCGCTGTACGGCGATCAGGAGAGCACCCATTTCGAGTGCTGGACGATGCTGGGGGCGTGGGCCGAGCAGACGGAGCGGGTGGAGATCGGGGCGCTGGTCAGTTGTGCCGGCTACCGGAATCCGGATCTGCTGGCGGACATGGCGCGCACCGTCGACCACATCAGTGGCGGCCGGCTGATCCTGGGGATCGGGGCGGGCTGGTTCGAGAAGGACTACGACGCGTACGGCTACGAGTTCGGCACCCCGGGGTCGCGGATCAAGCTGCTCGGTGAGGCGTTGCCGCGGATCACCGGACGCCTCGACAGGCTCAATCCCGCACCGACACGGCACATTCCGCTACTGATCGGCGGGAGCGGCGAGAAGAAGACGCTGCGCCTGGTCGCCGAGTACGCCGACATCTGGCACGGTTTCGGGGACCGCGACGAGTTCACCCGCCGGTCGGCGATTCTCGGCGAGCACTGCGGCGACGTGCAGCGCGACCCCCACGAGATCGAACGGTCCACGTGGTGGCACGGCCCCGAGCTGGCGGCCGCGTACGTCGATGTCGGTGTCACCCTGTTCACCGTCAACGCCAGCGGCCCCGACTACGACCTGACCGAACTGCGGGAGGCCCTGGCGTGGCGGGACGAGCACACGCCGCCGCAACTGGCCGGGCTCGCGTAGAACGCCGAAGACCGTGTCCGCCACCGCAGCTCCTCGAGTCCGCGCGGTGGCGGTCGTGCTGATGCTGCTGGCGGCGCTCGTGGCGTGTTCGTCGACGAGAACGTCGTCGGCACCCACCGATCTGTGCTCCCCGCCCGGCGTGGACAGCGCGTCGGCGCTGCCCGCCAATTTCGATGCCGCGGCCACCGATGCATCCGGGGACCGGTACACCACTGCGAACATCGTGCCGCGCAGCGACATCGACGTCGGCGCACTCGATCTGGTCACCCCCGGCACGTTGACGGTCGGGACGCTGTCCGACGCGCCACCGAGCATCTGCGTCAACTCGGCCAACGTCTACACCGGCTTCGACAACGAGTTGCTGCGTGCCGTCGCCGCGACCCTCGGATTGCGGATCCAGTTCGTGGGCACCGACTTCGCGGGTCTGCTCGCGCAGGTCGCCGGGCACCGGTTCGACGTCGGCTCGTCGTCGATCACCACCACCGCGGCCCGACGCGACCTGGTCGGGTTCACCAACGGCTACGACTTCGGCTATTTCTCCCTCGTCGTCCCGAACGGTAGTGCGATTCACGGTTTCCCGGATCTGACGGCGTCGACCCGGATCGGGGTGGTACAGGGCACCGTGCAGGACGACTACGTCGTGAACACGCTCGGTTTGGATCCGGTGAAGTTCCCCGACTACAACACCGCGTACGCGAACCTGAAGACCGGGCAGATCGACGCGTGGGTGGCGCCGTCGCAGCAGGCGCAGGGGGCGATCGCGCCGGGTGATCCAGCGTCGATCGTGGCGAACACCTTCAGCGTCGAGAACTATGTGGGTTGGGCTGTCGCGAAGGATCATCCCGCCCTGCTCGACGCCTTGAACTCCGGCCTGGACGCGGTGATCGCCGACGGGACGTGGGCGCGGCTGTACTCGGACTGGGTGCCGCGCGAGCTGCCGCCGGGTTGGAAGCCGGGCAGCAAGGCGGCCCCGGCACCCGAACTGCCCGATTTCGCGGCCATCGCGGCGCAGAAACCGCCGACGGAACAGACCGCAGCGCAGCCGAAGTCGACGCTGCAGCAGCTCGGGGACACGTTCTTCGACTGGGAGTTGTACAAGCGGGCGTTCCCCGATCTGCTGCGCACCGGCCTGCCGAACACCCTGATCCTGGCGGTGACGTCCGGTGTCGCCGGTACGATCCTCGGGATGCTGCTCGCGGTCGCCGGCATCTCCCGCACCCGCTGGCTGCGGTGGCCGGCCCGCGTCTACACCGACATCTTCCGCGGGCTGCCCGCCGTCGTCATCATCCTGATCGTCGGGCTCGGGGCCGGCCCGATCGTCAAGGGGATCACCGGCAGCAACCCGTACTGGCTGGGGGCGGCGGCGTTGTCGCTGCTCGCGGCCGCCTACATCGGTGAGATCTTCCGTTCCGGTATCCAGAGCGTCGAACCCGGACAGATGGAAGCCGCACGCGCCCTGGGATTCTCGTACCGGCGGTCGATGACACTCGTGGTGGTGCCGCAGGGGGTGCGCCGGGTGCTGCCGGCGCTGATGAACCAGTTCATCTCGCTGGTGAAGGACTCGTCGCTGATCTACTTCCTGGGACTGTTGGTGACGCAGCGGGAACTGTTCGCCGTCGGCCGGGACCTCAACGCGCAGACCGGGAACCTGTCCCCGCTCGTCGCCGCGGGCCTGTTCTATCTGGCGTTGACGATCCCTCTCACCCACCTGGTCAACTACATCGACCGGCGGATGCGCACCGGACGCCCCGACTCCGGGACGCTCGACGACCTCGAGCAGGCGATCGTCGTCGAGGGAGGCTGACGCATGACCGAGTCCGATTCCGTCTCCCTCACCGGCACCGGGCTGCACCTCGCGTTCGGCGCCAACCGGGTGCTGCGCGGGGTGGACCTCCACGTCGACGCCGGCCACGCCGTCACCGTGATCGGGCCGTCCGGGTCCGGGAAGTCGACGCTGCTGCGGGTCCTCAACCGGCTGCACGAACCGGACGCCGGGGACATCCTGCTCGACGGGCGTTCGGTCCTGCGCGACAACCCGGACGCGCTGCGGCAGCGGATCGGGATGGTGTTCCAGCATTTCAACCTGTTCCCGCACCGCACGGTCGCCGACAACGTCGCCCTCGGACCCCGCACGCTCAAGAAGTTGCCGAAGGACGCGGCCCGGGCGGTGGCGCTCGAGCAACTCGACCTCGTCGGACTCGCCCACAAGGCCGACGCCCGCCCCGGTACCCTGTCCGGCGGCCAGCAGCAACGGGTCGCGATCGCCCGCGCACTGGCGATGACCCCGCAGGTGATGTTCTTCGACGAGGCGACGTCGGCGCTCGACCCGGAACTCGTCAAGGGGGTGCTGGCGCTGATGACCGACCTCGCCCGCGGCGGCATGACGATGGTGGTGGTGACCCACGAAATGGGATTCGCCCGGTCGGTGTCCGACACCGTCGTGTTCATGGACCGCGGCGTCGTCGTCGAATCGGGGGAGCCGGAACAACTGTTCGACAGTCCCACCACGCCCCGGTTGCAGAGCTTCCTGTCCGACGTCCTCTGACCGCGTTTCGCGCACTTGTCGTTCCCGTGGAGGGGCGGAACGGCACGACAAGTGCGCGAAACGCGGGGGGTGCCGCACCGAATCTCCAACCGAAGTTGGGGAATCGTTCACCCAAAAGTTGCCTCCGCCTCGTTCCCGCCTCCTACGGTGCGTCCGTATTGTCGTAGTCGATCTCGGGAGCCCTCGGTGAATCTCAAGCCCCTCGCACTGTTCGTCAAGCACGACGGAATGTCGTCGCGTGCGTCGATCACGTGCCAGTACAAGTGCGGACACGCCTGCGCCCACGATGTTCCCAACAACTCGAACGGCGAGTACTTCGGCGACATCGTGAAGTCGGCGATGACGCGGCGCGGCATGCTGCGCGGCAGTGCCGCGACGGTCCTCGCGGTCGGTGCGGGCAGTGTGCTCGCCGCATGTGGCAACGAGACTGCCACCGCTGCAACCGGTTCCGTCGACAGCGGATCGGCCGGTTCCGCGACGGGTTCGACGGCTCCGGGCACCGTGTTCTCGCCGGTCGCCCCCAACAAGCAGGATGCGCTCGTGGTCCCCGACGGCTACGAGCAGGGTGTCGTGATCCGTTGGGGCGACCCGATGTTCGAGGATGCCCCCGCCTTCGACTTCGACAACCAGACGTCCGCGGCCGCCGAGAGGCAGTTCGCGTTCAACAACGACTTCGCGGCCCTGCTGCCGGTCGAGGGTCAGCCGAACGCCTACCTGCTGGTGGCCAGCAACGAGTACACCACCGAGCCGTTCATGTTCCGCGGCTACGACCCGGAGAACCCCACCGAGGAGCAGGTGAAGATCGGCTGGGCCAACCACGGTCTGTCGGTGGTGCAGGTGCAGGGCGAGGCCGGATCCGGCCGGCTCACCCCGCAGTTCGGTCAGTACAACCGGCGCATCACCGCACGCACCGAGTTCGCGGTCACCGGCCCGGCCGCCGGCTCCGACCTGCTCGAGACGTCCGCCGACCCCACCGGCACCCGTGTCCTGGGTACCATCGCGAACTGCTCGGGCGGCCTGACCCCGTGGGGCACGGTGCTCTCCGGTGAGGAGAACTTCAACAGCTACTTCGCGAACGGCGAGCAGGTCACCGACCCCACCGCTGCCGCACGGCTCAAGCGGTACGGCGTGGAAGGCGCTGCGTCCGAACGCAAGTGGGAGCGCTTCGATTCCCGCTTCGACGTCGCCGCGGAACCCAACGAGGTCAACCGGTTCGGCTGGGTCGTCGAGATCGACCCGTGGGACGCGTCGTCGACGCCCGTCAAGCACACCGCGATGGGCCGCTTCAAGCACGAGGCCGCGACCGTCTACATCACCGGCGACGGCACCGTCGTCTCGTACAGCGGCGACGACGAGCGCTTCGACTACATGTACAAGTTCGTCTCGTCGCGCAAGATGCAGCCGGGTAACAGCCGGGCCGCGATGCGCCACAACATGACCCTGCTGGACGCGGGCACGCTGTACGTCGCGAAGCTCACCGGTGACGACCCGGCCGCGATCGACGGCTCCGGCAAGCTGCCCGCATCGGGGGCGTTCGCCGGTACCGGACAGTGGATTCCGTTGCTGCGCACCGGTGAGGACGGCCGCGGCGAGTCCCTCGTCGACGGCATGACCGCCGAGGAGGTCGCGGTGTTCACCCGGCTGGCCGGCGACAAGGTGGGCGCCACCAAGATGGACCGCCCGGAGGACTTCGAACCCAACCCGCACACCGGCAAGGTGTACGTCGCGCTCACCAACAACACCAAGCGCGGCGTCGACGGCAAGGCCGCCGCCGACACCGCGAACCCGCGCAACAACAACAAGAACGGCCAGGTCCTCGAGATCGACGACCAGCACGCGGGCACGTCGTTCACATGGAATCTACTGCTGGTGTGCGGCGACCCGGCCACCGCCGACACCTACTTCGGCGGCTTCGACAAGTCGAAGGTCAGCCCCATCTCGTGCCCCGACAACCTGGCGTTCGATCCGCACGGCAACCTGTGGATCTCCACCGACGGCAACGCCCTGAAGTCCAACGACGGCCTGTTCTCGGTGGTCCTCGAGGGCGACCGCCGTGGCGAGACGAAGCAGTTCCTCACCGTCCCGATCGGTGCCGAGACGTGCGGTCCGATCGTCGACGAGAAGCGTGTGATCGTGTGCGTCCAGCACCCGGGTGAGACCGACGACGCGTCCATCGAGACGCCGGCGTCGCACTGGCCCGACGGTGGCAGCTCCCAGCCGCGGCCGTCCGTCGTGGCGGTGTGGAAGTCCGGTGGCGGCCGCATCGGCGTCTGATCGCCTCTACACGAGCAGCCGCACGGTCCGGCCGGGATACTTTTCCCGGCCGGACCGTGCGGCGTCACCGGTCCGGCCCGACCTCGTCGTACTTGACCCAGAAACGGGCCCGCAGCCGGTACCGGATCCGTTCGTCCAGGTCGTACATCTGCATCGCATCGGACGCGTCGAGCAGCAGCGCCCGGTCGATTCCGGGCGGGATCGACGGCCGGGCCCGCTCGAGCTCGAGCTTGTCGTCGGTGGACGAACTCTTCCGGAACGACGCGAGTACCCGCAGCACCACCTCGTCGAGCTGCTCCGCCTGCTCGTGGTCACCGCCGTAGCCGGGGACCACGTGCGCGGGGGAGCCGGTCGAGGAACTGTAGGCGAGCACACTCGTCGGGCGGGGAGGCGCCGGCGCCTGCGCGACCGTCACCAGGTCGAGCGGGGTCGGGACACCGGTCCGGGCCGCGGGCCGATCCGGCGCGGGCGCAGGTGTCGCCGGGGCCGACGCGGGCTCTGGCTCGGGTTCGGGGACGGGTTTGCGAACGACCTTCATGACGGCGGCATCGACCGCCGCACCGTCGATGGTGTCGAGTTCGTCGGCGGCGCGGACCAGGTGCCGACTCACCCCGTGCGGTCGCCCCAGGACGTTCGGCACCGCGAACACCACCACCTGCACCCCGTGCACCTGTGCCTCTTCGACGGCCTCGGTGAGGTCGTCGTCGCCGGAGACGAGGAAGAAGACGTCGGACGCCCCGTTGCGGGCGTGCGCGACGAGGTCGAGGCCGATCCGGAGGTCGACGCCCTTCTGCTCGCCGTTGACGCCGAATCGGCCGAGCCGGAGCTTGACCTTGGAGAGTTCCCCGATGCGTTCCTGCTGCGCGTCGGGCAGGCCGTTGCGGGCCGAGTCGTACCAGTGCACGCGCAGCACCGGCAGACCGGACCGGGCCTGCGCGGCGTCCACCAGCGCACTGATCAGCACCGAGTAGTCGACGTAGATTCCGCTGCGTAACGACGTGCCCGTGGCCCGCGTCGCCGCGGACGCGAGCAGGTATCCGGCATCGATGTACAGAGAGCAGGTCGACCGCATGCACCCACTATGGCATGCACCGGCGCCGGACCGGGGTCAGCTCCCGAAGAAGTTGCGGGCGTACATGTTCAGGTCGCCCATCGATCCGCTGTAGACGTTGAGGTCGATGTTGGCGTTGACTCCCGGGATCCGGCCGCTGTCGGTGTACTGCCAGAACGCCCAGTTCTTCCAGCCGCCGGGCAGCGGGCCCGGCGCGTTGCCGCCGTTGTAGTCGGCGATCCACAGCGGATAGTTGGTGAACTCGGTGGTGTTCGCCATCGCGGTGCGCCAGAAGTTGGGGTACGTGTAGATGATCGGGGTGCGGCCGGTGAGGCCCTGCACCGCATTCAGGTACCGGTGGGTCCAGTCGATCAGCTGCGGCGCCGACAGGCCCCCGGTGCTCTCGAGGTCGAGGACCGGTGGCAGGCCGCCGATCTGGTTGACGGCCAGCGCGTTGGCCGCGAAGAACGCCGCCTGCGCCTCGGGGGACGCCGCCGGATCCGCGTAGTGGTAGGCGCCACGCGCCACCCCCGCGACGCGCATCGCGAGCGAGTCCTGCGCGAAGTACGGGTTGGTGTAGGACAGGCCCTCGGTGGCCTTGACCATCCCGAACTCGTGCCCGGACGCTCGCACCTGGAACCAGTCGATCGGCGCCCCGTTCGGGTGCTGCCAGGACGCGACGGCGACGCCCCGCGGGTTGGCGGCAGCGAGCGCGGGCGTGGCGAACGTGACCGCCCCGGCCAGAAGGAGAACGGCGACACGCGGCAGGGAGCGACGAAAGTTCCTCGGCATGGACCGACACTAAACGACTTCCGCACCGCACGCGCCGATTTCGCGGTGATGTTCATCTTCGTCCGGTCGACGCCGGAGATGTCCGGAACAGGCGGTTCGGGGCGGTGTCAGCCCAGCCAGTCCAGGACCGCCGCCGCCGTCCACGACTGCTGCATGCTGCCGAGCGGCTCCCCGGTGAACGGTTCGTAGTATTCGGCGAAGCTGCCGTCCCCGGCCTGCCGCAACCCCTCCGCGCGCAGCAGTGCCGACCGCTCCGCCCACCCGCGCCGGGCGAACGCCCACGAGAACAACCAGGTCGTCACCGGCCACACCGGGCCGCGCCAGTACTCGCGGGCCCGGAAGTCCGGGGAGGCCGGCGACGTCGACGGCGGGACCGCGAACCGCAGGTCCGGGTGACCGCAGAACCGGGGTCCCTCGAACGTCCGCAGCAGGGACCGTTCGACGTCCCGCTCGAGGCCCCCGCACAGCAGGGGCGCGAACGCCGCGATCGTGTCGGTGGCGATCCACTTGTCCGTGCGCACATCGAAATCGCGTGCCGCGCCGCTGTTCTCGTCGGTAGACGCGACGACACCGGCCCGGAACCGCCCGGCCCACCGGCGCAGGTCCCGGACGTCGGCGGCCGGCCGGCCGTACTCCTCGCCGATCTCGGCGAGCACATCGCACGCGAGCGCGAAGATCGCGCTGACGAACACGTCCTGCACCGCGAAACTCGATGTGTCGGAGACGATGCCGTCGTCGTAGCGGGCGGTCTTCATCTCCTCGAGCAGCCACAGGTACCGGTCGTACTCGCGGTCGCTGGGCCGCTGCGACGCGTCGGTGACGACCGTGACATCCGCCCTGCGGTACACCGGCACCGGACCGGGAATCACGTTGGCGTACGCCGCATCCCAGCGCGGCGAGTTGTCCATACCAGATTCCCAGCCGTGGTGGACGGTGATGCGTCCGCTGCCGCCCGGGTCCCGCGCGTCCGCGAGCCAGCGGTGCCAGCGCATCAGCGCACCCCACCGCCGGTCCAGGAAGTCCTCCGCGACCGCGCGGGTGCCGGCGCCGCGGCGCCGGGCCTGCTCGAGGATCCGTGCCACCGCGATCGCGTGCACCGGCGGCTGGGTGATCCCGGACGTGTCCACCCCCGTCGGTGCGGACACGGCCAGTTCCCGGCACTGCCAGCGGGCCGGGCCCGGGAAGTAGCCGTCGACCCCGTTCGCGAACACGATGTGCGGGATCATCCCGTTGCCCCACTGCGCCGACAGCAGCGTGTCGAGTTCGGTCACCGCCCGTTCGACGCTGAGCGGCGCCAGTCCCACCGCCACGAACGCGGCGTCCCAGCTCCACATGTGCGGGTACAGCCGCGGCGCCGCGGTGGTCATGGTGCCCAGATCGTTGCCGCGCAACAGGTAGGCGGCACGGGCCGCGAGCTGGGTCGGAGTGAATCCCGGATCGGTCACGCCCCCATTCTGCGCCCGCACCGACGTTCGGTCGGTGCCGACGCGCGGCGGGCGGACTACCCTCGATCCCATGTCGCCCCAGCGTCCGATCGCCCTCGTCACCGGCGGGAGTCGCGGCCTCGGTGCCGCCGTCGCCCGCGCTCTCGCCCCCACCCACCAGTTGATCCTCGGAGGGCGCAGCGCCGACACCCTCGAACCGATCGTCGGGGAACTGGGGGCGGCGCCGTGGCCCGTCGACCTCACCGACCATGCCGCGGTCGCGGACGCCGTCGCCGACATCGACCGTCTCGACGTACTCGTGCACAACGCGGGTGTCGCCGAAATCGGCACGATCGAGGAGACCCCGGCCGACGTGTGGCGTCGAACCTTCGACGCGAACGTGGTCGCCGTCGCCGAACTGACCCGGCTGCTGCTGCCCGCACTACGCGCCGCCCACGGGCACGTCGTGCTCGTCAATTCCGGTGCGGGACTGCGCGCCAACGCCGGCTGGGGCGCCTACGCGGCCAGCAAGTTCGCGCTGCGGGCGTTCGGGGACGCGCTGCGTCTCGAGGAACCGTCGCTGCGGGTCACGTCGATCCACCCCGGCCGCATCGACACCGACATGCAGCGGGCGATCGTCGCGGCGGAGGGCGGCGAGTACGACGCCGGACGCTTCCTCACCCCGGAAACGGTGGCGGGTGCGGTCCGCGACGCAGTCCGGACGCCGGCGGACGCGCACCCCACCGAGATCGTGCTGCGGCCGATCCTGCGGCCGTAGCAGTTTCGCGTCTCAGGCGACAGTCATGTCCGACTGCGCCCAGTAGGCGCGGGTGCTGGTGATCCTGGCGTCGTCGTCGAACGTCATGACGTCGATCGGCTCGATGACGTACGTCCGGTCCCCGGCCTTCGTGGTGACCCGGAAGTGGAAGGCCGCGCTGTTGCCGGCGACCCGGACGGTCAGCAGTTCCGCCGACTGGTCCAGCTTCTCGATCGCGGTGAAGAAGGCCCGGATCTCCTCGACGCCACGCTTCGGCTCGGTACCGACCGGGTCCTCCACGGTGGCGCCGTCGGCGAACAGCGCCGCCACTCGATCCGCACTCCTACTGCCCAGCGCCTCCATGTACGCGGCGACGGTGCCCTTGATGTCCTCTGCGGATGCCATGCGTTGAACCTCTTCTCGTGGAACGACTTCCGTAAATATTCGACTTCTCGTCGGAGGGCAGCGTAGCCGGACGAAATACGTACCAGGCGGTCCAATCCCGCCTATCGGGCACTCGTGACAATCCTCCGAAGCGGTGCGGCCCGGAACGTGCCACTGTTAGCGTCCCGCGCATGCCGAAATCAGGTGGGGGATTCTGGTGCCGGGCGCTCGTCGCCGCACTGGCCGTGGGAACAGTCGTCTCGTCCGGGATCGGAGGCACCGCCGCGGCCCAATCCGCGGGCAGCGCCATGCCGAACACCAGCAACGGTGGCATCGGATCCACCGGCAGTGCCGCCGGCCAGGGCTTCATCGGACCCGGATCCCTCACCGACGGCACCGGTTCGGACGGCACCGCGTCCAACGGCACCACCCCGGTCACCGGGTCGTGGGGGACCGCGTCCCTCGCCCGATCCGCATTCGGGTCGTGGATGCCCGGCCTCGTCGGCTCCGTGATCTCCGAGCCCGACCTGCCGCCCCCGCCGCTCGACACCCTGCACACCGAGATGCTGCCGTCCCCGATCGGCGACCCGTTCTTCGACTACTACCCGCCCGGCCTGGACGGCATGGCCAACGGTCAGGTCATCACCACCCGCGACGTCACCCCCGTCGCACAAACCGTGCTGTCCCAACCGGTGCGGGAAGTCCACCAACTCAAGGTGAAGACGACGGACGCGTCCGGCAACCCGTCGTTCGCGACCGCCACCCTCGTCGTCCCGGCCCTCGCCTGGCCCGGCCCCGGCCCGCGGCCGATCCTCGTGAACAACGTGCCGATCAACGGACTCGGGCGGGCCTGCACCCCGTCCCACACGCTCGCGAACGGAATCACCCCGTCCACCAACATCTTCGAACGGCTACGGCCGGTCACGGCGAAAGCCGAGGAACGCGGATACGCGGTCCTGATCCCCGACCACGAGGGCCCGAACATGACGTACGGCGAACCGTTCGTCGCCGGACACGCGATCCTCGACACCATCCGCGGTGTCCGCAACGAGTACCCCGCGGAGTTCGGTGCCGGCAAGCTCGCCATGATCGGCTACTCCGGCGGCGCGATCGCCACCCACGGCGCCGCCAAACTCCTCGACTCCTACGCCCCCGAACTGGCCGGTGACATCGTCGGCGCCGCCATGGGCGGTGTGCCCGCCGACTACGACATGCTCGGCCGCACCATGAACGGCAACCTCTCCAGCGGACTGTTCCTCTCGGCGATCTTCGGGATCGCCCGGGAGAACCTCGACATCCTGCCCCTCCTCAACGGCCTCGGACAACGCGTCGTCACCTCGTCCGTCAAGGACCTGTGCGTCAACGACCTCTCGATCGCCGGCCTCCTCGGCATGCCCGCCGAAGCCCTCGCCAACGTCAAGGATGCCCTGAATACCCCTGCCGCACACCAGATTTTCACCAAGATGAAAATGGCGAACCTCGCCTCCGGCACCCCGCTCTACATCTACAACGGCGGACAGGACTTCTGGATCCCCGCCCTCGGCGCCCGCAACCTGTACGACGAACAATGCGGATTCGGGGTCCGCGCCGTCTACCGCCAGGTCCCCGGCGAACACCTCCTCGGCGAAGCCTTCGGCAACTCCGGCGCATTCGACTGGATCGACGCCCTCTTCCAGGGGCAACCCGCACCCGACGAGTGCTGAGGGTTCGCCCCCTTTCGAGCTGAAGGGTCCGTTCGTGCGCCACAAGCGAACGAAGGGTCCCTTCAGCAGGAGAACCCCGGTGGGCGGATGGTGACTTTCGCCCTGTTCTGGCCGTTCAGCCGGGTCCGCCGACGGTCGGTACGTCGCATGTATCCGTCCGAACCGGGGAGGTTTCCGATGCTCGACCAGACGCCCACCGAATCCGAGAGTGGTGGCACCTGTGCCGCCTCGGACGATTCGTCGACGCCGGCGAAGAAGCCGTTCGAGTTCCCGGGGCCGGTGACGATCCTCGCGGGCGTCACCGTCCTGGTGTGGATCGCGGCCCTGTTCATTCCGTCGGGCCGCTTCGCTACCGACGGCGACGGCTCCCCGATCCCCGGCACGTTCGAGAACGTCGACTCGCCGCTGACGTTCACCGAACGCGTCCAGCAGCTGATCCTCGCCCCCGTCAACGGCCTCTACGGCGTCAAGGACACGGTCACCGGGTTCGTCGACACCGGCAACGTCGGCACCCTGTTCGGGTCCGTCGGCATCGTCATGTTCATCATGGCGCTCGGCGCGTTCATCTCGGTGAGCTTCGCGACCCGCAGCCTCGAGACGGCCGTGTCGCAGCTCGCCACCCGGTTCGGCGACAAGGGCTGGCTGCTCATCGCCGCCGTCATGGTGCTGTTCTCACTGCTCGGCTCCACGATGGGGTTCTCCGTCGAGACGTTCGGGTTCTACGCGCTGCTCGTGCCGCTCATGACGGCGCTCAGCTACGACCGGCTGGTCGCCGCCGCCACGATCGTCGTCGGCGCCATGGTCGGCACGATGGCGTCGACCGTCAACCCGTTCTCCATCGGCGTCGCATCCGGCGAGGCCGGTGTCTCCATCGGCGACGGCATCGTGCTGCGGGTGATCCTGTGGGTCGCACTCACCGCCGTGGCGGTCGCGTTCGTGCTGCGGTACGCCGCCCGCGTCCGCACCGACCCGTCCCGCTCCCTCGTCGGCGTCGACGCCCCCGATGCTTCCGACAAGCCCGATGCCGACATCGTTCAGGGTGGCGAAACCCTCACCCGAACACAGAAACTCGTCCTCGTGATCACCGCGTTCACCTTTGCGCTGATGATCTTCGCGGTCATCCCGTGGTCGAGCATCTTCGGTGGCGTCACCGGCCCCGCCGAGTACGACGCCTACCACGTCACCACCGCCGACCCGTACTGGTTCGAATTGAACTGGTGGTTCCCTCAACTGGCGATGCTGTTCGTGCTCGCCGCTGTCCTCACCGGCCTCGTCGCGAAGACGGGGGAGAAGCAACTCGTCTCCCTGATCACCCGCGGCGCCGCCGACATGATCGGTCCTGCGATCGTCATCCTGCTCGCGAGCGGCGTCTCGGTGATCATGACCAACACCGAAACCCTCGACACCATCCTCAACGCGATGGAACACCTCGCCGCCGGCGCTTCCGCGGGCGCGTTCGCGATCCTCGTGACACTCGTCAACATCCCGCTCGCGTTCCTCATCCCGTCCAGCACCGGCCACGCGACCCTCGCGATGCCGCTGCTCGCCCCGCTCGGCGACCTCGCCGGGATCAGCCGCTCCCTGGTGATCAGCGCCTTCCAGATGGGCCACGGGCTGATGATGATGGTGTCCCCCACCAACGTGGTCGTCGTCGGCGGCCTGGCCATGGCCAAGGTCGGCTACGACAAGTACCTGCGGTTCGTGTGGCCGCTCATCGCGACCAACCTCGCGATCGTCGTCACCGTCATCGGCGTCGCCGCCGTCCTGGAGTGAGGTGCTGTGCGCCTTTTTGGTAGTGGGAGCTACCAAAAAGGCGCACGGGCGCGAAGCGCCTAGAGAACGATGTTCACCATCTTGCCGGGGACGACGATGACCTTGCGGGGGTCGTTGCCGTCGAGCATGGCGACGATCTTGTCGTCGGCGAGGGCGATCTTCTCGATGTCCTCGCGGGCGGCGTCGGCGGCGACCTGGATGCGGCTGCGGACCTTGCCGTTGACCTGGATGGGGTATTCGACGGTGTCCTCGGTCAGCCACTGGTCGTCGGCGGTGGGGAAGGGGCCGTGGGCGAGGGACTCGGTGTGGCCGAGGCGCGACCACAGTTCCTCGGCGAGGTGCGGGGCGACGGGGCCGAGCATGAGGGCGAGCGGGTCGACCACCGTGCGCGGCGCACCGTCCGGGTACGCCTTGGTGAGGTGGTTGGTGTACTCGATCAGCTTGGCGACGGCGGTGTTGTCGCGCAGCGCCGCGTAGTCCTCGGAGACGCCGGCGATGGTCTTGTGCAGGGCACGCAGGGTGTCCTCGGACGGGTCGGTGTCGGTGACGCGCAGGTTGCCGGTCTCCTCGTCGACGACGACACGCCACGCCCGCTGCAGGAAGCGGTGAGCGCCGATGACGTCCTTGGTGGCCCACGGCCGGGACGTGTCGAGCGGGCCCATCGCCATCTCGTAGACGCGGAGGGTGTCGGCGCCGAATTCGTCGCAGATCTCGTCGGGCGCAACGGAATTCTTGAGGCTCTTGCCCATCTTTCCGTATTCGCGCTTGACCTCGGCGCCCTCGAACCAGAATGTGCCGTCCTGCTCGGTGACCTCGGTGGCCGGCACGTAGACGCCGCGGGCATCGGTGTAGGCGTACGCCTGGATGTAACCCTGGTTGAACAGGCGACGGTACGGCTCGGACGAGCTGACGTAGCCCAGGTCGAACAGCACCTTGTGCCAGAACCGCGAGTACAGCAGGTGCAGCACCGCGTGCTCGACACCACCGACGTACAGGTCGACGCCGCCGGGATCGTTGGGACCGTGGATGTCCGGGCGCGGACCGGTCCAGTAGGCCTCGTTCTCGGGGGCGACGAACTGCTCGCTGTTGGTGGGGTCGATGTAGCGCAGCTGGTACCACGAGCTGCCCGCCCACTGCGGCATCACGTTGGTGTCGCGGCGGTAGGTCTGCAGTCCGTCACCGAGATCGAGTTCGACGTTCACCCAGTCGGACGCCTTCGCCAGCGGCGGCGACGGCTCGGACGCGGCGTCGTCCGGATCGAACGACACCGGCGCATAGTCCTCGACCTCCGGAAGTTCCACCGGCAGAGCCGATTCCGGCAGCGGATGCGCGACGCCGTCGGCACCGTAGACGATCGGGAACGGCTCGCCCCAGTACCGCTGACGCGCGAACAGCCAGTCGCGCAGCTTGTACTGGATGGTGCCGCGTCCGACGCCGTCCGCCTCGAGCCGGGCGATGACGGCCTTCTTGGCGTCGGCGACGGTCAGCCCGTCCAGACTGAATCCGTCTTCTCTCCGAGAGTTGATCAGGGGGCCGTCGCCGGTGTACGCGGCCTCGGACAGGTCCGAGCCGCCCTTGATGACCTCGAGGATGTCGAGGCCGAACGCGGTCGCGAACTCCCAGTCCCGCTGGTCGTGGCCGGGCACCGCCATGATGGCGCCGGTGCCGTAGCCGGTGAGCACGTAGTCGGCGATGAACACCGGCAGCTTCTGCCCGTTGACCGGGTTCACGGCGTAGACGCCGAGGAAGACACCGGTCTTCTCCTTGTTCTCCTGGCGTTCGAGGTCGGTCTTCGCGGCGATCGACGCCCGGTACGCGGCGACGGCGTCGGCGGGGGTGGCGGCGCCACCGGTCCAGCGCGGATCGACGCCGTCCGGCCACTGCGCGGCGACCAGTCGGTCGACCAGCTCGTGCTCGGGGGCCAGGGTCACGTAGGACGCACCGAACAGGGTGTCGGGGCGGGTGGTGAACACGTCGATGCGCTCACCCAGGGCAGTGAACGTGACCTGCGCGCCGTGCGAACGCCCGATCCAGTTGCGCTGCATGGACTTGACCTTCTCCGGCCAGTCCAGGTACTCGAGGTCGTCGACGAGACGGTCCGAGTACGCGGTGATGCGCATCATCCACTGCTGCAGGTGCTTCCGGAACACCGGGAAGTTTCCGCGCTCGGAGCGGCCGTCCGCGGTGACCTCTTCGTTGGCCAGCACCGTGCCCAGCCCGGGGCACCAGTTGACCATCGAATCCGAGTGGTAGACCAGGCGGTACGAGTCGAGGACGGCAGCCCGCGCCGCCGCGTCCAACGACGCCCACTCCCGGCCGTCCTCCAGAACGCGCTCACCGGAAGCGAATTCGGCCTCGAGCTCGGAGATGCGGCGCGCCTTGCCGGCCGCCGTGTCGTACCAGGCGTTGTAGATCTGCAGGAAGATCCACTGCGTCCAGTGGTAGAAGTCGACGTCGGTGGTCGCGACCGAGCGACGGGTGTCGTGGCCCAGGCCCAACCGGCGCAGCTGACGCTGCATGTTCGCGATGTTCGCCTCGGTGGTGGTGCGCGGATGCGTGCCCGTCTGCACCGCGTACTGCTCGGCCGGCAGACCGAACGCGTCGTATCCGAGGGTGTGCAGCACGTTGTGGCCCTGCATGCGGTGGTAGCGGGCGTACACGTCGGTGGCGATGTAGCCGAGCGGATGCCCGACGTGCAGACCCGAGCCCGACGGGTACGGGAACATGTCCTGCACGAACAGCTTGTCGGCGGGCACGTCGCCCTTCAGCGCGCCCACCGGGTTGGGGGCATCGAACGTGCCGCGCTCGCTCCACAGGTCCTGCCAGCGCGTCTCGATGCGGCCGGCAAGGTCCGCGGTGTAGCGGTGCTGCGGCGTCGAGTCGTCGGGGGAGGGGGTGTGCTGCACTGGCTCGGTCACGGTGATCGCTATCTACTTGGACGACAGGAATTCCGTCAACCAGGGTAAAGCCTGGTCGACCGCGGGGGACACCAGGGAACACCCAGGAAGCCACGTATCGGCGCGCGGGGCTTATCGTGGACGCGTGGTCATTGTTGCTGTGCTCCTGTTCGTCGCTGCGCTCGCCTTCGGTGCCCTCGGTGTCGCCGGCCTGACCGGCAAGCTCTCGCGCAACCGGTGGCTGGGTATCCGTACCCCCCAGTCGCTGCGTGACGACGAGACGTTCGCCCTCGCCAACAAGGTGGCCTCACCGAGCCTGTTCGGTGCCGCTTCGGTGCTGGTCATCGGTGGTATCGCCACCTTCGTGCTGCCCACCGTGGCCGGGGTGATCGCCACCGTCTTCGTGCTCGCGGCGGCCCTGTTCATCGCCGCCACCGGCGGCGCCCTCGGATCCAAGGCGGCCGGCGCCCTCCCGGACACCAGCGGCTGCGGCACGTCGTGCGGTTCGTGCAGCCTGCAGGGGATGTGCGGCCCCGCCTGACGGCCCCCGGACCGGTCCGGTCTGGTTGAGTTGCCGGGTGTGAGCACACCCACACCGACATCCCGCGTCGTCGATCCGGCCGGTGCCGTCTTCGGCATCGTCGTCCCGCTGCTGGCGGCCGCGTCCGGCGTCGCCCTGACGTACGCGCTGCTGCCGCGACTGCCCGAACGGCTCGCGACCCACTGGTCCGGTAGCGGTGGCTCCCCGGACGACTTCATGTCACCCACTGCGAGCGCCTGGACGATGGCCGCGATCGTGGCCCTCGTCGGCGGCGGCTGCTGCGCGATCGCGGCACTCGCGCAGGCGCAGCTGATGATGCGCCGGCTCATGCTGTTGATCGGGCTCGCCGTCACCGGTCTGATCGTGGCCGCCGAATTCGCGATGATCCTCGGGCAGGTCGATCTCACCGACACGTCCGACGTCCCCCTGCCCACCGGCACGATCGTCACCGGGCTGCTGATCGGCACCGCCGTCGGCCTGGCCGGCGCCGCTCTGCTGCGCGATCACCGGGTCCGGGTCCCCGCCACCGCACCCCCGGCCGCGGACCTGCCGCGCGGTGACGCGGCCCTGCCGATCACCGACGAGGTGGGGATGAGTACCGCCGGACTCGCCGGGACCGCACTGGCCGTGGCCGCGCCCGCCGCCCTGGTGTGCTGGCTGGCCGGAGGGTGGTGGCCGATGGGCGTGTACCTGCCCGCCGTGCTCCTGGCCGTCGTGGTGCTGCAGTTCCGGCTCGTCGTCGACGCCGACGGCATCCGCGTCAAGAATCTGGGTATGGCGACGATCGCGTACGGCGTCGACGAACTCGAGGGCGCGAAGGTGGAGCATGTGCGCCCGTTCCCGGACTTCGGCGGCTGGGGCATCAAGGTCAAGGGGCGTGGCAACTACGGCGTCGTCACCCGCACCGGGCCGGCCGTCGTCCTCACCTTCGCGAGCGGCGACCGGCTCACCGTCACCACGCCGAAGGCCGAGGAGATCGCCGGGGCACTGAACGCGCTCGCGGACCGGTCACGGCGCTGACGACCGGATCGCGTCCATGAGCGCCGCCTCCGGGCCGCTGGGGACGCTGGTCCGACCGAGGAGCACGAATTCGACGTCCCCCGGGTCGGGCAGGCCGAGACGGTCACCGACGGGAGCCAGCTCGGTCGGCAGCAGCGACTGGGCGTGCACGACGACGCCGAGTCCGGCGAGCACCGCGGCCCGCAGCCCGGCCCGGCTGTTGGCCTGGCACGTGATCCGGCTCGGCAGCCGGGCCGCCTCGAGCGCGCCGAGCGCGCACGCCCGCGTGATGCTCGGCGGCGGATAGGCCACCAGCGGCACCGGGGTCGCCGGATCCCACCGCGAATCGGCCGCGCCGCCCCACACCAGCCGGTCCCGCCACACCAGGTCGCCGTGGGTCTCGCCGGGCCGCCGCATCACGAACGCCAGATCCAGGTCCCCGGCCCGCAACTGCTCGTGCACCGTCCGGCTCAACCCGACCGTGAGCTGCAGGTCGACGAGAGGATGCGTGCCCCGGAAGTCCCGCAGGATCTGCGGCAGTCCCTTGGCGACGAGATCCTCTGCGGCCCCGAACCGCAACCGCCCGGTGAGCGTCGATCCCGCGAAGTGCCGGCTCGCCCGCTCGTGGGCGTCGAGGATGGTGCGGGCGAACCCGACCATCGCGGTGCCGTCGGCGGTGAGTTCGACGGTGTGAGTGTCGCGGGCCAGCAGAACCCGTCCGGCGGCCTTCTCGAGTCGGGCGATGTGCCCGCTGACGGTGGACTGCCGCAGTCCGAGGCGACGGGCGGCCGCGGTGAACCCGCCCGTCTGCTCGACGGCGAGGAACGTGCGCAGGAGAACCGGATCGAACACCCGTCCTTCCTATCACGATTCACGATCACAGTGAACGTGACCAACGACTTTCACGATTACTTTGCCCGCGTATACCGTTGAGCGGTGAAGTTTCTGAGCAGGTTCTACATCGACGGATTCATCCTCTCGATCATCGTCGTCGCCGTTCTCGGCAGCCTGTTCCCGGTATCCGGCAGCGGCCAGACCGTCCTCGACTGGGCCACCAAGATCGCGATCGGCTTCCTGTTCCTGCTCTACGGCGCCCGCCTGTCCCCGGCCGAGGCGCTGCAGGGCCTCAAGCACTGGCGGCTGCACTCGGTGGTGTTCGCGGCCACGTTCGTGCTGTTCCCGCTCATCGGCCTGGCCCTGCGGATCCTGGTGCCGACGGTGATCACCGACGAGATGTACACCGGCCTCCTGTACCTGTGCCTGGTGCCGTCGACGGTGCAGTCGTCGATCGCGTTCACCTCGATCGCCCGCGGCAACGTCGCCGGTGCCATCGTCAGCGCGTCGTTCTCGAACCTGCTGGGCGTGTTCGTCACCCCGATCCTGGTGATCCTGCTGATGAACACCACCGGTGAGGCCACCGTCGACTTCTCGTCGGTCGTCGACATCGTCCTGCAGCTGCTGCTGCCGTTCCTGGTCGGCCAGCTGATCCGTCCGCTCGTCATCGACTGGCTGAAGAAGTACGCCGAACCGACCAAGCTCGTCGACCGCGGCTCGATCCTGCTCGTGGTGTTCTCGGCGTTCAGCGCATCGATGAACGAGAACATCTGGAGCACCGTCACGATCCTCGAAATCGCCGCCGTCGTCGCGGTGTGCTGTCTGATCCTCGCCGTCGTCCTGGGGCTCACCGCGTTCACCGGGAAGAAGCTCGGGTTCTCACTGCCGGACCGTATCGTGATCGTCTTCTGCGGCTCCAAGAAGAGCCTCGCGACGGGCCTGCCGATGGCGTCGGTGCTGTTCGCCGGCCAGCCCGTCGGCCTGATCGTGCTGCCGCTGATGATCTTCCACCAGATCCAGCTGATCGTGTGCGCCGCGCTCGCGCAGCGGTACGCCGCGCGCACCGATCCCGAACCGGTCACGTCCTGACCGGAGGCCTGTCGCACACCGCGGGACCGCAGTAGCGTCCTCGGATGGGGGCCTGTCGCGACCCTCGGAGGCGAACGTGAGCAGACATCACCATCAGGAACCGCGGGGCGTGATCGCCCCCGCCTACACGGGACGGCTCGCGACGGAACCGGTTCCGGCGCTGCGTCTGCCCGACGGGCCGATGGATCCGGGTGCCGCGTACCGGTTCGTCCACGACGAACTGATGCTCGACGGCAGTTCCCGGCTCAACCTGGCGACGTTCGTGACGACGTGGATGGATCCCGAGGCCGGGGACCTGATGGCGGAGACGTTCGACAAGAACCTCATCGACAAGGACGAGTATCCGGCGACGTCGGCGATCGAGCAGCGGTGCGTCAACATGGTCGCGGCCCTGTTCCATGCACCCGATCTGTCCGAGGACGATCCGGCGTCGGCGACGGGAGTGTCGACGGTCGGATCGAGCGAGGCCGTCATGCTCGCCGGTCTCGCCCTCAAATGGCGGTGGCGGCAGGCGCGGCAGCAGGCCGGGCGGGACGCGTCCACCCCGAAGCTGGTGATGGGCAGCAACGTCCAGGTGGTGTGGGAGAAGTTCTGCCGCTACTTCGATGTCGAACCGGTGTACCTGCCGATGGCGCCGGGACGGTACGTGATCACCCCGGAACAGGTGACGGCCGCCGTCGACGAGCACACCATCGGGGTCGTCGCCATCCTCGGCACCACGTTCACCGGGGAACTCGAGCCGGTCGAGCAGATCGCCCGTGCGCTCGACGCCGTGGCGGCCGCCGGTGGGCCGGACGTGCCGGTGCACGTCGACGCGGCCAGCGGCGGATTCGTGGTGCCGTTCCTCGACCCGGAACGGGTGTGGGACTTCCGGATTCCCCGGGTCGTCTCGATCAACGTGAGCGGCCACAAGTACGGGCTGACATATCCGGGGATCGGGTTCGTGATCTGGCGGGACTCCGGGCACCTACCCGAGGAGTTGGTGTTCCGGGTGAACTATCTCGGCGGTGACATGCCCACGTTCACACTCAACTTCTCGAGGCCCGGCAACCAGATCGTCGGCCAGTACTACAATTTCCTACGCCTCGGCCACGAAGGCTATCGCGGCATCATGGCGTCGCTGCGCGGCACCGCACAGTGGTTGAGCGGCAAGCTGTCCGAGCACGGCGACTTCCACATCATCAGCGACGGCACGGCCATCCCGGTCGTCGCCTTCGATCTCGTCGGCGACCCCGGCTACACCGTCTTCGACGTCTCCCACGAACTCCGCGCCCGCGGCTGGCAGGTGCCCGCCTACACGATGCCCGCCGACGCGGAAGACATTGCGGTGCTGCGCGTCGTGGTCCGGGAGGGGTTCAGCGCCGACCTGGCGCGACTGCTGTTCGACGACATCGTCACCGTCTGCGACCGTCTGCGCCACGAGGGTGTCGCGGCCCACTCGACGGCACAGCACTTCGCGCACTGACCCGCAGGTCAGTTCAGGTCGACGTCGATCGGATGCGTCGCCAGCAACGCCAACGGCAGCGGCTGGCGACGCAGCACCCGCCCCCACACATCCGTACGGGGCGGGCTGACGATGTCGGACGCCAACGCGGACACCACGATCCAGTCGTCGTTCTCGATCTCGGCATCGAGCTGACCGAGCGTCCACCCGGCGTAGCCGGCGAAGATCCGCAGCCCGTCGACGACGGGGGCGATCGTCGCGGGATCGGCGTCGAGGTCGACGATCACGACGCGCCCGTCGACGCGGCGCAGGCCCGCGATCCCGGTGATGTCGGCGCCGACCTTCAGCGTCGCCAGGCACAACGCCGCATCCCGGGTCACCGGACCGCCCACGTGGATCGCCTTCGGGTCGGACGCCAGGTCCGCCCACTGCGGCAGGATCTCCTGCACCGACGTCTCGCTGATCTGGCCCACGACGACCCCGAGGCTGCCGGCGTCGTTGTGTTCGAGCACGTAGACGACACTGCGCCGGAACGTCGGCTCGAACAGTTCGGTGGACGCCACCAGCAGGCTGCCCGGGCGCACCACCGGATGCGTCGATGCCGTGCGGTCCTCCGGGTCCTCCGAGTGCGCCATCCGGTCATCATCCCACCGTCGGCGCCGCCGCGGGAGAGGTCAGCCGGTGACGTCGAAGCCGGCCCGCCGCCACGCGTCCATACCGCCGCGCACCGAGTACGCCGTCACCCCGACGCGGGCCAGGACGCGGGCCGCGGTGGCCGACCGCCCACCGGAGCGGCAGATCGCGACCACCGGACGGTCGCCGGCGACCTCGCGGCCGCGGTCGATCACCTCGTGCAACGGCAGATGCGTCGCACCGGGCGCGTGCCCGGACTCCCATTCCGGACCCGAGCGCACATCGAGCAGGAGCGCCCCGGCCGCGACGAGACACTGCGCCTCGGCGGCGTCGACGACCCCGTACGAGCGGCGGAACAGCTTCGACAACAGGGCCACGATCTTCTCCAGACGTCCTACGGGTCGGCCGACGCGTCACCCCGACCCGACGATCCGGTCCAGCACGGTCGGATGGTGCTCGAACAGTGCGCCGGGGTCGGTGAACGTGTCGGACCCATACTGCCCGAACACCTCGAAGCTCACCGCACCGAACAGTGCCGCCCACGCCGTCACCCCGCACGCGAGGACCGCGTCGGGAACCGTCAGTCCCATCTCGCCGACGCCGCCGCCTCGACCGTCCGGTGGTGGCGCGGCGAGGTGGCCGTGGCCCGTTAGGGTCACCGTGTGCGCAGAGGGAGTTCGATTCGCGATTCGGTGGCGGCGGCCGCCACGACCCTGCGTCACTCGCCGGGACTGGCCCGGCTCACCGCGGTCCGGTTCGCGAGCCAGTTCGGCGACGGCCTGTTCCAGGCAGCGCTCGGCGGTGCGATCCTGTTCAACCCGGAACGCGAAACCGAACCGCTCGCCATCGCCGCCGGATTCGCGGTGCTGCTGCTGCCGTACTCGGTGATCGGACCGTTCACCGGCGCCCTCCTCGACCGCTGGGACCGGCGGGCCGTGCTGCTGTGGGCGAACCTGCTGCGCGGCATCCTCATCCTCCTCGTCGCGGTCCTGCTCGTCACCGGGGCGGGGGAGGCGCCGCTGCTGGCCCTCGCGCTCGCCGCGATCGGGGTGAGCCGGTTCGTGCTCGCCGGTGCGTCGGCGGCGCTGCCGCACGTGGTCCGGCAGAGTTGGCTGGTGCCGACGAACTCCGTCCTCGCCACCGTCGGATCGGCGTGCTCCGCGGTGGGGGCCGCGGCCGCGGTCACCGTCATCGGTGTCGCCGGAGCCGGGAACATCGGGTCCGGTGTCGCCGTCGCGGTCGGCGCGACCGGGTCGGTGATCGCGGCGTGGGCGGTCCGCGGGTTCGGCCGACGATCACTGGGACCGACCGACACCGACCCACCGTCCGGAACGGTGACCGCAGTCCTGTCCGGACTGCGGACCGGTGCCACCGCGGTATGGGAGAAACCCGGTGTGACAGCCGTACTGATCGGAATCGGTGCGCACCGTGTCGTTTTCGGCGTCAACACCCTGATCATGGTGCTGGTGTTGCGGGCCCCCGCCGGCACGTCCGGGTTGCCCGCCGGACTCGCCGGTTTCGGTGTCGCGGTCGGGGCCACCGCGGCCGGGATGCTCCTCGCCGCGCTCGCCACCCCGTGGCTGATCCCCCGGCTCGGCCGGTCCTGGACGGTGATCACCGCCCTCGTGTTCGCGATCCTCGTGCAAGTGACGTTCGTGGCCTCTCTGTCCCAGCCGCTGCTGCTGGCCGGCGCGTTCCTCCTCGGATTCGCCGGACAGAGCATCAAACTCACCGGCGACGCCGCCATGCAGATCGAAATCGACGACGACCGCCGCGGCCAGGTGTTCGCGTTGCAGGACACCGTCTTCAACATCGCGTTCTGTGCGGCGATCGCGGCCGGCGCCACCGTCGTCGCCCCCGACGGGCACTCCCTCGGACTGGTCCTCGCCGGGGCCGGCATCTACGCGGCCGGGCTGCTCGCGGTCGCCGCCACCACCCGCCGCGCCACCCGCTGACCGTCACGGATCGCCGCGAACCGTATCGAGCCGGCCGTCACCGTCGGTGTCACTGAGCCGCACCGACATCCGCGCCGGGTCGTCCCCGGCCACCAGGATCGTGTCGTAGCGGCCGTCCCCGCGGGTGGAGAGCAGCACTGCATCGGGGATCCCGTCGCCGTCCAGGTCGGCGACGGCGTCGGTCGTGCCGTCCCCGTCGTGGTCGACGCTGCGCCACACCGACGGCTGCGACTCCGGCAGCGGCGTCACCGACGGCACGGGTGGGGCGGGTGCCTGGTCCACCTCCAGGCCCCACACCCCGTCCCCCACCGGATCGGCGAACCACCGCTCCTCCGGACCCCCGAGGTCGAGCACCACCCGGTCGGCCCGGCCGTCACCGTCGCTGTCCCACATGACGTCGTCGACCAGTCCGTCACCATCGAAGTCGAGTCGCACCGCGTCGTTCACTCCGTCCCCGTCGACATCCGTGTCCATGCCGGACTGCCACGTGGTGACCTCGCCGTCCCCGGTGCCGAACCAGTACTCGAGTGTGTCCATACCCGTGTGGACGCAGCGGGGACGCCTCCGGTTCCGTCACTGCGCAACCGGATTCACGGGGGTCGGCGTGCTGCCGTCGGCGAGCAGCACGTTGCCCGGGAGTCCCGCGACGACGGCCGCCAGGTTGTAGCCGCTGGTCCGCAGCCGGCCGGCCGCATCCGCGCGGGCGTACTCGCTGTGCCCGGACGCCCCCACCCGCTCCGTCCCGTCCGGGGTGGTGGCCGATTCGGTCGACAGGTGGACGACACCGTCGGCCGTGTCGGGTCGGGGACCGAACCGGCCCAGGCGGGCGACCACGTCGCCGTCCGCGGTCATCTCGTACAGGTGGCCGGGTGTGAGACCCACATCGGTCGGGGAGTGCGCGGCGACCAGTCCGGGGGAGCCGTACACGACGGCGTCGTCGACCTGTCGGTGGCCGGGTTCGCGGAGCGCGAGACCGGTGGTGACCGACCCGTACGAGTGCCCGATCGCGGTGAGATGCAGATCCGGCCCCCGGTGTGCGACACCGAGTCCGTCGTAGAACCGGGCCAGATCCCGCGCGCCCGCCCGGGCCCGGGACTCCGACGCCACCGCGAGACCCCCGACCCCGATGTCGGTGACGTTCCCCGCGGTCCGGGGCGGGTCGTAGCCGATCCAGGCCACCGTAGCGACGGTGCCACCGGCACCGTTGTCCTGCAACTGGTTCGACGCCTCGCCCCGCAGCAGCTCCGCCTCGTCGACCATCGACCCCAGGCTCGACCGGACGGTCGTGTTCATCCCCGGGGCGGTCACCGCGACATGGTCGGCGGTGTCCGGGTCGCCGACGGCCACCGCGGCCCGCACCTGCAGGCCCGTGTCGGCGTCGAGCAGCAGCAGCCGCCGGTCCGGGTGATCGCGCAGCACCACCTCGATCGCGTCCAGGTCGGCGATCCGGTCGGTGACGTCGGACAGTTCCCGGTACACGGACTGCGCCTCCATCGCGTCGAGGTGAACAATACTGTCGGACAACGTTTTCTGTACCTCTACCAGTTCGGCGCGCACGATCGGGAGACGGGCCAGATTGGCCCGGTGCCGGACGTCGGCCGGTAGCCCGTCCCGGCCACCGACGTCGTCGGAGGCCGCGGCCCGCTGCCGGTCGGGGGTGAGGCTGTCCCACCAGCGCCGGTTGTCGACGGCGGACGCGTCCACCGGGGGCGGTATCGGCACCGGGACGACGCCGGCCCATCCCGTGCCGGCCTGCCCCTCGCCCGGCAGCAGCGCGAATGCCGACGCGATCCGGGACCGCGCCGTCTCGTCGACCGCCCCCAGGTCACCGAGCGCGGCCCGGATCGTGGCACCGTGCTGCGCGGCCCGCCGTTCGAGCACCCGGAACGCGAACGCCCCGGCGACCCCGAACGTCGACGACAGCACCGTCGTCATCGCCGCGGACACCGCGACCGCACCGTCGTCCCCGACGTCGAAACCCGCGGTCCGCGCCTCGTCGACGGCGTCCAGGACATCGATGCGGGCGTGGCCGAGCCGGGACGCGGCCTCGCTCGCCGCATCCGCGGCCGCCGCCAGCACGACCACCGTCCGCGCGCCCAGTTCGCGGATCTGCTCACCGCGGCGCCGGGCCGCGTCGGCGACGCCGCCGCCCCAGTGGTCGCGGGTGTCGTCGACGGCCCGGGCCACGCCGGCCAACTCGGCGTCGAGGACGGCTCCGCACCGGCGCCACTCGTCGGCCTGCCGGGCCAGCGCGGACGGCGTCCACGCCCGCGCCCGCGCCACGGTCGGCGTCGTCACCGCCGATCCCCCGCGGTGAGCAGCAGGTCCGCGGTCGCCGTGTCGGTGCGCGCGTAGTCGTCGGCCGTCCGCCCCACGAGCTGCGACCAGGAGCCCAGCAGCTCGGCGACCATCTCGACGACGCGTCCCGCCGTCCGGGAACCGGTGGTACACGCGTCCGCGACCGACGCCCCCTCCAACAACGGAAGTATCTGCACGTCAACAATTTTTGTGGAACGCATTCCGTCGCCTGCCGCCCCCACGGCCGCGGCCGCCGCGGTCAGTCGCTCCGGGTCCACCCACACGTCCGACATTCCACCCCCTGTTCCCGGCATCCCCCGATGCCGCCACCCCGGACGCTACGGCACCGACTCCCCGGACCACCCCGATCCGCACCGGGTTATCCACAGGCTGTGCACCTGTGGACAACCTGCCCTTGTGGCCGAATGTCACACCGGTTCAGTCCAACTGAACGCGTGTGACATTCGGCCGGTCACGCAGAGGGATACAGTGCGACCTCGGTGGCCTTGACGGTGCACCACACCTCGTCGCCCGGGACGAGGTCGAGGGCGGCGACCGCGGCCGCGGTGACGTCGGCGATCAGTCCGGGGGAGCCGTCGGCATGGTCCTCGGCCCGGACCCGGACGGTGTGCCCGCCGCGCGCGACGACCTCGACGATCCGCGTGCGGAACCGGTTGCGGGGGCTGCCGTCGGGTTCGCGCCGGTGGAGCGCGACCGCGGTGGGCGCGAACACGGCAACGGCCCGGTCGCCGGGGACGACACCGTCCCCGGCGATACCGTGCACGATCCCGACGGCGGTGTCGAGGCCGTCGGCGCCGAGTTTGCCGACCAGCAGGTTGACCCCCGCGATCCGGGCCGCGAACGCGCTGCGCGGCCGGCTCAGGACCCGCTCCACCGGACCGTCCTCGACGATCCGGCCGCCGTCGACGACGATCGCCCGGTCGGCGAGTGCGAGCGCGTCGAGGACATCGTGGGTGACGACGATCGCGGTGCGCCCACCGCCGCGCAATACCCGCCGCAGCAGGGCCCGCACGGCGGGGGCGGCGGCCACGTCGAGGGCCGCCATCGGCTCGTCGAACAGCAGCAGTGCGGGTTCGGCGGCCAGGGCTCGGGCCACCGCCACCCGCTGCGCCTGCCCCCCGGACAGTTTCCGGGGGCGGCGTCCGGCGAGGTCGGTCGCGTCGACCTCGCCGAGCCACCGGTCCGCGGCCGCATACGCTTCCGAGCGGCCGCGGCCCGCACTGCGCGGACCGAACGCGACGTTCTCCCGCACCGTCAGGTGCGGGAACAGCAGCGGCTCCTGCGCCAGCAGTCCGATCGACCTCCGATACGGCGGCACTGCAACATCTTCCGCGGTGTCGGTGAGGACACGATCGTCGAGGACGACCCGCCCGGTGTCGGGGACGAGCAGTCCGGCGACGACGTCGAGGAGGGTCGACTTGCCGGCCCCGTTGGGTCCGAGGACCGCGAGTACCTCACCGGGTGTCACCGCGACATCCAGTGTCACATCGCGTGATTCGACACGGACGGACACTTCGAGCCCGCTCACAGGGCGCCCACCGCACGACGGGACCGCACCCCGACGACGATCACGACGGCCACCACTACCAGCACCAGCGACAGCGCGACGGCGGCGTCCGGGTCGGTTTCCCGCTGCAGGTAGATCTCCAGCGGCAGTGTCCGGGTCACCCCCTGCAGACTGCCCGCGAAGGTGAGGGTGGCCCCGAACTCGCCGAGCGCGCGGGCGAACGCCAGTACCGCCCCGGAGATCACACCGGGCAGCACGAGCGGCACCGTGACCCGCCGCAGCACCGTCGTCGGCCGCGCCCCCAGGGTGGCGGCGACGGCCTCGTAGCGGTGCCCGGCGGTGCGCAGCGCCCCCTCGAGACTGATCACCAGGAACGGCAGCGCCACGAACGTCTGCGCGAGGACGACGGCGGTCGTGGAGAACGCGATCTCGATGCCCGCCACCTCGAGGTGCCGGCCGATCAGGCCGTGCCGGCCGAACGTGTACAGCAGCGCGAGCCCGCCGACGACGGGCGGCAGCACCAACGGCAGCAGCACGAGCGCCCGCAGCGCGGCGAGGCCGGGGAAGGCGCAGCGGGCCGACACCAGTGCCATCGGCACCCCCAGCAGCAGGCACAGCAGCGTGCTCGTCGACGCCGTCTGCACACTCAACCACAGTGCTGCCCTGGATGATTCGGAGGTCACGAGGGGTACGAAGTTCCCCCAGTCGACCCCGGCGAGCATCGCGACGAGCGGCAGCACCACGAGCAGGCCCCCGACGGCCGCGGGCACGAACACCCAGCCGGGCAGCCCGGCCGGGATCCGGCCCGGCGACCGGTCGGTCACGGCGCCCCGAACCCGGCGTCGGACAACACCCGACGACCCTCCTTGCCGAGTACGAACGCCACGAAACGTCCTGCGGTGTCGGCGTTCTCGGATTCCTTCAGGACCGCGATCGGATAGGTGTTGACCACCCGCTCCGCCTCCGGGAACGGGACGGCGACGACCGTGTCGCCCGCACCGGCGGTGTCGGTCACGTACACCAGGCCGGCGTCGGCCTGACCGGTGACGACCTTGCCGAGCACATCGGTCACGGACGACTCCTCGCTGACGGGTGTCAGCCCGATCCCGGTGGCGTCCTCGATCTTCCGGGTCGCGGTACCGCACGGCACCTGCGGCGCACACACCACCACCTTCACGCCCGGGCGGGCCAGATCGGCGAACGACGCGATGTGCGCCGGGTTGCCCGGCGGCACCGCGATGGTGAGGATGTTGGTCGCGAAGTTCACCGGACTCGCGGCGGGTAACCCGGCCTGCACCGCCTTGGTCATGTTCGCGGTGTCCGCGGACGCGAACACGTCACCGTGCGCGCCCTGGTCGAGTTGGGTGACCAGCGACGACGAGCCGCCGAACGAGAACGCGACGGTCGTACCCGGATTCTGCTGCTCGAAACGCCGGCCCAGTTCGGTGAACGTCGACTGCAGCGATGCCGCCGCGAACACGGTGATCGACTGCGTGCCAACGGTCTCGGTGGCGGTGTCCGTCTCCCCGGAAGAGCCCGCGCCGCATCCGGCGAGCAGCAGGGATGCGGCCGCGACGACCCCGACCACGGCCGTCCGCAGCCGCCTCACGCCGCCACGCCCGGTGTCTCGACGATCACCGTGGTCGCCTTCATCACGGCGACCGCGACGCTGCCCGGTTCGAGCGCGAGTTCGCGGGCGGCGTCGGCACTCATCAGCGAGACGACGGCGAACGGGCCGCACTGCATCTCGACCTGCGCCATCACCGAGTCCATCACCACCCTGGTGACCAGGCCGGGGAACCGGTTGCGCGCCGAACTGCCCACCCCCAGAGGATCTTCCGGGGTGCGGGTGGCGTTGGTGCGGGCGAACTCGGCGAGCTGCCGGCCGTCGACGACCATCCGGCCGGCGTCGTCCTTGTGGGCGTCGAGGGTGCCGGCGTCGACCCACCGGCGGACGGTGTCGTCGCTGACGCCGAGCAACTGGGCGGCGTCGCGGATACGAATCTCGGGCATACCCGAAGTCTAGATCCGTGGATACGGAACTCTCAACGCATCCGCGACGCAGATGCGGCTACTCCTGCTGCTGCGCCCACCACGTCAGCAACTCGGCCTCGGCCGCGTCCCGATCCAGCGGACCCCGGTCCAGACGCAGTTCCTTGAGAAACTTCCACGCCTGACCGACCGGCGGGCCGGCCGGAATCCCGAGCAACTCCATGATCGCGTTGCCGTCGAGATCCGGGCGCACCCGCGCCAGATCCTCCTGCTCGGCGATCCGGGCGATCCGCGTCTCGAGGTCGTCGTAAGTGGCCTGCAGCTTCGCGGCCCGCCGCTTGTTGCGAGTGGTGCAGTCGGCGCGGACCAACTTGTGCAGCCGCGGCAGCAGGTCACCGGCATCGGTGACGTAGCGGCGCACCGCCGAATCCGTCCACTGCCCCTCGCCGTAGCCGTGGAACCGCAGATGCAGGAACACCAGCTGACCGACCTCGTCGACCATCTGCTTGGAGTACTTCAGCGCCCGCATCCGCTTGCGGACCAGCTTGGCGCCCACCACCTCGTGGTGGTGGAAGCTGACGCCGCCGCCCGACTCGTGCCGACGGGTGTCCGGCTTCCCCACGTCGTGCAGCAGCGCCGCCCAGCGCAGCACCAGATCCGGGTCGCCGTCCTCGAGGTCGATCGCCTGCTTCAGCACCGTCAACGAATGCTGGTACACGTCCTTGTGCTGGTGATGCTCGTCGATCTCGAGTTTCATCGCGGGAATCTCCGGCAGCACCCGCTCCGCGATCCCCGTCTCGCACATGACGTCGATACCGTCGATCGGATACTCGCCGAGGATCAGCTTGTCGAGTTCGGCATGCACCCGCTCCGCGGTGATCCGGTCGATCTGCCCGGCCATCTCCACGATCGCCTGCTGCACCCGCGGCGCGAGCGTGAACCCGAGCTGCGCGACGAACCGGCATGCGCGCAGCATCCGCAGCGGATCGTCGCCGAACGAGATCTCCGGGGCCGCCGGCGTGTCCAGGACACCCTCGAGCAGCGCCGCCAGCCCGTTCAGGGGGTCGACGAACTCGACGGCACCGTCGCCACCGATCCGCACCGCCATCGCGTTGACCGTGAAGTCCCGGCGGACCAGATCCTCCTCGAGTGTCGTGCCGTACTGCACCTCCGGGTTGCGGGTGACCCCGTCGTACGTGTCGGTGCGGTACGTGGTGATCTCGATCTGGTCGGCGCCCTTGACGGCGCTGATCGTCCCGAACGCGATCCCGGTGTCCCACTGGTTGTCGGCCCAGCCGCGCAACAACTGCTGCACCTGCTCGGGGCGGGCGTCCGTGGTGAAGTCCAGATCGGTACCGAGCCGGCCCAGGACGGCGTCACGCACACTGCCCCCGACCAGATACAGCTCGTGCCCGGCGGCGGCGAACCGCGCCCCGAGCGGGGTCAGCACGTCCGACAGGGCGCTCAGGGTCTCGTGGGCACCGCGGAGCAGTCGGGCACGCCGGTCGGCGTCGGGGGTGGGGTCATTCACGTCCGTAAACCTTACCGAGGTCGGCAAACGCCCGGCGGGGAACGCGGCGGTGCCGGTGTGGGAATCCGGCCGAACCCGCCGCGTCAACTACGATCGATGAGGTGTCCGCCGCCGAACGTGCCAACCGCAACCGCCGCTCCTCGCGGCGGCGTGGTTCGGGCGCGAATTCCGGCGCACCACACCTGCGGACGGTACGGGAAACATCCGCCGGGGGACTGGTCGTCGACGGGCTCGGCGGGCCCCGCGACAAACTGTGCGCCGCCCTCATCGGCCGCACCGACCGGCGCGGCCGACTGCTGTGGTCGCTGCCGAAGGGGCACATCGAGCAGGGCGAGACCGCCGAGCAGACCGCGATGCGGGAAGTCGCCGAGGAGACCGGCATCCGCGGGTCCGTCGTCGCGTCCCTCGGCAGCATCGACTACTGGTTCGTCACCGAGGGCCGCCGCATCCACAAGACCGTGCACCACTATCTGATGCGCTCGCTCGGCGGGGAACTGTCCGACGCCGACATCGAGGTCACCGAGGTCGCCTGGGTGCCGCTGTCCGAACTGGACTCGCGCCTCGCGTACGCCGACGAACGCAAACTCGCCGAGATCGCCGGCCGGCTCATCGCGGACATGGAGCACTCACCCGTCGGGAGGACCGGCGCGGAATGACAGTGGCATCGCGTCCGGCATGGCGACGGCCCGGTGCCACGATCCTCGCGGCGCTGACGCTCGTCCTCATGCTGATCGGCGCCGTCGCGGCGATCGGCGCCGGCACCGCGTCCGGGCAGACGTCCGGGCAGACCGGGACCCCGGCACAGCCCGGCACGGCGCCGTCCACCACCCGGGTGCCCGCCACCAAGTCCCGGGGGCAGCCGAAGTTCCTGGCGCTGAGCGTCGATGCCGTCACCCCGACCGCCGTCACCACCACGACCGACCCGGTCGTCACCGTCACCGGCACCGTCACCAACGTCGGTGACCGCCCGGTCTCCGACATCGGGGTCCGGTTGCAGCGGGCGGCCGCGGTGTCCGCGAGCGAGGAACTGCGCACCTCCCTGGACCTGGACCAGGGCGAATTCGACACCGTCGGCCCGTTCGTGCAGGTCGCGTCGAACCTCGACCGGGGGGAGCGGAAACAGTTCACGCTGTCGCTGCCGCTGCGCACCCAGAGCGGCTGGTCCCTCGACATCACCGCACCCGGCGTCTACCCGCTGCTGGTCAACGTCAACGGCAGCCCCGAGTACGGCGGCCCGGCCCGCCTCGACGACGCCCGATTCCTGCTCCCGGTCCTCGGACTGCCGCAGGCGGCCGGCTCGTCCGAGACGGCACCGCAGGGCTCCCAGTCCGGGTCGACGACCGCCCCCGTCCCCCCCGACACGTCGGATCCGCTGGCGATCACGATGCTGTGGCCGCTCACCGACGAGCCCCGGCTCGCGGCCGGGATCCCCGGATCGGTCGGCGACAAGGTGCGGCTCGTCGACGACGACCTGGCCGGCTCACTGGCCTCGGGTGGCCGGCTCGACGGACTGCTCGGCGCCGCCGAATACGCGACCGGACCCGACGTGGACCGGGACCGGCGGCTCGCCGACAGCATGTGCCTCGCCGTCGACCCGGACCTGCTCGTCACCGTCGGCAACATGACCCGCGGCTACCTGGTGGTCGACGACCCCGCCGACCCGACGGGACCCGCCCGCGACGGGACCGGACGGGACACCGCCACCGCGTGGCTCGACCGGCTCGCCGCACTGGCCCGCTCGATGTGCGTGACCGCGGTGCCGTTCGCGCAGGTCGACGTCGCGGCACTGAGCCGGGTGAACGATCCCGCACTCACCGCGAACGCCCTGACGTCCCCGTCGGACATCGTCGACTCCATCCTGGGGGTGACATCGCAGCGCGGCATCACCTGGCCCGATGCCGGTGTCCTCGACGACCACGGCGCACGACTGCTGCAGCAGCTCGGATCCACCACCGCCGTACTCGCCGCGAACGCCGTCGAAACATCGTCCACACCGTCGTCGACCACCGACAGCAAGGTCACCGTCGCCCGCGACGGTGCCACCGCCGTCGACGCCGCCCTGTTCGACGTGTCCGCCGCCGCCGCACTGGCCGCCGTCGGCACGACCCCGCAGACCCCGTCGTACGTGCCCGAACGGGCGCGCTACACCCTCGACCGGGACTCGCGCACCGCCCGACTGCAGGACGCCCTCGGCGCCGTGACCTGGTCGGCGCTGCAGAAACCCGCCGGTCGCCGGGCAGGGGACCGGTCGATGCTCGTCGTGCCGCCGCAACAGTGGTCCGCCGGCAGTGACGAGGCCGCGACGATCCTGTCCACCGTCTCCACCCTGCTACGGACCGGTCTCGCCGCACCGCGCCCACTCGCCCGGGTGCTCGCGCAGCAACCGGCGTCCCCCGACGTCGCGGCCCTGGCCTACCCGCAACGGGCGATCGTCGACGGCACCCCCGAAACCGTCGAGCAGGGGGTCGACGCGCAGATCCCACGTATCGACGAGATGGCCGCCGCACTGGTCGAGGACCCGCAGGTGCCGTTGACCCCGGCCCGGTTCCTGACACCGCTACGCGAGGACCTGGTGCGCGCGATGAGCCTGTCCGGGCGCCGCGACCAGGACACCGAGTCCGTCACCGCCGCCGACCGGGCCGCACACACCCGGGTGGACACCGTCGCCGCCACCATGGACGGCATGTTCCGGGCGGTCACCATCCTGTCCCCCGGCGGCGTGTACACCCTCGCGTCCGAACAGAGCCCCCTGCTGCTGGTGGCGCGCAACGACCTGCCGGTGGCGATCTCGGTACGGCTGCGGATCGACGCCCCCGACGAGATGCACGTCACCGACATCGGCCCGCAGCAACTGCCGCCGCGCGGCAGCCGGTCACTGCAGGTACCCGCGGAGGTGTCCGACTCACGGACCATGGTGGTCGATTTCTCACTGACCACCGAAAGCGGCCACCATCTGGGCGAACATGCATCCGTCACGGTGCGGTCGAACGCGTACGGTCAGGCTTTGGCGATAATTACCGCGTGCGCTGGTGCGCTACTGCTGTTCCTCGCCGGACGACGACTCTGGCACCGATTCCGAGGCCAGCCCGACCGAGCCGACGAAGGATTTGAACGCCGTTGACCGAGAACTCTCCCGGAGAGGGCCATCGGTCGCCCGGCCGCCCGCTCCCGCCCGGCCGCCCGCCCTTCCCGCCGAACCCGCCGCGTCCCATCCCGCCGAACGCCCGGCGGCCGCTGCCGCCCGGTGGTTCTCGCCCGGTGCCGCCGGGTGCCCAGCGCCCGCTGCCGCCCGGTGTCCGGCGTCCCCTGCCGCCCGGCGCGCAGCGCCCCCTGCCGCCGCGGGTCGGTCCGCCCGGCGGCCCGCACGATCCCCGCCGACTGCCGCCGCCTCCGCTCCCGCCCCGGCCTCTGCCGCCGCGCCCGGTGCCGACTCAGGCACCGGCTACGGCTCCGACACCGGTCGGGACGGCAACGGAACCGGAGAAGAAGAGCCTGCTGGCGGCGACCGGATCGATCGCGGTCGCGACCCTGATCAGCCGCATGACCGGCTTCCTCAAGCAGTTGCTGCTGCTGACCGCGCTCGGCCCCGCCGTGGCGAGTGCGTTCACCGTCGCCAGCCAGATCCCGAACATGATCTCGGAACTGGTGCTCGGCGCGGTGCTCACCGCGATCGTCGTGCCGGTGCTGGTGCGGGCCGAACGCGAGGACCCGGACCAAGGTGCGGCGTTCGTCCGACGACTCTTCACTGCGGCGCTGGCGCTGCTGGGCACGGCGGCACTGTTCGCGACGGCCGCCGCCCCGATCCTCACCACGTACGTCTTCCTCCCTGATGACGGCGAGGTCAACACCGCGCTCACCACGGCACTGTGTTTCCTGCTGCTGCCGGCGATCCTGTTCTACGGCCTGTCTGCGCTGATGACGGCGATCCTCAACACCCGGCAGGAGTTCAAACCGGGTGCGTGGGCTCCGGTGCTCAACAACGTGGTGGTGCTGTCGATCCTGGCCGCCTACTGGCTGCTGCCCGGGGACATCTCCCTCGACCCGGTCCGGATCAGCGACCCGCACCTGCTGCTACTCGGCCTCGGCGTCACCGCCGGTGTCGTGACGCAGGCGATGAGCCTGATTCCGGCGATCCGCCGGCAGGGCATCTCGCTGCGTCCGCTGTGGGGGATCGACGACCGGCTCAAGCAGTTCGGCGGCATGGCCGTCGCGATCGTGCTGTACGTGCTCATCAGCCAGGCCGGCATGGTGTTCGCGACGCGTGTCTCGGCGCACGCCGACGAGGCCGGTCCCGCGATCTACAACAACGCGTGGCTGCTGCTGCAACTGCCGTACGGCGTCCTCGGTGTCACGGTGCTGACCGCGATCATGCCGCGGCTGAGTCGTAACGCCGCCTCCGACGACACTCCCGCCGTCGTCGACGACCTGTCCGTGGCGACCCGGTTGACGATGATCGCGCTGATCCCGGTGATCGCGTTCCTCACCTTCGCGGGCCCGCAGGTCGGGCACGCACTGTACGGGTACGGCAACTTCGGTGCCGGGAACGCCGAACGGCTCGGCGAGGCCGTCAGCTGGTCGGCGTTCACCCTCGTCCCGTACTCGTTGGTGCTCATCCACCTGCGCGTGTTCTACGCCCGCGAACAGGCGTGGACCCCGACGTGGATCATCCTCGGCATCACCGGTGTGAAGATCGTGCTGTCGGCGTTGACGCCGCTCGTCGCCGCCGACAACGAGCAGGTGGTGGTGCTGCTCGGTGCCGCGAACGGTATCGCGTTCGTGGCGGGCGCGTTCATCGGCGGATTCCTGCTGCACCGCAGTCTCGGCGATCTGCGGATGGCCAACGTCGGCAAGACGGTGTGGGTGGTGCTGCTCGCGTCCGGTGCGGGCGCGGTCGCGATGTACGCCGCCGACACCCTCCTCGGTCTGGACCGGCTGTCCGAGAACTTCGGCGGTCCGGGCGCGATGATCCGGGTCGCGGTCACCGGTGGTCTGATGCTCGTCGTCACGTTCGTGCTGCTGTGGCTCGCGAAGGTGCCGGAGATCCTCGCGATCACGGTGGCGGTCCGACGCCGCATCCCGGGCCTGGGCGGACACACCCCCGGCACCCCCGACGACGTGCCGTCACCCGAGCCGGAAACCGAGCTGATTCCGGTGGTTCGGGACCTGTCACGGTCCTTCGATAGACCGGACGGTCTCCCGTACCCTGGACGCAGCGCATACGTCGGTCAGGACTACATTCCCGACGAGTTCATAGAAGGAGCGCGTGTGAGCGACGACGACGGTGCCGGCGAGAAGAACGGCACGGCCGGCGACCCCCCGTCGGGCAATCCCACCGTCGAGCACGACACCGCGGCAGCGGACCGTCGGCGCCGCCGCGACCTGAACGTCGACACCGGGGTGTTCCCGATCGGGTCGCCGCAGCTGCCACCGATCCGCGTCACCGGCCCCGACCCCGAGTCGCGGCGACCGCTGCGCGGCCCCCAACTGATCGCCGGCGCATCCGTGGCCGGTGGACGCTACCGACTCCTTGCACCGCACGGCAGTGCCCGCGGCCTGCAGTTCTGGCAGGCCCTCGACGTCAAACTCGACCGTGAGGTCGCGCTCACGTTCGTCGACGCCGACCAGCGGGCCGACGGTGTCACCACCACCGGCCCGGACGGCCCGCAGGCCATCCTGTCGCGGACCCTGCGGCTGGGCCGGATCAACTCGCCGGGCCTGGCCCGTGTCCTCGACGTCGTCCGCGGCAGCTCCGGCGGCATCGTCGTCGCCGAATGGACGCCGGGACGGTCGTTGAAGGAGATGGCCGAGACGGAGCCGTCGCCGATCGGTGCGGCCCGCGCGGTCCGCGCGCTCGCCGCTGCCGCCGAGGCGGCACACCGCGGCGGCAGCGCCCTGTCGATCGACGATCCGGACCGGATCCGGATCAGCACCGCAGGGGACGCAGTCCTCGCGTTCCCGGCCACCCTGTCCGACGCCGACCCGGCCGCCGACGTCAAGGGACTCGGTGCGATGCTCTACGCCCTCGTCACCGACCGCTGGCCGCTGGCCGACACTGCGGACGGGGCGGGAATGCAGGCCGCCGACCGGGACGAGGCGGGCCGCCCCGTCGAGCCTCGGGCCGTACGCCCCGATGTGCCGTTCGAGATCTCCGCGGTTGCGGCGCGCGCACTCGGCGGGGACAGCGGCATCCGGGCCGCCGCCACCGTCCAGCACATTCTCGACCAGGCGACCGTCGTCGACCAGAAGACCGATCTCATGCCGGCGCTGCGGCTGGGGCAGCGGGTACCGGGCAGTTCCGGGCACGCGCTGGCCGACCCGGAGGCCGTGGCCGCCGAGAAGCAGAAATCGAACCGAACCCTGATCGCGCTGGTGTCGCTCGGTGCGCTCACCGTGCTGGTGCTCGCGCTGATCGGCTGGTGGTTGGCGAACCTGTTCACCGGCGGCAGCTCCGACGAGCCGCTCACGAACCAGAACTTCGGGTTGACGACCACGGTGGAGGCCCCACCGTCCCCGGCCGAGACCCCGACGGAGGCGCCACCGGCCGCGACGGTGCCCGTCGTCCCGTCGTCGGTGACGGTGTTCTCGCCGCAGGGAACCCCGGACAGTGCCGCCAACGCCCGGCTGGCGATCGACGGCGATCCGGCGACGGAGTGGAGCACCGACGCGTACTTCCAGCCGTTCCCGTCGCTCAAGTCCGGGGTGGGGCTGATGGTGACACTGCCGGAGGCCGCGAAGCTGTCCGCCGTGCAGATCACGTCGGGCACACCGGGCACGCAGGTGGAGATCCGCACGGCACCGGCACCGAACACGTCGCTCGACCAGACGCGGGTGATCGGGAACGCCACCCTGAAGGACGGGGTGACGGAGATTCCGGTGACCGCCGAGGGTGCCACCAAGAACGTGCTCGTGTGGATCACCGGGCTGAGCACCAAGGACGGGACGAACCAGTCCAGCATCTCCGAGGTGGCGTTCACCGCGACCCCGTGACCCGCAGCAGACAAGTGTCTGATACTGCCCGTGTATAGGTACTGCGCAATCGATCGGTTAACATCCGCCGGTGCGAATCTTCAGGGGGGTCGCCAAGGCGGATCTGTCGGATGCAGATCTCTTGGCAGCGCACGCGTCGGGCGACAAGGACGCGTTCGCGGAGTTGCTGAGCAGGCATTACGAGCATCTGTGGCTGGTGGCCCGGCGGACGAGCTACACCGTCGAGGACGCCGAGGACGCGTTGCAGGAGGCGTTGACGTCCGCGCATCGCAAGGCGGGGACGTACCGGGCCGACGCGGCGGTGCGCAGCTGGCTGCACACGATCGTGGTCAACGCCTGTCTCGACCGGCATCGCCGGAACCGGGCGCGTCCGGCGGTGTCGTTGTCGACGGACGATTCGATCGACCCGCACGACGAACGGGACCGGATCTCGGAACGGGAGACTTCCCTGCTCGTCGACCGGGCGCTGCAGCAGTTGCCGGCCGAGCAGCGGGCCGCGATCGTCGCGGTCGATCTGGAGGGCTATTCGGTGGCCGAGGCCGCCCGCCGGCTCGGGGTGCCGGAGGGGACGATCAAGAGCCGGTGCGCGCGGGCCCGACTCAAGCTCGCATCACATTTGGAATACTTGCGCGACGCAGGGAACCGATCTTGATTCCCTCGCGTCATATCTGATCGAAGGCACATTCGTGCACCGGAACTGTGGACGGGAGGTGGGATGACGGTCCACGACGACGAGATGCTGGGACCTCCGTTCTCGGCGGAGTCGATCGCCGATCTGCACGCCGGTGTCCTGTCCGACGAGGAGAGTGCGCGGCTGTGGCCGCTGGTGCGGCAGGATCCGGCCGCGGTCGAGGTGCTCGCGGCGCTCGATGCCGTGTCCGGCCGGCTGCGGGAGACCGGACGCGACCACGACATCGGCATTCCCGTCCCGGACGACGTCGCCCGCCGTATCGGCGCCGCTCTGGCACTGCAGGCTCCGGCCGACCCCGCCACCGTCACTGCGCTCGACACCGCCCGGTCACGGCGGCGTCGGGGCGGGTGGATCGGTGCGGCGACGGTCGCGGCCGCCGCCGTCGGCGCGGTGTTCGTGTTCGGCGGCGTCGAGAACTCCGGCCCGTCCGACGACACCCCGCTCGCCGCGTCACCGACCGCGTCACCGACCGCGGGCCCGGCCTCGATCACCGATCTCGGGTCCGATCTCGACGGCACCCAGGTCCTGACCCTGCTGGGCAATGCCACTGCAATGGACCCGGCCGGGCCGCTCACCGACCCGCAGAAGCGGGAGGGGTGCCTGCAGTCGATCGGTGTCGCCCGCACCACTCCGGTCCTGGCGATCCGGGAGGTCCGGTTCCGTGGGGCCGTCTCCGTGCTGGTGCTGGTGCCGGGGCCGCGGCCGCCGGGACTCACCGCGCTGGTCGTCGGGTCGGGCTGCGACGCCACCCATCCCGATCTGCTCACCAGAACCGACATCGGCTGAACCCGGTCGCCGGTTTCTCCCGGGAAGGTGTCCGTCCGCCGCGACCCGGTGCGCCGCGTCTGTTCCACGTGAAACAGTCGGTGCCCCGGGCCGCGCACGCCACCGCCGGGGAACAACACCCACTAATCTGTTGTTGACCTCACCGCCCCGTGTTCCGCGCCGACCTCGGCGCGGGCCGCGCGGGCACAGTGAACACGACGCCCGCAGGACAGGAAAGGCCCGCATGACTACTCCGACCACGGTCCGTGACCTCATCATCGTCGGCTCGGGACCGGCCGGGTACACCGCCGGTGTGTACGCCGCCCGCGCGGAACTCGAACCCCTCCTGTTCGAGGGCACCCAGTTCGGCGGCTCGCTGATGACGACCACCGAGGTGGAGAACTTCCCGGGCTTCCGGGAGGGCATCATGGGCCCGGATCTCATGGACGAGATGCGCGAGCAGGCCAAGCGGTTCGGCGCCGACATCCGCACCGAGGACGTCGAGGAACTCGAGCTCGGCGGCCCGGTCAAGAAGGTCGTCGCGAACGGGGAGACCTACTACGCCCGCGCCGTGATCCTCGCGATGGGTGCCGCGGCCCGCTACCTCGGCATCGAGGGGGAGGAGCGTCTCCTCGGCCGCGGTGTCAGCGCGTGCGCGACGTGCGACGGCTTCTTCTTCCGCGACCAGGACATCGTCGTGGTCGGCGGCGGCGACTCCGCGATGGAGGAGGCCACCTTCCTGACGAAGTTCGCCCGCAGCGTCACACTGGTGCACCGCCGGGAGGAGTTCCGGGCGTCGCGCATCATGCTCGAGCGTGCCCGGGCGAACGAGAAGATCCGTTTCCTCACCAACGCCGCACCGGTCGAGGTGCTGGGCGAGAACTCCGTCACCGGCCTCGTCGTCCGGGACACCGTCACCGGTGAGCAGTCCACCCTCGACGTGACCGGCATGTTCGTCGCGATCGGCCACGATCCGCGCAGCGAGCTGGTCAAGGGCCAGGTCGACGTCGACGCAGCCGGCTACGTGTCGGTGCAGTCGCCCACCACCGCGACGTCGCTCCCGGGCGTGTTCGCGGCCGGTGACCTGGTGGATCACACCTACCGGCAGGCGATCACCGCCGCGGGCACCGGTTGCGCCGCGGCGATCGACGCCGAGCGCTGGCTGGCCGACCAGGGTGACATCCCGGAGAACACGCTCGCCGCGGTCGGCGAGTCTGTCACAGCCTGACCGTTTCCCCCGTCAATCGACATCCGAGGAGTATCCCCGTGGCGAACACCATCACCATCAGTGACGATTCGTTCCAGAAGGACGTGCTCGACGCCGACAAGCCCGTGCTCGTCGACTTCTGGGCCACATGGTGCGGGCCGTGCAAGATGGTGGCCCCGGTGCTCGAGGAGATCGCCGGTGAGCACGCCGACACGCTCACCGTCGCCAAGCTCGACATCGATCAGAATCCGGGCGCGGCACGCGACTTCCAGGTGATGTCGATCCCGACGATGATCCTCTTCCAGGGCGGCAAGGCCGTGAAGACGATCGTCGGCGCGAAGGGCAAGGCGGCCCTGCTGAAGGATCTCGCCGAGGTTCTCTGACCTCGTCCGGCACGGCCGTCCCGTTCGGCCCGATCATCCGGTTTCCGGCCACGGTGTGACCCGACTGCCACCGCAGTCTTGTCACACTGTGGCCGAACTTACGTGCCGGGCTGTCGGGGCAGTCTGAAAGAATCGTTCGAGTACCCCCACGCTCGAGTACCCGGCGTTCGAGTCCCCGGCGTTCGAGTCCCCCTACGAAAGGCCCGCCAGCATGCAGCTACTCCGTCACGGCGACCACGGCCCCGCCGTCGCCGAGATCAGGGGTACCTTGACCGGCCTGGGGTTCCTCCACAACGGTGCGGCGCAGACGCACGGCGATGCCGCCGGCGGCTCGCACTGGATCGCTCCCGACGCCGTGTTCGACCACCCCCTCGACTCGGCCGTGCGCGCGTTCCAGCAGCAGCGGGGCCTGCTCGTCGACGGCGTCGTCGGCCCGGCGACCTACCGGTCGCTCAAGGAGGCGTCGTACCGGCTCGGTGCCCGCACCCTCGTCTACCAGTTGTCGGCCCCGCTGTGCGGCGACGACGTCGCGCAGCTGCAGACCCGGCTCGAGGATCTCGGTTTCTACATCGGCCGCGTCGACGGCTGTTTCGGGCCGCGGACGCACGGCGCACTGAGTTCCTTCCAGCGGGAGATCGGGATCGCGTCGGACGGCATCTGCGGGCCGGCGACGCTGCGGTCGCTGGAACTGCTCGGCACCCGGGTGTCGGGGGGGTCCCCGCACGCGATCAGCGAGGAGGAGTTGGTGCGCCGCTCCGGCCCGCAGCTGAGCGGCAAGCGGATCGTGATCGACCCGGGCCTCGGGGGCGTCGACACGGGCCGGATCGTGCACGGCCCGCACGGGCCGATCAGCGAGGCCGAGATCCTGTGGGATCTGGCGAGCCGGCTCGAGGGCCGGATGGCGGCGACGGGCATGGAGACGTTCCTGTCGCACCCGCACGGCACCAACCCGTCCGAGGCCGAGCGGGCGGAGACGTCGAACGGGTTCGACGCCGATCTGATGATCGCGTTGCGCTGCGACAGTCACCCGAGTCCCGCGGCGAGCGGGGTCGCGAGCTTCCACTTCGGGAATTCGCACGGCTCCACGTCGATGATCGGGCAGATCCTCACCGGATTCGTCCAGCGGGAGATCGTGGCACGAACCCCGTTGCGGGACTGCAGGACTCACGGTCGGACGTGGGATCTGCTGCGGATCACGAAGATGCCGACGGTGCAGATCGACATCGGTTACCTGTCGAACGCGGCCGACGTCGCGGTCCTGGCCGATCCGCGGCAGCGGGACGTCATCGCCGAGGCGATCCTCGTCGCCGTCAAACGCCTGTACCTGTTGGGGCAGGACGACGCACCGACCGGCACGTTCACGTTCGCGGAACTGCTCGCCCACGAACTCGCGACCACCGAACGGACCCGATAACCGCCCGGCGCGGCACTCCGACCGAGAGGACCGTCGTGTCATGAGCAACCTCGACGCCCGCCCCGACGAGGTCGTCTGCGGGAACCGCGACGGCCGTGTGCCCCGACTGCTCGACTACCGCGAGGTGCCGCTCGGCGGCCCGCGGGCGATGACCGTGCGGCGGACGCTCCCGCAGCGCGGGCAGACGCTGATCGGCGCGTGGTGTTTCCTCGACCACTACGGGCCCGACGACGTCCGGGTCGGCGGCGGCATGGCCGTTCCCGGGCATCCGCACACCGGGTTGCAGACGGTGTCGTGGGTGTTCGACGGCGAGATCGAGCACCGGGACACCACGGGTGCGCACGCGATCGTGCGACCGCGGGAAGTGAACCTGATGACCGCGGGTTCCGGGATCGCGCACTCCGAGTACTCCACACCCGGCACCGCATTCCTGCACGGCGTCCAGCTGTGGGTGGCCCTGCCTGACGAACACCGTTCCACCGCACCGTCTTTCGAGCATCATGCGCCGCCGGTCCTCGACGTCGACGGTGCCGAGGCGGTGGTGTTCCTCGGCAGCCTGTTCGGGCAGACGTCGCCGGTGCGGACCTTCACGCCGCTGCTGGGTGCGGAGTTGACGCTACGCCCCGGGCAGGCGCTGCACGTACCGGTGGATCCGACGTTCGAGCACGGGGTCCTGGTCGACACAGGGTCGGTCACCGTCTCCGGTGTCGACGCGGCACCCGGACAGTTGGTGTATCTGCCCACAGGTTTCGGATCCGTCGATCTCGTTGCCGCGGAAGATGATCCGGTGCGACTGCTGCTGATCGGCGGCGAACCGCTCGGCGAGCAGATCGTGATGTGGTGGAACTTCGTGGGCCGCGGCCACGACGAGATCGCGGGGTTCCGGGAGGACTGGCAGCGCGCACGCACGGAATCCGTACCGGGCCGATTCGGGGCGTTCCCGGACGAGTGGTCCGAGACGATTCCCGCCCCGATCCTGCCGAACATCCGCCTCGTGGGTCGCGGCTGACCGGATCCCGTCCCGGGATACGTCCTAGCAGGCCCCCACGGTGCTGCGTTCGCCGATGCCGACCACCGACAGGGCCGCAACCTCGAGGAGTCGCTCGAGGGCCGCTTCGACGTCCGCCTTCCACAGGTGGTCGCGGTCCAGTTCGAGGCGCAGTCGGGGGAACCGGTGGTGCGGTGCGATCACCTCGAAACCGACGTCCTCGAGGAAGTCGGCGCTGATCATGCATTCCTGCGGGGAGCATTCCCGCGCGGCGGTGGCGGTCGGGATGTCGTGCGGGGAGCGGTCGCCGCGGATTCCGAACGCCTCGAGCGCGCGGACACCGCGGCGGACCAGGTCGCCGACCGCGGCCTGGATCAGCGTCGCGCCGAGGGCGTATTCGTCGCCGATCGGTTCGAGTCGCATCGTGGTCAGCAGGACTGCGTCGGCGCTGACGGGGGAGGTGGGGAACAGTTCGGCCCGCGGCACGGTGCCGGGTGGGGCGTACAGGGCGCAGCCGGCGGGTTTGTCGTCGACGAGCGCCACCTGTCCGCACGATCCCCATTCGAGCATGACCATCGACAGCCACGCTTCCTTCTCGAATTCGGGATCGTAGAAGTCGCGGGAGGTGCGGACCGCGGCCGGGTCCATCTCCCAGAAGACGCAGCGGCGCGCGTGGGAGGACAGCTTGTCGAGGCCGTCGAGAGTGAGGGACGTGACGCTAGTCGACACCGTGTACGCCAGCCTCCATGCCCAGCCTCCGGACCGTTCGGGGAATCACCCGCACCCGCGGAACTTGCCCTTCCAGGATAGGCGATCCGTCCGGTGTCAGCGCGGTGGCACCGGGGCACGGACACCGCGGCCCCGGATCGACGGATACCGACCCATACACGAGCACCCCGTAGCTTCGTCACTGTGACGAAGCTACGGGGTGCTCGTGGTGGACGCGTCCGGTCTCAGTCCCCGGCCTGCTGCTCCATCATCTTCACGATCCGCTCGAGATCGTCGACCGACCCGAACTCGACGACGATCTTGCCCTTGCGCTTACCGAGGCTCACCGTGACCCGGGTGTCGAACGAACTCGACAATCGTTCGGCGACGTCCTGCAACCCCGGCATCTGGATCGGCTTCCGCTTCGCCGCCGGGGCGGGGGAGGGGGCCTCCCGGTTCGCCAGCACGACGGCCTCCTCGGTCGCCCGCACCGACATGCCCTCCGCGACGATCCGGGCCGCCAGCACCTCCTGCGCGTCGGCGCCGGCCTCGAGAGCCAGCAGTGCCCGCGCGTGCCCCGCCGACAGCACCCCGGCCGCCACCCGGCGCTGCACCGGGATCGGCAGCTTGAGCAGACGGATCATGTTCGTCACGACCGGGCGGGACCGTCCGATCCGCGACGCCAGTTCCTCGTGGGTGACTGCGAACTCCTCGAGCAGCTGCTGGTACGCGGCCGCCTCCTCGAGAGGGTTGAGCTGGACCCGGTGAATGTTCTCGAGGAGCGCATCCCGCAGCATCGACTCGTCGGCGGTCTCCCGGACGATCGCGGGGATCGTGTCGAGGCCAGCGAGTTGGCCGGCCCGCCACCGGCGTTCGCCCATGATGAGCTGATACTGCTCGGGTCCGGTCCGGCGGACCACGATCGGCTGCATCAGCCCGAACTCGCGGATCGAGTGCACCAGTTCGGCGAGTGCTTCCTCGTCGAACACCGAGCGGGGCTGCTTCGGGTTCGGCTCGATCAGGTGCGGCGCGATCTCGTGGTAGACCGCACCGGTGGGGGAGGGTGCCTCGTCAGCGGGGGCGGTCGCCGCCTTGCCGGCAGCCTTACCGGTCGTCTTCACTGCGGTCTTCCGCGCGGTTTTCGGCTTCACCGGCGGTGCCACGACGGCAACGTCCACGGCCGGGTCCTCGGTACTGAAGAGATCCGGGACGGGGGCCGCGGTGCCGATGACGACGTCCGCGGCCGCGGTGCCGAGTCCCGGTCCGCCCCCGGTCGGTCCGGTCGGGATCAGCGCTGCGAGTCCCCGACCGAGTCCGCCCTTGCGTGTCTGCGTCATCCCTACCGCTCCTGCGTCGTGGTGGACATGCCGCGGGCCGCGAGTTCCCGGCCGGCGTCGAGGTAACTCATCGCGCCCCGCGATCCGGGATCGTAGTCGAGGACGGTCATCCCGTAGCCGGGGGCCTCGGACACCTTGACCGAGCGGGGGATGATGGTGCGCAGGACCACGTCGCCGAAGTGGTTACGGACTTCCTCGGCGACCTGGTCGGCGAGCTTGGTCCGGGCGTCGTACATCGTGAGCAGGACGGTGGACACGTGCAGGTCCGGGTTCAGGTGGGCCTGCACGAGTTCGATGTTGCGCAGCAACTGTCCGACGCCCTCGAGTGCGTAGTACTCGCACTGGATGGGGATCAGCACCTCCTTCGCGGCGACCATCGCGTTGACGGTGAGCAGCCCGAGCGAGGGCGGGCAGTCGATGAGGACGTAGTCGATGTCGAAGTCGGCGAGCGCCTTCTCCGACAGTGCGTTCTTGAGCCGGTTCTCGCGGGCGACCATCGACACGAGTTCGATCTCGGCGCCGGCCAGGTCGATGGTCGCGGGAATGCAGAGCAGTCGCTCGCTGTGCGGGCTCTGCTGGATCGCGTCCTTCGCGGTCACCTCGCCGAGCAGGAGTTCGTAGCTCGACGGGGTCCCCGACGTGTGCGGGACTCCGAGCGCGGTGCTCGCATTGCCCTGCGGGTCCAGGTCGACGACGAGGACACTCAACCCCTGGACCGCGAGAGCCGAGGCGAGGTTCACCGTCGACGTCGTCTTGCCGACGCCGCCCTTCTGGTTCGCGATGGTGAACACGCGTCGCTGCGTCGGCTTCGGCAGTGCGACGGAGCCGGGATGCAGCACCTGGCTGGCCCGCTGCGCGGCCGCCCCGATCGGGGTGTCCGCGAGGGAGATCCCGTCGTAGGGGGAGGAGTGGGCGAAGTCGCGATCAGGACTGCCGTCTGTCGACTCCGGTGGGGTTGCGGTTTCACGTGAAACCGTGTCCCGTGAAACGGCGGATTCAGCTCCAGCCGACATCTACTGCTCCTTCGCTTGTTGTCCACTCATGACGCAATTGTCGACCCTGGCACCGACAATTGCCCGCAACTCAGCGCTTCCGGCGTCCGTGTTGTGCGACGCGTTCGGCGCGAACCACCACCGTCGCCGCCGGCAGCACCGCGGCACCGCACTCGACCACCGCGAGTTTCCCCGCGCCCAGTCGGGCGAGGACCGCGCGATCCCGGTCGATCTCCTCGGCCGCACTCGACCCCTTCAACGCCAACATCCTGCCACCGACCCGCACCAACGGCAGCGACCACCGCGCCAGTTTCTCGAGTGGCGCCACCGCCCGCGACGTCACCACGTCGGCGCTGCCGGCCGCCTTGACGACGTTGCCCTCCTCGGCGCGGCCCCGGATCACGGTGACGTTGTCCAGCCCGAGCGAGTCGACGATCTCCTGCAGGAACACCGAGCGCCGCAGCAGCGGCTCCACCAGGGTCACCCGGACGTCGGGTCGCGCGATCGCCAGCGGGATGCCCGGCAGGCCGGCACCCGATCCGACGTCGACGACCGACTCGTCCGCGACGACCAACTCGCCCAGGACTGCACAGTTGAGGACGTGGCGCACCCACAGTCGCGGCACCTCCCGCGGCCCGATCAACCCCCGGATCACACCGTCCGTCGCCAATGCCTCCCGATACGACTCGGCCAGCCCGGCCCGCTCGCCGAACACCTGCGCCACCGATCCGGCGACATCCCACTGCTCATCAACCAGTTCCACGTGAAACATCCTCACCGATGCGTCCCGGTGTCGCTCACCCGGGGGAGGGGAGGAGGGTCCCGGACTCGGCGGCTCCCCGTTTCACGTGAACCGTTTCACGTGAAACATCGCCTTGCGGCGACCTCAGCCGTCACAGTGACGAAACTCCCCGGTGCGACGGGGGGGAACGTGAATGGGATTCGAGCACCGGAGGCCCCGCGGGTAGCGGTCCGCCGTCGGTGTCGTCGCCACGACGATCGCCGCGCCCCGGTTCTCACCGGGTCCAGCGGCCGGGCACGTCCTCGACGCTCTCGATCCGGGGCATCAGCGGCCGGCACCGCGCACACCTGTCCTGCCGTTCGCCGGGGGCTGACCGGCCGACTCGGCGAGCATGCCCAGCAGCCGCATCGCGTCGTCGTCCGGGGTGCCGGGTTCCGCCTGGTACACGACCAGGCGCTGCTGCGCGTCGGAGACGTCGAGGACCTCGTAGGTCAGGTCCATGCGCCCCACCTTCGGGTGGTCGAACAGTTTGCGACCGGTGGACAGGCGTCGGACGTCGTGCCGACCCCAGATACGGGGGAATTCCTCACTCTTGATGCATAATTCGTGAATGAGGTCGGACAGGTCACGATCGTCCGGGGCGATCCCGGCCATCGCCCGCAGATGCGCGACCGCACCGTCCGCGATCGCGTTCCAGTCCGCGAAAAGTGTTCTGGCCGTAGGGTGGAGAAAGATGTAGCGGATGGTGTTGCGTCGTTCGGCGGGCCACTGGTCGAGCCCCGCCAGCAGGGCGGTCCCGGCCGGATTCGACGCGAGCACGTCGTTGGTCCGCGAGAGTACGTAGGCGGGGGACGAGCCGAGGGTGCCGAGCAGCTGGCGGATCGCGGGGCGGACCCCGCACGAGGGCAGCGAATCCTTCTGCGCGCGTGCATGGTTCCCGGTGTGTGCGGCGATCCGGAAGAGGTGTTCGCGTTCCCCGGAGTCGAGGAGCAGGGTCCGGGCCAGCGCCGCGAGTACGGCCTCGCTCGGGTTGCGTTCCCGACCCTGCTCGAGCCGGGTGTAGTAGTCGACGCTGACACCGGCGACCGCGGCGACCTCCTCGCGGCGCAGTCCGGGAGTGCGACGCGCACCGGTCCCGGCCGGTAGACCGAGGTCCGCGGGCTGCACCCGGGCCCGCCTCGACCGCAGGAACGTGCTGATCTCCGACTGCGCCATACCGTCATGGTGTCAGCGCCGGCGCGACCCCGGCAACCATGCTGCCGGGGTGCACGACACCCAGGATCACTGCACCCCCGGTGCGGTGCGCCCTGGTTGCCCCGCGGATCACCGGCGATGCTCGATCTCGTCCCCATCCGACGCCACCCCACGAGGAGCGACATGACGACGACAGCAGCGTCCGCCACACCCGATCGACACAGCCCCGGATCCCGGATGCTCGGCGACCGGGTCGGCCCCCTGGGGTTGGGCTGCATGGGCATGAGCGAGTTCTACGGCCCCGCCGACGACACCCGGTCCGTCCGGGTCGTCCGCGCCGCCCTCGACAACGGCGTGCACGTCCTCGACACCGCGGACATGTACGGCGACGGCCACAACGAGGAGTTGGTCGGGCGGGCGCTGCGAGGCCGTCGCGATCAGGCGTTCGTGGCGACCAAGTTCGGTATCCGCCGGGACGGCGCCCGCCGCTGGCACGACGCCGGGCCGGACTACACCCGTCGGGCGTGCGACGCCAGCCTGCGCCGGCTCGGTGTCGACACGATCGACCTGTACTACCTGCACCGTCTCGACGAGCACACACCGATCGAGGACACCGTCGGTGCGATGGCCGATCTGGTCCGGGCGGGCAAGGTCCGGTATCTCGGGGTGTCGGAGGTCAGTGCGCCGATCCTGCGTCGCGCCCACGCCGTGCACCCGATCACCGCGCTGCAGAGCGAATTCTCGCTGTGGACCCGCGACGTGGTCACCGACGGGGTCCTCGCCACCGCCCGGGAACTCGGCACCACCCTGGTGGCCTACTCGCCGCTCGGCCGCGGCATGCTCACCGGGGAGATCGCGGCACTCGACGCGCTCACCGACGACGACATCCGCCGGGTGATGCCCCGCTTCGTCGACGGCAACCTCGACACCAACCTCCCCCTGCTCGCGTCGGTGCGGGCGGTGGCCGCGGCACACTGCGCCACCGCCGGCCAGATCGCGTTGGCCTGGGTCCTCGCCCAGGGGGAGGACGTGATTCCCATCCCCGGCACCAAACGGCTCGACTACCTGGCCCAGAACCTCGCGGCCGCCTCGATCGCGCTGCCCGCGGAACATCTCGCGGTACTGGACGCGGCATTCCGTCCCGACGCCGTCCGGGGCGCGCGCTACCCGGCCGCGACCCTGCCCGACACCCGCCCGACCCGCGAAGGAGTCTCGGCATGAGCTGCCCCGAACATCCGGTGCCGAGCGAGCGGGAACTCCGCGGCGGCGACGTCATGCGCAGCATCGGCCTCGACCCCGACGCGGTCGTCGCCTCGGTGGCGCCGGTGGACGAACGGTTCGGGCACACCGTCGTCGAGTACGCGTTCGGTGAGATCATCGCCCGCCCCGAACTGGATCTGCGTACCCGGCAGTTGGTGACCGTGGCGGTCCTCGCCGCGATCGGGGGATGCGAGGCGCAACTGGAGGCGCACCTCCCGGCCACGGTGCGGGCCGGTGCCACTCCCACGGAGATCGTCGCGGCGCTCACCCACATCACTCCGTATGCGGGCATTCCCCGCACTCTGAACGCGCTGTATCTGGCCAAGCGCTTGCTGCCTGCCGAACCCTGAGCGCCGCGGCCGTCGGGCGGGGGAGTGGCCGTCAGTTCCGGTGACCGCGGTGCCGGTGCCGGGCGACGCGTTCGGCGCGGACCACGATCGTCGCCGCCGGCAGCACGTCGGCACCACACTCGAGTACCTCGAGTTTCCCCGCGCCCAGCCGGGTGAGGACGCCGCGGTCCCGGTCGATCTCCTCGGCGGCGCTCTCACCCTTCAGGGCGAGCATCCTGCCACCGACCCGCATCAACGGCAGCGACCACCGGGCGAGTTTCTCGAGCGGCGCCACCGCCCGCGACGTCACCACGTCGGCGCCACCGGCCTCCTTGACCACCCCCGAGTCCTCGGCCCGGCCCCGCACCACGGTGACGTTGTCCAGCCCGAGGGAGTCGACCGCCTCCTGCAGGAACACCGAGCGCCGCAGCAGCGGCTCCACCAGGGTCACCCGCACGTCGGGTCGCGTGATCGCCAGCGGGATGCCCGGCAGGCCGGCACCCGACCCCACGTCCACCACGGACTCACCGGCCCCCACCAGTTCCCCCAGCACTGCACAGTTGAGTACGTGCCGCACCCACAGCCGCGGCACCTCCCGCGGCCCGATCAACCCTCGGACGACCCCGTCCGACGCCAACAGCCCGTGATAGGACTCGGCCAGCCCGGCCCGCTCACCGAACACCCACGCCACCGACCCTGCGACATCCCACTGCTCATCGACGAGTTCCACGTGAAACATCCTCACCGACCCGCTGCGTCGCCACAAGGAAAGGCCGCGGCCCCAGTCGATTCGACTGGGGCCGCGGCCTACGGATCGGAGTGATCAGTCTTTGATCACGACGACGCACCGGTTCGGCTCGGCACCCTCGCTCTCGCTCGACACCCCGGCCACCTGCGCGACGGCGTCGTGCACGATCTTGCGTTCGAACGGCGTCATCGGCGTCAGAGACTCACGCTCACTCGAGGCGAGGACCCGCTCCGCGGCGGCCTTGCCGAGAGCACTGAGCTCGGCTCGGCGACCGGCACGCCAGCCGGCGACGTCGAGCATCAGGCGGCTGCGCACCCCGGTGGACTGCTGGACCGCGAGACGCGTCAGCTCCTGCAGGGCGTCGAGCACCTCACCCTTGCGTCCGACGAGCTTCGACAGGTCGTCGCCGCCGTCGATGCTCACGACCGCGCGGTCGCCCTCCACGTCGAGGTCGATGTCGCCGTCGAAGTCGAGGACGTCGAGCAGCTGTTCGAGGTAGTCGCCGGCGATCTCGCCCTCCTCGACCAGTTCGTCCTCGCCGTCGATGTCGCCGTCGACGGTGTCGACGGCAGCAGCACTGTCTTCGGCCTGTGTCCCGAGTGTCACGTCCGTGCTCTCCCCGTTCTCCCCGCCCGCGCCCTCCCGGGCGATGTCCTGCTCACTGGTCATCGTCGTTCTCTCTTCTCGAGGTCAGCGCCGCTTGCGCTTGTTGCTCTTGGGGCGGTTGGCGGCCGGCCGCGGTTTCGGCTTCGACGACCGGGTCGACGTGCCATCGTCGGACGCGGTGCCGTCGGCATCGGAGGCGGTGGACTCGTCCAGGGCGGACTCCGACGTGGCGTCGGAGGCGGTCTGCGCGGCGCCCTTCTTCTTGTCGAGCTTGGGACGCGCACCCGGCTTGGGGGCGCTGTCCGAGCGGCGCTCGAGCGCGGCCTGCTGCTTCTCGGCCTCTTCGGCGTCGATGCGACGGAAGACGAGGTGCTGCTGCGCGTAGGTCCAGATGTTGTTCGCCACCCAGTACAGCAGGATGGCGATCATCAGGAACGGGCCACCGACGAGCACACCGAGCGGGAACACCCACAGCGCGAGCTTGTTCATGATCGCGGACTGCGGGTTCGCGGCCGCGGCGGTACTCTGCCGGGCGACCGAGGCACGCGAGTTGAAGTGGGTCGCGATGGAGGCGACGAGCATCAGCGGGATCGCGACGAGCGCGATGTTCAGCGGCGACGGGACACCACCGAACGGTGCGAAGGACTCCAGCACACTCGACGGCGAGGTGATCGCCGCGGAGATCGGGGCACCGAACAGTCGGGCACTCAGGAACGACTGGACGTCGTCCGGGCTGAACGCGTAGTTACCGATCGAGGCGTTCTGCTCCGCGGTCAGACCCAACTGCCCCATGCCGGTGCCGGTGCGGTTGAACGAACGCAGGACGTGGAACAGGCCGATGAACACCGGCGCCTGCAGCAGCACCGGCAGGCAGCCCATCAGCGGGTTGAAGCCGTGTTCCTTCTGCAGCTTCTGCATCTCCAGCGCCATGCGCTGGCGGTCCTTGGAGTACTTCTTCTGCAGTGCCTTGATCTGCGGCTGCAGTTCCTGCATCTGCCGTGTCGTGCGGACCTGCTTGACGAACGGCTTGTAGAGGATGGCACGCAGCGTGAACACCAGGAACATGACGGCCAGCGCCCAGGCGAAGCCGTTGTCCGGCCCCAGCACTGCGCCGAACACCTTGTGCCAGACCCACAGGATCCAGGACACCGGATAGTAAATGAAGTCGAGCACGGCTCTGAGTACTCCTCTGTTCGTCCATGTTCACCACCGCGGTGGTGTTGGCAAGTTCCGGGCGAGCGGTGCGCGTCAGCCCCGGCTCCCGTGGTGGAGGTGCCGGTCCCGCCGTTCGGGGACCGGATCCCATCCTCCAGGGTGCCAGGGCGCGCACTTGACCAACCGCACCACGGTCAGTGCCGAACCGACGACGACCCCGCGGGTGCGCAGGGCCTCGACCGCGTACTCACTGCACGTCGGAGCGAACCGGCAGGTCGGCATCCGCAGCGGCGACACATAGGTGCGGTACAGCTCGATCAGGAAGATCAGGACGCGCGCGGGGAGGGATCGCAGCATCCGCAGCACGGTCCGCGAGGTGGCCACGAACGACGACGAGCGCGGACCGGGATCGGTCCGCGCCACGTCGTGTTCGATACTCATACCGGGTCGCCTTCGCCAGCGAGCAGATCCAGCTTGCGCAGTACGGATCGCAACTGCTTGTCGAGTTCCCGGGAACTCGCCGCCGCCGCACCCGGCAATGCGCGGATCACCACGTCGGTGTCGGCGGGAACGACGTCCACCAACCCGGCACAGATATGACGAAACCGGCGAGCGACTCGATGTCGAATCACCGCCGGCCCGACAGCCTTACTCACGACGAGCCCGAAACGGGGCCCGTCCACACTCACCAGCGACTCCCGTGTCTCACGCCCGAAGGCGTGGACGACGAGATCCCGCCGACCCATTCGACGCCCACGACGGACCGTGACGGAGAAGTCCGATCGTCGACGCAGGCGATACGGCTCAGGTAGCACCCCGAGCTCCCGAAGTCCGGGTCGGAATCAGGCGGTGAGCGAAGCGCGGCCCTTGCGGCGACGCGCCGTAACGATTGCACGGCCCGCACGGGTCCGCATACGGAGACGGAAGCCGTGAACGCGCGCGCGGCGGCGATTGTTCGGCTGGAACGTCCGCTTGCCCTTGGCCACGGTCAACACTCCTCGAAATTCGGTGACGCCGGTCGGCGTCGACATACAGGTGAAACAGAAAACTCGATGACGACCCGACGGTACGAGGGCGATGATGCAGCGGCGATGACACGGGGGTATAGACCTCCGGCCAGCACACATCCTCCACCATCGGGTGACCGTTCGAGGGTACTGACAGGCCCGGGAGAGGTCAAACCGGGGCCGGGCGAGACACGCCGAGACCGCCGACGGTCCTTGCCTCGCCTACTCGTCTGTGCACAACGCGCGGCCGCCGCGACGCGGCCGGAACCCCATACTCCGAGGTTGTCCACATCTGTGGATAATTATGTGGAAACACAGATCGGGTGGCATATTCGGTGCCCGATCACGGGGCCGCGGACGCGGCTGCGTTCCCCATTCGAGCACACGCAGGAAGCCGGTCGGCGGGCCCAGGAGGACAGACAGTGAACGACGATCCGAACGCCTTGGCGGATGTCTGGCGCGACGTCGTTACAGAGCTGACCTCCGACACCACCGACACCCGGCTGACCAAAGCGCAGCGGGCATGGTTGGCGCTGGTCAGGCCGTTGACGTACGCGCAGGGTTTCGCCCTGCTGTCGGTGCCGTCGCCGCTCGCGCAGGAGGCGATCGAACGCGACCTGCGCGAACCGATCCTGCGGGCACTCAACCGCCATCTCGGACAACCGGTCGAGGGGATCGGAGTCCGCATCGCCGCCCCCGAGGACGTCGCCGAGCCGGAGTTGCAGCTGACTCTGGGGGAGCCCACGAAGGCGCCCGCCCCGACACCGGTGCGGGGCGACAGCTTCGAAGGCGACGGCTCCCTGCGCCGGCGTCAGCGGGTACGCGCCGCCGGCGAGCCGGCCACCGACACCGCCGACACCCCCGAAACCGAGGAGGTCGACGACGATCGGGACGCGCTGGCCAGCGTGCACGAGTCGTGGCCCTCGTACTTCACGAAGCCGCCGGCCGGGTCCTCGAGTGGTTCCTCGAGTGGCACCAGTCTGAACGCGAAGTACACGTTCGACACGTTCGTCATCGGTGCGTCCAACCGGTTCGCCCACGCGGCCGCCGTCGCGATCGCAGAGGCCCCCGCCCGGGCCTACAACCCCCTGTTCATCTGGGGGGCGTCCGGGCTGGGCAAGACGCATCTGCTGCACGCCGCCGGCCACTACGCGCAGCGGCTGTTCCCGGGGCTGCGGGTGAAGTACGTCTCCACCGAGGAATTCACGAACGACTTCATCAACAGCCTGCGGGACGACCGGAAGGTGGCGTTCAAGCGCCGCTACCGCGAGACCGACATCCTGCTCGTCGACGACATCCAGTTCATCGAGGGCAAGGAAGGTATCCAGGAGGAGTTCTTCCACACCTTCAACACGCTGCACAACGCGAACAAGCAGATCGTGGTGTCCTCCGATCGGCCCCCGAAGCAGCTCGCAACCCTCGAGGAACGTCTCCGTACCCGCTTCGAGTGGGGACTGATCACCGACGTCCAGCCGCCCGAACTCGAGACCCGGATCGCGATCCTGTCGAAGAAGGCGAGGATGGACCGCCTGGACGTCCCGCACGACGTCCTCGAGTTGATCGCCAGCCGCATCGAACGCAACATCCGTGAACTCGAGGGTGCGCTCATCCGGGTGACGGCGTTCGCGTCGCTGAACAGGCAGGCGCTCGACCTCAAGCTCGCCGAGGTGGTGCTGCGTGACCTGATGCCCGACTCGGCGGCTCTCGAGATCAACGCGGCGACGATCATGGCGGTGACGGCCGAGTACTTCAACACCTCCATCGACGACCTGTGCGGCCCCGGTAAGGCCCGCCCGCTGGCGCAGGCCCGGCAGATCGCGATGTACCTGTGCCGCGAGCTCACCGACCTGTCCCTGCCCAAGATCGGGCAGACGTTCGGCCGCGACCACACCACGGTCATGTACGCGGACAAGAAGATCCGCAAGGAGATGACCGAACGCCGGAAGGTGTACGACCAGGTGCAGGAGTTGACGGCCCGGATCAAGCAGCGCTCCAAGAACTGATCCGATCGCGTGCGTGACGCGCCGCCAGGAAGCCGTCCTGTGATCACCGATGCCCGCACGGAAACCCGTGCGGGCATCGTCGTTCCGGCAGCGTTCCGGCAGCGTTCCGGCAGTGACTCAAGACACGAATCCGAAAGAATTCACACCTGTGGATAGGTGTGTGTATAAGGTGTACAGGCTGTGGAGAACCGGTGGACAACTTCGGGACAACTCGAGGTATCCACAACCCTCCTCGAGTTGTCCTCGAGTTCATCCTCGAGAAGTCCCCAGGCCTCGAGGTGGGTGGACCAGCGGCTTCGGGGTGTTATCCACAGATTCCACAGGACCTATTACTGTGATTGTAGTTTTCTCGAGAGAAGATCTTTTGAAATAGGGGCTGTGAACAACTCGCTGTGAGCGCGCTGTTCACAGGCCGTCTCGAGCGTCCTCGAGAGGCCGGCGCTCGCTTTCCAACTCGCGACGCAACGCATACGGTGTCCTTGCCGCTGTGTCAGACTTCTGACGCAGCCCGTGCAGCCTTCGTACGCGGCCGCCGCCGATCGAGACGTCTACCGAGAGGATTGCCCGAGCGATGGAGCTTGGAAGTATGAAGTTTCGCGTTGCTCGGGAGGACTTCGCCGACTCGGTCGCATGGGTCGCGCGCAGCCTGCCGTCCCGGCCGCCGGTTCCCGTCCTCGGCGGTGTGCTGCTCGGCGCCGACGAGCAGGGGCTGACCGTCTCGGGGTTCGACTACGAGGTGTCCGCACAGGTGCGGGTCTCCGCCGAGGTCACCACGACCGGCCAGGTGCTCGTGTCCGGCAAGCTGCTCGCCGACATCACCCGTGCGCTGCCCAACAAGCCCGTCGACGTCACCCTCGACGGCACCCGCGTGCTGATCACGTGCGGCAGCGCCAAGTTCTCCCTGCCGACGATGCCGGTCGAGGACTACCCGCAGCTGCCGACGCTGCCGCAGCGGACCGGTTCGGTGCCCGTCGACCTGTTCTCCGAGGCGGTCGGTCAGGTCGCCGTCGCCGCCGGCAAGGACGACACCCTGCCGATGCTCACCGGTATCCGGGTCGAGATCGAGGGCACCGACGTGGTTCTCGCGGCGACGGACCGGTTCCGTCTCGCGGTCCGCAAGCTCGAGTGGATGCCGCTCGCCGGTGAGACGTCCGCGGCCGTCCTGGTTCCCGCGAAGACCCTGTCCGAGTCGGCGAAGACGTTGGGCGGCAACACCCTTTCGCCGGTCGAGCTCGCGCTCGGCTCCGGCGCCTCGGTCGGCACCGACGGCATGCTCGGCATCGTCGCCGACGGCCGCCGCACCACCACCCGACTGCTCGACGCCGAGTTCCCCAAGTTCCGGCAGCTGCTGCCGGCCGAGCACACCGCGATGGCGACGGTCGAGGTGGCCCCGCTGATCGAGGCCATCAAGCGTGTCGCGCTGGTCGCCGAGCGTGGCGCCCAGGTGCGTCTCGAGTTCGACGAGGACGGACTGCTGCTGTCCGCGGGCGGGGACGACGCCGGACGCGCAGAGGAAGCCCTCCCGGCGGACTTCCTGGGGGAGCCGCTGACCATCGCGTTCAACCCGGGCTATCTCATCGACGGACTGTCGTCGCTGCACTCGGACCGGGTGTCGTTCGGGTTCACCACCCCCAGCCGCCCGGCCGTGCTGCGTCCGGCCGGCGAGGACGAGCCCGAGCGCGGCGAATCGGGTGCCTTCGCGGCCCCCGACAGCGACTACACCTACCTACTGATGCCGGTGCGTCTGCCCGGCTGATCGACACCGGCTCGCAACCGGCGGAAGATGGAGCCCAGCGCGAATCGGCACGAGTGGAGGGACATCTCACGATGCAACTCGGACTGGTCGGACTCGGCAGGATGGGTTTCCACATGCGTGACCGGCTGCGGGAACGCGGCCACGACGTCGTCGGCTTCGATCCGCGACCGGAGGTCACCGACGTCGCCTCGCTCGCCGAACTGGCGTCGGCACTGACGGCCCCGCGGACGGTGTGGGTGATGGTGCCCGCCGGCGAGATCACCCGGGACACGATCACCGCGCTGGCCGCGGTTCTCGAGTCCGGGGATCTGGTGATCGACGGCGGCAACTCCCGCTACCGCGACGACCGCGGTCATGCGGAGGCCCTCGCCGCCTCCGGGATCGGCTACCTCGACTGCGGCGTCTCCGGCGGCGTGTGGGGGCGCGACGAGGGCTACGGGCTGATGGTCGGCGGCGGTGCGGCCGATGTGCAGCGGGCCATGCCGATCTTCGACGCGCTGCGACCGGACGGTGACCGGGCTGCCGGGTTCGTCCACGCCGGTCCGGTCGGCGCCGGGCACTACGCCAAGATGGTGCACAACGGTGTCGAGTACGGGCTCATGCAGGCGTACGCGGAGGGCTACGAACTGCTCGAGGCGGAAGATCTGATCACCGATGTGCACGGCGTGCTGCAGGCCTGGACGCACGGCACCGTGGTCCGGTCGTGGCTGCTCGACCTGCTGGTCAAGGCGCTCGCCGAGGATCCGGGTCTCACCGGGATCACCGGGTACGTCGAGGACTCGGGGGAGGGCCGCTGGACGGTGCAGGAGGCCCTCGACCATGCCGTTCCGGCGCCGGTCATCTCCGCGGCACTGTTCGCGCGATTTGCTTCACGACAGTCCGATTCCCCTGCCATGCAGGCAGTTTCGGCGTTGCGCAACCAGTTCGGTGGGCACGCCGTCCGGCGGGCCGGACAATCGGACACCGCGCATCGCACGGGACAGACGGGTCCGTAGTGTTCGTTCGCACGTTCTCGGTCCGTGACTTCCGTTCGTGGGACGCCGTCACGGTGGATCTGACGCCCGGCACCACGGTGTTCGTCGGCCGGAACGGGCACGGCAAGACCAACCTGCTCGAGGCGCTGGGGTACCTGTCGACGCTGTCGTCGCACCGGGTGTCGTCGGATGCGCCGCTGATCCGGGCCGGTGCGGCGGCGGCGTTCGCGGGGGCGCAGGTGGTCAACCGCGGTCGCGAGCTCGGTATAGATGTCGCGATCAACGACGGAAAAGCCAACCGCGCCAGGATCAATCAGTCACCGACCCGGCGACCGCGGGAGATCGTCGGGATCCTGCAGACGGTGTTGTTCGCGCCGGAGGACCTGTCGCTGGTGCGCGGTGATCCGGGGGAGCGGCGCCGGTTCCTGGACGAACTGCTCACGTCCCGGCGGCCGCGGATGGCGGCGGTACGGGCCGACTACGACAAGGTGCTGCGGCAGCGGTCGGCGCTACTCAAGACGGCGGGCGGTGCGTTGCGCCGCGGTACCCGGTCGTCGGACGGCGCGAGTGCTCTTGCCACACTGGATGTCTGGGACGGGCATCTGGCCGTGCACGGTGCGCAGCTGCTGGCCGCGCGCCTGCGGCTGGTGCACGATCTGGCCCCACACCTGGTGGCCTCGTACCGGTCGCTGGCGCCGGAGTCGCGGCCGGCATCGGTGCGGTACCGGAGCAGTCTCGGATCATCCCTCCCCGACGAATTCCTCGACCAGGCAAGGGAACCCGACGAGGACGACGTCGAGTTGCTGGAAGCGAGCTTCCTGCACGAACTGTCGGTGATGCGGCAGCGGGAGATCGAGCGCGGCGTGTGCCTGGTGGGACCGCACCGCGACGACCTCGAGCTGTATCTCGGTGACCAGCCGGCGAAAGGTTTTGCCAGCCATGGTGAATCGTGGTCGTATGCACTGTCGATGCGGCTCGGCGCCTTCTTCCTCCTGCGTGCCGACGGCAGCGACCCGGTCCTGATGCTCGACGACGTGTTCGCGGAACTGGACCGCAAGCGGCGCACCGCGCTCGCCGGGGTCGCCGCATCCGCCGAGCAGGTGCTCATCACCGCGGCTGTGCCCGAGGACGTGCCCGACGAATTGTCCGCCACCCGGCTGTCGGTGGCGGCCCACGACACCGAGCGGGGGCGGATCTCGCAGATCACCCCGGCGGGTGCGGATGTGACGGTGGGAGGCGAGCGATGACCGGATCCGAGCCGGACCGGCCCGAACAGCCGGAACTCAAGGGCGTCGACCTGGCGCGCCGAGCCCTCGAGGAGGCGCGGGCCGCGGCCAAGGCGAAGGGGAAATCGGTGGGCCAGGGGCGGTCGTCGCCGCGGGGCGGGATCCGGGCGCTGCGGTCCCGGCGCCGGTCCTGGTCCGGGGCCGGCCCGGACGAGCGCGACCCGCAGCCGTTCGGTGCGCTGATGGGGTCCGTCTCGAAGCAGCGGGGCTGGTCGGCGCAGGTGTCCGAGGGCGCCGTGCTCGGCCGGTGGGCGGACGTCGTCGGCCCGGACATCGCCGCGCACGCCACGCCGACGGGTCTGCGGGACCGGGTGCTGAGCGTGTCGGCGGAGTCGACGGCGTGGGCGACGCAGTTGCGGATGATGCAGTCGCAGATCCTCGCGAAGATCGCGGCCGCGGTCGGGGGTGGGGTGGTGACGTCGTTGCGGATCACCGGCCCCGCCGCGCCGAGCTGGCGCAAGGGCGACCGGCACATCCCGGGCCGCGGTCCGCGGGACACGTACGGCTGACCCGGGAACGACCCTGGATATACCTATTACCGCGTGTTACATTTACGGCTCCCATGTCGAGTGAACCAGGTCACTGCAGCCGTCGCGGTGCGGCGGACGGTGGCCCGGGCGAAGTAGCCGGGAGCAGTCATGGCAGTCACCTCCGAGTCGTCCTCGGCACGCACGGACGCGTCGGCGTCGGACACCCTCGAACCGGACCACATCCTGTTGCAGGCCCGGAACGTCGAGTTCGACTGGTCGGATCTGCCGATGCACTGGATGCCCGGCGACCCCTTCACCACCCATGTGTTCAACGTCCTGCACATGCTGCTGCCCGCCGGTGAGGAGTGGTTCGTCGCCACCTACAAGGAGGCGCTGCCGCTGATCGAGGACGAGAAGCTGCGCGCGGACGTCGTCGGGTTCATCGGGCAGGAGGCCATGCACGCCGGCGCCCACACCGGCGTGCTCGAGCATCTGCGGGCGGGCGGTCTCGATCCGTCGCCGTACACCGACCAGATGCACTGGGCGTTCGAGAAACTGCTCGGCCCCAAGCCGCTCACCGGGCAGCGGGCCCGGAACCATCTGATCGAGCGGCTCGCGATCATCGCGGCCGTCGAGCACATCACCGCGTTCCTCGGCGACTGGGTCCTCAACGCCGACGGCCTGGACCGGGCGGGTATGCATCCGACGATGCTGGACCTGCTGCGCTGGCACGGCGCCGAGGAGGTCGAACACCGGTGCGTCGCCTACGACGTGATGCGGTACTTCGACAAGCGGGAGTCGCGGCGGATCCGCACGCAGCTGATCGTCACCCCGATGATCGTGTGGCTGTGGGTGCGCGGCACCCGGTTCCTCATGGGCAACGACCCGGAACTGGCGAACTGGGCACCGTCCCGGCGTCGCCCGCATCTCTCCGACTTCGTGGCGTCGGGCCGTCGCGGAACCCTGCCCACCGCAATGGAATTGGGCAAGCGCATGTCGACGTACTTCCGCCGGGACTACCACCCCGGCAAGGAGGGGTCGACGGCGCAGGCGGTCGCGTACCTGGCGTCGTCCCCGGCCGCGCGGGCGGCGACGCGGTGAAGGTGAAACTGCCCCGCGTCCGGGACCTGCTCGCAGGGTCCGAGGGACTGACCCGCCCCGACCCGCCCGCGGACCTGCAGGGCCGTGGCCGGCCTGACCGGGCCATGACGATCGTCGAGGCCGTCGCCGACAAGTACCTGCGGGTGCTCACCGCGTACGACTACGACCCGGCCGTCGCCGGCCACAACCCGGACAGTGCGATGACGCTCGTCGTCACCGACCGCACGATCGTCGCGGAGGACGAGAACGTCGCGGCCCTGACGTTCGCCGCCGTCGGCGGCGGTGACCTGCCCGACTGGCAGCCCGGCTGCCACCTCGACGTCCACCTGCCGTCCGGCCGGCGGCGGCAGTATTCGCTGTGCGGTGATCCCGCCGACCGCCGGCACTACCGGATCGCGGTGCGGTCGATCCCCGACGGCGGGGGCGGCTCGATCGAGATGCACGGACTCGCGCCCGGCACGACGGTCACGGTCCGCGGTCCACGCAACGGGTTTCCGTTCGTGCCCGAGGGCAGTGCCCTGTTCGTCGCCGGCGGTATCGGGATCACCCCGATCGTCGCGATGGTCCGGGCCGCCCGCCGCGCCGGGATGGAGTGGCGGTTCGTGTACTCCGGGCGTTCCCGGGAGTCGATGCCGTTCCTCGACGAGATCGCCACCTGGGAGCCGGACCGGGTGTTCGTGCGCCCGGACGACGAGTTCGGTCTGCCCACCGCCGCGGATCTGCTGGCCGACGCACCGGCCGGAGGCGCGGTGTACTGCTGCGGTCCCACCCCGATGCTCGACGCCGTCCGCGCCGGGTTCGCCGACTCCGGTGCCACCGCATTGCATTTCGAACGGTTCGGGTCCCCGCCGGTCCTCGACGGCGCCCCGTTCGAGGTGCAGTTGGTGAGCACCGGCGAGGTGCTCGAGGTGCCCGCCGACGAATCGGCGCTCGCGGTGATCGTGCGACGGCAGCCCGGCGTCGGCTACTCGTGCCGGCAGGGGTTCTGCGGCACCTGCAAGGTGCGGGTGCTCGCGGGCACCCCGGAGCACCGGGAGAACCGGCTGTCCCCGCAGGAACAGCAGGACCACATGTTGATCTGCGTCTCCCGCGCCGACGACGGCCGCCTGATCCTCGATCTCTGACTTCTGCGCGACCCCTGAAACTGCCCGACCGGGAGGAACTGTCATGAGTGTGTTTCACGTGGAACCACGTTTCGTCACCCGCGGCGACGTCCGGCTCGCGGTGTTCGAGCAGGGCAACCCGGACGGGGAGACGCTCGTGCTGGTGCACGGCTGGCCCGACACCCACGACCTGTGGCGGCACGTGGTCCCGCACCTGGCCGAGACGTTCCGGATCGTCTCCTACGACACCCGTGGCGCCGGCGCGAGCAGTGCCCCGGCGGCGGTGTCGGCGTACACGCTGCCCGAACTCGCCCGCGACCTGTTCGCGGTGATCGACGCCGTCAGCCCCGACACTCCCGTGCACGTACTCGCCCACGACTGGGGGGCGGTCGAGGCGTGGGAGGCGGTGTGCGAGCCGGGCGCGGGGGAGCGGATCGCGTCGTACACGTCGATCTCCGGACCGAACCTCGACCATCTCGGGGCGTGGATGCGGCGTCGGCTCGCCCGGCGGAGCCCGGCCGGGCCGCTCGCGCAGGCGGTCGCGTCGTCGTACACGGTGCTGTTCCAGATCCCGGTCGTGGGCACGCTGCCGTTCCGGCTGGGTCTGTCCCGGATCTGGCCGACGTTCCTGCGCCTGTTCGATCGGATGGATCCGGCGCTGGTGCACCCGGCACCGACCCTGCGGGCGGACATGATCACCGGGTTGAAGCGGTACCGGGCCAACATCAGGCCGCGACTACGTGCGCCCCGGGAGCGGCGTACCGAGATTCCGGTGCAACTGCTGGTGGGCCGGCGCGACCGGGCGGTGCGTCCGGTCGGCTACGAGGACACCGGGCGGTGGGTACCGAACCTGCGTCGCCGGGAACTGGACGCCGGGCACTGGTCGCCGATCTCCCATGCCGAGGACGTCGCTCGGCACACCGCGGCGTTCGTCGGCGACCTCGGTCGGGGCAGTGCGGCAGACGCGGCTGGTGGCGACTCGGCCTAGGGTTCTACCCGTCCGGGGGCGCGAAATCGCGCCTGTGGGCCGATCAGGGGCGTGTTAGGTCCCCTGCGTGTCGGTGCCGACCCGTAAGATGTGCCCGTAACCAGCGGCGCGTCCGACGCCCCGTTCGACGGAGAAGGAGAGCTACCCACTCGTGGCTGCGCAGAAGTCAGACAAGAGCACCTCCAACAAGGACTACGGCGCTTCCTCCATCACCGTCCTCGAGGGACTGGAAGCGGTCCGCAAGCGTCCCGGCATGTACATCGGTTCCACCGGTGAACGCGGCCTGCACCACCTGATCTGGGAGGTCGTCGACAACTCGGTCGACGAGGCCATGGCCGGATATGCGAGCAAGGTCGAGGTGACCATGCTCGAGGACGGCGGCATCCAGGTCATCGACGACGGCCGCGGTATCCCCGTCGCGATGCACGCCTCCGGTGCCCCCACCGTCGAGGTCGTCCTCACCCAACTGCACGCCGGCGGCAAGTTCGACTCCGACGCCTACGCGGTGTCCGGCGGCCTGCACGGTGTCGGTATCTCCGTCGTCAACGCGCTGTCGACCAAGCTCGAGGTCGAGATCAAGCGCAACGGTCACGTGTGGCGGCAGACGTACACGTACGCCAAGCCCGGCCAGCTGGTTCAGGGCGAGGAGACGGACGGCACCGGCACCACCGTCCGGTTCTGGGCCGACCCGGACATCTTCGAGACCACCGTCTTCAACTTCGAGACCGTCGCCCGGCGCCTGCAGGAGATGGCGTTCCTCAACAAGGGCCTGACGATCACCCTCACCGACGAGCGGGTCGCCGAGGAGGAGGTCACCGACGACGTCGTCAGCGGCACCGCCGAGGCCCCCAAGACCGCCACCGAGACCGAGGACGAGGCGGTGGCGCAGAAGGCTCCCAAGGTCAAGTCCCGTGTCTACCACTACCCGGGCGGCCTCGAGGACTACGTGCGGTTCATCAACCGCACCAAGCAGCCGATCCACAACACGGTCGTCGGGTTCACCGCGAAGGGCACCGGGCACGAGCTCGAGATCGCGATGCAGTGGAACTCCGGTTACTCGGAGTCGGTGCACACGTTCGCCAACACCATCAACACCCATGAGGGTGGCACCCACGAGGAGGGCTTCCGTGCGGCCCTCACCAACGTGGTGAAGCGGTACGCCAAGGACAAGAAGCTCGTCAAGGACAAGGATCCGGAGCTGTCCGGTGACGACATCCGCGAGGGCCTGGCCGCAATCATCTCGGTGAAGGTCGCCGAACCGCAGTTCGAGGGCCAGACCAAGACCAAGCTCGGCAACACCGAGGTCAAGTCGTTCGTGCAGAAGGCGTGCAACGAGCACATCGCGCACTGGTTCGAGTCGAACCCGGCCGACGCCAAGACCATCGTCACCAAGGCGGTGTCGTCGGCGCAGGCCCGCACCGCGGCCCGCAAGGCCCGTGAACTGGTGCGCCGCAAGAGTGCCACCGACATCGGCGGCCTGCCCGGCAAGCTCGCCGACTGCCGCTCCAACGATCCGAGCAAGTGCGAGATCTACATCGTGGAGGGTGACTCCGCCGGTGGTTCCGCCAAATCCGGCCGCGACTCGATGTACCAGGCGATCCTGCCGCTGCGCGGCAAGATCATCAACGTCGAGAAGGCACGCATCGACCGGGTCCTCAAGAACACCGAGGTCCAGTCGATCATCACCGCGTTCGGCACCGGTATCCACGACGAGTTCGACATCGCCAAGCTGCGGTACCACAAGATCGTGCTCATGGCCGACGCCGATGTCGACGGCCAGCACATCGCGACGCTGCTGCTGACGCTGCTGTTCCGGTTCATGCGCCCGCTCGTCGAGCAGGGTCACGTGTACCTGGCGCAGCCGCCGCTGTACAAGCTCAAGTGGCAGAAGGGTTCCGCACCGGAGTTCGCGTACTCCGACCGCGAGCGTGACGGCCTGCTCTCGGCCGGACTGTCGTCGGGCAAGAAGATCAACACCGACGACGGCATCCAGCGCTACAAGGGTCTGGGCGAGATGAACGCCAAGGAACTGTGGGAGACCACGATGGACCCGAGCGTCCGCGTCCTGCGTCAGGTCACCCTCGACGACGCGGCCGCCGCCGACGAACTGTTCAGTGTCCTCATGGGTGAGGACGTCGAGGCCCGCCGCAGCTTCATCACCCGCAACGCCAAGGACGTCCGCTTCCTCGACGTGTGACCGGCCCGAGGCCGCGCGCGACCCACCGGACACCCCCGGGTCGCCGCGGCCTCGCCGGTCCGGGGTGTCCGGACACGACCGGGTCGCGGAATAGCGGCATTCGTGCTTCGCGGCCCGTCCTCCAGCCTCTACACTCCGGAATCGCCTAATAGTCGGATTTCTGTGTCCTTGCGCACACCTCGATGGTGGGGGAGGACGGTGCGGTCGGGTAACCGCACCAGCCCGGGTGGAAAGTGAGCGTGGGAAAGATGACCGGAACAGCACGGCCTGCACGCAGGCTGTGGAACCTCGAGGGCTGGGGCGTGCGGTGGAAGATCACCGCGGTCCTCGCGATCCCGTTCACCGTGGCGATGGTGCTCGGCGGACTGCGCGTGCAGAACGAGATCAGTAACGCCGTGCACTACGGTCGGGCCGCCGACGAGGTCGCGGACGTGCCCGCCATCGTCAAACTCGGCACCGACTTCGGTCTCGCGTCCGCCGGCTACTCCGTGAACACGCTGCTGCCCGAGGACCTGGCCGGCCTCGCCGGCTCCGTCGACGCGGTCCGTCAGGTCGCGGACGACACTGCGCTGCCACCCGACATCGTCGACCGACTCCGCGTCGCCCTCGCCTTCATCGAAGGTGTGCAGCAGGCGATGGAGTCCGGCGTCCCGGCACGCTCCGAACTGCCCGGACAGACCACCGAGGTGCGCGAGGACCTGACGCAGATCATCGACGAGATCGTCGGTCCGATCGACGATCTGGCCGTCGTGACCGCACACACCCATCTGATCGACGCCTGGTCGGCGCAGCGCCGGCTCGCGGACCAGGTCACCGGCGCGACGGCGCTGATCACGAACCCGAACGCGTCCCGCGTCGACCTGTTCACCGCGTCCGGTGCGGAGCTCGCGATGATCGACTCGCTGACCCGGTCGTTCCCCGCTGCGGCGGAGCGACTCGACGTGCTGCGGCAGGCCGTGCACACCCGGCTCGGCATGTTCGACGAGGCGCGGGGCGGCCCGCTGCCGCTGCTCGACCTGCGTGCATCGCTCGTCGAGAGCGTCGAAACGTACAGTGCGCTCGTCGCGGAGGCATCCGACGCGATCTCCGCGACCGTCACCGCCCGCGCGGAGGAGACCCGGTCCGCCGCCGTGCGGGACGCGGTACTGATCGGCGCGGCGCTGCTCGCGGCGCTCGTGCTCGCGCTGCTCGTCTCCCGGTCGCTGATCGCGCCGATCCGCCGGCTCCGGCTCGGTGCGCTCCAGGTGGCGCGCGAGGACCTGCCCGACGCGATCGACCGGGTCCTGGACGGCGACCGGGACGCGGTCACCCACTTCGAGCCGGTGCCGGTGTACACCACCGAGGAGATCGGGCAGCTCGCCCGCGCCGTCGACGACATCCACGGTCAGGCTCTCCGGCTCGCCGGCGATCAGGCCGCCCTGCGCCTGCAGATCGGCGACATGTTCGAGACCCTCGCGCGCCGCTCGAAGTCGCTCGTCGACCAGCAGCTCGGGCTGATCGAGAACCTGGAGTTCGAGGAGAAGGACCCGAGTCGGCTCGAGAGCCTGTTCCGTCTCGATCACCTCGCCGCCCGCATGCGTCGCAACGGTGACAACCTGCTGATCCTCTCCGGTCACCGGGTGCATCGCACGCAGTCCGCGCCGGTGCAACTCGGTGACACGGTCCGTGCCGCGATGTCCGAGGTCGAGGACTACCGGCGTGTGCAGGTCGGCTCGACCCCGAACGGTGCGCTGAGCGGGACCGTCGCGGCCGACGTCGTGCATCTGGTCGCCGAACTCCTCGACAATGCCCTGCGGGCCTCCCCACCGGACAGCTCGGTGCGGATCTCCTTCGCCCGCGCGGTCGACGGCGGAGTACTGGTCGAGATCACCGACCACGGCATCGGGATTCCGCGGGAACACCTCGCCACGGTCAACGAGCGGCTCGCCGCCGGCGGCGAGGTCGGCCCGGAGACCGCCCGCCACATGGGCCTGTTCGTGGTCAGCCGGCTCGCGGCCCGCCACGGGCTCATCGTCCGGCTGCGGCGGACCCACGACACCCCGTCGAATCCGGGAATCACTGCGAGCGTGCATATTCCGGACACCTTGCTGGTCTCGCCGCTGGAAATGGTGCACACCGGCCCGCTACCGCGGGTGGACACCGGTGGTCTGCCGCCGGTGACCGTCGTCCCGTCCGGGGCGATGCCGCAGCTCGTCACCGCGCCCGCCGCACCCGCCGCACCCGCCGCGGCACCCGCCACCGGCCTGCCGCAGCGGACGCCCGGCGCGACGGGCCTGCCGCAGCGGACCCCCGCCGCGACGAGCCTCGCACGCATGCAGGACGCGCCGACCCCACCCGTACCCCCGGGACCGCCGGCACCGCCTGTCCCGCCGGTGCCCGAGCCCGAACCGCTGTCGGTCGACGATTCCGGTCTCGCGCGGCGGCACCGCTACCGGAGCAACGCGGTCAAGACCGCGTCGTTCTTCGGGTCCCGACCGGCCGCCGCCGCGGACACCGCAGCGTCCCCGGACACCACGATCGGTGGGACACCGATCTTCTCCGACATGGTCACGGACTGGCTGGCCGATCCGACCGAGTCGAAGGATGTCGGACGGTTCGAGTGGGCGTCGGCGGCCGACGCGGGCTGGGACGCCGCGCACCGGGTGAGCGAAGCCCCGGTGGAGGACCGGACCGAATCGGGTCTGCCGCAGCGCCGGCCGGGGCATCGGCTGGTGCCGGGTGGTGTCGGCGGGACGGGCGAGACCGGCGGTGCCGGCGAGAGGTCCGGTTCGCGTCCGCGACTCCGCGATCCGGAGGCCGTCCGTGAGAACCTGAGCCGCCATCAAAAGGGAACGCGGTTGGGCCGTGCCGCGAGCGCGGCCGAGCGCACCAGTATCGGAGGAGACAGATGAGTACCGACCGGGAGATCATGGCGGACACCGGCCAGGGCGCCCACGGCGGGCATCCGCTCGACTGGCTGGTCTCGAACTTCGCCCGGGACGTCGCCGGTGTCTCGCACGCCGTCCTGGTGTCCGCGGACGGACTGCTCATGGCGGGCAGTGCGCACCTTCCGGTCGATCGGGCCGAGCAACTCGCGGCGGTCACGTCCGGGCTCGCCAGCCTGTCCTCCGGGGTCTCGAACCTCTTCGACGGTGGTGGCGTGCTGCAGTCGGTCGTCGAGATGCAGCGCGGCTATCTGCTGCTGATGAGTGTCGGTGACGGTTCGCACCTGGCCACGCTGACGTCGTCGTCGTGCGACATCGGGCAGGTCGGTTACGAGATGGCGTTGCTCGTCGAGCGGGTCGGCAGTTCCGTGCAGGCCGCACCGCGCGCGACGTCCGGACTCTGACCCGGGCCGGGGCGATGAACGACGAGCACGACAACGTGAGCGGTCGCGGACCGAGCCTGGTCCGCCCCTACTCGCTCACCTCGGGGCGGACGAAACCGGCCGTGGAACTGGCGTTGGAGGCCCTCATTCAGGCGCTGCCGTTGCCGGATCATCGGCTGCCGGAACTGGGTGACATCGAGGCGACCATCGTCGCCCTGTGCGCGCAGTCGCCGTCGGTGGCGGAGATCGCCGCCCGGGTCGGTGTGCCGATCGGGGTGGCGCGGGTACTCGTCGCGGATCTCGTCGAGTCCGGTCACCTGCGGATCCTGGCAACCCTGCAAGACGACGCGAGCGACATCGAACGTCGCGAACTTATCGAAAGGGTCCTCGGTGGACTACGCAGCATCTAGCGCCCGGAACGATCGGGTGACGTCGACGAAGATCGTCGTCGCGGGCGGGTTCGGGGTGGGCAAGACCACCCTGGTCGGTGCGGTGTCGGAGATCGTGCCGCTGCGGACCGAGGCGCTGGTCACCGATGTCTCCGACGGCGTCGACGATCTGGTTGCCGTCCCGCAGAAGGCGACGACGACGGTCGCGATGGACTTCGGCCGGATCAGCCTGGCCCCGGATCTGGTTCTGTACCTGTTCGGCACACCGGGCCAGCAGCGGTTCTGGTTCATGTGGGACGACCTGATCCGCGGCGCGATCGGCGCGATCGTGTTGATCGACACCCGCCGACTCGACGAGTCCTTCGCCGCCGTCGACTACTTCGAGGCGAAGGGTCTGCCGTTCGTGGTCGCGGTCAACGAGTTCGACGACGCGCCGCGGTACCCGCTCGAGGAGATCCGGCAGGCGCTCGCCGTGCCGGCGCACGTGCCGATCCTGTCCGTCGACGCCCGCGTCCGGGAGTCCGCGAAGGCGGCGCTGGTCGCGATCACCGAGTATGCGCTCACCCGGCTCGGCCAGTCGGCCGGGTAACTCGTCGGGCCGCCCGGAAGTGCCTGATCCGCACGTAGATCAGGGTTCACGGCGAGTGCTGCGGGATCTGGCTGACCTGCACCTATAGACTTGACGGGTTGCGTGTGCCGGGCATCGGAGCCGCTGAACTTCGATGCTCCGCACACGCGGGGTCCGCAGGCTCTACCTGGACCGTTTGCTGAGAAGAAGAGGAGCCGATGACCGACACCACGTTGCCCCCCGAGGAACCGACTCACGACCGGATCGAACCGGTCGACATCCAGCAGGAGATGCAGTCCAGCTACATCGATTACGCGATGAGTGTGATCGTGGGCCGCGCGCTGCCCGATGTGCGCGACGGCCTCAAGCCCGTGCACCGGCGCGTGCTGTACGCGATGTACGACAACGGTTACCGCCCGGACCGCGGCTACGTGAAGTCCGCGCGCCCGGTCGCCGACACGATGGGTAACTACCATCCGCACGGCGACAGCTCCATCTACGACACGCTCGTGCGTATGGCGCAGCCGTGGTCGCTGCGGTACCCGCTGGTCGACGGCCAGGGCAACTTCGGTTCCCGCGGCAACGACGGCGCTGCCGCGATGCGCTACACCGAGTGCCGGATGACGCCGCTCGCGATGGAGATGGTCCGCGAGATCGACCACGACACAGTCGATTTCGTTCCCAACTACGACGGCAAGACGCAGGAGCCGACGGTGTTGCCGTCGCGTATCCCGAACCTGCTCGTCAACGGCTCCGGCGGTATCGCCGTCGGTATGGCCACCAACATTCCGCCGCACAACCTGCGCGAGGTCGCCGAGGCCATCTACTGGGCGCTCGAGAACCACGAGGCCGACGAGGAAGCCACCCTCGACGCCGTCATGGAGCGGATCAAGGGCCCCGACTTCCCGACGTCCGGCCTCATCGTCGGCGGACAGGGCATTCAGGACGCCTACCGCACCGGCCGCGGCTCGGTCCGGATGCGCGGTGTCGTCGAGATCGAGGAATCCGATCGCGGCGCCACCCAGATCGTCATCACCGAACTGCCCTACCAGGTCAATCCGGACAACCTGATCACCTCGATCGCCGAGCAGGTGCGGGACGGCAAGATCGCCGGCATCTCCAAGATCGAGGACCAGTCGTCCGACCGCGTGGGCATGCGGATCGTCGTCGTCATCAAGCGGGACGCCGTCGCGAAGGTGGTGCTCAACAACCTCTACAAGCATTCGCAGCTGCAGACCAGCTTCGGTTGCAACATGCTGTCCATCGTCGACGGGGTACCGCGCACGCTGCGCCTCGACCAGATGATCCGGCTGTACACGGCGCACCAGCTCGAGGTCATCGTCCGGCGCACGCGCTACCTGCTGCGCAAGGCCGAGGAACGGGCCCACATCCTGCGTGGTCTGGTCAAGGCCCTCGACGCCCTCGACGAGGTCATCGCGCTGATCCGCGCGTCGCAGACCGTCGACGCCGCCCGCACCGGCCTGATGCAACTCCTCGAGGTCGACGAGATCCAGGCGCAGGCCATCCTCGACATGCAGCTGCGGCGTCTCGCGGCCCTCGAACGGCAGAAGATCGTCGACCAGCTGGCCGAGATCGAACGCGAGATCGAGGACTACAAGGACATTCTCGCGAAGCCGGAGCGGCAGCGCGCGATCGTCCGCGACGAACTCGCCGAGATCGTCGACAAGTACGGCGACGACCGCCGCACCCGGATCATCGCGGCCGACGGCGACGTCACCGACGAGGACCTCATCGCCCGCGAGGACGTGGTCGTCACGATCACCGAGACCGGCTACGCCAAGCGCACCCGCACCGACCTGTACCGGTCGCAGAAGCGGGGCGGCAAGGGCGTCAAGGGTGCCGAACTCAAGCAGGAAGACATCGTCAAGAACTTCTTCGTCTGCTCGACGCACGACTGGCTGCTGTTCTTCACCACCAAGGGCCGCGTCTACCGGGCCAAGGCGTACGAACTGCCGGAGGCCAACCGGGCCGCCCGCGGCCAGCACGTCGCGAACCTGCTGGCGTTCCAGCCGGAGGAGAAGATCCAGAGCATCATCCACATCAAGTCGTACGAGGACGCGCCGTACCTGGTGCTCGCGACCCGCAACGGCCTGGTGAAGAAGTCCAAGCTCGCCGACTTCGACTCCAACCGCAGCGGCGGCATCGTCGCGATCAACCTGCGCGGCGAGGACGAACTGGTCGGCGCGGTGCTGTGCTCGGCCGACGACGACCTGCTGCTCGTCTCCGCCAAGGGACAGTCGATCCGCTTCGCCGCCACCGACGAGGCGCTGCGCCCGATGGGCCGTGCGACGTCCGGTGTCCAGGGCATGCGGTTCAACCAGGACGACGAACTGCTGTCGCTCAACGTGGTTCGGGACGACACCTACCTGCTGGTCGCCACCTCCGGTGGTTACGCCAAGCGCACGCCCATCGAGGATTACGTGGCGCAGGGCCGTGGCGGCAAGGGCGTTCTCACCATCCAGTACGACGTGAAACGTGGCACCCTGGTCGGTGCGGTCATCGTCGACGTCGAGGACGAGTTGTACGCGATCACGTCGAGCGGTGGTGTCATCCGCACCGCGGCCAAGCAGGTCCGCAAGGCCGGCCGGCAGACGAAGGGCGTGCGGTTGATGAACCTCGGGGACGGTGACACGCTGCTCGCGATCGCCCGCAACGCCGACGAACCCGAAGACGGTGCAGTGGACGCTGCCGATGCGTCCGATGGAGCGAAGGAGTCGTAGTTGAGCACTCCCCGAAAGCCCGGCGAGCAGGGGGACGGCACCACGCGTGCCGTGCCCGCCGAGTCGGCACCCGAGGCGAACGAGCCGAAGGCGTCCGGGGCACCGGAAACCGGTGAACCCGGCGCCGCCGCGGCGCCGCCGCAGCGGCCGGCCCAGACACCGCCGTGGCAGCGGGGACAACAGCAGCGGTCGGCCCAGCAGTCGACTGCCCAGCAGTCGACTGCACCGAAGCCGTCGGCTCGCCCGGTCGTCACCGGCACCGCCGCACCCAAGGCCCCCGGCAAGGGTTCTGTCGGGAAGCCCGCCGCCAAGCCGGTGGTCACCGGCACGGCGGCACCGAAGCCCGTCGTGACGGGAACCGCGGCACCGAAGCCCGTCGTGACGGGAACCGCGGCACCGAAGCCGCCGGCGGGGCGGGCGAAGGCCGCGGCCCTCGACGGCCCGACCCGCAGCATCGCGCGTCCGGACCTGGCGAAGGACATGCCGGATCTGTCGGAGGTCAAGCATCCGACGCCCACCGCGGCGCCGACACCGGCCGGCTGGATCCGGAAGGCGGCTGTGTCGTCAGCTGTGTCGGCGGCGCTCGTCGCGCCGGCACCGGCGGAGGGGGAGGGGCTGCGGGCCACGGTGCAGGTGCGCCGGGTCGACCCGTGGTCGGCGCTCAAGGTGTCGCTGGTGATCTCGGTGGCGCTGTTCTTCGTGTGGATGGTCGCGGTCGGCCTGCTGTACGTCGTGCTCGACGGCATGGGCGTCTGGGATCGACTGAACAGCACCTTCAGCGAGATGGTGTCGGATTCGAGCGGTGCGGGGCTGGTGACCTCCGGTCAGGTCTTCGGCTACTCGGCGCTCGTCGGTCTGATGAATGTGGTGCTCTTCACAGCGATCGCGACGATCGGGTCGTTCATCTACAACCTGTGTTCCGATCTGGTCGGCGGCGTGCAGGTCACGCTGGCAGACCCGGACTGACCAGGGGGAACAGTGCCTCGCCGGAGCCGTTTTGGTATCCGGTGCTTCGGTGAGGTACTGTTCTGCCTGGTTCGAGGGCCTATAGCTCAGGCGGTTAGAGCGCTTCGCTGATAACGAAGAGGTCGGAGGTTCAAGTCCTCCTAGGCCCACTCCACGTGCCGACGAAGGGGTCGCCACCATGAAGGTCGTCCTGATTGCAGGTGCCGGATTGCTGGTGGCGCTCGGCTTCGCCGCACTGCTGCGCAAACGTCGCGGCAGTGAAGTCTGGCACGAGGTCACAAATCACTGAATCCTTTACGGACACAGTGCACACGGGGCCTTAGCTCAGTTGGTAGAGCGCTGCCTTTGCAAGGCAGATGTCAGGAGTTCGAATCTCCTAGGCTCCACACACGAAAGACGCCATCCCGGTCGGGACGGCGTCTTTTTCGTTGTGGGGCCTCCGACGCCTGAGCGGCCGCTGCGCGCGTCTTCGTCTCCCGCGCGCACGATCGGGCGCGCGGGGCGCGAACTCGCGCGCAGCGGCCGTGCCGCCGGCGGGTTCAGCGCTGGACCATGTCCTCCGGGCCCCACACGGCGCGCATGCCGACGATCTTGCCGGTGTCGTCGAATTCCATGACGTCGATGGGGGTGATCTCGGTGATGTTGCCGGCGAACTTCGTGGCGATCCGGAAGTGGAAGGCCGCGGTGTTCCCGGCGATGCGCAGCGTCAGGAGTTCGGCCTCCTGCTCGAGCGGTTCGATGATCGCGTAGAACTCGCGGATCGACTCGCGGGTGGTGCGGACCGGGGTGCCGACCGGATCTTCGACGGTGGCGCCGTCGGCGTACAGCGCGAGGACGTCGTCGGCGGTGCCGGAGGCGACGGCCTTGATGTAGCTTTCGACGGTGCTGCGGATGCTTTCGGGTGACGCGGCCATGATGCTCCTCGATGACGAACGCTGAGTGGAACGTGTTTCAGCGGTGAGGGTAGTCGAGCGGCCCCGCAGTACGACCGAATTCGGACACGGGTGTCGGTGTTGCGTCGCCCCGACGCCGGTCGGGTGGAGGCGCAATCCGGGGGAAACGGCCACACGAACGTCCGATTGACGGTCCAATGGAGCCGTGAATGCGGACGAATTGGTACGCCGGCCGCTGCGGGTGGCGTCCCGTGGCCTCGCGTCGGCCTGGCAGCGGATCGCTGCGGCCGGGTACGAGCCGATGCTGGCCGACGCGGAACGCCGCGGCATGGCGCAGCGGCGTCGGCGTCTGCTCGCGGACGCGCACGGCGTCGTCGTCGAGATCGGTGCGGGAACCGGCCTGAACCTGCCGCACTATCCGGCCGGGTCGGTGTCGTCGCTGGTGCTCACGGAACCGGTTCCGGCGATGGCGGCGCATCTGCGGGCCCGGGCACGGGCGGTGCGTCCCGGTGCCGAGGTCGTCGAGACCACCGGTGACCGGTTGCCCGCGGCCACCGGGACGGTGGACACCGTCGTCGGCACGCTCGTGCTGTGCACGGTGCCCGACCCGGATGCGGTGCTCGACGAGATCGCGCGGGTCCTACGGCCCGGCGGACAGTTCCTGTTCTGCGAACACGTTCGTTCGGACGATCCGGCGGCGGCCCGATGGCAGGACCGACTCGCCGGCCCGTGGGCGGTGTTCGGCCAGGGCTGCCGATGCGACCGCCGTACGCTGTCGTCGATCGCGCGGACGTTCGGGGACGTCGAGGCCGATCGGGGTACATGGCAGGGGATGCCCACCGTGGTCCGCCCGCTGGTGACGGGGCGGGCCACACACGCACACGAGACCCGGTGAGGGTCCGTGGAACAGGGGGAACGAAAGTGACACGCACAGCAGGTACCGACACCGGCCGTCGAGGCAGGCCCGACAAGAGAGCCGAGATCCTGGCGGTGTCGTCGGAACTGTTCGCGGCGAAGGGGTACACGGGCACGTCGATGCGGGACATCGCCGCCGACACCGGCATGCTGGCCGGCAGCCTGTACTACCACTTCGATTCGAAGGAGGCGCTGGCCGCGGAGATGGTCGGCGCGCTGCGTGACGACATCACCGACGCCGCGCAGCGGCCCGGCCGTGACACGGATGCTCCGGTCGAGGCGATTCGACGGTTCGCGCTCGCCGTCGCGGACGCGTCCGCCCGGCATCCGGGTGCACTGCAGGTGTGCCTGGGTGTGCCGGACACCCGGGACGACGATCTGCGGGATCTGCTGGCGTCGGAGTCGCGGTGGTCGGAGAAGAAGTGGCAGACGCTGATCCGGGCCGCCGACGATGCGGGTCTGGTGCGTCCCGAGGTGGACACCCGGATCCTGCGGGAGGTGCTGCGGGTGACACTGTCCTACAGTGCGACGCTGGCGCCGACCGGGTTCTCCGCTCGTAAGGTCGCCGACTGCACGATCTCGATGCTGTTCGACGGTCTCGCCACCAAACCGGCCGACGACGACCTGTCCGATTCGCCGGCGGCGCTCGCGGCCCGGGACGTGATCGCGTCGTGGGATCGCGACGACGAGGCCGGGACGATCGGGGTGTCCGACAAGCAGGACCACATCCTCGACGCCGCCCGCTACGTGTTCGCCGAACGTGGTTTCGATGCGACCACCACCCGGGACATCGCCAACTCCGTCGGATTGACGCAGGGCAGCCTGTACCACCATTTCGAGTCGCGGGAGGCGATCCTCGTCGCGATCGTCCGGAGTTTCTCGGCGCGGATGCGGGAGGCGCACGAGGCGATCGGTGCGGCCGGTGGCACCCCGCTCGAAACCCTGGACGCGCTGATCCGGATGCGCACGGCCGCCGGGAAACGGTTCGAACCGGAGGTGATGATCCTCAAGTCGTGGGCGATGCTCGTCGACAGCGGCAACTTCGACTTCCTGCTGCGCGACGGCCGCAAGGTCCTCAAGGTGTGGGAGCGCGCGTTCAGTGCCGGTGTCCGCGACGGCAGCGTCGCGATGCCCGGGTCGGCGCGACTGGTGTTCCAGTGCCTGGGATCGATCCTGTGGTCCACGCACGGGCTGCCGCGGGTGTCCGTCGACCGACTCACCCGCTACAACCTCGAGACGGTGCTGTGGGGTGCGTCGCCCAAGTAGTGCGGTGGAGGACGGTGGTGGGGCGCCGGTCAGTGCGGCCGAGGATCGGACAGCGACGGCGGCCGCGGCGCGACCGGCGGCATCTCCGGGCGGCGGGTGGCGGCGACTGCGGCGGCACCCGCCGCGGCGATCGCGGCACCGATCCCGATCAGGACTCGACGGGAAGCCGTCTTGCTCGTACGCGTCATGGCCTCCACTCTTGCACAGGACGTGCACACCCGGCCGACGGCAATGGCACGATAGGGGAGTGACTTCACAGACTGCTACCGCCACGCTGCACACCAATCGCGGCGACATCACGATCGCGCTGTTCGGCAACCATGCGCCGAAGACCGTCGAGAACTTCGTCGGCCTCGCGAACGGCTCCAAGGAGTACTCGACGCAGAACGCACAGGGCGGTGCCACCGGCCCGTTCTACGACGGCGCCGTCTTCCACCGCGTCATCGACGGCTTCATGATCCAGGGCGGCGACCCGACCGGTACCGGTCGTGGCGGCCCGGGCTACAAGTTCGGTGACGAGTTCCACCCCGAACTGCAGTTCGACCGCGGCTACCTGCTGGCCATGGCGAACGCCGGCCCGGGCACCAACGGTTCGCAGTTCTTCATCACCGTGGGCCCCACCCCGCACCTGAACCGTCGCCACACCATCTTCGGTGAGGTGCTGGACGAGGAGTCGAAGAAGGTCGTCGACGCCATCGCCACCACCGCGGTCGACCGCGGCGACCGCCCGGTCGACGACGTCGTCATCAACAGCATCACCGTCGCGTAAGGAACTCTCGAATGACGAACCCCGGCTGGGGTGGTGCGGCGAGCGAGGGCACCCCGCCACCTCAGCCGAGGTGCGTCCGCCACCCCGCTCGTCCCACCGCGCTGTCCTGTACCCGCTGCGGCCGCCCGGCCTGCCCGGACTGTCTGCGTTCGGCGTCCGTCGGCCACCAGTGCGTCGACTGCGTCGCCGCCGGGCAGCGCGACGTGCCGCAGGCCCGTACCGTCGCGGGCGCCCCGATCCGGTCGCAGCTGCCCACCCCGATCGTCACGTACGTGCTGATCGCACTCAACGTGGTGATCTTCGCGGTCACCGCGTTGCAGGCCGGCTCGCTCATGGACAACGGCGCCGGCCGGATCAACCTGCGTACCGGTGCCGCCGTCTTCGACTCGCCGGTGTTCGGGTGGCTGGTCCTGGACCCGAACGCGGTCGCGCAGGGGGACTGGTTCCGGATCCTCGGCAGTGGCTTCCTGCACTTCGGCCTGATCCACCTGGCCGTGAACATGTTCGCGCTGTGGATCCTCGGCCGTGACACCGAGATCGTGCTCGGCCGCAGCCGCTATCTCGCGGTCTACCTGATCGCGCTGCTCGGCGGGTCCGCGTCGGCCCTGACGTTCGAATCGCTGAACTCGTTCACCGCGGGCGCGTCCGGTGCCATCTTCGGCATCATGGGCGCCCAGGCGGTTCTGCTCCTCCGGATGCGACGCAGTCCCGGCCCGATCCTCGCAGTCATCGGTCTCAACGTCGTCATCAGCGTCACCGTGCCCGGCATCTCACTGTGGGGGCACATCGGTGGTCTCGTCGCCGGTGCCGCCGCCACCGCCGTCCTCGTGTACGCGCCGGTCGGTGACCGCACCCCGGCGTCGGTCGCGCGGGCTCGGCAACTCGGCTGGGCCGGGCTCGGGGCCGTCACCGTCCTCGTCGTCGGGCTGATCGCACTGCGCGTCGTCGGCCTGCGGGAGCAGATTCCCGGTCTCGTCTGAGCCCGGTCACTCCGGTGCGGGAGTCAGCCCCCGCACCGCGAGTGCGTCGAACACGATCGTCGGGTCGGCACCGAGATCCCACCGACCGAAGATCAGCAGGCGTTCGGTGCCGTCGGGGTCGACGGCGTCGATCTCGAGCATCGGCACCCGCCGGCCCATCCGCGGATATGCCACGATCCGAACACGGGTCAGATCGTCGCGCCGGTAGACGCGCCGCCCCCGCAACCGGGTCGCCGCGAGCGCCGGAATCCCGTCGACGTCCACGACGGCGAGCCGGGGCCGCTGCCGTGCCCCGAGACCGGCGAGCACCAGCATCGCGACCGCCGCCAGGGTCACCAGGAACAGCCCCGCGGCGTCGATCCCCAGGAGCAGTGCCGCCACGATCAACGCGACCCCGCCGACCGTCAGCGCGACCACCGCGCCGAGCGGTGTCGACCAGGAAAGTGGCGACTCCGGCCGGTATCCGTCCTCAGGCATGTGCACGAACCCCCGAGTTGTCCACAGGGGTTATCCACAATGGGGATGAATAACACGTGTGTAATTGGACGTGCGGGCCGGTCAACGCCATTTCATGGTCATGACGAGGCCGACGACCATGAAACCGAAACCGATCAGGAAGTTGTACGCCCCCAGATCGTTCATCCAGGTGAGGTTCTCGGCGGCCAGGTAGTACACGATCAGCCAGGCCAGACCGACGAGCATGAACCCGAGCATCACCGACACGTACAGCGCACTCGACGGCCCGGCCTTCACCTTCACCGGGGTGCGGTTCGCAGGATTGATCGTGTAATCGGTCTTCTTCCGGACCTTCGACTTCGGCATGACGTCCTTGTTTCGTGTGGATGCTTCGTACGGGTGGAGAACACGTTCGGGTGCCCGGACCGAACCGGACGGACAGGGTAGATTCGCTCTACCTGTTGTGCAGTACACGCTAGCCGAAACGAGCGCGACCAGGACCGGTCACGCACCGAATGTCCGTGGTGGGAGTGGGGATCGAGGGTGCCGGACGTCGACGAACGGCCGCCGGGCAGCCGTCCGCGGTTCGGATTCTGGCCCATCGCGGTCCTGGTGGTGTGCCTCGTCGCCGGACTGCTGCTGGCGACCACCCGCGAGGTGTCCCACGGCAACGAACTGCGCGCCGCCGACTCGACCCGGCTGTCCGACCTGGTGCGCCGCGCCCAGGTCGACGTCGATCGGGCCGCCGCCGCCCGCGACGACCTCGCTGCCCGCGTGCAGCACTTCCAGGAGGCGGCGGCCGGTGTCGACACCCGGGTCGCGGAGATCCTCGACCGGTCCGGCGGTCTCGCCGACGCCGCCGGACTGACCCCGCTCACCGGGCCCGGTATCGTCGTCACCCTCACCGACGCACCCCGCGACGCCGACGGCCGCTACCCGGCCGGCGCGTCCCCCGACGACCTCGTCGTGCACCAGCAGGACGTGCAGAGCGTCCTCAACGCGCTGTGGGCCGGGGGTGCCGAGGCGATCGCCATGCAGGACCAGCGGATCGTGAACACGTCCGCGCCCCGCTGTATCGGCAACACCCTGCTGCTGCACGGCCGCACCTACAGCCCGCCGTACGTGGTCACCGCGATCGGCGACCCGGCCCGGCTCGCGGCGACCCTCGCGAACGAACCCGGCATCAAGATGTTCAAGCAGTACGCCGTCCGATACGGACTCGGCTACACCCAGCAGGAATCCGGGCAGCTCACCGTGCCCGGCTACACCGGGCAGTTGCACACCGAGTACGCGCACCCCGTCACCTGACAGGTACGGGTTACCCTGCTCCCATGCGCATCCTCGTCGTCGACAACTACGACAGCTTCGTGTTCAACCTGGTCCAGTACCTGGGCCAGCTCGGAACGCAGGCCGAGGTGTGGCGCAACGACGACCCCCGGTTGACCGGGGACGACGCGATCGAGGCCGCGGCCGCCGACTTCGACGGCATCCTGCTCAGCCCCGGCCCCGGCACCCCGCAGCGGGCCGGTGCGACGATGCCGCTCGTCGGCGCGTGTGCGGCCGCGAAGACCCCGCTGCTCGGTGTGTGCTTGGGCCATCAGGCGATCGGTGCCGCGTTCGGCGCCACGGTCGACCGCGCCCCGGAACTGCTGCACGGCAAGACCAGCACCGTCCACCACAACGATCGAGGTGTCCTGGCCGGGCTCCCGGACCCGTTCACCGCCACCCGCTACCACTCGCTGACCGTCCTCGAAGACACCGTCCCCACGGAACTGGAGGTCACCGCCCGCACCGACAGCGGCATCGTGATGGCGATGCGGCACCGGGAACTGCCCATCCACGGCGTGCAGTTCCATCCCGAGTCGGTGCTCACCCAGGGCGGGCACCGGATGCTCGCGAACTGGCTCGGGGTGTGCGGGCAGGCGCCCGCCGAGACGCTCGTCGCGACCCTCGAGGACGAGGTCGCCCGCTCGCTCGGCGACGCCCTCGCCCGCTGACCGGCGGAACACGACAGGAGCGGCCCCCGTTTCACGGGGGCCGCTCCTGTGTTCCGGGGCTGCTATCGGGGGATACCGAGTTCCCCGACGAGCACCGTCAGCTGCTCGTTCTTCGCGACGTCGCTGCCCGGCGCCTGCTGCTGCCCGACGATCTTGCCGACCAGGGCGGTGTCCAGAGTGGGCTGCTTCTTCTGCGACAGCTGGTTCGACGATCCGGTCCAGCCGGCGCGGCGCAGCGCGTCCACCGCCTGCGACAGCGACATCTGCGTCAGATCCGGCATCGTGAACAGTTTGCCGTTCGACACCTGCAGACGGATCGTGTCCCCCTTCGCGGCGGCCGACCCGCCGGTCGGGGTCATCGCGACCACCTGGCCCTCCGGTTTCCCGGAGTCGACCTTCTCGACCTCCACCGTGAAGCCGGCACCCTCGATGTTCGGCTGCGCCACGTCGACGGTCTGACCGACGACGTTCGGCACCCGCACCTGCTCGGGTCCGGACCCCAGGGTGATCGCCACCGTCGAATCCAGATTCACCTTCGCACCCGTCGACGGCTCCTGACCGGTGACCTTGTCGAGCTGCTTCGGGTCCGACGGGGCCCGGTCGACGGCCGCGTCGAGTCGCAGACCGGCCGCGGCGAGGGCCGCGGCCGCATCGTCCTGGCTCAGACCCGTCAGCTTCGGCACCTGCACCTGCTCGGGACCCGACGACACCTGCAGCGTGACCTTGCTGTTCTCGTCGACCGACGTACCCGCCGACGGGGTGGTGCCGATGGCATTGCCGACCGCGACGACCGCATCCGGCCGGGACTGGATCGTCGAATCGAGTTTCGCGTCGCGCAGCATCGCGGCGGCCTCCGCCTGACTGCGGCCCGCCACGTTCGGCACCGTCACCTTCGACGGAGCGGACAGCACCGAGAACGTGAACGCGCCGATGATGCCGACCACGATCAGCGCCGCGACCGCCAGCAGCACGGTGCGGGTGGTGTTCGACTTCTTCGCCGGCTTCGACGGCGCGATCACCTGCGGGGTGGCCGTCACGGGCGCCGGACGGGCCGGTTCCGGGGTGTATCCGGAACTGGTGTCGCCGTCGGCGGCGGCTCCGAACATCGTGGTCCGTTCCTCGTCGGTGAGGACCATCGGTGCGCTCGGACGCTGCCCGCCGAGCACCCGCACCAGATCGCTGCGCATCTCCGCGGCACTCTGGTAGCGGTTGGCCGGGTTCTTGCTCATCGCCTTGAGAATCACCGAATCGAGCACCGTCGGAATCGACGGGTTCACCAGCGACGGGGTCTTCGGATCCTCCCGCACATGCTGGTAGGCGACCGCGACCGGGGAATCACCCGTGAACGGCGGCCCACCGGTGAGCAGTTCGTACAGCACACAGCCGAGCGCGTAGACGTCCGAGCGGGCGTCGACCTGCTCGCCGCGGGCCTGTTCCGGCGACAGGTACTGTGCCGTCCCGATCACCGCGGCCGTCTGCGTCATCGTGCTGGCACCGTCCGCGATGGCGCGGGCGATACCGAAATCCATCACCTTCACCGCGCCGGCACGGTTGATCATGATGTTGGCGGGCTTGATGTCCCGGTGCACGATGCCGTTGCGGTGACTGAAATCGAGTGCCGCGCACACGTCGGCGATGATCTCCATCGCCCGCCGCGGCGCCAGCGGGCCCTCGGCGCGCAGGATGTCGCGCAGCGTGTCGCCCTCGACGTACTCCATCACGATGTACGGCAGCGGACCGCTGTCCGTCTCGGCCTCACCGGTGTCGTAGACGGCGACGATCGCCGGATGGTTCAGGGCTGCCGCGTTCTGCGCCTCACGACGGAACCGCAGGTAGAACGTGGGATCACGGGCGAGATCGGCGCGCAGCACCTTCACCGCGACATCCCGGCTCAACCGCAGATCGCGGCCGCGATGCACCTCCGACATGCCACCGAAGCCCAGGGTCTCGCCCAGTTCGTACCGGGAGGAGAGATTGCGCGGCGTCGTCATTGCTGTCCTTGAGTGGCCGTGGTCGTCTCGGCCGTCGTGGTTTCGGTCGGGGTCGTCGTCGTGGTGGTTTTCGCGGTGGTCGTCGTCGTGGTCGGCGGCGGCGTGGTGGTCGTGGTTTTCGCGGTGGTCGTCGTCGTGGTCGGCGGCGGCGTGGTCGTGGTGGTGGGCTCGGCCGTCGTGGTCGTGGGCGGCGGTGTGGTGGTCGTCGTCCGCGGTGTCGTGGTGGTCGTCGTCGGCTTCGCGGTGGTGGTCGTCGAGGTCACCGCCGGTGGTGTGGACGGTCGATCCGATCCGCCACCGAAGAACAACAACCCCAACGCCACCAACGCGGCCAGGGTGAGCAGCCCGCCCCCGGCCCACGCGAGCGCCTTCTGCCCGGGCGTCCACCCGGCGGCGGCGTCCGGTGCAGGTGCCGGTTCCGGGACCTGACTGTGCTGCTGCGACGCGATCATCGCGGTCGGTGCGGCCGTCGGAACGGGGGCCACCACCCGGGTCGCGGCCGTCGGCACCCGACCGGGCGGCGGCCGGTGCCCGGACCGCACCGCGGCGACCGCGTCGGCGAACTCGCCGCCGCTCCCGTACCGGTGCGCCGGATCCTTCGTCAGCGTGATGTCGATCAGTTCCCGGATCGGGGCCGGCAGATCGACGGGCATCGGCTCCGGCGGTTCCTGCACGTGCTTCATCGCGACCGTCAGGGTGCTGCCCCCGCCGAACGGGCGCCGACCCGACAGGGCCTCGTAGCCGACGACACCGAGCGAGTACACGTCGCTCGCCGACGTCGCCTCCTGGCCGAGGGCCTGCTCCGGGGCGATGTACTGGGCGGTGCCCATCACCATGCCGGTGCGGGTGACCGGGGAGGCGTCCACGGCCTTCGCGATCCCGAAGTCGGTGATCTTCACCTGCCCCGACGGGGTGATGAGGATGTTGCCGGGCTTGACGTCCCGGTGCACCACCCCGGCCGAATGCGCGACCTGCAGGGCCCGCCCGGTCTGCTCGAGCATGTCCAGGGCGTGCGGAATCGACAGTCGCCCCACCCGCGCGAGGACCGCGTTGAGCGGTTCCCCCGCCACCAGCTCCATCACCAGGTAGGCGAGGCCGGCACCGGCGTCGTCGTGGGTCTCCCCGTAGTCGTAGACGCCGGCGATGCCGGGATGGTTGAGCTGCGCGGTGGTGCGGGCCTCCACCCGGAACCGTTCGAGGAACTCCGGATCCGACGAGAACTCGGCCTTGAGTACCTTCACCGCGACCCGGCGGTCGAGACGGCCGTCGGTGGCCTCCCACACCTGGCCCATACCGCCGGTCGCGATCAACCGTTGCAGGCGGTAGCGGCCGCCGATCACCGATCCGTTCGTCAACGACACTGCCTCATCCCCTCTGCAAACCGGCCGCGATGACGGCACGTCCGATCGGTGCGGCCACCGACCCACCCGTCGCCGCGAGCGCCCGGTCCCCGCCGTCCTCGACGATGACGGCGATCGCGACGGTCGGATTCTGGGCCGGGGCGAACGCGATGTACCAGGCGTGCGGCGGCGTGTTCCGCGGATCGGTGCCGTGCTCGGCGGTGCCGGTCTTGGACGCGATCTGCACACCCGGGATCTTGCCGCCACCGGCAGTGTTGTTCTCCGAGCCGATCATCAACTGCGTCAACGTCTCCGCGACCTGCGGCGACACGGCCCGGCCCACCGATTTGGGGCTGGTGGTCGCCAGGTCGGACAGGTCCGGGGCCTGCAGTTGCGACACCAGATGCGTCTCCATCCGCATGCCGCCGTTGGCGATGGTCGCGGCGATCTCCGCGTTCTGCAGCGGTGTCAGTGCGACGTCCCGCTGCCCGATGCTGGACTGGCCGAGCGCCGCGGTGTCGGGAATCGAGCCGATCGTGCTGTCGGCGACCGGGATCGGGACCCCGGGCGTGTTCGGGCCGATCCCGAACGCCTTCGACTGCTCGGCGAGCGCGTCGGTGCCGGTCTTGATACCCAACTCCACGAACGCGGTGTTGCAGGAGCGGGCGAACGCTTCCCGCAGCGACGCCGTCGGACCGCCCCCGCACGTGGTGCCGTTGTAGTTCTCCAGCGTCGTCGACGTGCCCGGCAGTGTGATGTTCGGTGCCGCGGTGAGCTGCTCGTCCGGGTTGGCGCCGTTCTCGAGCGCGGCCGCCGTGACGACCACCTTGAACGTCGACCCCGGCGGGTACGTCGCGGACACCGCCCGGTTGAGCATCGGCCTGTCCGGGTCGGCGTTCAGTTCGTCCCAGGCGTCGGACGTCTGCGCGCCGTCGTGCCCGGACAGCCGGTTCGGATCGTAGCTGGGGGTGCTGGCCATGGCCAGGATGTTGCCGGTGCTCGGCTCGATCGCGACGACCGAACCGGTGTAACCCTTCGCGGTCAGTTCGTCGTACGCGACCTGCTGCATCACCGGGTCGATGGTGCTGACGACGTTGCCGCCGCGCGGGTCCCGACCCGACACCAGATCGAAGAACCGCTTGCTGAACAGTCGGTTGTCGGAGCCGTTGAGGACCGGGTCCTCGGCCCGCTCCAACCCGGCGCTGCCGTACTGCATCGAGTAGAAGCCGGTGACCGGGGCGTTCGCGAGCGGACTGGACGGTGCCGCCTGGTTCGGTGGGTACACGCGCAGATACTTGTACCGGTCGTCGGTGGGCACCGACGCGGCCAGCACCTGACCGCCGGCGGAGATCTGGCCGCGCTGCCGGGAGTACTCGTCGAGCAGCACCCGCGAGTTGCGGGGATCGTTCCGCAGGTCGTCGGCCTTGATGACCTGCACGTAGGTGGCGTTGGCGAGTAGCGCCACCACCATCACCATGACGGCGAGCGCGACCCGGCGCAGTGGTGTGTTCATTTCCGGCCCAGCATTTCGGTGGGGGCGTCCGCGATGGGGGCGGGCCCCTTCTTCTTCGGGGCCGCGGGGGTGCGGGCGGCGTCGGAGATCTTCATGAGCAGCGCCAACAGCAGATAGTTCGCGAGCAGGGACGACCCACCGTACGACATGAACGGGGTGGTCAGTCCGGTGAGGGGAATCAGTTTCGTGACACCGCCGACGACGACGAACAACTGGATCGCGATCGTGAACGACAGGCCGGCCGCGAGGAGCTTGCCGAAACTGTCGCGGACCGCCAGGGCCGTCCGCAGCCCACGGACCACCAGGATCAGGAACAGCATCAGGATCGCGGCTAGGCCGATCAGGCCCAGTTCCTCACCGATCGCGGCGACGATGAAGTCGGTCTTGGCGAACGGCACCTGCGACGGGCGTCCGCTGCCCAGTCCGGTACCGGCGACACCGCCGGTCGCCAGCCCGAACAGCGACTGCGAGATCTGGTAGCCGGTGTTCTGGTAGTCGCCGAGCGGATCGATCCACGTGTCCACCCGCACCCGGACGTGCCCGAACATCTGGTACGCGAAGAAGAACCCGACGAGCAGCAGACCGGCACCGATCAGCAGCCAGCCGACCCGTTCGGTCGCGATGTACAGCATCACCAGCACGGTGCCGAAGATCAGCAGCGACGTGCCCAGATCCTTCTCGAACACCATGATCGCGACCGAGACGATCCACGCCACCAGGATCGGGCCCAGATCACGGGCCCGCGGCAGGTCCATGCCGAGGAAATGCCGGCCCGCGGTGGTGAACAGGTCACGCTTGGCGACCAGGACCGCCGCGAAGAAGATGATCAGCAGGATCTTCGCGAACTCGCCCGGTTGGATACTGAACCCGGGCAGCTTGATCCAGATCTTGGCGCCGTTGACCTCGGAGAACTGCGACGGCAGCAGCGCCGGGATCGCGAGCAGCACCAGACCGGCCAGGCCGACGGTGTACCCGTAGCGGGCCAGCAGTCGGTAGTCGCGGAGCAGCACGAGGACCGCGATGAACCCGCCCAGGGCGAGTGCCGTCCACAGCACCTGCTGGTTCGCGTCCGGCGACGGGATCGGCAACCCCTGATAGACCGCGGAATCGGCGTCCGCGAGATCCAACCGGTGGATGATGACCAGGCCCAGCCCGTTGAGCAGCGCCACGATCGGCAGCAACAGTGGGTCTGCGTGCGGTGCGAACCGGCGCACCGCGAGATGCGCGACGAGGAACATGACCGCGTACGCGAGACCGTACTTGGCCAGATCCCACGTGAGCGACTGCTCCTGGCTGGCCTCGACCAGGATCAGCGACACCGTCGTGATCGCGATCGAACCGCACAGCAGGAACAGCTCGGTGCTCCGCCGGTTCGACCGGGCGGGCGCGGCCGCGAAACCGCCGGCCGGGCTCGGGAAGGGGGCGTCGGACGTCGTGGACATCAGCTACCGGCCCTGCAGTTCTGGCCGGGAATCTGTTCGACGGGCGGCGGCGCCGGCACCGTTTCGGCCGGGGCGGGTTCCGGCGCGGCTGCCGGGGCGGGCACCGGTTCGGCCGGCGCGGGGGGTGCCGGTGCGGGTGGCACCGGGGCGGGTGCCGGTGCCGGTAGGGGTTCCGGTTCCGGCGGGGTGCACACCGGCAGCAGATCGTTCGCGGCGAGCCGGCGCATCTGGTCGGTCGCGTCGGTCTCGGTGCCCGACGGCAGACCGGCCCGCACCTGTTCCCGTGCGGACGGCTGCAGATCGTCGACCATCAGCATCCGGCAGTCGCCGGGCAGCGCGTTCGGGTCGGCGGCGGTGAGTGTCCCGTCGTCGGCGACGCAGCCGACCAGGGCGCTCTCCTGCAGCGAGAACCCCAGCACGGAACCGGGGATGCCGCGCAGCACTGTGACCCGATCCGCGGCCGCCCCCACGTAGTAGTAGCTGCGGATCATCGCGCGACCCACCACGAGACCGCCCGCGAGCAACGCGATCAGCGTGACGGCGAGCAGCGTCCACCGCAGTTTGTGGGACTTCTTCGGCGTCTCCTCGGCCGGCGGAGTGACCCGTTTCGGTGCGGCCCGCGGCGGCCGTATCGCCGCCGCCCGGCCCGCGGCCGTGTTCGGCGGGGGAGCGTCGTCCTCCTCGTCGTCGGACGCGGCGCCCCCGACGATCGGATGCCGCTGCCCGTAGCCGTAGTCGATGACGTCGGCGACGATCACCGTCACGTTGTCGGGGCCGCCGCTGCGCAGCGCCAACTCGATGAGCCGGTCCGCGCACTCGTCGTGCGTGCCCTCGCGCATGGTGTTCGCGATCGTCTCGTCGCTGACCGGGTCGGACAGGCCGTCCGAGCACAGCAGGTAGCGGTCGCCGGCACGGGCCTCCCGCATCGTCAGCGTCGGCTCCACCTCGTTACCGGTGAGCGCCCGCATGATCAGCGACCGCTGCGGATGGGTGTGCGCCTGTTCGGCGGTGATCCTGCCCTCGTCGACGAGGGACTGCACGAACGTGTCGTCGCGGGTGATCTGGGTGAGCTGATCGTCGCGCAGCAGGTAGGCGCGGGAATCACCGATGTGGACGAGACCCAGCCGGCTGCCCGTGAACAGCATCGCGGTCAGCGTCGTGCCCATGCCCTCGAGTTCGGGATCCTCCTCGACCTGGTCGGCGATCGTCGCGTTGCCCTCGCGGGTGGCGGCGTCGAGCTTGCCGAGCAGGTCCTCACCGGGTTCGTCGTCGTCGAGATGTGCCAGCGCCGCGATCATCAGCTGCGACGCGACCTCCCCGGCCGCGTGACCGCCCATACCGTCGGCGAGCGCCAGCAGGCGCGCACCCGCATAGACGGAGTCTTCGTTGTTGGCGCGGACCAGGCCGCGGTCGCTACGGGCCGCGTAGCGCAGAACCAGGGTCACGGGCGCAGCTCGATCACGGTCTTACCGACCCGCACCGGGGTGCCGAGGGGCACCCGGACAGCCGTCGTGACCTTGGCGCGGTCCATGTAGGTGCCGTTGGTGGAGCCGAGATCCTCGACGTACCAGTCGGTACCACGCTGTGACAGGCGGGCATGCCGGGTGGACGCGTAGTCGTCGGTGAGGACCAGCGTCGAATCGTCGGCCCGGCCGATCAGCACCGGCTGACTGCCCAGCGTGATCCGGGTACCGGCCAGCGCGCCCTGCGTGACCACCAGGAACTTCGCGACCTTCTGCTTACCGAGCGACGGCAGCACCGCCGGGCGGCGCACCGGCCGTGTACCGACCCGCGCACCACCGGCACCGGCATAGATGTCGCTGCGGAGTGTCCGGATCACCGCCCACACGAAGAGCCAGAGCAACAGCAGAAAGCCAGCTCGCGTCAGTTGGAGTATCAGTCCCTGCACTGCTCGACACCTCCTTCGGGGGCACGGCTACGCGGACGCGCGGCCGGGGCAATCTCGGTTGGCTGCATCATATGTGGAAGCCACCGACAGTGATCATGATCCGACGCCGCACCCGATGTCCCGGGGCGCGGCGCCTGTCGGTGCGGCGCAGCGTCTGCCGTGGTCAGAGGATGCGCACCAGGATCTCGGAATGTCCGGCACGCACCACGTCGCCGTCGGCGAGCTGCCAGTCCTGCACGGGCGCGCCGTTGACGGTGGTGCCGTTGGTGGACCCGAGATCCGACAGCATCGCGACCTGCCCGTCCCAGCGGATGTCGAAGTGCCGCCGGGAGACGCCGGTGTCGGGGAGCCGGAACTGGGCGTCCTGGCCGCGGCCGACGATGTTGTTGCCCTCACGCAGTTGGTGGAAGCGGCCGCTGCCGTCCTCGAGTTGCAGGGTCGCGGTGAACGTGCGGCCCGCCTCGGGTGCGTACCCGGCCTGATAGCCCTGGTCGTAGCCCTGCTGGGCGTACGCCTGGTTGTAGCCGGCCTGCTCGTACTCCTGCTGGTAGCCGGCCTGGTTGTACCCGGCCTGCTGGTAGTCGCCCTGCTGGTAGTCGTAGTCGGCGTAGCCCTGCTGGCCGTAGCCGCCCTGGTGGTTCGGGTCGTACCCCTGGTCCTGGTAACCCTGACCCTGGTAGTTCGGGTCCTGATACCCCGGCTGGTGGTAGCCCGGGTACTGGCCGGGATACGGCTGCTGGGCGTCGTAGTTCTGCTGGTCGTAGTTCTGCTGGTAGTCGCCCTGCTGGCCGTAGCCGCCCTGGTGCGCCGCGCCGTACCCCTGCCCCTGGTCGTAGTACGGCTGCTGGTAGCCCTGCGGCGGGTGGTCCTGCCCCTGATCGGGTCCCGGATGCGCGCTGCCGTTGCGGGACTGCTCACGATCCTTCGGGTCGCGACCGGGCTCGTGTCCGGAGTTCTGCGTCATGGGGCCTGCTCCTGGGGTCGGGGAAACGGGGGATTGTCCCGCGCGGGGGTCGGGTCCGGGCGCACCGCCGGTGCGGTGCGCGTCCGGATCGACCGACCCCGCCGTGCGGAACTGACCGGTGTGCAGCGTCGAGGACGGCTCGAAACGGACATCGATGTCACCGTACGTCTGCCAACCCTGTTCGCGGATGTATCCCTCGAGATGTTTTGCGAAAGATGTCACTGTCAGTTCGTGATCCGACGCCAGCTTCCGGTGATCCGATTCGTTGATCGTGATCACGTAGCGGTTGGGGGCCAGATAGTGGCCGCCGTCGAGTTGCTGGACGTGGTCGGTGGCTTCGCGTTGCAGCGCGGCTTCCACTTCCTGGGGTACGACGCCGCCACCGAAGACGCGGGCGAAGGCGTCGCCGACGGCCCCCTGAAGCTTGCGCTCGAAACGTTGAACGATCCCCACGGCATGAACCTTGCTGTTGTCTGTTCGCGGTCAGTCTGCGTGTCGCGGCGGCAGGAGTCCGTACCGCTGCTCCTGCATGATATCCGGACACTCCGTCCGAACGGTTCCGGTCGCGTCCATTGAGTCCATTTTATGGTCACTACCTGCACGAATCGTCGTTTTCGAAAGTGGCATGCTACTGTTTTCAGCGTCGCTCGGGCGAGTGGCGGAATGGCAGACGCGCTGGCTTCAGGTGCCAGTGTCCTTCGGGACGTGGGGGTTCAAGTCCCCCTTCGCCCACAACGGAAAGCCGCGAGTTCTTCGGAACTCGCGGCTTTCGTCGTTTCCGGGGCCCTACGCGTGGTGTCACACCCCTTTTGCCGGCGCCACACGTGTATTCGACGCCGGAAACGTGTGTGCACTCGGGAGAAGGTGTGTGGCTTCGCCGGGCGCCGCAGTCACGGCCGCGGCCAGGGCCGTCCGTCGAGCCGTTCGATGTCGATGTTGAACCGTTTCAGGTAGCCGGCGAACGTGGCGACGTCGTCGGGGCTCCACTCGGTGAGGACTCGGTCGAGGCCGTCGAGGGTGGCGTCGTCGCGGTGCTGGCAGTGGCCGGCATCGTGGCCGCCCTCATGCAGACGCTGGTGGTGCCGCTCATCGGCGACCTGCCCCGCATCCTGGACACCACCGCGTCCGACGCGTCGTGGGTCATCACGATCACGCTGCTGGTGGGTGCCGTCGCGACACCGGTCACCGGCCGGCTCGCTGACCTGCTGGGCAAGCGGAAGATGTTGCTGTTCTGTGCGGTGCCGCTCGTCGTGGGTTCGGTGCTGTGCGCGCTCGCGTCGTCCCTGCTGCCGATGATCGTCGGACGTGGCCTGCAGGGCCTGGGTATGGGCATGGTGCCGTTGGGGATCAGTGCCCTGCGGGAGCTGGTGCCGCCGTCGGAGACCGGGTCGGCGAACAGCTTCAACACCCTGATGCGGTCGGTCGGCACGTTGGTGGCGGCGGCCGTGGTGGGTGTGGTGCTGGCGCAGATGAGCATGGACATCGGGGGCGGTCACACCGTTCCGACCGAGGCGGGTTTCCGGACCGGCATGCTCATCGGCTGCGCGGTGGCGCTCGTCGCCGCGGCGGTCGCGCTGGCGATCCCCGGGCGGGGGTCCGCGGCGACGCGGGCGGTACCGTCCGAGCCCGTCGAATCCGTTCCGGCGAGGGTGTGACCTGGGGTTCTTCCTGTCGGGACGGTGCCTGCGGCGAGATTTGCCGATCCGCATGAGTCAAACGTTCAACTGGTGCTAATGTTCGTCCTGCACTGGCCGCAGCTGTCCACTCGCTGCGGCCAGTAGCTATTTTCGCACCCGGTTGCCCCACGGCCCGGGTTTCCCGGGAAACCGATTCCGAGACCGCCGCGTCACCGCGCTGTCATCGCGCCGTCGGCGGATCGTGCGAAGGCTGCAATCAGACGCTCTGCCGGCACCCGAATTCGCGCTCTAGGCTGTGACGTGGATTGCAGTCGCTCGATCACCGGTCGCAAATCCGCAGGTCATCTGGCGGAAAGGGGAACCTTGCTTGCGTTTCCGCCGGGTGCGTGAATTAACCTTTTCTCAACACGGTGGACTCGTCGACGTATGAAACCCCCTGAGCAACGTCGCCAGGGCGGACGTCAGTCCCGTGTCGAGGCTCAACGAGGAGCCCTTCTCGGTCGGTACCGAACACAGCGTCGTGGCGGTACATGCTCTGCAGTTGGATGGCCATCAGCGCCGCTGGTCGTCGATGCATTCACGCATACGAAGGCAGTTGGTATGAAGCATCTTCCCGGGCCCCAGGGGCTCTATCACCCGTCGAACGAGCACGACGCGTGCGGCGTCGCGTTCGTCGTCGACATGCACGGTCGCCGCAGTCGGGACATCGTCGAGAAGGCGATCACCGCGCTGGTCAACCTCGAGCACCGTGGTGCCGCGGGTTCCGAGCCCAACACCGGTGACGGTGCCGGCATCCTGCTCCAGGTCCCGGACCGCTTCCTGCGTGCTGTCGTCGACTTCGACCTGCCCGCCGCGGGCGCGTACGCCACCGGTATCGCGTTCCTGCCACAGGGCGACGCCGCCGCCGACACCGCTGCCGCGGGCGTCGAGAAGATCGTCGCCGAGGAGGGTCTGACGGTTCTCGGCTGGCGCGCGGTCCCCACCGACGACTCGTCGCTCGGCACGCTGGCCCGCGCCGCGATGCCGACGTTCCGTCAGGTGTTCGTCGGGTCCGCCGGTGATGCGGTCACCGACATGGACCTCGAGCGCCGCGCCTACGTGATCCGCAAGCGCGTCGAGCACGAACTCGGCACCGCCGGGGCCGGCGAGGACGGTCCGGGACACGAGTCGGTGTACTTCCCGAGCCTGTCCGGGCAGACGTTCGTCTACAAGGGCATGCTCACCACGCCGCAGCTCAAGGGCTTCTACCTGGATCTGCAGGACGACCGGCTCGAGAGTGCGCTGGGTCTGGTGCACTCGCGCTTCTCCACCAACACGTTCCCGTCGTGGCCGCTGGCGCACCCGTTCCGCCGGGTCGCCCACAACGGTGAGATCAACACGGTCAGCGGCAACGAGAACTGGATGCGGGCCCGTGAGGCGCTCATCCGTTCCGAGGTTTTCGGTGAGGGCGCGCTCGAGAAGATCTTCCCGGTCTGCACGCCGGGCGCCTCGGACACCGCCCGGTTCGACGAGGTCCTCGAACTGCTGCACCTCGGTGGCCGCAGCCTGCCGCACGCGGTGCTGATGATGATCCCGGAGGCGTGGGAGCGGCACGAGTCCATGGACCCGGCCCGCCGCGCGTTCTACGAGTACCACTCGACGCTCATGGAGCCGTGGGACGGTCCGGCGTCGGTGTGCTTCACCGACGGCACCGTCGTCGGCGCCGTCCTCGACCGCAACGGTCTGCGCCCGTCGCGGGTGTGGGTCACCGACGACGGTCTGGTCGTCATGGCGTCCGAGGTCGGTGTCCTCGACATCGCACCGGAGAAGATCGTGCGCCGCATGCGGATGCAGCCGGGACGGATGTTCCTGGTCGACACCGCGCAGGGCCGCATCATCTCCGACGACGAGATCAAGTCGGAGCTCGCCGCCGCGCAGCCGTACCAGCAGTGGATCGACGACAGCCTGGTCCACATCGACGACCTGCCCGAGCACAAGTACACGTACATGACGCACGACCGGGTCGTGTTGCGCCAGCAGATCTTCGGCTACACCAACGAGGAGGTGAACCTGCTCGTCAAGCCGATGGCCGTCTCCGGTGTCGAGGCGCTGGGTTCGATGGGCACCGACACCCCGATCGCGGTCCTCTCGGCCCGGCCGCGGATGCTGTTCGACTACTTCCAGCAGCTGTTCGCGCAGGTGACGAACCCGCCGCTCGACGCGATCCGCGAGGAGATCGTCACCAGCCTCGGTGGCACCATCGGCCCCGAGGCGGATCTGCTGAACCCGTCGCCGCTGTCGTGCCGGCAGATCCTGGTGCCGCAGCCGATCCTGCACAACGACGACCTGTCGAAGCTGATCCACCTCAACGACAACGGCGAGTTCCCGCGCTTCCGCAGCGTCGTGGTCCGCGGCGTGTACCCGGTCGCCGAGGGTGGCGAGGGCCTGCGCCGCGCCCTGGACACGGTGCGGGACAAGGTGTCCGAAGCCGTCGCCGGCGGCGCCCGTCTGGTCGTGCTGTCGGACCGCGAGTCCAACGAGAAGTACGCGCCGATCCCGTCGCTGTTGCTCACCGCGGCGGTGCACCACCATCTGGTGCGGGAGAAGACCCGCACCAAGGTTGGGCTGATCGTCGAGTCCGGTGACGCCCGCGAGGTGCACCACATGGCGGCGTTGCTCGGCTGCGGTGCGGCCGCGGTCAATCCGTACATGGCGTTCGAGACCATCGACGAGCTGATGCAGTCCGAGCAGCTGCCGGGCCTGACCCGGGACAAGGCCGTCGCGAACTACATCAAGGCCGCCGGCAAGGGCGTGCTGAAGGTGATGTCGAAGATGGGCATCTCGACGCTCGCGTCGTACACCGGTGCCCAGCTGTTCCAGGTGATCGGCCTGTCGCAGGAACTCGTCGACGAGTACTTCACCGGCCTGCACTCGAATCTCGGTGGTATCGGCCTCGACGAGATCGCGTCGGATGTCGCTGTGCGCCATGCTGATGCGTACCTGGATCGTCCGGAGCTGCGGGCGCACCGCGAGCTCGAGGTGGGCGGCGAGTACCAGTGGCGTCGGGAGGGCGAGTACCACCTGTTCAACCCGGACACGGTGTTCAAGCTGCAGCACGCGACCCGCACCGGCCAGTACTCGATCTTCAAGGAGTACACGACCCTGGTCAACGACCAGTCGGAGCGGCTGGCGTCGCTGCGCGGCCTGATCACGTTCAAGGACGGTGTGCGCGAGCCGATCTCGATCGACGAGGTCGAACCCGCCAGCGAGATCGTCACGCGCTTCTCGACGGGCGCCATGAGCTACGGCTCCATCTCGGCGGAAGCCCACGAGACGCTCGCCATCGCGATGAACCGTCTCGGTGCTCGCTCGAATTCCGGTGAGGGCGGCGAGGATCCGCGTCGTTTCGAGGCCGACGAGAACGGTGATCGGCGTCGGTCGGCGATCAAGCAGGTCGCGTCGGGTCGCTTCGGTGTCACGGCGCACTACCTGACCAACTGCACCGACATCCAGATCAAGATGGCGCAGGGCGCCAAGCCCGGTGAGGGCGGACAGCTGCCGCCGCACAAGGTGTACCCGTGGATCGCCGAGGTCCGTGGCTCCACCCCGGGCGTCGGCCTCATCTCGCCGCCGCCGCACCACGACATCTACTCGATCGAGGATCTGGCACAGCTGATCCACGACCTGAAGAACGCCAACCCGGCGGCCCGGATCCACGTCAAGCTGGTCTCGGAGATCGGTGTCGGCACCGTCGCCGCGGGTGTGTCCAAGGCGCACGCCGACGTCGTGCTCATCTCGGGTCACGACGGTGGCACGGGTGCGTCGCCGCTGACGTCGCTCAAGCATGCCGGCGCACCGTGGGAGCTCGGCCTGGCCGAGACCCAGCAGACGCTGCTGCTCAACGGACTGCGTGACCGGATCGTCGTCCAGGTGGACGGTCAGATGAAGACCGGCCGCGACGTGATGATCGCGGCGCTGCTCGGCGGTGAGGAGTTCGGTTTCGCGACCGCACCGCTGGTGGTGTCGGGTTGCATCATGATGCGCGTGTGCCACCTCGACACCTGCCCGGTGGGGGTGGCGACGCAGAACCCGGTGCTGCGCAAGCGTTTCGCGGGACGTCCGGAGTTCGTGGAGAACTTCTTCCTGTTCATCGCCGAGGAGGTGCGTGAACTGCTCGCCGAGTTGGGCTTCCGCACCCTGCAGGAGGCGGTCGGCCAGGTCGACGCCCTCGACACCACCGCGGCCGTCGAGCACTGGAAGGCGTCCAAGCTGGACCTGACGCCGATCCTGCACAAGGTCGAATCCGCGTTCGCGGATCAAGACCTGTACTGCTCGGGCACGCAGGAACACGGCCTGGAGAAGGCGCTCGACCAGCAGCTGATCGAGCAGGCGCGTCCGGCGCTCGACAAGGGTGAGGCCGTCGCGTTCGCGTCGGAGATCACCAACGTCAACCGCACGGTCGGCACCATGCTCGGGCACGAGCTGACCAAGGCCTACGGCGCGGAAGGCTTGCCGGAGAACACGATCGACATCACGTTCACCGGGTCGGCCGGCAACAGCTTCGGTGCGTTCGTGCCGAAGGGCATGACGCTGCGACTGCACGGCGACGCCAACGACTTCGTCGGCAAGGGTCTGTCGGGTGGACGCATCGTGGTGCGGCCGCCGCTGCGCACGGCCGACGGCTTCGTCGCCGAGGAGAACGTCATCGGCGGCAACGTGATCCTGTTCGGTGCCACCGGCGGCGAGATCCTCGTCCGCGGCATCGTCGGGGAACGTTTCGCGGTCCGCAACTCCGGCGCCACCGCTGTCGTCGAGGGGGTGGGCGATCACGGGTGCGAGTACATGACCGGCGGCAAGGTGGTCGTCCTCGGCAGGACCGGACGCAACTTCGGTGCCGGCATGTCCGGTGGCGTCGCGTTCGTCTACAACCCGGACCGTGATTTCCGGACCGACCTCAACACCGAGTTGGTCGATCTCGAGGACCTCAGCGTCGCGGACTTCGAGTGGCTGCAGGGCGCGATCGAGCGCCACCGTGACGAGACCGGATCCGAGGTTGCGGCCCGGATCATCGCCGACTGGGCGCACCAGAAGGCGCATTTCGCGAAGGTCATGCCACGCGACTACAAGAAGGTCCTCGTCGCGATCGAGACCGCGAAGAAGAACGGAACCAACGTGGACGACGCAATCATGGAGGCAGCTCGTGGGTGATCCGAACGGCTTTCTGAAGCACACGTCGCGGGAACTGCCGCTGCGCCGACCGGTGCCGCTGCGCCTGATGGACTGGAAGGAGGTCTACGAGGATTTCGACCCCTCGACCCTCCGGAAGCAGGCCAGCCGGTGCATGGACTGCGGTATCCCGTTCTGCCACAACGGTTGCCCGCTCGGTAACCTCATCCCCGAGTGGAACGACCTGGTCCACAAGGACCGGTGGCACGACGGCATCGACCGGCTGCACGCGACCAACAACTTCCCCGAGTTCACCGGCCGGCTGTGCCCGGCACCGTGTGAGGCGTCGTGCGTGCTCGGCATCAACCAGGATCCGGTGACCATCAAGCAGGTCGAGGTCGAGCTCATCGACCGCGCCTTCGACGAGGGCTGGGTGCAGGCGGTGCGCGCGTCGCACATCACCGGTAAGAAGGTGGCCGTCGTCGGGTCCGGTCCTGCGGGTCTGGCTGCGGCACAGCAGCTCACGCGTGCCGGGCATTCGGTGACGGTGTTCGAGCGGGCGGACCGCATCGGCGGTCTGCTGCGCTACGGCATCCCCGAGTTCAAGATGGAGAAGCGGCACATCGACCGCCGGTTGGCGCAGATGGAGGCCGAGGGCACGGTGTTCCGCGCCGGCGTGAACGTCGGCGTCGACATCACCGCCGAGCAGTTGCGTGAGCAGTTCGACGCGGTCGTCCTCGCGGGCGGGTCCACCGTGGCCCGCGACCTGCCGATCCCGGGCCGTGAACTCGACGGCATCCACCAGGCGATGGAGTTCCTGCCGATCGCCAACCGCGTCCAGCTCGGTGATCCGATTCTCGATGCCGCAGGGGAGCCTCCCATCTCTGCGAAGGGCAAGAAGGTCGTCATCATCGGCGGCGGCGACACCGGAGCCGACTGCCTCGGCACCAGCCACCGGCAGGGCGCCGAGAGCGTGCACCAGTTCGAGATCATGCCGCGGCCGCCGGAGTCCCGCGCCGACCAGACCCCGTGGCCGACATACCCGCTCGTGTACCGCGTGTCGTCCGCCCACGAGGAGGGCGGCGAGCGGGTGTTCTCGGTCAACACCGAGAAGTTCGTCGGTCGTGACGGCAAGGTGACCGCGCTGAAGGCGCACGAGGTCGCGATGGTGAACGGCCGCTTCGAGAAGGTCGAGGGCTCGGACTTCGAGATCGACGCCGACATCGTGTTCCTCGCGATGGGTTTCGTCGGACCCGAGAAGTCGGGCCTGCTCACCGATCTCGGTGTCGACCTCGACGCGCGCGGCAATGTCGCCCGCTCGTCGGACTGGGAGACCAGCGTCCCCGGTGTGTTCGTCGCCGGTGACATGGGTCGTGGTCAGTCGCTCATCGTGTGGGCCATCGCCGAGGGCCGCTCGTGCGCGTCCGCGGTCGACGCCTTCCTCGAAGGCGCGACGTCGCTGCCGTCGCCGATCCGCACCACCAGCGCACCCCAGCGCTGATCCCCGGCGGGGGCCGGCGTCGTCCCCGCAATCAGGGCTCGAAGGCCCCGTTCCACGCATCGCCTCGCGTGGGACGGGGCCTTCGTCTGTTTCATCCGGTCTCACGCCGAAATCTTTTGCGAGAGAAACTTCCTGAACTGCGTCAACGACGCCACCGAGCCATTTCTGTCGAAACGGGGACGGAACCGAATGCCGTGGGCCATAGTGATCCGGATCGCATCTGTACAACTGTCCAACAGCAACGGTGTCGGGGGTTGTTGAGGACGTCTTTCAAGGAGAATCCATGGCAACTCGCGTGTCCAAGCGACTCGCAGCGCCGCTCGTGACCCTGGTCAGCGCCCTCGCGTTGGTCTGGGGCACGGCCGGTGCGGCGACCGCAACTCCCACCGACCCGCCGCCGCCGCCTCCGGCGTGGTCGGGTGACAAATCGGCCGACAACCTCGGGTGGAACCTGAGCCTGGCCAAGGTGAACGGTGTCGACGTCAACCGTGCCGAGGCGGGCGTCAACGTCGTCGATCCCGGAGACACCATCACCTACCGGGCCAAGATCTGGAACAAGGGCGGCAGCGATCGCACGGCGACCGCTATCCGACTGATCGGTCCGTCCGGCCTGGAATATGTTTCCTCGTCCACGAGTAAGTCTGCGAACGTCTCCAACGAGGGCGCTGCCGGCGTCAAGGCCGTCTGTTCCGGAGGAGGCTGCGGCACGATCTGGGGCCTGGGTAGCGGCTTCAAGAACGACGTGACCTTCGATGTCACCTACAAGATCCCCGCGACCTTCGCACCCGGTGACTACGACGCGGGTTTTGTGTTCGACGTGTACTCGTTCAACACCGGGCAGGGAAGCAACCCGGCCGGTGCGTGGATCCGGGTCAACGACAACCGTGCCGCGACCACCACCACGGTGACCGCCCCGGCCACGGTCGGCAAGGGCAGCGAGACGACGCTGACGGCCACGATCACGCCGTCCGACGCGACGGGTGAGGTGCAGTTCTACGAGGGCACGAACCCGATCGGCACGCCGGTCACGGTCAGCGGCGGAACCGCCACGCTGGCACACACGTTCGCCGAGATGGGCACGTACAACATCTCCGCGAAGTACACGGCCACGGGCCTGTTCCACGATTCCGAGGGTGCGGCGACGCAGGTCGAGGTCGGCAACGTCGTGACCCAGACGTCCCTGAACGTCCCGGCCACGGCCGAGGCGGGTACGACGGCGCCGCTCGAAGCAACCGTCACCCCGGCCGACGCGTCGGGCACGGTGCAGTTCGTCGTCAACGGCGCCAACGTCGGTAACCCGGTGCAGGTCGTCGGCGGCAAGGCCACGCTGAACCACCGTTTCGACGATCCGGGCACCTTCTCGGTGGCCGCGAACTTCGCCGGAAGCTACGGCTACGCCAACTCGGATGCCACCGCGCAGCAGGTCGCTGTCGACTACGGCGCCTGGCAGACCACCACCGTCGTCGTCGAACCGGTGAACGCCGAGGCCGGCAGCCCCACCAACCTGATGGCCACCGTCCGCCCGATCCCGACCGGTGGTGACATCGTCTTCCGTGTCGAGGGCACCGAGGTCGGACGCGTCGCGATCGGCACCGCCGACGGTGTCGCTGTTCTCGAGCACACGTTCGCTACCGCCGGCAGCTACCCCGTCGTCGCGGCCTTCGAAGGTACCCAGGGCTTCTCGACGTCGACGTCCGCGGAGTTCACCGCCACGGTCGCCCCGACCGCACCGGTTCTCACCGCGGTCGACGCGAACCTGAGCATCCAGGGCCTGTCGGTCGCGGGCCAGACGGTCACGCTGATCGCCACCGTGAATCCGGCCGGCGCCGCCGGCACCGTGCAGTTCTACCGCGGCACCGAGGCGATCGGTACGCCCGTCGCGGTGGTCGACGGCAAGGCGACCGTCACCACGACCCTCGACTTCGAGGGCACCCAGCTGCTCAGCGCCAAGTTCCTCGGCGGTGACGGCTACCGCGACACCGTCTCGAACACGGTGGTGCTCAACGTGTCCGCGGCCCCGACCGCTCCTGAGGGCGGCGCCGGCAGCCTCGGCTCGCTGCTGGAAGGCCCGATGGCCGGGCTGCTCGCCGGATCGCTGGGGGGCTGACCCATGAGTGCAGGAGGATCGATGAGTTCCAAGCTGTACCGCACCATCGCGCCGCTCGCGGTGGGCGCCATGGTCGCCTCGGGTGCGGCACTGTTCGCGGCCCCCGCGTCGGCGGACACGACCACGACGACGTTCAAGAACGCGTGCCGGGCCACCCCGTCGATCGGTGGCGGGGCGCAGGACCAGGTGCAGGAGGCGTCGGTGACGGTCGACGCCCCGGCGACGGTGGTACCCGGTGAAGAGTTCGTGGTGACCATCAGTCCGCCGCCGATCTCGGTGCCGAACGATCTGGGATCCGGGGCATCCCTGAACAACGTGTCCCGTTTGAAGATCGACGTGGCGATGCCGGAGAACGCCCAGTTCCTCGGTGGTGAGATCGTTCCGGGTACCAGCTCGGGCCTCACCGGTGTGGCACCCAACGTGCTCGTCGTCAACGAGCAGGGCAACGTGGATCCGAACGGCACGATCATCCGGTTGTCGGGCAACAACCAGATCATCGGCAACGGCCCGAGCACTTCGAAGAGCTCCGAGGGCGGTATCCGGGCGAACGCGGTCGGCGGTGCGAACACGACCTTCCAGCTACCGCAGGTCAAGGCTCGACTCAAGGCCGGCGCCACGGGTGAGATCCACATGAAGCTGCGTACCGCCGGTGCCGCGGGCAACTTCGCCAACGACGCCAACTTCCTCACCTTCCTGCCCCGGGCGAACGCGCCGCTGGGGATCACGGCGTGGGCACCGACCCAGTGCACCCCGCGGGACACCACGGGTGGACCTCTCAACACCGGCGGTGGCCCTATCGCGACCGTGCAGATCAAGCGTGCCGTCGTCGACACCGTCACGCATCTGGACGGTCCGAGTGCGGTGACCAACGGCGGCGAGTTCACGCTCAACGCGACGGTGGTGCCGACGCCGGACAGCGGTCAGGTGCAGTTCACGCTGGCCGGTGAGGATGTCGGTGCGCCGGTGGATCTGGTGAACGGCAAGGCGTCGCTGACGCAGACGCTGACCACCGACGGCGACTACGCGTACGGGGTGAAGTTCCTGGGTGCGGAGTTCTCGAACGCGTCGGCGGGTACGAAGACGGTGACGGTGACGTCGCAGGACATCGCGACCACGACGTCGGTGACGGGTCCAGCTCAGGACGCCTACCGGGGTGAGCCGGTGAACCTGACGGCGAAGGTGGAGCCGGGTGTCTCGGGCGGCACGGTGACGTTCGAGGTGAACGGCAGCGCGGTCGGTACGGCGGATGTGAAGGACGACGGTGCCGCGGTGCTGCCGCACACGTTCGACGTGAACGGCACGCATCGGGTGATCGCCCGTTACTCGGGTGCCGACGGTGTCTCGCCGTCGGTGTCGGCGCAGTACCCGGTCAGTGTGACGGAGGCGCCGGCCGCGGATGTGGCCACCACGATCACGGTCGACGCGGTTCCGTCGACCGCGAAGGGCCAGCAGGTGACGCTCACTGCCCGCCTCGCTCCGGGTGATGCCCGCGGCACGGTGCAGTTCAAGCTCGGTGACGTGCTGCTCGGTGGTCCGGTGCGGGTGGATCAGAACGGTGTCGCGACTCTGGCGACGTTCTTCCAGAACCCGGGTGAGTTCGTGGTCTCCGCGCAGTTCGCGGCCGATGCCGGCTTCATCGACTCGGCGGCCGATCCGGTGAACGTCACGGTGACCGGTGATCCGGACACGGTTCCGACGCCCGGTGGCCAGGGCGGCCTCGGCAGTCTCGGTGACCTGTTCGGGGGCTTCGGTTCCTGACGGGCGGTAGCTGCCACCGGCAGTGCTGAACACGGGCGGGGTGTCGTCGCGCATGCGGCGGCACCCCGCTTTGTCACCCAGCGGAACAAGACCCCCACATTCGCGCGGCACTCCGGTAGCGTGCGTTTACCGACCGTGCATCGGGCCGCAATGTGGACCTGTCAAGATCTATCCGGCGCGTTCACCGGACACGAATGCGCGCTCGGGGGCGTCGAAGCAGGTGGTCGCGGGAGCCGTGGCCACTCGGAAGTGGATGAGTGGGGTGCGGTACCGATGGGCGTGAAGAAGTCGCTGACGGTTCTGGGAGCATGCGCTGCAACGATTTTCGGATCGATCGTCAGTGTGGGGGCGGGGACGGCGCAGGCCGCACCGGAATGCCCGAACCTGCAGGTCGTCGCGATCCCCGGAACATGGGAGACCACCACTGATCCCGGTGAGCACCGTGGCCCGGGCATGCTGGCGGCCGTCACGAACCCGTTGCCGTCGTCGGTGGGGGTCACGTACGTGCCGTACGCGGCCACGGCGTTCCCGTGGGAGACCGAGGTGTACGGCGCGTCCAAGCGTCAGGCCGTCGACAACGCGCGCGGTGTCATCGCCGACGTCGCGCAGCGCTGTGGCAACACCCGCTTTGCGATCGTCGGCTACAGCCAGGGCGCCGACGCGGCCGGCGATCTCGCCGCCGAGATCGGCACGGGTACCGGGGTGGTGTCGCCGACGCGGCTCGCCGCGGTCGGTCTGCTGTCGGATCCGCGCCGGTCGGAGACCGACATCCTGGTGGGTCCGTCGGTGGTCGGCAACGGTGCGGGCGGTCCTCGTGTCGGCGGCTTCGGTTGGGCCACCCCGCAGACCCGCACGTTCTGCGTCGTCGGCGACCTCTACTGCTCCACCCCCAAGGACGATTTCGTCACCCGACTCGCCGGGTTCCTGGCGCAGAACTCGTCGCCGCAGGCGCAGCAGTCCGGACGCTACATCCAGGAGGCGGTCTCGATCGTGCAGGACCTCATGGCCGCCGGCGGTATGCCGACGCTGCAGGCCGAGTCGTCCGACACCGCCCAGGAGGATCGCGCCGAGAAACTCGACCGGTTCTACCGCTCGCAGGCACACCAGGACTACGCGAACTACGTCGTCGACCGCAACGGCGCCACCGCGACGTCGTGGCTGACGAACTGGCTGCGTTCGATGGCCTGATCGGCCGTCAGCAGTACGTCTGTTCCGCGGTGGAGACATAGATTTCGGCGACCCGATCCGCGGTGATCGGCAGGAACTGCGCGTACGCCCTTCCGACGGAATCGAATTCGGCGAGCACACTCGCGCGCGAATCACCGCGCGCGAGTGCGTCGCACGTGCCCTGCGCGTACAGCACCTCCGCGGAGTCCATACCGGTCGGTGGAAGCCCGGCCACCCGGAGCGCCGCGAGATAGCGTCGGCCGCGCTCACCGGAGTCGGCCACGACCTGCTCGGGGGAGCGGGCGTCGATGCCGGCGGCGGGTGCCGCGGCACGTGACGTCGGCGGCGGCATCGTCGTGACCGATGCTTCCACCGTCGTGGACGGTGCCGGGGGCGCAGCGGATTCGATCACGGGTGCGGACGCCGGTGCTGCCACCCCGGTCGCGACCGCCGGAGGGGTTGCCGCGGTCGAGGTGGGCGTCGTGGACGGCGCTGTGGCCCCGGTCGACGTGGTCTCGAATGCGGCAGTTGCGGTGTCGGAATCCGGACTCCCGCACGCCGTCAACAGCAGCGCTCCGGCTGCGACGACGGTGGCGGCAGCGACACGTGTTCTCGACATGGTGCATCAGTGTGGCACGGGAGACTGCCGACCGGTAGGGCATCGGGACGTGTCGGATCCATGTCGCGATTCCCCCATATCCCGCCGGACTCCCGTGATATAAACCGTTCGTCTGTTACCGAACGTAACAGTGGGTTACGTGCCGAACCGGATCTCGGAAGCGTTGATGCAAGCCCGCTTTCGATTCGAGTTCACGTATGCCGTGGAGCATCCACCGCGACCTCGGCATGCCGCTTCACCGTGGTTCGCGGCGAGCGCGAGCGCCCGCCGCTGTTCATCGAACAGTGCGCACGAACAGTCCTGCGCACAACGAGGTTTCGACAACCGAGGAGTACAGTGAACAACGATTCGAACAATTCCTGGCGACGCCGCGGTCGGCGTTCCGCCGTGGTGGGAGGCGTCGCCGGCGCCTCGATGCTCCTGTTGGCGCCGCTGGCGTCGGCGGCACCGCAGCCGATTCCCGGTGGTGGCGTGTGTGATCCGAACCTGACCGAGGGGTGCCTGACCGTGCAGGTCAACAGCGGCACATTCGACAACAACGGATTCACACTGCCCATCGGTGACGGCGACATGATCATCGCCGGGAACTCCGGCTTGGAGGGTTTCATCCCCCGCGACGACGGTCACCACGGCGTCTACAGCAAACCGATCACCGTTCCCGGCGGCGTGCTCGGGGTGGATCTTCCGTTCGGGAATCTCTTCGGGTTGGCCGGAGTGACGGCCACGGTCGAGGCCGTGGACGTGCCGGTGTTCAACGGAGACCTCTTCGAATTCGACATGACGTTGCCGGTGCGGATGAAGATCGACAATCCGTTCCTCGGAGACCGGTGCTACATCGGCACCGAGTCGGCCCCGGTCGAGTTGAACCTGCACAAGTCGAATCCGGTCGACGATCCGTCGGACATCGCTATGGGCACCGGTGACCCGTGGCCCGCCGATACCGCTGTGGCGTCCAACATTCAGAACACGGCCACCGATTTCGCGTTGCCGGGGGCCACCGGGTGCGGCCCGTTCGGTGTCCTGAACCCGATCGTCAACTGGCGCGCCAAGGTGCCGAACAGCACCGGCACGTCACTGACGACGAAGTCGACCGGTTTCATTTCCCCGACTGTCAACGGCGGTACCGATCCTCTCGACGGCGCGGACGAGGGGACGGGCGGGTCCAGCGGCTCGAGTGGCTCCTCCGGCTCGAGCGGTTCGAGCAGTTCGAGTGGTTCCAGCGGTAGCTGATCGACTCGGGGTGTTCTGCCGGTCCTGCGGGGTACCGGCAGAACACCCCGGCCCGCTCACCTCAGCCCGTGGAAGCGGGCCGTCATGGCCTCGGTGACGGCACGCGGCGCGAGTCGTCGGACGGTGAACACGAGCGGTGCCATGTTGCCGCGGGCGTACAGCGGTTTCGGCTTGTCGGCTTCGATCGCGGTCACCACCAGGTCGGCCACCTTCTCGGCGCTGATGCCGCGGTGCTCGTTGCGGGACATCGCCTTCGACACGGTCTCGTAGTCGCCGGCGTAGGGGGAGCGGTCGGCGAGGTAGCGGGTGCGGCGGTCGCCGATGCCGGTGGCGACGGTGCCGGGTTCGACGGTCGTCAGCCACACCCCGAACGGACGCAGTTCGCGTCGGGCGGCCGTTGCGAAGCCCTTCAGTGCGCACTTGGCGGCCACGTACGACGACCGGAACGCGAGCGGGAAACTCGCGAGCATCGACCCGACCATGACGATCCGTCCGTAGCCGCGGTCCCGCATGCCGGGCAGTACCAGCTGCGTCAGCTGGATCGCGCCCAGCACGTTCACCTGGAACAGTCGGTCGATCGCCGAGAGGGGCAGTTCCTCGAGCGGCCCCATCTGACTCTCCCCGGCGTTGTTGACCAGGACGTCCACCGCGCCGACGGTTCGGGCGCAGTCCTCGATGCTCGCCCGGTCCTCGAGATCGAGGCGCACGTATTCGACGCCCGGGATTCGTGAACCCTCCGGCAGTGCAGCGGGATTGCGGGTGGTGCCGTAGACGCGGTAGCCGCGGGACACCAGCGCCCGCGCCACCTCGAGGCCGATCCCCGACGACGCCCCCGTCACCAGTGCGGTGCGGCGGCTCATCCGAGGCTCCGTCCGAGTGCGCGGCCGGCGGCGCGTCCGGAGAAGATGCAGCCGCCCAGGAACGTGCCCTCGAGGGCGTTGTAGCCGTGCACGCCGCCGCCACCGAAACCGGCGACCTCCCCGGCCGCGTACAGGCCGTCGAACACGGTGCCGTCGGGGCGGATCACCTGCGCGTCCAGGTTCGTCTCGAGCCCGCCGAGGGTCTTGCGGGTGAGTAGGTTCAGGCGCACCGCGATGAGCGGTCCGTGTGCCGGGTCGAGCAGTCGGTGCGGTTTCGCGACACGGATCACCTTGTCCGGCAGATAGGTTCGCGCATTACGGATAGCCATCACCTGCATGTCCTTGGAGAAGGTGTTGTCCGTCTCGCGGTCGCGGGCGATGACCTCGCGCTCGACCTGCTCGTACGTCACGGGTGCGTCGGGGGTGAGCGCGTTCATGCCCTCGACGAGATCGCGCAGGTTGTCGCGGACCACGAAGTCGACGCCGTGACGTTTGAACGCCTCCACGGGTCCGGGTGCACCCTTCTTCACCCGTCCGAGAAGGAGTTTCATGTCCTTGCCGGTGAGGTCGGGGTTCTGTTCGGAGCCCGACAGCGCGAACTCCTTCTCGATGATCGACTGGGTGAGCACGAACCACGTGTGGTCGTGCCCGGTCCCGAGGATGTGCTTCAGGGTGGCGAGGGTGTCGAAGCCGGGGAACAGCGGGACCGGCAGCCGCTTGCCGGTGGCGTCGAGCCACAGCGACGACGGTCCGGGAATGATCCGGATGGCATGGTCGGGCCAGATCGGATCCCAGTTGACGATGCCCTCGGTGTAGTGCCACATCCGATCCCGGTTGACGATGTTGCCACCCGCGTTCTCGGTGATCTCGAGCATCCGGCCGTCGACGTGCGCCGGCACCCCGGTGATCATCTTCTCGGGGGCGCGCCCCAACCGGTCGACGGGCCAGTTCTTGCGCACCAGTGCGGGATTGCCGCCGATGCCGCCGGATGTCACCACCACGGCCTGCGCGCGCAACTCGAAGTCGCCGGTGGGGGTGCGGGACGACTGCACGCCACGCGGTGTGGTGGACGGCTCGAGGATCGTGCCGCGGACACCGACGACGGCGCCGCCCTCGACGATCAGCTCGTCCACCTGGTGCCGGTAGCGGAAGGTGACCTGCCCGCGGGCGACGGCGTCGAGGACGGGTTCGCGGAACACGCGCACCACCTCGGGTCCGGTGCCCCACGCGATGTGGAAGCGGGGCACCGAGTTTCCGTGCCCGGTGGCCAGTCCGCCGCCGCGTTCGGCCCAGCCGACGTTGGGCATCACCCGCAGCCCCAGATCGTGCAGGTAGGTACGCTTCTCACCGGCCGCGAAGTCGACGTACGCCTCGGCCCACTGCCGCGGCCAGTGGTCCTCGCGGTCCCGGTCGAAGCCGGCGCTGCCCAGCCAGTCCTGCAGGGCCAGGTCGCGGGAGTCCTTGATACCCATCCGTCGCTGCTCGGGGCTGTCGACGAGGAACAGTCCACCGAGCGACCAGAATGCCTGCCCGCCCAGGTTTTCCGCGTTCTCCTGGTCGACGACGAGGACGCGTCGGCCCGCCTTCACCAGTTCGTGGGCCGCGACCAGACCCGCCAGACCTGCTCCGACGACGATGACATCGGCTTGTTCCGTCACGACCTGTCTCCTGTCCGTTGCGTGCTGTAGTTGCTGACGACGGTGACGAACAGGCTCCGACGAGCCTGCCGGACCACCGTGCTGTCGGGTTCCATGAGGACCTGGACTGCGGTGCCGTCGTGGACCGCGACGAGGGCCCGACCCAGTCCGTCGCGGTCGGTGATGCGGCGTCCGGTGGCGGCGAGTGCGTCCTCGACGATCGGCAGGATCGCCGCCTGGATCGCGTCCTCGCGGGCGGCCATGACGCGCCGCAGTGCCGGGTTGCGCAGCGCGTGTGCGGTGAATTCGGCGGTGATCCGGTACCAGGCGTCGTCGACGGGGATCGCGGCGAGGACGCGGTCGACGGCATCCTCGAGGCCGGTCGGGGCGGTGCGATCGGCGTCGGCGAGGGCGGCGGCGATGCCGTCCAGCATCGCCGCCGACCGCTGCTCCCACATCGCGAGGAACAACTCGTCGAGGGAGGTGAAGTTCGAGTAGAAGGCGCCGCGGGTGAAACCGGCGCGTTCGCACACCTGCTCCACGCTGGCCCGTCCGAAGCCCTCCTCGGCGAACACCTCGCCGGCGGCGTCGAGAAGTCGGCGACGGGTCTCGGCGCGGCGCGGGCTGATGGTGGGCATCGTTGCTGGTCACCCCCTGTATCGGGCGCATCGGCCCATTCGATACAGGACTGTATCGAACGGTGGGTGCAGTCGTGGCGGAAACGAGTGGATCCCGGGGGCGGGAGCAATTGCGGCATTCGCGACCGTGGCCGGGGTACGGTCGGGGTCGTCGCGCACTGTGGCGGCACTCACAGAAGAGGAAGTCGATGTCGAATCTGCATGTCGTAGCCACCCTGCCGGCCAAGTCCGGTTCCGAGAACACGGTGCGCGCCGCGCTCTCCACGCTGGCCGAGGCCAGCCGCAAGGAGGACGGGTGCGTCTCCTACGACCTGTACGAATCCGCGGCGGCCCCGGGCACGTTCGTCGTCGTCGAGGTGTGGCAGGACCAGCACGCCCTCGACGCCCACATGAAGTCCGATCACATGCGGGAGGCGGCCGGCGCGTTCGGTGCCCACCTCGCCGCGGCCCCCGGCATCCACCCGCTGCGCCCGGTGGCCTGACGCCCCTGCCGCACCACTGGCTCCCCGCGTTTCGCGCACTTGCCGCGACTTCGAAGGCTCGAAGTGCCGCGACAAGTGCGCGAAACGTGTTTCACGTGGAACCGGGCATCCCGTGCAGATCCCGCCACGCTCGGTTGTTCAGAAGCGTCGCCGCGACGAGCACCATCCATCCGCTCATCGACAGCAATTCGATGCGCTGCGCGAACCCGAGCCATACGTGGCTGCCCGAGGTTTCGTCGACGCCGACGAGCATCCACACCGTGCCGATCACGAACAGCACCACGACGGTCACGCCGGCGGCGCGCATCCCGGCCGGCGCCCGGTACACGTAGAGCGCGGCGATGAACGCGAGGGCCGACACCACCGCCGCGGTCACCGACACCGTGCTGGTGAGCGCATGCCACTGGTGGGCCAGCGGTTCCTGTGTCTCCTCACACACGGTCGTCGAACACCGCAGTGGCAGACGAGAATCGGCGATCGTGCCGAACCCGAACACGCCGAGCGCGAGCCAGCCGACGGTGGTGAGCATGCGCCGCGGCGTGAACGTCAGTGCCACCGCCGCGGCGACCACCAGCACGATCCCGGTGAGCAGATCCCCGGTGCGGTAGACGATCCCGTACCGCTGGTCGGTCGCGGCGAGCTGGCTGGCGAACCCGTCGAACGGTCCCTCACCGGAGTTCAGGACGACCGCCAGCACCCACGACGAGTACAGCAGCGCGCCCGCGATCAACAGTGCCGCAACGGTGTACCGGCGTATCGGCATGTCAGCTTCTCGGCTTGGCGAACGGGAACGCCAGCGATTCGCGGATACTGCCACCGGTGACGAGCATGACGACCCGGTCGACACCCATCCCGAGGCCACCGGTGGGCGGCATCGCGTGTTCGAGGGCCTGCAGGAAGTCCTCGTCGAGTTCCATCGCCTCGGCGTCGCCGCCGGCCGCGAGCATCGACTGCTCGGTGAGCCGTTGCCGCTGGTCGATCGGGTCGGTCAGCTCGCTGTACGCGGTGCCCAGTTCCATGCCCCACGCCACCAGGTCCCACTTCGCGGCCACCCCGGGGATCGTCGGGTGCGGCCGGGTCAACGGCGACATCGACGTCGGGAAATTGGTGTAGAAGGTGGGGAACTCGGTCTGTCCCTCCACCAGATGTTCGTACATCTCCTGTGCGAGAGCACCTGCGTCCCAGCTCTTCTGATAGTCGATCCCGTGGTCGTCGCACAGTGTCTGCAGCACCGCGAGCGGGGTCTCGGGGGTGACGTCCACGCCGAGGGCCTCGGCGACGGCGCCGTGCATGGTCTTGACGGGCCACTCGCCGGAGATGTCGACGGCGACGAGGTCACCGTCGGGGCCGGGACGCATGATCGTCGGACTGCCGTGTGCGGCGATCGCCGCGTTCTGGATCAGTTCGCGGCACAGCACCATCATCTGCTCGTAGTCGCTGTGCGCCTCGTACGCCTCGAGGATCGTGAACTCCGGGTTGTGCTTGAAGCTGACGCCCTCGTTGCGGAACACCCGCCCGATCTCGAACACCTTCTCCATGCCGGCCACACACAGCCGTTTGAGGAACAACTCCGGCGCGATCCGCAGATACAGGTCGAGGTCGTACGCGTTGATGTGGGTGACGAACGGGGCCGCGTTGGCGCCGCCGTGGATGCGCTGCAGGATCGGCGTCTCCACCTCGAGATAGTCGCGTCCGGACAGGGTGTCGCGCAACGACTTCACGATCGCGGTACGGGCCGTGAGCAGACGTCGCGCGTCCGGGTCGATCGCGAGGTCGACGTACCGTTGCCGCACCTTCGCCTCGGCGTCGGTCAGACCCTTCCACTTGTCGGGCAGCGGGTGCAGGCACTTGCCGGTCATCCGCCAGTCCGTTGCCAGCAGCGACAACTCGCCCTTGCGGCTGCGTCCCACGACGCCGGTGACCTCCATCAGGTCACCGAGGTCGAAGTCGGCGGCGAACTCGTCGAGACGGTCACCGACGGCGCCGCGGTCGATGAGGACCTGGATATCACCGGACCAGTCCCGCAGCACCGCGAACGCGACACCGCCGTACGTGCGGATCCGCAACAGCCGTCCCGCGACTCGCACCTCGGCACCCTCCGACGCCGTCGCCGCGGCGATCGTGTGCGTCGGGGGGCAGGCCACCGGGTAGGCGTCGACACCGTCGTCGGTGAGCCGGGCCAGCTTGTCCATCCGCACCCGCACCTGCTCGGGCCGGCGCGGACCGGACGCCTCGAGCGCCGGGGACGGCTCGGAGGCGGCGTCGGGAAGAGGGACGGTGTCCGGGGCGCTGCCGTCGGCGTGCAGGACACCGGAACCGACCAGTGCGTCGGGGACGGCGGTGTGCACGCCGGTGTGGGTGGGGGCGCTCGCACGATGCCGGAACGACGGCAGCGTCAGGAAGCCCTCCGCGACGGCCGACGCGATACCGACCCGCGGCAGGTGCCGGTTGTCGTCGAAGCACAGGTAGCGCGGCGCCCACTCCGGCTGATACTTCACGTTGGACCGGTACAGGGCCTCGAGCTGCCACCAGCGGGAGAAGAACAGCAGCAGGCCACGCCACATCCGCAGGATCGGGCCGGCGCCGATGCGGGCACCCTCCTCGAACGTGGACCGGAACACCGCGAAGTTCAACGAGATCCGTGTGACACCGACCTCGTCGGCGCGGGTCGCGAGCTCGGTGACCATCAGTTCGACGACGCCGTTGGGGGCCTGCGGGTTGCGGCGCATCAGGTCGAGGGACACGCCGCTGCGGCCCCACGGCACGAACGACAGCATGCCCAGCACCTCGCCGTCCGGGCCGATCGCCTCGACGAGCAGACAGTCGCCGTCGAGACCGTCACCGAGCCGACCGAGCGCCATCGAGAAGCCGCGTTCGGTTTCGGTGTCCCGCCAGTCGTCGGCGTGGGTGACGGCGTCGGCCATCTCCTGGTCGGTGAGGTCGCGGTGCCGGCGCATCCGGACGGTCACCGCCTGTTTGCGGACCCGGTTGACGGCCTGCCGCACCTGCCGCATCTCGCGGCCGTTCAAGGTGAAGTCGCGGGTGTTCAGGATCGCCTCGTCGCCGAGTTGCAGCACCGTCAGCCCGGCCCGATGGTAGGCCGTCGCACCGGTTTCGCTCGCCCCCATCACGGCGGGCGCCCACCCGTACTTCGCGCACAACGTCAGCCAGGCGTCGATCGCGTGCGGCCACGCCTCCGGATTGCCGATCGGGTCGCCGCTGGCCAGGCACACCCCGATTTCGACGCGGTAGGTCACCGCGGCCTTCCCGCTCGGCGCGAACACGACCGCCTTGTCGCGGCGCGTCGCGAAGTAGCCGAGGGAATCGTTGCCGCCGAAGTCGTCGAGCAGGCCGCGCAGCGCGGATTCGTCGTTGCCGGTCAACGCGTTCGACGCGCGCTGCGACCGGAACAGGGTGATCACCGCGGCCAGCAGTGCGAGGGCACCGAGCAGACCGAGAAGTGTGTTGACGAAGGCGCGCGGATGGCCGTCGAACTGTTCGTTCTCGACGACGACGAGGGCGGTGACCCGGTTGAGTGCCCACAGGAAACGCTCGTTCGACGGCAGAGTACCGGGGAACAGTTCCACCAGGCCCCAGCCGAGCAGGGTGCCGGCGGTCAGTCCGGCGACCAGTACCCCGAGGGCTTTCCAGCCGGCGCCGCGTCGCACCCGCGTGTAGAACTCGCCGCGGGACGCGACCAGGATTCCCGCCACCGCGACGTGCACGACGAAAGCGACTGCGGCACTGAGATCCCGATCCGCGACGGCCATGACCGCGTTGATGATCGCGAAGAGGACCATATACGTGGTCAGCAACCACCACGCGATCCGTTTCCGGCTCGCGAGCGCGGCCGCCACCAGGGCCACGACCAGGGCCCACGACAAGCTCGTGTCGGGGGCGTCGAAGTAGTAGTTCGCAACGTACCCGCGCGGGGTGTGGACGAGATGCCGCAGCGACGGAGACAGGCTCCACAAGAAGACCAGTACGGAGAACACCCCGAGGACCAGTCCCGCGACGTGCGGAACCTCCGACAGCCGACCGCGTTTCGTCGGCGTCCCGTGCGGCTTCCGTTCGTCGACCGCGTCCTCCGGTCTCCCGGTACTCGTGACCATGCCCATCCCTTCACCGTGTCGTGTGTCACTCCAGTGTGCGGCGTCGAGGCTACGTCCGGGGAATGGAGGAAGATATCGGTATGTCTGATTCTGTGGACGAGGTCCCCATCCGTGACGAGACGATCCGGCTGGGCCAGTTCCTCAAGCTCGCGAACCTCATCGAATCCGGTGCCGAGGCGAAGGAAGTGATCGCCGACGGCCTGGTCAGCGTCAACGGCGAGACCGAGACCCGCCGCGGGCGCCAACTCCGCGCCGGCGACGTCGTCGAGATCGGCGGCACGAAGGCACGCGTAGGCGCCTGATGCACCTGTGCGCCTTTTTGGTAGCAGTTACTACCAAAAAGGCGCACAGGTGTGCAGCGCCTCCCGGGACACGCTGCGGTCACCGGCGGTTCCGGTGAGCGTGTACAGCCGCCACCGGTCGGGGACACCCTTGAGGTCGTGCTCGCCGCAGTCGTCGAACACGCTCAGGGTGCCGTCACCGGCCACGTTGACCAGCAGCCCGCGCTCGTCCTCGACGGCGTTGCGGACCTGACGTTCGTGGGTGGCCCGCAGGTCCCGATAGCGGGCGTCACCGATGCGGGCGAGGGTTTCGGTGGACGCGACCCCTCCCGGAGCGCGCCCTCGACGAACGGTTGGTGGAGCACCAGACCGGTCGCCCGGTCGGGGTTCCGGGCCGCGATCAATACCAGCGCCCCGCACGTGCTGCCGATCCGGACGAGCGTGGCGCGACGCATCCCGACGGCGTCCATCACCGCCCACACGTCGTCGGCCTGCTCCTCGAGCGTCGGCACGTGATCGACCGGATCGGACAGGCCGAAGCCGCGGCGCTGGAAGTACACCATCCGGCAGAATGTCGCGGCCCGCTCGAACACGTAGTGGATGTGCGGATCGGTCCACAACAGGTCCGGGTGCAGGCCGATCTCGAGGAACACGACCACATCGACCGCGTGGTCACCGCCGTCCCCGACGACCTGGTAGGCGAGGGCGTGACCGTCACGCTCGACGTACCGCGTTCCCGGCGGGTACATGCCCTCGATTTTAGGCGCGGACGCTACCGCACGACGATGCCGTCGTCGTCGCTGTAGACCGTTTCACCCGGATTGAAGGTGACGCCGCCGAAGCTGACCGGCACGTTCTTCTCCCCGGACCCGGTCTGCGTGCTCTTGCGCGGATTGGTGCCCAGCGCCTTGACGCCGATGGCGAGGGTGCGCAGGATCGCCGAATCGCGGACCGCACCGTTGACGATGACGCCGGCCCAACCGTTGGAGACGCCGCGCCCGGCGATGATGTCGCCGACGAGGGCAGTGTGCACGCTCGCATCGCCGTCGACGACGAGGACACCGCCGTGGCCCGGCTCGCTCAATGCCTGCTTGACCAGCAGATTGTCCTGGAAGCAGCGGATCGTGGTGATCGGCCCGGAGAATGCGGCGCGGGCGCCGAACTGGATGAACTGGGTGTCGCAGCTGCGGATGTCCGGGCCGATCTCGTCGGCCAGATCGGCGGTCGCCACCGGTTCGCTCATGATGTGCCTCCTGTCGTCGGTTCGCCCGCTCACGATAGTTGACCGACGGGTAACTTAGCTGCGTCCGTGTCGGCGTTCGTAGTCGTCGCGGACCTGATCGGCCCGGCGCTGCACCTTCTCCGCAACCAGGTCCGGATCCAGCCCGTGACCGTGCAGCCGATGCCGCCGATACACCTGCATGAGCGCCACCGCGAAGTACACCAGCGGCAGGAACAACAGCGCCATCATCGCCAACGGCACCCACACCGGACCCGGAATGAGCAGGAACAGCGCCAGCAACGGCACGACCGGCAGCGTGAACCGGATCAGATACCGCACCGACGCACCCGGACCCACCAGATCGCGGCGCACCCAGTCCCGCAACGACTCCGGCAACGTCCGCCCGAACTGATAGCCCACGTACTGCCCGAACGTGGGACGCGGCAGTTTCTGCGATTCCGGCATGGGGCCAGGGTAGGCGCTCCGCACCTGTGCGCCTTTTTGGTAGTAGCAGCTACCGAAAAGGCGCACGGGTGGCGCAGCCGCCTAGCACACCGGCACGGGGGAGGCGTCGTCGAACTTCTGTCCGGACGCGAGGCCGCCGGTGGCGGGGGTGCGTCCGTGTTTCATGGTCAGGGTGACGGCGATGCCGACGGCGACCGCGGCAGCGCAGATGAAGTAGGCGTAGTGGTAGCCCTGCATCGACGGGATCGGTTGCCCGGTGGTCGGATCGACCATGAGGGTGTAGTTGCCGATGATCACGCCGAGGAAGGCGCTCGACAGGGCGCCGGCGACCTGTTCGGACGTGAACTTCATGGAGCCGGTGACGGCCTGGGTGTCGGCGGGGACGGCTTCGATGAGCAGGTTCTGGGACGACGCGTAGTAGAAGCCGTTCGCAACGCCCATGAAGAAGCCCAGCAGGATCGTGGTTCCGGTGGCGTCGACGATGTCGAACGCGACGAGCAGGGATCCGACGAGCGCGCCGGTCATGCCGACGAGCATCGACAGTCGAGGCGAGTACCGGCGTGCGACCCAGCCGGCGAGTAGGCCGCACACGGCGGCGGCCACGCCCTGTGGGAGTCCGAACTGCATGGCGTATCCGAGTGCGGACAGGCCCAGGCCGGAGTCGGGGTCGCCGGGGATCGCCGGGGCCCGCAGCATCTGGGGGAGCAGGGCGCCGTTGGCGCCGTTGAGGATGCCGTACGCTCCGGCGATCGCGAGGGTCATCCACACGCCGGGCCGGGCGAGCAGGGTCATCGAGATCAGCGGCTGCGCGATCCGCCGTTCGGTGAGGACGAAGGCGACGAGCAGGAGAGCGCCGGCGGCGAACGCGACGGTCCGGAGGTCTTCGTTGTTCGCGCCGAGGATGAGTGCGCTGGCGCCGAGCCCGAGCAGGAGGGCACCGAGGTAGTCGACGCGGTGCGCGATCCGGACGGTGGTTTCGGGGACGAGTAGGGCGATCGCGACGATGACGACCGCGGAGTAGGCGAACAGGAACCAGAAGGCGCTGCGGAAGCCGAAGGAGTCGATGAGCCAGCCGCCGAGGATGGGGCCGATGAGCGCGGACGCGCCGATGCCGACCCCGATGCCGCCGACGCCGAGAGGCACCCATCGGGCCGGGATCAGGTCCCGGATCAGGCCGTAGCAGACGACGGCCGACGCGAGGCCGCACGCCTGGAGTCCGCGTCCGACGAGGAACAGTGGGTAGGAGGCGACGGTGGCGCACAGTGCCGTGCCGACGAGGAAGGTGACGCCCGCGGCGAGCAGGATCTTCTTCTTGCCGTAGACGTCGGCGAGTTTGCCGATGATGGGGACGACGACACCGCCCACGAGGAGCGGGATCGTCATCACCAGGGTGATGTTGGTGGTTCGGAAGTCGACGGCCATGTCGGTGAGGCCGGGGCTGACGAGAGTGAACTCGAAGGCCACGATCTCGGTCATCAGTGCGATCAGCACGATGATGAGGATCGACTGCCCCTTGGAGCGGTTCTCGGTGTCCGAGGATGTCCGACTGGACGTCGGTGGAATGAAACCAGCCATGTCGGGGAGTTCCCATCTGCGTGGAGGCGATTCGGTGGCCTCGGGAGGGAGTGGCGAAAGTGTATGAGCGTCAGCATTGTTGGACTCGGCGGTCCGGTTGTGCGCCGTGGTGGTCCGGCCGATTCGGGGACGGTACCAAGCCGGTGGCGGGCGGGGAAGGGATGAACCGTGATTGCCCATTCAGTGGGAGGTCTCTGGAGTTGTCCTGTCGGTTCGGATATTCGGTGCGGCAACAGATTTCATCGGCCAGATCCGTAGCAAATGTTTGATTCTTGGAGTACTCTGACGCCGAGTTGCACAGATCGAGGGAAGGACTGGACGGATGTCGACCGTGGATTCCCGGCCGCAGGAGGTGCGGCTCGAACGCGACAGACCGGCGTCGACCGCGGAACTGCAGGTGCGCGCCGACCGGTTGCGCCTCGAGGTGATCGAGATGATCGACAAGGCAGGACTGGGGCACTACTCGAGCACATTCTCATGTGCGGAGTTGCTCGCGGTCCTCTACTACCGGGCGTTGCGGATCGATCCGGCGCGGCCGGACTGGGCGGAGCGGGACCGGTTCCTGCTCGGCAAGGGGCATGCCGCAGTCGGGCTGTGGCCGATCCTGGCCGATCTCGGCTACTTCCCTCGCGCCGAACTCGACCGCTTCGGCTACCTCGGCAGCCGGCTCGGCGACCATCCGGACATGCGCAAGGCTCCCGGGGTCGACTTCAGCTCGGGATCGTTGGGGCACAACCTGTCCGTCGGCCTCGGCATGGCGTTGGCGGGCCGGTTGCGCGGCTCCGACCACCGCACGTTCGTCCTCACCGGCGACGGCGAACTCCACGAGGGGCAGGTGTGGGAGGCGGCGATGGCAGCATCGCACTACCGGGTGGGCAGCCTCGTGGCGATCATCGACGCCAACGGCTACATCGGCAGCGGGCCGACGTCGGAGCTGATGGGGGTCGAACCGCTCACCACGCGCTTCGAGGCGTTCGGCTGGCACACGATCGAGATCGACGGCCACGACGTCGCGGCGATTGTCGACACGTTCGACGGTTTGCCCGCACCGGAGTCGGATCGCCCCGTCTGCATCATCGCCCGCACCGTCAAGGGCAAGGGTGTCTCCCTCATGGAGGCGGCGCCGCGGGCCTGGCACGTGGGGTGCCTGACGCCCGACCAGCGGGCCGCCGCCGTCGCCGAGATCACCGCCCGCCTGCAGGAGGCCACCGCATGAGCACCACCGTCGACCGTTCGGCTGCCATGGAGGACGTGTTCTCCGACGAGGGGCAGGCGTCGTCGCTCAATCTGCTGGGGAAGGCGCTGGCGGACCTCGCTGACCGGCACCCGGACGTCGTCGTTCTGTCCGCGGATCTCGGTTCGGCGCTGACCGAACTGCGGGACCGTCATCCACAGCGGTACTTCGAGATGGGAATCGCCGAGAACAACACGATCTCGGTGGCCGCAGGGATGGCGGCCTCCGGGTTCCGGCCGTACGTTCTCGCGTTCGCCCCGTTCGGAATGATCAAGTGCGCGGAGCAGATTCGCACCGATCTGGCGTCGACGATGCTGCCCGTGACCCTGGTGACCCGACTGTCCGGGCTGGCGATGGGGTACTTCGGGGCGAGCCATCACGCCGTCGAGGATCTGGCGATCGCGCGGGTGATCACGAATCTGACGGTGATGACCCCCGCCGACAACGCCGCGACGGTCGCGCTGCTCGAGCGGAGCCACGACGAGCCGGGGCCGGTGCTGCTGCGCGTCAGCGAGGCCACCGCCCCGGTGTACGCGTCCCCGCCCGCCCTCGAGCGGGGACGGTTCTCTCGCGTCCGGGAGGGCCGGGATCTGACGATCGTCGGGACCGGGACGGGCGTGGGGTGCGCCGTCGGGGCCGCGGACGCGTTGTGGGAGCACGGTATCGACGCGGGTGTTCTGGACGCCGCCTATCTCAAACCGCTCGACGAGACGGCGATCCTGGCCGCCGCCACGGCCGGCCCGGTCCTCACCGTCGAGGAGCACAGTGTGATCGGCGGACTCGGGGCCGCGGTGGCCGAGGTCCTCGGCCGTCACGGCATCGCCGCGAAATTTGCCTCCGTCGCCCTCCCCGACGAGGATCTCGAGGTCGGGGTGCCGGCGGATCTGTTGGCGCACTACGGGATCAGCGTGGAGGGTGTGGTGGCGAAAGCGGTCGATCTGCTGTCGCGCTGAGCACCGTGCACGAACACCTACCGGCCCCATACGGACAGTATGAGGCCGGCAGGGTTCGCGATGGATCACAGCCGTTGCGCGTACTTCCATGCCTGCGCGGCGAGTCGCTGCGCCTGGGCGCCGAAAGATTCGGGGGTGCGGTCGGACTCACCCATCGCGCCGCGCAGGGTGCGGGTGTAGACGCCCTCGACGATGCACGCGATCTTCCACCAGTTGTAGGCGATGTAGAAGTCGATGTCCGGGACCGAATCCGGTTGCGTTGCAGCGATGTACTGCTCAATCAGATCGTCACGTGTCGGGAAGCCTGGGGCGACGGTGGGCGGGTTCTCGAGGGCGCGGACGTCGTCGTCGGGCTGTGCCCAGTAGACGAGGAGTTGACCGAGGTCGGCGAGCGGATCGCCGACCGTGGTGAGTTCCCAGTCCAGGACGCCGGCAATCGTGGCGTCGGGGGTGAACAGGCAGTTGTCGAGCCGGAAGTCGCCGTGCACGATCCGGGCGACGCCCTGCCGGGGGATACGTTCGGCGAGCCGGTCGTGGGTGCGGCCGATGTCACCCAGCACTCGGACCCGGTCCTGCGCCCAGTTCGTCGACCAGCGTCGCAGCTGGCGGGCGATGTAGTCGTCGCGGCCTGCCAGACCGCCCCATCCAACCTCGCGCGGGTCGACCGCGTGCAGGTCGGTGAGGGCGGTCACCAGTGCGGCGGCCAGGGCCGGACGCTGTTCGGGGGTCGTCGTCGCCGCCACGGTCTCGGGGTCGCGCAGCACGACACCGTCCAGATGCTCCATCACGAAGAACGGTGCCCCCGTGACGGTGTCGTCGTCGCAGGTTCCGATGACCCGGGGGACCGGAACACGCGTCGGTGTCAGCCGATCGAGTACGTCCGCCTCGCGGAGCACATTGTGGGCCCGCGCGTGTGCCATGCCGAGCGGGGGCCGGCGCAGCACCCAGCGGGTGTCGTCGTCGCCGGTGACCAGATAGGTCAGATTGGAGCGCCCGCCGGCGATGCGCTCGAACCGTAGCGGCCCGGCGGCGCCGCCGACGTGCGTCGCGAACCAGGCGGTGACGGCATCGTCGCGGATACCGGTGTCGAGGAGACTGCTCATGGGATGCCTTTCTCGTCAGGGGCGTGCCCGAACTCCGTCCAGGAACACCGACACCACCGACTCGGCGAGTTGGTCGATACCGAAGTCCCGGGTGGGGGTGAACCAGCGCAGCGACAGCCAGACGGCGTCACGGATGAGGCCGTACAGCAGATCCGCGGGCAGATCCGACCGGAACTCGCCGTCCGCCATGCCCTTCTCGATGACCGTCGTCCACACCGACTTGGTGGTGCGGGCGGCCGTACGGATCTTCGACGCGGACGGCAGCGTACGCAGATACGTGCCGTTGTTCTGGTAGATCTCCGACGCGTGCGGATGCGCCCGGCTGACCCGGAACGACGCCTTGACCAGCTCGTCGAGCCGTCCGCGCGGATCGTCGACGGTGTCGAGGACGCTCTCGTACTCGCGGGTGAGGTCGTCGAGGTAACCGGTGACGATCAGGTCCGCCATCGCGTCCTTCGACGGAAAGTAGTGGTAGAGACTGCCCGACAGGATGCCGACGCCGTCGGCGATGTCCCGCACTTTCGTTCCCGCGATGCCCTTGGTCGCGAAGAGTGCCGCGGCCTGCTCGAGGATCAGCGTGTGGCGTTCGGACCACTCCATCGGTTACCTCCATGTCGCTGGATACCTGCATGAAACGCCGGTCTGACCGGAAGCCTATACGGCGCACCAAACATTTGCTACATTGCGATGGCGAGCCGAGAGAGCGATCGTCACCTGCACTGCGACAGGAGAATTCGTGCCTAGTTCGACCACAGATGTTTCGTCCGACACCGACCTGAGTGTGTGCCTCGCGGCCACCGCGTCCTGGCCGGTGGCCGACTCCCTGGACATGCTCACCCGTATCGGGTGCGCGCGTTTCGGGATCCTGGCGGCCACGATGGAGCGGCAGGGATGGGACGACGCGATCGCGGAGATCCGGGAGAGCGGGCTGCGCCCGGTGTTCGTCGCGGGCGGCTGCCACGCCGCGCACGGCGACGATCACGGGTGGGATCGGACCCTGTCCGTGCTCACCCGATCGATCGATGCCGCGGCCGAGATCGACGCTCCCACTGTGACGTTCACGTCCGGTGGATCGGGCGCACTGTCGTGGGAGGAAGCCGCGGACGCGGCGGCCGACCGGTTCGCGCCGCTCGTCTCGTACGCGGCGGCGCGGGGGATCGGACTCGCGCTCGAGAACACCATGTCGATCCGGTCCGCGATCAGCTTCACGCACAGTGTCGCCGACACTGCGGAGTTGGCCCGGCGGCTCGGCGTCGGACTCATGGTCGATCTGTACTCGGCATGGCAGGAGCGCGGGCTGATGACCACGATCGCCGACAACCTCGGCGCGATCCGCGTCGTGCAGATCGGTGACCACCGCACGTCGGCCACGTCGGTACCGAACCGCTGGGTGCCCGGCGACGGCGACATCCCGCTGGATCGTCTGGTCCGGGAGGTCCGGGAGGTGCGGGACGCCGGCTACCGCGGCCCGATCGACCTGGAACTACTGGGTCCGGCGATCGACGACGAGGGTCCGGAATCCGCGCTCGGTCGCGGCTGGAAATGGATGTGCGCGCACGTGCCGTGACGGCCGTGCGGTGCGTAGCAAATGTTTGATGCGATACGGGCGGAGCGCCCGCCACGACGAACGACAGGAGGCACGATGTCGGACAAGACGATGTCGGAAGCCGACGTCATCGCCCGGTTCGAGTCCGGGATGACGATCGGGATCGGTGGATGGGGATCGCGACGCAAGCCGATGTCGTTGGTCCGGGAGATCCTGCGCTCGGACCTGACGGACCTGACGGTCGTGTCCTACGGCGGACCCGACGTGGGCCTGCTGTGCGCCGCCGGCAAGGTCCGCAAGGTGATCTTCGGATTCGTGTCCCTGGACTCGATCCCCCTCGACCCACACTTCCGGGCCGCCCGGCAGTCCGGTGCCGTCGAGGTCGAGGAGTACGACGAGGGCATGTTCCAGTGGGGGCTGTACGCCGCCGGGATCCGGCTGCCGTACCTGCCGACCCGCGCGGGACTCGGCTCGGACGTGATGACCGTCAACCCGGGACTGCGGACCGTCACCGACCCGTACGGCGACGAGACCCTCGTCGCGATGCCGGCGATCCGCCTCGACGCGGCCCTCGTGCACATGAACCGGGCCGACATGCACGGCAACGCCCAGTATCTCGGACCGGATCTGTACTTCGACGACCTGTTCTGCCTCGCCGCGGACCACGCGTACGTCTCCTGCGAGAAGATCGTGTCCACCGCCGAACTCACTGCGAACGCGCACCCGTCGACGCTGCGCATCCCGCGACTGCTGGTCAGCGGTGTCGTCGAGGCCCCGCTCGGCGCGCACTTCACGTCGTGCGTCCCCGACTACGACCGCGACGAGGCGTTCCAACGCGACTACGTCGCCGCCGCCAAGGACCCGGACCGGTGGAAGCAGTTCGCGGCCCACTACCTGTCCGGCACCGAGGACGACTACCGCCGGGCAACCCAGGGCACCCGAGAGGCGGTGTCGGCATGACCAGCACCGTCGGCATCGATGCCACCAGGGCCGAGGTCTGCGCCGTCGCGTGCGCCGAGGCGTACCGCGGCAACGGTGAGGTGATCGCCAGCGCGTTCGGCACGATCCCCGCGATCGGGGTCCGGCTGGCCCGGCACACCTTCTCACCCGATCTCGTCGTCTCCGACGGGGAGGCCACCGCGGTGCGCGGCACGTGGGCGGTCGGTGGTCCCGCCGAGGGTGACGTCGAGGCATGGCTGCCGTTCAACCAGATCTTCACCTTGGTGTGGAACGGCAAGCGGCACATCATGATGATCCCGACGCAGCTCGACGCGCACGGCAACTGCAACATCTCCGCGATCGGCGACCACGCCCGTCCCGCCGTGCAGTTGCTCGGGGTCCGCGGGGCGCCCGGCAACACCGTCTACCATCCGACCAGCTACTGGGTGCCCAGGCACAGCACGCGGGTGTTCGTGCCGAAGGTCGACATGGTGTCCGGGGTCGGGACCGACAACGCCCGCAAGGCCGGGCCGGCGGCGTCCCGCTACCACGAGTTGCGCACGGTCGTCACCGATCTCGCGGTCCTCGACTTCACTACGGACACCGGCCGGCTCCGGCTCGTGTCGGTACATCCCGGTGTCACCGTCGACGACGTCGCCGCGGCCACCGGCTTCGAGTTGGTGATCCCCGACGACGTGCCGGAGACCCGGATGCCCACGGCCGAGGAACTCGAACTGATCCGCACCGTGATCGATCCGAAGAACCTGCGGGACAAGGAGGTCCAGGGATGACGGCCGTGACAGACGACCGGGTGACGCATCCGGCACTGCACACCCGGCTGTGTGACCTGTTCGGGGTGCGCTACCCGATCGTGCAGACCGGCATGGGCTACGTCTCCGATGCGAAGCTCACCGCCGCCACCGCGGCGGCCGGCGGGCTCGGCATCATCGCGGGCGGCATGCTCACCTACGAGGAACTCGAGCAGGCGATCGACTACGTCAAGGACCGCACCGATGCCCCGTTCGGGGTGAACGTGCGTGCCAACCAGGAGGACGTCGACCGGCGGCTCGACCTGATGATCCGGTCCGGGGTGAAGGTGGCGTCGTTCGCACTGGCCCCCAAACGGGATCTGATCGCGAAACTCAAGGACGCCGGACTGGTGGTGGTGCCGTCGATCGGGGCCCGCCGGCACGCCGAGAAGGTCGCCGAATGGGGTGTCGACGCGGTCGTCGTGCAGGGCGGGGAGGGCGGCGGCCACACCGGCGCCGTCCCCACCAGCCTGCTGCTGCCGCAGGTCGTCGACGCCGTCGACATCCCGGTGATCGCCGCCGGCGGCTACTTCGACGGCCGCGGCCTGGTCTCCGCGCTCGCGTACGGCGCCGACGGCATCGCGATGGGCACCCGCTTCATGCTCACCAGCGACTCCCCGGTCGCGCAGCAGGTCAAGGACGTGTACCTGTCGAAGTCGGTGAACGACACCGTCGTCACCCTCGAGATCGACGGCGTCCCGCAGCGGGTACTGCGCGCCGGCACCATCGACCAGCTCGAATCCACCCGTGGACCGCAGCGCATGCTGCGCGCGGTCCGGAACGCCGTCGCGTTCCAGCGCCTCTCGGGCACCCCGTGGAAGGACATGATCCGCGAGGGCCTGGAGATGAAGAAGAGCCACGACCTCGGCTGGCGACAGGTGGTCATGGCCGCCAACGCCCCCATGCTGTACCGCTCCGCCCTCGTCGACGGCAACGCGGACGTCGGCGTCATGGCCACCGGGCAGGTCGTCGGCCTCATCGACGACGTCCCCAGTTGCGCCGAACTGATCGACCGCATCGTCGCGGAGGCCGAGACGGCCCTGAACCGCCTGACCGGACCGCGCTAGTACCCGCCACCATCCCCTTTGGGCAGCAAGGAGACACAGTCATGAACCAGTTGCAGGATCGCGTGATCGTCGTGACCGGAGCGGGCCGCGGCATCGGACGCGAACACACGCTGCTCGCCGCCGCCGAGGGCGCGAAGGTCGTCGTCGACGACAACGGTGCAGGCCCGGACGGTGCCGGCACCGACCCGTCCCTGGCCGCCGCGGTCGCCGCCGAGATCACCGCCGCCGGAGGGCAGGCCGTTGCCAGCAGCGCCGACGTCACCACGATCGCCGGAGCCCAGGAACTGCTGGACCTCGCCCTCGACACGTTCGGTCGCGTCGACGGACTCGTCAACAACGCCGGCGTCCTGCGGGACCGCATGTTCGTCAACATGAGCGAGGACGAGTGGGACGACGTCATCACCGGACAGCTGCGCGGCACGTTCGCCCCGTGCCGGGTGTTCGGTGCGCACTGGCGGGACCGCTCCAAGGCAGGTGACACGGTGAAGGCGTCGATCGTGAACGTGTCCAGCACGTCCGGGCTCCTCGGTGCCGTCGGGCAGAGCAACTACGGTGCCGCCAAGGCCGGAATCGCTTCGCTCACCGTCATTCTCGCGCAGGAACTCGACCGGTACGGGGTGCGGGCCAACGCCATCACTCCGGTCGCCCGCACCCGGATGACCGAGAACGTGCCCGGCATCAAGGAGATGGTCGCGAAGCCGGCCGACCCGGACACGTTCGACGTCTACCACCCCGGCAACGTATCCCCGGTCGTCGCCTACCTGCTCACCGAGGCGTGCCCGGCCAACGGATCGGTGTTCTACGCCAAGGGCGGCGAGATCCGCCAGTTCCTCGGCTGGCAGTACGGCAAGACCATCGACAAGGGCGCCCGCTGGACCGTCGACGAACTCGTCCACGAGATGAGCGGACTCGTCTGAGCCGCACCGGATCACGAGCAGGAGCAACCATGGCAAACGCAGACGCCGTCGGAGTCGAGGGTATCCCCTTCGATCTCGATGTCGAGCGCGGCAAGATCCGTGAGTTCGCAAGGGCCACCGGATCGTCCAACCCCGACTACCTCGAGCGGGAGGATGCGGTGTCCCCGCCGACATTCCTCACTACCACCCTGCACTGGCAGCCGCCCGAGGGAAACCCGTGGAAGGCCGTCGAACTCGACCAGAAGCGAGGCCTGCACGCCGAGCAGCAGTACGAGTTCTTCGGCCCGCCGCCGAAGGCCGGCACCCGGCTGCGGTGCACGTCCCGCATCGCCGACGTCTACACCAAGCAGGGACGCCGCGGCGGCGAGATGACGTTCGCGGTCATGGTCACCGATTTCGTGGACGACACCGGCACCCTGGTGGCCCGCGCCACCATGACCGGCGTCGAAACCGCCCGTCCCGCAACGGAGGAGGCATGACCGTGATGCTGCAGGTACCCGCGCCCCGGACTGTCGGACCCGTCACCCGCACCGACTTCGTCCGCTATCAGGGGGCGTCGGGAGACATGAACCCGATCCACCACGACCAGACGTTCGCGGAGGCCGCCGGCTACCGGAGCCCGTTCTCGGTGGGCATGTACCAGGCCGGTCTGCTCGCCGCCTACGCCACCGACTGGCTCGGGGCCGAGAATATCCGGTCGTTCCGGGTCCGGTTCCTCGAACAGGTGTGGCCCGACGACGTGCTCACCTGCTCGGCGACGATCCTGCGCGAGTACCGGGACGCCGACGGCACCGCCAAGGTCGACCTCGAACTCGACTGTGCCCGGCAAACCGGGGGACTCGCGGTCAAGGCGTGGGCGACGTTCGTGACGGGAGCCGGCGCGTGAAGGCCCAACTGTGCGAGGTGCTCGGTACCCCGGAGGTGCTGCGGTACACCGAGATGGACGACCCGGAGGTAGGTGTCGACGACGTGCTCGTCGAGGTGTGTGCGTCCGGGGTGAACTTCCCCGACGGACTCATCGTGTCCGGCAACTACCAGACCAAACCGGCCCTGCCGTTCGTACCCGGATCCGAGGCCGCCGGTGTGGTCCGTGCGGTCGGGGCGAACGTCACCGGAATCGAGTCCGGGGCACGGGTCCTCGCATTCTGCGGCATGGGCGGCTACGCCGAACTCGTGGCCGTCCCCGCGACGATGGTGTTCCCCATCCCCGACTCCATGTCGTACGTCGACGCCGCCGGCTTCGCCGTCACCTACGGCACGTCGTACCACGGTCTCGTCGACCGGGCCGGCCTGGCGGCGGGGGAGACCCTGCTGGTGCTCGGTGCGTCCGGCGGGGTCGGCCTCACGGCCGTCGAGATCGGAAAAGCACTGGGGGCGAGGGTGATCGCGGCCGCATCGAGCACCGACAAGCTGACACTGTGCCGCGAACACGGCGCCGACGAGGTGATCGACTACACCGCCGAGGATCTGCGGACCCGTCTGGCGGAACTGGCGCCCGGCGGTGTCGACGTCGTGTACGACCCCGTCGGCGGCGACCACGCGCAGACCGCGGTGCGTGCATTGAGGTGGGGTGGACGGTATCTCACCGTCGGCTACGCGTCCGGGGACATCCCGAAAGTGGGACTGAACCGACTGCTCGTCACCGAAGGCTCCGTCCACGGTGTGCTGTGGGGGGCGTGGGCGCGGCGCCACCCGGACCGCAACGCGGAGAACATGCGCAGCCTGTTCGACTGGTACGACCGCGGCGCGCTGCACCCGCACGTCGACGGCACCTACCCCCTCACGGAGGCGTCGGCAGCCCTGGACGTGGTGATGAACCGCAAGGCCCGCGGCAAGGTCATTCTCACCAGCGGAAGGAACCAGTGATGGATCTGGCACCCAGCCCGGAAGCCCGGGACATCATCGAACGCCTCGAGGCGTTCATGGACGAGCACGTGTACCCGGCCGAACCGGTGTACGCGCAGCAACTCGAGGCGTCCGGTCCGCACAGCCACGTGCTGCCGCCCGTCGTCGAAGATCTCAAGGCCGAAGCCCGCCGGCAGGGCATGTGGAATCTGTTCCTGCCCGCCCTGTCCGGGCTCACCCACCTCGACTACGCGCACATCGCGGAGGTCACCGGACGGTCGCCGTACATCGCGCCGGAGGCCCTCAACTGTTCGGCGCCGTCCACCGGGAACATGGAGATCCTGCACATGTTCGGCACCGACGGCCAGAAACAGCGCTGGCTCGACCCGTTGCTGGACGGAAAGATCCGCTCCGGCTTCTCCATGACCGAACCCGATGTCGCATCGTCCGACGCCCGCAACATCTCCACCTCCATCGTCCGAGACGGCGACGAGTACGTCATCAACGGCCGCAAATGGTGGACCACCGGCGCCGCCGACCCGCGCTGCGAAATCCTCGTCGTCATGGGCAAGACCGACCCCGATGCCGCGCCCTACCGCCAGCAGTCGATGATCCTCGTCCCCGTCGACACCCCCGGCGTCGACATCGTCCGCTCGCTACCGATCTTCGGCTACCACGACCAGCAGGGGCACGCCGAGATCCAGTACACCGACGTCCGGGTTCCGGTCACCAACATGCTCGCCGGCGAGGGCGACGGCTTCGCGATCGCGCAGGCCCGCCTCGGCCCCGGCCGCATCCACCACGCGATGCGCTGCATCGGCATGGCCGAACGTGGCCTCGAACTGATGGTACGACGCGTCATGAGCCGCAACGCCTTCGACGGACCGCTCTCCGACCAGGGCGTGATCCGCACCTGGATCGCCGAGTCCCGCATGGAGATCGAACAGGCCCGACTCCTCGTCCTCAAAACCGCGTGGATGATCGACAAGGTCGGCGCGAAGGGCGCACAGATCGAGATCGCCGCCGTCAAGGTCATCGGCCCCCGCGTCGCCCGCTCCGTCCTCAACCGGGCCATCCAATGCCACGGCGGCGGCGGCGTCACCGACGACTACCCCATCGCCCGCATGTGGGCCAGCGCCCGCATCCTCGGCATCGCCGACGGCCCCGACGAGGTCCACATCCGCAGTGTGGCGCGACAGGAGTTGCGGAAGTACCGATAACCCACCCATGTACTGCCTTTCGAAAGGTCGAGTATGCGGAAGAAGCGTGGTGTACAGCTCGGAATATTGACGGCGGCAGCAGTTCTCGTCACAGGATGCTCGGCGGTCTCGGAACCGGCCCCGGACACGATCGTCATCGGTATGGACGAGGATTCGACCGGACCGGGTGCCTCGTACAGCGTCATCGTGGGCGACACCGTCCGGGCGGCCGTGGCCGACATCAATGCGAACGGCGGTGTGAACGGTCGGCGGATCGTCCTCGAAGTCGGCAACGACGAGAGCGATCCGACGAAGACGCCGTCGGTGATCCGTCGCATGATCGACAAAGGTGCCAGTGCCGTCATTCTCGCGACCGGCAGTGGGTCGGTGATGCAGGCGAAGTCGGTACTGCAACGCTCCGGAATCCCCGGCATCTCACCGAACGTACTGGTGGACAGTTTCGCCAAGGCTCCGGACGAGCAGTACTCGTTCATGGTCGCGAATTCGCTGTCGCAGTACGCCGAGGTCTACTGCGGGGCGTTCACTGCCGAGAAGTACCGCACGATCGCGGTTCTGGCCGATTCCAGCGCCGCGATCGACGGGGTCATGGCGACGCTCGCGCCGCCGCTGCGCGACTGCGTCGACATCACCACCACGGAGAAGGTCGACGTCGACGCCGCCGATCTGACCGCGCAGGTGTCGCGACTGCTCGAGACGAAGCCGGACGCCGTTCTGGTGGCCAGCGTCGGTGGGCACGTCGAGGTCCTCGCCCACGACACCTTGCACAAGCTGGCCCCGAACCTGCCGCGGTTCTCGTTGGCGTCCATCGGTAATCAGCCCAAGTCGTGGGCGCTCGCCGACCGGGGTGCCCTGGACGGAATGGTGTTCATGGGGAGCCTGACGAACGAGAATCCACGAACCGGTGAACTTGCCGAGCTCGTGAAGTCGGTGAAGGGCCCGGAGTACGAGCCCACCGCATACGACGCGCAGGCGCTCGACACGGTCCGCCTTCTGCAGACGGCACTCGGCTCCGTGGACGATCCCCACGATCGTGCGGCGGTGCGCGACGCGCTCGAGAACGTCCGAGATTTGCCGGCGTCGTTCGGGCAGTCGGCACTGACCCTGTCGTACGGCCCCACCGATCATCTTGCGGCGGACAGCCTGTGCGGACTCGTTCTGATGGAGTTCGGTCCGGAGAACACCCCGCAGGGTCCGTGGAGTTCCTACCAACCGCCGTGCGCAGGGGAGGTCCAGTGAACAATGCACAACTGTGGATAGCGGCCGTCGAGATCGGCGCGTTCTTCGCGCTCATCGCGTTGGCGATGTATCTCGTCGTGATCGGTACCGATTTCTTCAACTTCGCGATGGGGCCGTACGCGATGGTAGCGGCGATCGCAACGAGTTGGCTCGTCGTCGAGCAGGGCGCCGGCTTGTGGATCGCTGTTGCCGCTGGTGTCGCTCTGGCCGTGGTTCTGTCGCTCGCCACCGAACTGTTGGTCGTCCGGCCGGTGCAACGCCGATCCGGGCGTGGTGAACTACCCGCACTCGTAGCCGTTACTGCGGTGCTCTTCGCGGTACAGCAGTTGGCGGGCACCGTCTTCGGGCGAACTCCGCTGCCCGGCGTCAGCCTGTTCGACATCGGACCGTTCGAGGTGTCCGGGGTGACCGTGAGTGGTACGACGGTGACCCTGGTGGTGGGGTCGGTGATCGTGTTCGCCGCGACGACCTGGTGGCTGCATTCCTCAGCTGCGGGTCGACTGTTACGTGCGGTCGGGGACAATCCGGAAGCTGCCAGGATTCTCGGCCTGCCCGTATCGCGGATTCGGGTGGTGGCCTTCGTGGTTGCGGGCATCATCGCAGCGGTGGCCGGAATACTGTTCGCACCCAAGTCCGGTGTCCAGTTCACCAGTGGCCTGTCGTGGACACTCACCGCCTTCCTCGCCTTAGTGATCGGGGGAACCGGTCGAGCATGGGCGCCTCTCGTGGGTGGCCTGGTGCTCGGATTCGCGCAGGTTTTCGCCCCCTACTACTTCGGCGCAAGTGCGGCACAGACCGCGATCCTGGTCATCGCGCTCGTGTTCTTCGCCTTCCGACCGGAAGGCCTGATCACTCGAAAGGTGCGTGTGTGATGGCTGTTTCGATGGATAAAGGCGTACTCGATCCTCCTCAGACGCAACAACGCGGCCGTCGAGGTAGGCGTACCACGCGGGAACTGGCCGTCACCGTGGTCGTGGTTGCGGCAGTTCTGATCTGGGTGGGGCCGAGCCTGTACCGTCAGGACCTCGTGTTCCTCGCCGCGATGTACGGGCTGGTGGCGCTGGGCATGTACGTGCCGTTCGTGCTCGCCGGATCGATGTCCATGGCCTACAGTGCCTACGCTGCGATCGGCGCGTACGCGGTGGCCCTTGTCGTCAAACACACCGACTGGTCGATGTGGTGGGGATGGATCGCCGGCGCGATCGTCGCGGCGATGGTTGCGCTGTTGCTGGGGTTGGTCACCCAGCGTCTGTCCGGCTTCTATCTTGCCGCGGTCACCCTGCTCTTCAGCATCGCCTTCAAATACTGGGTCATCGACGCGCGCTCGATCACCGGTGGTGCCGGTGGGATCACCCGGATTCCCCCGGTGTCGGTGTTCGGCTGGGAACCATCCGGGTCGATCCTCGTCGCCGCGGCCGTAGTGTTCGTGTGCGTGATCGCGGTTCTGGTCGACCGGTTGCGGAAATCCGTGTGGGGCATCACCTTGCAGGCCTCACGGGAGAGTGACGACGCAGTCCGTGTCGGTGGTGTGAAACCGGCGCATCTGCGGATGGTCGCGCTCGGGATCGGTGCTGCGATCGCGGCGTTCGGTGGATCGCTCTTCGTCGGTTCGGTACAGGCGGTGACCCCGGAGACACTCACCCTCAATCTCGTCTTCCTGGCGATCTTCATGCCGATCATCGGTGGACGCGCGACGGCGTGGGGCGCACCGCTGGGAGCGGTCGTGGTCGTTGCGGTGACGCTGAACATGCCCGGCTACAGGGGCAGCGGTGAACTCCTCCTTGCGTTGGCCGTGCTGCTGATCATCATCGTTGCTCCGGGCGGCTTGATCGGGTATGCGCAATGGTGCTGGACCCGACTGCGTTCCATGGTCGCGTCGCGGCGGGAGACTCCGATCGGAGAAGAGGGAAACTCATGACGGTTCCTACAGTTTCGGCACCGCTGCTCGAGGTGTGTGGCCTGTCGAAGTCCTACGGCGGTGTCAAAGCCGTCCAGAATGTTTCGTTCACCGTCGGACCCGGGGAGGTCGTAGCCCTCGTCGGCCCGAACGGTGCCGGCAAGACGACTCTGATCGACATCATCTTCGGTACCCAGCGGGCCGACGCGGGGGAGGTTCGCCTTCTCGGACGTACCTTGACCGGGCCGGCAGAACGCCGTGCGCGGCAGGGACTGGCAAGGACGTTCCAGCATCCACAGGTGGCCTTGGAGTTGACCGCCTTCGAGAACATCGTGCCCGGACTGTACGGTCGCTCGATCGGGTCGTTCCCGGCCGCGTGGAAATGGGCATGGCTGGGTCTGTTCCAACGACCGGATTCTGCGATCGACCGGGCGGCGAAGGTTGCTGCCCGGTACGGAATCGACGATGGGACGGCACCGTGTGGCGACATGAGCCTCGGTACCCGACGCCTGGTCGAGGTGGCTCGTGCCATGGCGAGCGAGCCGGCAGTCCTTCTTCTCGACGAGCCGTTCGCCAGCGGTGACCCGGAGAGTATCGAGGCGATCACCGGTGCCGTCCGCACCATCCAGGAGGGCGGTAACGGGGTCGTCCTCGTCGACCACAACGTCGATCTGATTCGTGAACTCGCGACGAGCGTCGTACTGCTGAACTTCGGCGAGGTTGCGTTCGAAGGACCTCCGGACGCGTGCATGAGCAGTCCGGCTATGCGTGAGGTGTACTTCGGGGAAGAGGTGTGACGCAATGTTGCAGGTACGTGATCTGACGGTTCGGTACGGTTCCGCGATGGCTGTCTCCTCGGTGTCGATAACCGTCGAACCATGTTGTGTGACAGCTATTGTCGGTCCAAACGGGGCTGGGAAAAGCAGCCTCTTCTCCGGGGTGTACGGCGCGATCAAGGCGACGGGGACCGTTCGCCTCGACGACGTGGACATCAGTGGAGAGTCGGCGATGTCTCGGGGTCGACGAGGATTCGCCTACGTCCCGCAGGGGCGCCAGTTGTTCATGAAGATGTCGGTTGCCGAGAACTTGATGGTCGGAGCCGATCTGCTCGGCCTCCCGAAGTCCTCGGTCGATACCGCGATGGACCGATTCCCGGTCCTCCGGGAACGTGCCGGTCGATTCGCGGGTGTTCTCAGCGGTGGTGAACAGCAGATGCTCGTCCTGGCACGAGCGTTGCTCGCTGATCCGCAGGTACTACTTCTGGATGAGATGACCACCGGCCTCGCCCCGAAGATCGTCGCCGGCCTCCGCGAGACCGTCCGCGAACTGGCCGCATCGGGCGTGGCCGTCCTGATCGCTGAACCATCGCTCACGGCACTGAAATCGATTGTGGACCGTGGGTATGTGATGCAGCGAGGGCGGATCGCCGCGGAGTGCGCGAGCGCCGACGAACTGGACAAGGCATATCGCCGATCGATGGGTATCACCGAGGCGATCATCGATGCCGCAGCACACGAGTGAGGTGACCATGACAATCGACAGTGACACGACGCCCGACTTCCTCACCCCCGGTACCTTCGCGACCGCACCCGAGTCCTACGCCGACGTTTCCGTCAGTGATGTGGTGCGGGCGTGGGCGCGACGGATCCCGGAGCGTCCGGCATTCGTCGGCAGTGCCGGCACGACCACGTGGCGTGGATACGACGAGCTGGCCGATGCTGTCGCCGTCGAGTTGCGGTGGACGGCAGCAGGTCCGGGTGACCGGGTGGCGGTACTGCTGCCGGACACTGCGGGTGTGCATGCGGCGCTGTGTGGATGTTTCCGGGCCGGCCGGATCGCGACTGCCATCGGGGTGCGGTCGGGGGTGCGGGAGATCTCGCACATCATGCGCCGCACCGATGCCACGGTTCTGGTGACCGCGGCATCGATTCGGGGCCGTACATGGCAGGAACTCGTCGACGAACTACGCGGGTACGACGTGTCCCCGACTGAAGTGGTGATCGTCGACGAGAGCAGCGGGTCGGTGGTCCGGCAGCATCTCGGCAGTGCGGGTGATGTCGGTGCCACCGGCACATTCACCACATCGGATGTGACACTGCTCAATTCGACGTCCGGCACCACCGGGTTGCCGAAGGTGGTGGCGCACACCGAACGCAAGTGGGTGGAGTTCGCCCGGGAGGCGATGTGGGGCGCCGACATCGGGCCTGGCGACGTCATCTGCTCGGTGGTGCCGGCACCGTTCGGGTTCGGGTTGTGGTCGGCGCACTTCCTGCCGGCACTGCTCGGGGTCCCGACCGTGGTGACCGCGCGATTCGACGTGGACGAGACCGCGATGCTCATCGAACGCGAACGGGTGACCGTGCTGTGTTGTGTCAGTACCCAGTTCAAGATGTTGTTGCGGTCCGATGCGGCCCGACATCGTGACTTGTCGAGCCTGAGGATCCTGTACACCGGTGGTGAGCCCGTCCCGTACGACGCGGCCCGCGAGTTCGAGGAACGGACCGGTGCCACCGTCCTGCAGTTCTACGGGTCGAACGAGGCGGGCGGGGTGAGCCGCACGACCCTGGCCGACGATGTAGACACCCGGCTGCGCACGTGCGGGCACCTGCTCGAGTCGATGCGGGTACGGGTGCTCGACGATACCGGGACACCGTGCACCGGCGGGCTCCGTCGTGGACAGCCGGCGGTATCGGGTCCCCTGGTGTCCGCCGGATACTGGGACGACCCGGCGGCGAACGCCGAGCTGTACACCGACGACGGCGCGATGCTGCTCGGTGATGTGGTGGAGATCGACGGCGCCGGCCGGTTGCGGGTGGTGGGCCGCACGGCGGACTTCGTCATCCGGGGCGGGAAGAACATTTCCGTCGTGGAGATCGAGGACCTCGTCCACGGCCATCCGGCGGTGTCGGATGTCGCGGTCGTCGGGGTGCCCGACGAGATCTTCGGTGAACGCGTGTGTGCCGTCGTGGTTCTCGCGGACAACGACACCCTCGATACCGGCGCGCTCGCCGCGTGGCTGCGGTCGCGGGGCACGACCGCCGAATACCTGCCCGAGTACGTCGTCACCGTCGACCGGCTCGAACTCGGTCCGGGCGGCAAGACGGACCGTCGGGCCGCCCGTGCTACCGCGATGGTCCTGCTGGGCCGTACAGTTCGCTGATCTTCTCGGAGAAGTGGTCGACCACCTTCGTGCGTTTGAGTTTCATGCTCGGGGTGATCTCGCCGTTCTCGACGCTCAGTTCGCGTTCGAGGATCGTGAACCGTTTGATCTGCTCCCAGCGGTTCAGGCCGGCGTTCAGTCGGTCGACGTAGGAGCTCATCATCGCGACGGTCGCTCCGGCCGAGGCGATCTCGCGCAGCGGACGGTCGGCCATGCCGTTCTCGGCGGCCCACTCGATGATCGCTTCCCCGTCGAGGCTGATCAGGGCTACGCAGTACGACTTGCCCTCGCCGTGCACGATGATCTCCCCGGCATACGGGCACAACCCCTTGAACATGGCGGCGATCGCCGACGGCGCCACGTACTTGCCGTTGGACGTCTTGAACATGTCCTTCTTGCGGTCGGTGATGCGCAGGAAGCCGTCGGTGTCGATCGTGCCGATGTCGCCGGTGCGGAACCAGCCGTCGGTGTCGAGAGCGTCAGCGGTCGCGTCGGGATTGTGGTGGTAGCCGCTCATCACCCCGGGGCCCCGGACGAGAATCTCGCCGTCGTCCGCGATCGCCACCTCGGTTCCGGGAAGGGGCCGGCCGACGGTGCCGAACCGGTATGCGTACGGGCGGTTGACGAGGGACGCGGCGCTGGTCTCGGTCAGCCCGTAGCCCTCGAGGATCACGATGCCGACCGCGTCGAACCATTGCGCTACATCACGATCCAGTGCGGCCGACCCGGAGATGAAGAACTTCAACCGGCCTCCGAACCGTTCCCGGATCGTCCGGAACACCAACCGGTCCGCCAGCGTATTCTCGAGGGACAGCCGGCGTGACACCGGTTTCCCGGACTGGCGCGCCTTCGACACCGCCCGCCCCACCCGCATCGCCCAGTCGAAGATCCGCTTCTTCACGCCGCTTTCGTCTTCCACCGTTCCGACGATGCGGGCGTGCGCCTTCTCGAAGATCCGGGGCGCCGCACCCATGAACGTCGGCCGCACCACGGCGAGATTGTCGACGATCCGGTCGACGCGGCCGTCGACGGCCGTCGCGAACCCGATCTGCAGCGGCAGCGTCAACAGCACCTTCCCGAACACGTGGGACAGTGGCAGCCACAGATATTGCAGGTCGGCGGCGTCGAGGATGCCGACCGCGTCGATCGCGGCCGCCTCGTACGTCCACGCCGCATGCGTCAGCCGCACTCCCTTCGGACGGCCCGTCGTGCCGGACGTGTAGATCAGCGTCGCCAGGTCGTCGGATGCGATCCCGGCGATCCGCTCCGCGACACAGTCCGGTCGATCGGCGAGCAACCGGTCGCCGCGCTGCTCGAGGTCGTCCCACCCGATCACCCAGCCGTCGTCGGGCGCGGTGCCGTCGACGAGGACGACGTACCGCACGTCCGGCAGGTCGGCACGATGCTCCCGGAGTTTCGCGAGCTGAGTGTCGTTCTCGGCGAAGACGACCCGGCTACCGGAGTTCGCGACGATGTATGCCACGTCGGACGCGGTCGTGGTCGGGTAGACGGTGGTGGTCGCGGCGCCGGCACACATGACCGCGAGATCGGCCAGTACCCACTCGTACCGGGTGGCCGACGCGACCGCGACCCGCTGCTCGGGCTCGACCCCGAGCGCGATCAGCCCGGCCGCGAGCCGTCGGACCCGGTCCCCGACCTCCGACCACGTGACACTCGCCCAGCCGCCGTCGGGGCTGTCGCCGTAGGGGAAACGGAAGGCCTCCGCCCGCGGGGTCGACGCCACCCGCTCGACGAACAGGTGCGCCACCGACGACGCCCGCTCCTCGATCCTGGACCAGTTCACGGCCTCGTCCGCCGCACGTGTTGCAGACATGCCCCGAGTCTAGGAACGGGCGATGCCGCCGAACGGGAAACGGCGTCACGGTTCCGACGCGAAAGCGTGACGCCGTGTCCCGGTCGTGGCCTACCGGAGATCGCGGCGGCGCACCGCGGTCAGTCCGACGGCGACGAGTGCGGCCGCGATCAGCAGCAGCCAGACGATCGGCGACCACTGGAATTCGCCGCCCGGCAGTCGCGGCAGATGCAGGAACGGCACCAGGTCGAGTACCGGCCCGGGCAGGTCGGCGACCATCCCGAACACGTACAGGGCGAGTATCGCCGCGAATACCGCCCACGCCGCCGACGCGAGTCGCGGCAGCGTGCCGAACAGTGCGACGGTGACACCTGTCAGCAGCCACACCGCCGGCAACTGCACCAGCGCCGCGGCGAGCATGCGCGGGACCTGTGCGCTGATGTCGCCGATCGACATCCCGTACGCGACACCGGTGACCAGTCCGGCGACCGTCAGGGCGACGGCCGGCCCGGTGAGTGCGAACACCAGATGCCCCAGTGCCCACTGTGGCCGCCCGATCGCGGTCGCGAGCACGTTCTCCGCACGCCCGGACTCCTCCTCGTCGTGCAGTTGCAGGGTCGCCGACACGGTGTAGGCGCCGGCAGCGAGACCGAGCAGGGTGAAACCCATTGCGAGGAACGAGTCCTCGAGTGCGCGGGCCCCGCCGAGACGGGCGAGGGCCTGCAGGATCAGCTCGTTGTCGCCGAGTTGGTCACCGACACCGTGTGCGGCGCCGCCGATCACGAGCGCGAACACCGTCATGCCGATCGTCCATGCGAGCATCGGTCCACGCTGCGTCCGCCACGCGAGACCGGTAGGCCCGGACAGTGTCGCCGGGGATCGGGCCGGTCCACGTCGTTCGGCGACGAGACCGGACCCGAGATCACGGTGCGCCAGAAGTGAATACGCGACGGCGACGAGTGCGACGGCGGTGACCGCGGGCAGCAGCAGCACCCACCAGCGTTCGTCGGCGAACGGGCGCACCTGTTGTGCCCATCCGATCGGCGACACCCACGACAGCATCCCGGACCCGGCATCGCCGACGGCCCGCAGCGCGAACGCAGCGGCCAGTACCGCGAATCCGATACCGCGGGCCGTGCGTGCCCCGGTACTCACCTGGGCGGCCACCGCGGCCACCCCGATGAACACCGCGCCCGCACCGAACGCCGCGGACCCGTATGCGATCGCCCCCGCGCCTCCCATTCCGAGCGACGCCAGCGCTGCGGCACCGATCAGCGAGCCGGCGGCCACCCCGATCCCCGCGGCGAGGACCGCCGCGGTCAGGCCGGCATACCGGCCCGCCGCGGTCGACCCGAGCAGTTCGGTGCGCCCCGCCTCCTCCTCCGCCCGGGTGTGCCGGACGACGGTGAGGATCGCGGCGATCGCCAGGAACGTGAACAGATACCCGGCGCGCCACGTCGTCAGTGCCCCCGCACTCGACCCGAAAATCGGCCCCACGAGCGCGATCTCGGACTTGACGACGGCCGTCGACGCCGCGAACGCGGCCCGCTGCGCATCCGTGGTGTACAGGCCGGCGATCGCCTTGCCGTAGACCAGGGGCAGCAGTCCGAGCACGATCGACCACGCGGGCAGGATCACCCGGTCGCGGCGCAGATTCAGCCGCAGCAGCAGCCCGGTCCCGGTGAACGGTGACGGGGCTGCGGCCGCTTCCGGTCGGGTCGACCGTGTCGCGGTGACGGCAGTCATGACCGCACCTCCTCGGCGAGTTGGTAGTGCTGCAGGAACAGTTGTTCGAGTGTCGGCGGGGTGCTCACCAGGCTCCGCACCCCGGTGTCGCCGAGCGTGCGGACCAGGGCGCCGAGGGCGTCGGCGTCGACCTGACAGTGCAGCGTCCGCCCGTCGAATCGCACGTCGTCGACGCCGACGATCCGGCCGAGATCGCCGGGGTCCCCGGTGAGTTCGGCGGTGATCGACGTCCGACTCAGGTGCCGCATCGACTCGAGCGACCCGCTCTCGACGGCACGCCCCGCCCGGATGAGCGTCACGTTCTGGCACAGCGCCTCCACCTCCGAGAGGATGTGACTCGACAGCAACACCGTCACACCCCGGCCGTGCGCCTCCGCAACACAATCCCGGAACACCTTCTCCATCAACGGATCCAGGCCGGACGTCGGCTCGTCCAACAGCAGCAGACGCGCGTTCGACGAGAACGCCGACACCACCGCCACCTTCTGCCGATTGCCCTTCGAATACGAGCGGGCCTTCTTCCGCGGATCCAGATCGAACCGCTCCACCAGATCCGCGCGGCGCCGCTCGTCCAGGCCACCCCGCATCCGGGCCAGCAGATCGATGATCTCCCCACCGGTCAGCGTCGGCCACAACGTCACATCACCCGGCACATAGGCGACCTCCCGGTGCAGATCCACCGCGTCGTGCCAGGCGTCGCGGCCGAACACCGACACACCGCCCCCGTCCGCACGCAACAGACCCAGCAACACCCGGATCGTCGTCGACTTCCCGGCACCGTTCGGCCCCAGGAAGCCGTGCACCTCACCCTCCCCGACCGTCAGATCCAACCCGTCCAACGCCCGCGTCGACCCGAACGACTTCTCCAGCTTCGCGACTTCGATGATCGTGGTCATGGTGACTCCTGAGGGTGGTTCCCCTGTCAGCTGAAGGGACCCTTTGTTCGCCTGTAGCGACCGAAGGGACCCTTCAGCTGAAACGGGAGGAGGGATGGGGGTAGGCATCGAGCAGGGTCGAGTCGGTGAACAGTCCCTCGGTGAACACCTCGAGGGCGGGGAACATGATCGCGTCGGTCATGGTGCGGAGGACCGCGGCGAAGTCGACGGTGCCGTCGGGGTCGCTGTGCATCTGCAGGTACAGGAGGGTGGAGCCGAGGCTGTTCATGGTGAGGTAGCGGGCGCGGGCGGCGGGGTCGCGGCTGGGGCGGATACGGCCTTCGGTGACGGCGGCGTCGAGGTAGGTCTCGACGGCGACGACCATGTGTTCGAGCAGGGTGGCGGCGAGTTCGCCGCCGGCCTGGAAGGACCGCACGAGGTAGGCGACGAGCGGTGCGTAGCGGTCGATTTCGGCGAGGGACGCGAGCATCGGGCCGGGTCCGGGGGCGGTGAGGATGTCACGTTTCTCGGCGGTGATGATGCCGAGGACGTGGTCGTCGCAGACGGCGCGCAGGCCCTGTTTGGAGCCGAAGTGGTGGTTGACGAGTCCGGGGGAGACGCCGGCGTCGGCGGCGACGGCGCGGATGCCGGCGGCGAATCCCTGGTGCCCGAAGACGCGGATCGCGGCGTCGCGGATCCGGGCCCGGGTGGTGAGGTCCGCATCGAGTCGATCCGTACTCGTTGAACGCATGTTCAAAGCATTGCTCGTCCGTTCAACGGTGGGCAACCGTATGCCCGTGGTCCTGACGGAATTTTGACGGCCGGGTCTCGCTCCCGGGTTACCTGTGACGGCGGCCACGGACCGGGTAGGTTGGGGACACTTCGAAATCTACTCACCAGTAGGGGCCCGATCATGTCTGCACCGTCCGCGGCGACTTTCGCCCGACTCGCCGCTCTCATCGCCATCCCGGATGCCGCGGACCGGCCGACGCGCCCGGTCGTCGAGGCGTTCACCGGACGCGAACTCGCCACCGTTCCCGTCGGCACGGCGGCCGACGCGCTCGCCGCGATCGAGCGGGCGCGGACGGCGCAGCAGGCGTGGGCGCAGCGCACCCCGGCCGAGCGGGCCGAGGTGTTCCTCCGCTACCGCGATCTCGTCCTCGAGCACAAGGACGCGCTGATGGACATGGCGCAGGCCGAGACCGGCAAGTCGCGGGCGTCGGCGCAGGAGGAGGTCCTCGACATCGCGATGACGTCCCGCTACTACGCGCGGCTGGCGCCGAAGCTGCTGCGTCCCAGCCGGGTCCAGGGGATGCTGCCGGGCCTGACGAAGACCGTCGTCCGGCACCACCCGAAGGGTGTCGTCGGTGTCATCTCGCCGTGGAACTACCCCATGACGCTCGCGGTGTCCGACGCCATCGCCGCCCTGCTCGCCGGCAACGCCGTCGTCATCAAACCGGACAGCCAGACGCCGTACTGTGCGCTCGCGTGCGCCGAACTGCTGTACCAGGCGGGGCTGCCGCGGGCACTGTTCGCGGTCGTGCCGGGTCCCGGCTCGGTGGTGGGCACCGCGCTCGTGGAGAACACCGACTACCTGATGTTCACCGGGTCCACCGCCACCGGACGGCTCCTCGCCGAGCAGGCCGGACGCCGGCTGATCGGGTTCTCCGCGGAACTGGGCGGCAAGAACCCGATGATCGTCACGAAGGGTGCGGACCTGCGGAAGGTCACCGACGCCGCGGTACGTGCGTGCTTCTCGAACTCGGGACAGCTGTGCATCTCCGTCGAACGGATCTACGTCGAGGAGGAGATCGCCCCCGAGTTCATCCGCCAGTTCGGGGAGCGGGTGCAGAACATGACCGTCGCCCCCGGCTACGAGTTCGGGATCGAGATGGGTTCCCTCGTCTCCGAAGCGCAGGTCAAGACGGTGTCCGGGCATGTCGCCGACGCGGTCGCCAAGGGTGCCACCGTCGTCGCCGGCGGCAGCGCCCGCCCCGACCTCGGGCCGCTGTTCTTCGAACCGACGGTTCTGACCGGCGTCACCGCGGACATGGAGTGCTACGCCGACGAGACGTTCGGCCCGCTCGTGTCGATCTACCCGGTCGCCGACGTCGAAGAGGCGATCGCCCGCGCCAACGACACGGAGTACGGACTCAACGCGAGCGTGTGGGCCGCCGGCCACGCCGACGGCGAGGCCATCGCGGCCCGCATCCTGGCGGGCACCGTCAACGTCGACGAGGGCTACGGTCCGACGTGGGGCAGCACCGCCGCACCGATGGGCGGCATGGGCGTCTCCGGGGTGGGCCGGCGGCACGGCGCCGAGGGCCTGCTCAAGTACACCGAGGCACAGACCGTCGCCACCACCCGCGTCGTCAATCTCGGTGGGCCGCGGTGGCTTCCGGCCAAGGTGTGGGCCACGCTGATGCCGCCGTTCATCAAGGCGATGAAGTTGCTGCCGGGGCGCTGACGGGCACCGACATGGGCGGCGTCAGTACGACGGATGCCGCCTGTGCCGGCTCTCCTCCCAGCGGGCCATGCCGAGTCCCATCGTGCCCGCGCCGAGCACGAGCGCGACGATGCCGACCGCGATGTTCGACCAGAGCACCGAGCCGGTGGTGGTGACCCCGGCGACCAGCCACGGCGACGCGATCAGCCAGATCCCCAGCAGCGGGGCGACGAACGCGATGCCGTGGGTGCGGCCGTACGTGGTGGCGTGTCCGACGGCGAGCAGGCTGATTGCGAGCCCCGCGAACACGTTGCACATTGCCAGTGCGGTCTGCCCGGCGAACCCGACGATCCACGGCGACGCCGCCGCGTACAGCCCGGCCAGCACCATCAGCCCCTCGGCGAGCTGCGGCACCGGGCCCTCCCCGAACTCGTCGTAGCGGGCCCGCAGTTCGGCGATGTCGGGGTGGGTTTCCAGGGACCGGTCCGGTGTAACGGACATGCCTGATGAAGTCGACATGACGGATCATCTCCTCGGCCAAGTGCGACATCTGTGTACTTCGAGGCTAGGCCCGGAAACGGTCGGCGTACAGGGCCGGGCGGGCGGCACCGGAATCGGTGCCGCCCGCCCGAACGGTCGTTCGTCAGGATGTCGGTCGGATCGTCAGTTCGGACGGAAACCGAAGTCCGTTCCGGTGACGCTGTCCCAGCGCGACGTGACGTACTTGGGGCGGGTGTAGAAGCTCCACGACGCGTTGTTCAGGCCGGTGTCGCCGAACGCGGAGTCCTTCCATCCCTGCACCGCGTACGCAGCCACCGGGACCGGGATCGCGACGTTGACGCCGATCATGCCGGCCGAGGCGCGGCGCTCGAACTCGTTGGCAGCGGCCCCGTCCCGCGTGAAGATCGACGCACCGTTGCCGTAGCGGTGGTTGCGGATCAGTTCGATGCCGTCGTCGAGGGTGTCGACACGCAGCACCACCAGGATCGGGCCGAACAGTTCCTCCCGGTAGGCGGGGGAGTCGGTGTCGACGTCGGCGAGGATCGTCGGGCCGACGAAGTAGCCGCTCTCGAAGCCTGGGACGTCCTCGGTGCTGCGGTCGACGACGGCGCGGGCACCGGCCGCGATCGCCTCCTTGACGGTGGCGCGGATGCGTTCCTGCGACTGTCGGTTGACCACGGGGCCCACCTCGGTGCCCGGTGTCGACCCGGCGCCGAGCTGCACCTGCTCGGCGCGTGCCTTCAGCTTCCCGAGCAGCGGCTCGGCATCGTCGCCGACGACGACCGCCACCGAGATCGCCATGCAGCGCTGACCGGCCGCACCGAAGCACGACGACGTGAGCTGGTCGGCGACGACGTCCAGGTCGGCGTCCGGCATGACGATCATGTGGTTCTTGGCGCCGCCGAACGCCTGCACCCGCTTGCCGGCCGCGGCGGCCCGCGAGTAGACGGCATGTGCGACGGCGCTGGAGCCGACGAACGCGACGGCCTCGGTGTCCGGGGAGTCGATCAGCTGTGCGGCGCAGTCCTGGCGGCCGTGGAGCACGTTGAGGACGCCGTCGGGCAGCCCGGCTTCCTGGAAGAGTTCGGCGATCCGCACGCACACGCTCGGATCCTGTTCGCTGGGCTTCCATACGAACGTGTTGCCCGACGCCAGCGCGACGGAGACCATCATCATGCCCATCATGGCGGGGAAGTTGAACGGGGTGATGCCGACGCAGACGCCGAGCGGATGCAGGACCGACTTGGTGTCGATGTTCGGCCCGGTCTGCAGTGACGTGCTGCCGTGTGCGAGTGCCGGTCCGCCGCAGGCGAGTTCCACCGAGTCCGCGGCCCGGGAGATCTCCCCGACGGCATCGTCGAGGGTCTTGCCGTGCTCCTCGGTGATGAGGGCGGCGAGCTCGGACCGGTTGGCCAGCAGCAGCTCCCGGAAACGGTAGAGCACCTGGGCGCGCTTGGACAGCGACGTCGCCGACCACCCGTCGAACGCGGCACGAGCGGCGGCGACCGCGGCGTCGACGGTGGCGGCGTCGGCCATCGGCACGGTGGCGACCGGACGGTCGGTTGCGGGGTCGAGGACGTCGATCGTGTCGCGGCCGGTGACTGCAGCTCCGTCGATCCAGTGGGAAATCGTGCGCATGAGTGAACCTTTCAGTACGAGAAGGGAAATCGGAGGTCTGTTGTCACAGGGAGGTGCCGAAACGGGCGCGGTGCTCGTCGTCGAGGGTCGACAGCGACAGGCCCTTCGTCTCCCGCATGAACAGGACGGCGACGATCGAGATCAGTCCGGCGACCGCGACGTAGATCGCGATCGGCACCCAGGAATCGAAGGCGCGCAGCAGCATCGTGGCGATCACCGGGGCCAGCGACCCGGCGAAGATCGCGGTGACCTGCGCGCCGAGGGAGACGCCGATGTAACGTATGTGCGTCGGGAACATCTCGGACAGCAGTGCCGGCTGCGGCGCGTACATGATCGCGTGGATGATCAGGCCGATCGTGATGGCGCACAGGATCAGAGCGTCGGAGCGACTGTCCATCAACGGGAACGCCACGAAGCAGTAGACGGTGGCCAGGGCCGCGCCGACGAGGTAGACGGGGCGACGGCCGACCTTGTCGGACATCCACCCGAACACCAGGATCATGCCGGCGTGCACGATGTGCGAGATCAGCATGAGCAGCAGGATCGTCGACGTGTCGATGCCCAACTGCACCTTCAGGTACGTCAGCGAGAACGTGACCACCATGTAGTAGAGGATGTTCTCGATGACGCGGGCGCCCATCGCGGTCAGCACCTCGCGGGGCCGTGCCCGGAACACGCGCCGGACGGCTTGCCACGTGCTCTCCGCCTGCGGCTGTTCCTGTTTCGCCTCTGCGAAGATCGGCGAGTCCTCGACCTTGGTGCGGATGAACCAGCCGATCAGCACGATGAACGCGGAGAAGAAGAACGCCAGCCGCCACCCCCACGACAGGAACGCGGCCTCGGGCAGCGCGAAGGACAGCACCAGCAGCACGATCGTGGCCAGGACGTTGCCGAGGGGCGCCCCCACCTGCGGGAAGCTCGCCCAGAATCCGCGCTTGTCGTCGGGGCTCTGCTCGGCGACCAGCAGCACCGCGCCGCCCCATTCGCCGCCGATCGCGATGCCCTGCAGGAAGCGCAGCAGCACCAGGATGATCGGGGCCGCGTACCCGATCGTGGCGAAGCTCGGGATGGCGCCGATGAGGAACGTCGACACGCCGATCATCAGCAGCGACACCTGCAGCAGCTTCTTGCGGCCGAACTTGTCCCCGAAGTGCCCGAATATGATGCCGCCGATCGGGCGGGCCACGAAGCCGATCGCATATGTCAGCAGGGCGGCGATCACGCCGTCGAGGGGATTGCCGGTGGAGTGGAAGAACACGTCCCCGAAGACGAGGGCGGCGGCCATGCCGTAGAGGAAGAACTCGTACCACTCGGCGACCGTGCCGGCCATCGACGCGGCGACGATGCGACGGAATCCGGCCGGAGTCCCGGTCTTTCGATCCGGGCTGGGTGCCGGGTCGACCAGCTGCGCGGTCATCGGGCGTCCCCGCCTACCGTGCCGTCGACGAGACGGATCAGCGCCGAGAAGTCGAGGCCGCCGAAGCCGCTGTCGGCCAGCACGTCCAGACGGCGGGCCACCTCCGCGGTGGCGGCCGCGTCGACACCGTGCGCGGTGGCCGCGTCGAGGGCGAGACCGAGATCCTTGCGCATCAACGTGACGGCGAACCCTCCGGTGAAATCGCGACTCGACGGCGCCGACTCGACGGCGCCCCCGACCGGGTAGTACTGGCGCAGCGCCCAACTGTCGCCGGTGGACACGCCCGCGATGTCGATGACGGTCTTCGGCGCAACTCCCAGACGCTCCGCGAGCACCGCCGCCTCGCACGTGCTCTGCATGTTCATCGCGAGCATCATGTTGTTGAGCATCTTGGCGCTCTGCCCGGCGCCGGTGTCGCCGGCGTGGAAGATGCGCGCCCCCATCGCGTCCAGCAGCGGACAGACCGCGCCGAGGTCGGCGTCGGCGCCGCCGACCATGAACGTCAGCGTCGCGTTCTGCGCGCCCGCGGTGCCGCCGGAGACCGGGGCGTCGAGGAAGCGTCGGCCCGCCCCGGTGACGGCCGTCGACAGTGCGACCGCGTCGGCGGTGCCGATCGTGGAACAGTCGACCACCAGTGCGCCCGGAGCGGCGACGGCGAGCGCACCGGCGTCGAGCAGCACCGACCGCACGTGCTCGCCCTTGGGCAGCATCGTGAACAGCACGTCGGCGCCGGTCGCGGCGTCGGCCACGGACTCGGCGGTCGGAACACCCTGTGCGGATGCGGCTTCCCGTGCGTCGGGGGAGAGATCGAACCCGACGACCGTGAAACCTGCGGTGCGACCTGCGCTGTGCAGATTTGCGGCCATCGGCAACCCCATGTTGCCCAGACCGATCCAACCGACCTTCATGCTGGTGCCCTTCCGTCCGGTGCCGAGCTGTGGATCTGCCGCGGCCATGACGGCAAGAGTGACCTGGATTACAGTTTGGGAAAAGCCCTGTTTCGGTACATGAGTTGTGCAGAACTGCACAGGAAGGGGAGTGGGCGTGCGCGCCGACGACCTGGTGGTGCTGCTGGAGATCGCCCGCTGCGGGTCGCTGGTCGGGGCCGCGTCCGCCCTCGGCCTCAACCACGCGACGGTGTCCCGGCGGATGTCGGCGCTCGAGGCGGAACTGCACGCGCCGGTCCTGGTGCGCGGCGTGCAGGGCTGCGAGCTCACCGACCTCGGGCATCGGCTGCTGGCGTCGTGCGAACAGATCGAATCGGCCCTCACCGACGTCCGGGACCTGGTGAGCACGACGCCACGGGAGCGGCAACTGTCCGGGCTGGTGCGGATCGCGACCACCGAGGCGTTCGGATCCTGTTTCGTCGCGCCACTGCTCGCCGACCTGCACCGCATCAACTCGGATCTGACGGTGGAGATCGTGACGCAGACCCGGCTCAGCGCGTTCGGTGCCGGCGCGGACATCGAGATCGGGGTGGGGGAGCCGGTGTCGGGACGGCCCGGCGCGGAGAAGCTCACCGACTACCGGATGGGCCTGTACGCGTCCGACGAGTACAGGGCCGAGCGCGGTCTGCCCACCACGATCGACGAACTGGCCGAGCATTCCCTCGTCTACTACATCGAAAGCCTGCTGCGGGTCGAGGATCTGGATGTCCTCACTCGGCTTACCGGCAGCCATCGGGTGACGTTCGGATCGACCAGTGTGCAGGCGCAGACCGCGGCCACGCTCGCCGGGGCCGGAATCGGTCTGTTGCCCGCGTTCGTCGCCGAACGCGAGCCGACGCTGCGGCGGGTGCTGCCGTCGGACGTGAACGTCACCCTCGAGTTCAGTGCCTGCCTCGGCCCGCGGCGTCTGCGCCGGCCCGCCGCCGCGACCGTCCTGCAGGCGATCCGGGAAATGGTCGCCGACCGGCAGGACGAACTCATGCCGCGGTGGTGAGTGGGATTGTGGTGGCGGGCGTCAGATCCCGGACGTGAACAGGCGGTGCCGCCGCACGTCGGCCCGGTCGACGGCGACGGCGTCGAGGACGCGGGTGAGTCGCCCGGCGAGCGGGCCGACACGGCGTGGGCGGCGGGCGATCGCGTCGCACAGCACGTGCCCGCCCTGCTCGGCGGTGAGGGCGGCCGCGGCGCGGTACGCCTCGTTGGGGGCGATCATCGCGGTCCTCACCAGCGGCATGTACACCGACGTGAATGTGACGTTCTCGCCGAGGGTTTCGGCTTGGAACGACGTGCACACCTCGTCGAGTGCGGCCTTCGACGCCACGTAGGCGGCGTAGCCGGGGCCGCCGAACAGGTTGGCCGCGGACAGCACGTTGACCACTCGGCCGTCGCGGCGTTCCCGCATCCCCGGCAGCACCGCGAGCATGAGTCGCACGGCCGCAACATAGTTGAGGGTCATGGTGCGTTCGAAGTCGTGGGTGCGGTCGTAGGACCGGTCGAGGGTGCGGCGGATGGAGCGGCCCGCATTGTTGACGAGGACGTCGACGCCGCCGTGTTCGTCTTGGACCCGTCGGGTCATCGTGTCCGACGCGTCCGCGTCGTTCAGGTCGCACGGGTACGCGAACGCCGATCCGCCGGACGCCGTGATCTCCTCGGCGACCGCACGCAACTCGGGTTCGCGGCGGGCGACGAGCAGCACCGTGGCCCCGGCTGCCCCCAGCTCGATCGCCGCGGCCCGCCCGATCCCCGACGACGCCCCCGTGATCAGGACTCGCCTGCCCGACACGGCCTCGCGCAGCGGACGCCCGCGACGAGGGAACGGGCCGCGGGTGTCGAGCGCATGCCTGACCTGGAACCACCAGTTCGTCGAGTCCATGAAAGTCGAGGATAGGGAAGTCGGTCTGTGTACCAAGTCTTTTCGAATATACTCAGTGGTCCGGGTCGGCGACATGGCGACGGATGAGGGCAGCCAGACGGGCCGGCGCAATGGTCGTACCGTCTATCGGATGAAGTCTGTCGATCATCGCTACCAGCTCGTAGAGGGCGCGAGCGGCATCGCCTCGTGAACCCTTGCGGACAGTGTCCAATCGCCATCCGGTGATGGTGTCCCGGTGCTCGAACACGATGGCCATCAACGAACACAGGTCGGCGATGTCTTTTGCGGCGAGACGACTGCGCCAGGCGAGCGCTTTGAGAACGACAGCCGATTCGACATCGGGAACGGATACGCCGAAGACCTGTATCTCCCCGGTGGTCAGGTGTGCGTGGACCGTGACGTCCAAAGGTGCGGAGTTCAGTGCCAATTGCAGTCCGGGGACAGCATCGAATCCGCGACCGTTGTGCACGACCATCTCCCAGCGCCGACCGCTGGTACTGGGCACGAGGAGATCCACAGCGAGGGGCGTGTCGTATCCGGACGGAGCCTGATAGTGGTTGCCGTGGACTTGTCGATAGCCTCGCTCGAGGAGTCGGCGGTGCAGACCGGGCCCGGCAGCGACCGCGACATCCATTCCGTCATCGGCATCGACAGTGACACGGGCGAGGGCTTCGGTCGTGGGATAAATGTGCCCGAGGATGTGCACCATGTGGCCACCGACGATCCGGTAATCGTTACCGTCGACTGCGGTCGCAAGATCGGCTAGAGCCCGCAGGCCGAGGTCGGCGGCGTTCGATGCTGCGATGATGTGAACCTCAGGCACGGTAGGTGCGCTCCTCGATTGCGGTACGTAGATGCTCGACTGCTTCACCCACGTCGGTGCCAGTGCTGCGTGCGACGTCGTGCAGCGCGATGACTGGATCGACGACGGCAGTAGGCCTGTCGTCGATATCGACGAGGGTCGACGTCTGCCAGAGCGTCGTGTCGGCGGGCACCGTGATCTCGAGGGTGTGCGAGTCTTCGGTTGCCGGAGTGAATCCTGCCGGAGCGAGGTCGACGAAGGTTCGGGTGTAGATGACGGCCCGTGTGGGCAGTCTCCACGGCGCGTATACGTCGGCGGCCACGTCACCGCTTTGTAGTGTCGCCACCCCTGTTCGGGCGCAGAACTCGGATGCGGTGGTGGATTGAAGAGCGATCGGGTCGAGTTCGTACCAGTACGTCGAGGCGCCTTCGGGCCCCGGATACTCAGCCAGATAACCGTCGAGTAGTTCCGATCGTGGATCACCGACCCATCCGTCTGGTGTCTTGCGTATGTGTCTGCTGCGTTGCAGTACCAGTGACACGGCCTGCTGCGTGACGCCGAGGCGGGTGGCGATGTCTTTCTGAGGTAGTGCCCGCTCGGACAGCAGAAGCAGGCGTTCGACGGCCCAGCGCGTCCAAGGTCTACGGCCGCGAGCCTGGTGCTGCTTCGGGGTAGGGATATTGCCGACGGCGTTCGGGGCACGGTACGCGATACCGGAGAGGAACACGACCTCGTCGTCGATCACGGCTATGTCGACGGTCCCGTCGACGGCGAGATCGTGTAGGTACGGGGTGAGCCGAGAAGTCGCGACGAGAACTCGGGATTCCGGGTGCTTGCTGAGCATCGCAGTGAGCAGATGAGGTGTCGGTGGCTGGCTCCGTGCCAGGACCAGGGCCGTCGCATGCCGGCCATCGGGGGTCGCTAACTCCAGCTTGCTCAGTGACCCGGAGATGACATGAACACCGACGCGACGAAGCAGTGTCAACGCCGCCGACAGAACCGGAGAAGATTCGTGCATAGTCGGCTCACGCCTCCCTCGTCTAGGGATACAAGCATAAACATCAATTAGTATTTTAGCTTGTATTTGCAGGTAGTGGGGATGCGTGTAAGGTCTCCGCAGCCCCTCACCCCGTCGTCGCGAGTCCCGCCGCGAGTCCGAATGCGACGGCCATGGCGGCGACCTCGCCGACCGCTCGGCGCAGGGACGCGTCTGCGCTCATCCGGTGTGCGGCCGCGGGGACGACCCAGGTGCGGCGCAGCCACCAAGCGGCCGTGAGCAGGACCGCGAGTGCCGCGATCTTGGCGAGCACCACCCGCCCGTAGCCGGTGGCGATCAGGGGTGTGATGCCGCCGAGCCGGACCGCGGCGTTGACGACACCGGTCGCGGCGAGCACCGCGACGCACCGCCACGCGACCGTCGAATAGCGGGGCAACAGTGCCGCCCACGCACCGCGCCCCCGGGCGGTCAGGGCGAGCGCGGTCAGCATCCCGAACCAGGTGGCCGCCGCCAGTACGTGGACGGCGTCCAGCAGAGATCCCAGCACTTGCTGCGACATGTGCCCGCTGACCGGGCGGGCGATCAGTGCCAGCCCCGACACCGCCAGCACCGGGCCGGCCGGCCAGGGCAGTGCGCGTCGGAACGCCACCACCGCCAGTCCGGTCACCAGTGTCGTGCACACGATCGTGGCCGCTCCGATCCGTCCGGTGTCGACGATCCGCACGAAGTCGACGACCGTGCCCGGCGGCACCGCGACCACCGGCCGTCCCGCGATCTCGGCGGCCTCGACCACCACCAGCACGATCTCGGTGACCGTCCACGCCCCGGCGACGGCCGCCGTCGTCCGCCATACCGTCCCGGCGTCGAGGGCGGGCCGTCGTTCGTCGCGCAGCAGCCACAACCAGCCGGCCGACCCGAACACCGTCGCACCGCACCCCAGTGCGAGCACCCGCACGGAGGCCACGGGCGACGGATCGGCCAGCAGCCAGGCGACACCGACCCCGAGAAAGGCAGTGAGGACGGCGGACACCAGCCATCCGCGGCCGATGCCCACCGTCCTCACCCGTGACGTCCGAGCAGTCAGCTGCGCGGCTTGCGCAGCGCGAACCACAGTCCGCCCGCGAACACCACGACACCGACACCGACGAACACCCAGATCAGCAGGTTGCTGCCAGACTCGCCGGATTCGCTGTCCGAGGACTGGCCGCCCGCCTTCGGGCCCGGCGTGCCGGTGCCCTCCTGCGTGAGCGTGAACGTGCGGGTGCCGCTGACGGGATGACCGTCGGCGGACGTGACGCGGAACGCGATCGTGTACTCGCCGACCGGGCCGAGACCCTCGAGCGGCACGCTGATCGCATCGCCCGCGACCGTCGGCTCACCCTTGGCCCACAGGTTGCCGTCCGGTCCGACGACGGTCAGCGACGCGAACTTCTCCTGCAGGGCCTCGTTGAACTGCAGGCTCACCCGGTCGGGGGCGGACGCGATCTCGGCGCCGTTCTCGGGGGTGCTGCCGATCACCGCGGAATGCGCGGCCGCCGTCCCCACCCCGAGCATCGTGGCGAGCATCGCGACGAAACCGATCACGACGACCCGCAGGCCGGTGAGAGTGTGTCGGGTCATGAGCGTCGGCTCCTCATCGTCGCGCCCAGGCCCAGTGCGGCGCCCAGTGCGCCGAGCACCAGGCCGATGCCGCCGAGCCAGCGGGCAGTGGTGTCGGTGGACACGGAAGTTGCGGTGGCTGCGTCCGTGGTCGTGCTCTCGGCGGCGAGGGCCAGCGACGGGGCCGGCTTGTCCGGTTCGCTGCCGTCCGGTCCGGGCTGCTGATTCCACTGCACGACGGTGCCGTCGCTGTACGTCTGGGTGGCGGGGAACTCCACCTGCTCGCGTTCGGGCAGCGGCCCGGCGGAGAGCACGAACTGCTGGAACTGGCCGGGGCCGACGCTCACGCCGGGGTCCGCGGTCCACGTCACCGCGGTCGCCGTCTTCGACGTCTCGTCCTTGACGACGGTCGACGTCCAGCCCGGCAGTGGCTCGGTGCGCGCCGACGTCAGGTTCGGCAACTGCACCGTCACCGCCGTCGTGCCGGCGGTGTCGGATTCGGTGGGGACGCGGAAGGTGAGGACGGAGTAGCCGCCCTGCTCGGCGCCGGGTGCGGCGACCGAGACGTGCGCCGACGCCACACCGGCGGCCAGCAGCACGACGCCACCGGCCGCGCCTGCCGTGGCCAGGACGCGGGAAATCGTTTTCTTCATGTTGTCTTCCTGTGCGGAGGTACCGGAACGCGAGGTCAGGCGACCTGCGGCGGACCTCTCCGGGACCAGCCGGATGCGAGCACGGGAAGACGGATCGGATGCGGATCCCAGGGGATCGGCACCCGTGACGGCGTCGGCGGAGTGGGCGTCGGCGGTGCGAACACCGCCCGCAGGACGCGGGTGATCGGCCCGTGCAGCCGTTCCGCCGTGGAGATCAGGAGTGCGCAGACCAGCGCGGCGACGGCATGCGCGGCGACCATCACGGTCGCGGGCACACCGTCGTGGGCGTGGGTGCCGGACGTGATCGTCAACGAGAGATGCCCGGCCGCCTGCCCACCCGCGAGGGCCGCGAGCAGCGCCCACCGGCTGCGCGCGAACACCGGCGCCCCACCGGTCAGCGCGCCGACCGCGACCGCGACGGCCAGCAGCAGCGTCAGCCCCGTCGCGTCGGGCCATCCACCGCCGCCGACACCGTGCGCGGCGACGGCCAGCGACGCGACCGTCGCCCCGACCGCGCCACCGCGGAGCGCGGCGGTCGGGGCGGGGCGACGGGCAGACATGAGCGAAGGGGCGTCAGCGGACGCCGAGACGGGCCAGGATGTCGGCCTCGACACCGTCGAGTTCCGACGCGATCGCGTGATGCGCCTGCTTGCGGCGGGCCGGCGGCATCTGCTCGGCGGCCCGGACCGCGGTGTCCAGGTCCGTCAGACGGGCGCGGATCGCGGTCGCGAACTGCTGCGTCTCGGTGTCGTTCGGGTGCTTAGTGACGATCTCGGTGACCGACTTGTCGGCGCCGGCGATCCGGGCGCTGAGCTTGGCGCCGTGCCCGGTGTACTCGCCGAGCTGGTCGACGGCGATCCCCATCCGCTGCGCCCGCTGGGCGTCGAGCTGGGCGCGCAGCACCGTCGCACCGCGGTACGCGATCGGCACCACGACCGGCGCCAGCATCCGGGCCACCCCGAGGTAGCGGCGCAGCTGCGCCACCGTCAGACCCTTCTGCGCAGCCTTGTCGGCAGCCTTCTTCTGGGCCTCGAACGTCGCGATCTGCGCCTTGTCGACCTTCTTCTGCGCCTTCGCGTCGGTCCGATGCTTCCTGCGGTCGTTCTTGGCGCCGAGCTTGGCCTCGAGCGCGGCTTTGTGCTTGAGCGCCTTCGCTTCGGCCTTGCGCGTGGCGCGCCGCTTACGTTTCTTGAACAACCCCACGGAAAGGCCCTTCCATCTGGTGCTTCGATCGCCGCTTTCGGCTCAACCCTAGGCGAGCACATAATCTTGCACATCGTGTGTTCCCCGAACGGTCCCCGAGATCCTGCCCCCGTACTCCTCGAGCCGGGTGCGCTGACGCGGTGCCGGCATCGGGTCCACCTCGATGCCGCCTTCCCCGAGCAGCTGGCCGTCGCGCCGGAGAACACCGGCGTCAAGCAACGGCAGGAGGCGGCCGCCGCGCAACGCGAGTCGGTGCGGGTGCGGCTGACGGAGGCCGACCCCGACGGCTGGGTGCGGATCGCCCCCGACGGACCGGCCGCGCAGCGCGCCCGCGACACCCTCGCGGCGTGCCGGGCCGGCGCCGACAAGATCTGGGGTGCGGTGCTGCCGCACGAACGCGACACCGGACGGCGCGGACGCGTCGAGATCCTGCTGCGCGACGCCGACCGCGGCGGCTACATTCCCGTCATCGTCGTCAACCACAAGGTCACCGACCCGGGCAGCGGGGCGACCACGTCCGGGCTGTTCGCGTGGGAACCGGCGCTCGACGCCACCCGCAAGGTGCGGGCCCAGCTGCGTGACCAGATCCGGCTCGCCCACGTGTACCGGATGCTCGAACGGCACGGCCAGGCGAGCCCGTCCAAGGTGGGCGGCGCGATCGGCTACGGCGCCGACTGCATCCTCGTGCACGATCTGACGGCCGTCCTCGACGAGTACGACGCACGCTTCGCCGACCGGATCGCCGTCGCCCGCGGCGACCTCGGGACGGTGCCGTCGCAGATCGGGGAGTGCCGCGCCTGCCCGTGGTGGTCGCGGTGCCACGGTGAACTCGAGGAGGCGCACGACGTGTCGTTGGTGGCGTCCGGCACCCGCGCCGACGTGCTGCGTGCGCACGGGGTGACCACCGTCGACCAGCTCGCCGCGTGGGAGGGGGACCCGCCCGAGGACTGGCCGCAGGGCCCCTTCGCGGACGCCGTCGTCACCGCGCAGGCGTGGCTCGCCGGTACCCCGCTGGTGCGCCGCCACGACACCGTCACCGTCGTCCGCGCCGACGTCGAGGTGGACGTCGACATGGAGAGCTACCAGGAGCACGGCGCCTACCTGTGGGGCACGCTGCTCAACGTCGCCGGCACGTCGACCTACCGGCCGTTCGTGACGTGGGATCCGGTGCCGACCGGCGACGAGGCCCGGTCGTTCGGTGAGTTCTGGACATGGCTCATGACCGAACGCGCCGCTGCCGCAGCGTCCGGGAAAACCTTTGCCGCCTACTGCTATTCGCGGTCCGCGGAGGACAAGTGGCTGCTCGGGTCGGCGCGCCGGTTCGCCGGTGCCGCGGGGGTGCCGACGGTCGCCGAGGTGCGCGAGTTCATCGACAGCCCGCAGTGGGTGGACATCTACCAGGCGGTCGGGGAGAACTTCGTGTGCCCGAACGGCAAGGGACTCAAGAAGATCGCACCCATCGCCGGATTCCACTGGCGCGACGACGAGGCCGGCGGCGAGGCGTCGATGAGCTGGTACCGGGAGGCGGTCGGCTACGACGGCGATCCCGACGTATCCCAGCGGCAGCGGCTGCTCGAGTACAACGAGGACGACGTCAACGCGACGAAGGTGCTGCGTGAGTGGATGAGCGACGGTGCACTCGACGAGATCCCGCATGCTCGGGACCTACGTCCCTAGTCGGGCATAGTTCGCAATTTGGGTTGTAAACCAACCGGAAGTTATGGTGTTTCCGTTCCTGCATGTCAAACGTTTGTTGGGGAGGTGAATACGCATGCTTCTCGGTTCTCTCGGAGTTACCCTGGGCGGCCTGGTTACCGGTCTGCTCGGTGGGCTCGGCAGCCTGCTCGGCATCTGATTCCGTCGACTCGACGAGTCGACATCTGAACACGTGAAACGCACCCCGACCCCCGACGCTCGGGGTGCGTTTCGCGCACTTATCGCCTGAATCCTGTGGCGCTCCTCGCGTTTCGCGCACTTAGCGCGGGGGATCAGGGGGTGTGGGTCGCGACAAGTGCGCAAAACGCGGGAGGGCGGGGCGTTCCGGGGCGCACAGACGACGACGCCCCGACTCGGGGAGCCGGGGCATCGACGAGCGGAGTGTCTACCGCGGCGCCATGCGCAGGGCACCGTCCATGCGGATGGTCTCGCCGTTGAGGTAGTCGTGCTCGACGAGGAACTGCGCCAGCTGGGCGTACTCGTCCGGCTTGCCGAGGCGTGACGGGAACGGGATCCCGGCCTCGAGGTTCTTGCGGTACTCGTCGGTGACGCCCGCGAGCATCGGGGTGTCGATGGTGCCGGGGGCGATCGTGTTGACACGGATACCGACCTGCGCGAGATCGCGGGCCGCGGTGATCGTCATGGCGTGCACACCGCCCTTGGACGCGGTGTACGCGATCTGCCCCACCTGCCCCTCGAACGCCGCCACCGACGCCGTGTTGACGATGACGCCACGCTGGCCCGCATCGTCCACCGTCGGAAGATGCTGCATCGCATCGGCGGCCAGCCGCATCACGTTGAACGTGCCCAGCAGGTTGACGGTGATGACGGTGCGGAACAACTCCAGATCGTGCGGCCCGTTCTTCGACAGGATCCGGCCCGCCCAGCCGACACCCGCACAGTTGACGACGGTGCGCAGCGGCACCCCCGACCCGCCGATCGTGTCGATCGCCGCCTGCACCTCGGACTCGCTCGTGACATCGGTGGGCAGGAACGTCACCCCCGCGGGCACCTTGTCGCCGGCCCGCTCGATGGACTGCGCCAGATCCAACCCGAACACGGTGGCACCCGCATCGGCGAAACGCTTCGCGGTCGCGGCACCGAGTCCCGACGCCGCCCCCGTGACCAGTGCCGCGGTTCCCTGAATATCCACTGCTGCTCCCCTTCGCTCCGGGTCGACCCCCGCGGCCGGCCGTGGTGATCTGCACCATAACGCGGGCGTGACGGTTCCGCGGGGCTGTGCGGGAAGACCGGCGAAGCCGAGCCGGTAGAGTGCTGTACTCGGCGTGGGGGTCTCTATCGGTACGGCACAGGTTCGGGCACTCCTGCTGTTCACCGACTGTCGGCCGATTACCTGGGAGGGACCATCGCTGTGCGTGACGTGTTCCGGGGAGCGCGGTGGGTGAGTCTCCAGCGACGCCTGGGGGATTCCTTCGATATCTGCCTGATGGTCGTCGCCGGGATGCCGGTGGTGTCCGCGGTGGCGGCAGCGAGTGTGACCTGGTGGCCGCTCGGATACCTCGCAGGAGTTGCGGGGGCCGTGATGTACCGGCGGATTCTCCGCACTGTGCGTCGGAGGTTCGTGCCGCCGGATCCTGATGCGGGTGTGCGGGCGGTACGGCAGCCGAAACTGTGGTGGTACGTGCGGTTGGCGCTGCTGGCGGCTGTCCTCTCGGTACCCGTCGCGCAGGTGTTCTTCCGCGGGGACCTACACGCCATGGCGACACCGTTCGTCGCGGCCGAGGCGTCCGGGCAGCCACTGTTGCTGGCCGGGATTCCGGAGTCGATCTACGGTCCGTCCCCGGGGATACCGTCGTACACGACGTGTCAATGGATCCAAGGGGTCGTAGGAACGGCCGTGTCGGAGCCCTGTTATTCCGTCGTCGGCTATCTGCGGCTGTGGCAGATGCCGACAGCGCTGCCGACGATGCTCTGTATTGCACTGCTGTACATCGGGATTCCGATCGCAGTTGCACTGTATTCCCCGCAGTCCGCTGTGCGACGCGCGCAGCCCCGGGTCGTCGGCCCCTCGAAAGGATCGAAATGAATTACCTCCTCGCGCGCATCGCGGGCGCCCGCGTGGACGTCCTGAAACACGTTCCGGGATCGGTTGCGAAGCAGACCGCGATGGGTGCGGTCCTGTTGACGACCGCAGGTTTCGCGGCGATGTCGGCGGCGTACGCGTTGTCGATCACCGGTGTGGCGAGTGGGTTCGTCTGTGTGCTGGCAGGTTTGGTGTGGGGTGTGGCGATCCTCAACCTGGACCGTCTGCTCGTGATCGGTCTCGCGAAGGAGAAGGGCTGGCGTGCGATCGCGATGGCCCTGCCCCGAGTGGCACTGGCGTTCGTCATCGGTGCGGTCATCTCGACTCCACTGATGCTCAAGGTGTTCGACACCGAGATCTCGGCGCAGCTGAACAAGAACATCCTGGTGGCGCAGGAGGAACTGCGGTCGTCGATCAACGAGTCGACGGCAAACGAGGATCTGGCGACCGCGGAGACGCGGATGTACGAGCTCCGCAGCATGATCAACACCGGTCCCACCGCCGATCCGTCGGCCAACCCGCGGGTCAAGGCGATCGCTGCCGATGTCGAGAAGCTCGAGGCGCGGGCGGACACGGAGAAGGCGAAAGCGGACGAACTCCGTGCCGGTGCGGTTGCGGAAGAAGAGGGTACGGCTGGAACCGGTGTCGCGGGCTGCGCCGCGATGTGTGTCGAGAAGAAACGGCTGGCGTCGGACGCCGAGCAGCGTTTCGAGGCCACGCGAGGCGAGATCGCCGCGAAGCAGCAGGAGTCGGTCGATTACGTCCACAGCATCGAAGGCTCTCTTCTCGAGGAGAGCAAGAAGGCCATCGCCGATGCGGAGGTGGAGCTTCCGATCGTGGAGCGCAAGGTGGACCAGTTGCGCGACCAGATCCGCAGCGCACAGGACAGCAGCTGGGAACTGGAGCAGGCGAACACCGGCATCATCTCGCGGCTGAAGGCGCTCGGTGACCTGACGGCGGGCAACGCGACCGCCGCCAACGCCCATCTGATGGTGATGCTGCTGTTCATGTGCTTGGAGATCCTCCCGGTTCTGTTCAAGGTGATGTCCAACTTCGGGACGCCCACCTCCTACGACATCGCGGTCGAACAGTTCGACACCGAGGAAGCGCGGGAGGCCACCGAGGAAGTCGAGAAGCGCAGGCAGGTCGACGATCTGCGCAGGCAGGCCGAACTCGACGCCGAGAAGTCACGGATCGAGCAGCAGCACGCGACGATCCTCAAGATCAACGACACGGTCGTCGAGCATCAGGCAGAGCTGGTCGAGGAAGCCCTCGTGGAGTGGTCGGCGCACGCCAAGCGGGTGTCCGCAGAGCGGATGCGTGAGTGGTCGAGGTCGTTGCGGGACGAGGCGACCGCGCCCGCCGGCGTCCGGTTGGCGAAGCCCGGTGACCGGGCGCACGCCACGGGAACATCGGCACCTACCGGGGCGGTCGGCCCCGTGTGGCTGTCGGGTGCCGACGACGGCCGTGTGACGGCTCCTGTCGACCGGACGACCTTCAATTGACGGCGGCTCGGCTGTGCAGATGACGAAGTTCGAGATCGACGTCGAACCGATCGAACGGTTCGTACTGTTACTGCACCTACCGCTGAAGGATTCCGGCGCTGACGGTTCCGCAGTGGGGTCCGCCGTGCCCGTGCTCCGGTGGCTGGGGGACCAATTCCTGGTCAGCCCACGGTTGGAGAGCCTGCTCAGGGTTGTCGTCGAAGGTGCCGGCCGGCAGTCGGTCGTCGACAGTGCGCGAGACGGTGTGACGGTCCTCGGCAAGCCGGAGACGATGCTTGCGGGTATCGGGGCCGCCGACGCAGGGGGACCGACGGTCGTGTCCGAACACGGTGTGCGGGTCGTCCTGGTGGACGGTGCCGGAGACGACGGTGTCCCACCAGTGGACGAGTCGGGTCCGGGCTGGGTGACGATCGTGTTCGCGATCGGGTCCGACGCGGCCGAGGGCCTGCCTCGTCTGCATACCGCGTGGCACGCCGCGCGCACGGTGGCGATCGACGGTAGCGATTCGGATCCTGTTCGGCTGTTGTGCGATTCGCTTCTCGGACACGTCGTCACCGGCGCCGACTTCACTGCGCGGGAGTGGGCCGAGTCGGATCGGTTGACCGCACATATCGGGGAGGTGAACTATGCCGTCGGGTAGAGCCGGCGGTGGCCGTGGAGGAAGGCAGACGGTGTCGATCGACCGTTCGCAGTTGACGTTCGTGCGTGAGTGGAACCAGGGCCCGTTCGGGACGGTCCACGAGATCAGGACACCGGCAGCGCTCACCGGTACACCCGCATGTGCATACAACGATCTGCAGGTTGCGGGCTCGGGGTCGGTGGCGAATCTGGAGGCGCTCATCGATTTTCGCCGGAAACTGTCCGACAGTGACCGGCGGCTGCTCGATTCCCTCGCGGCATGGCCGTTGGCGATCGTGGAGGACGAAGGAGCGCCGGTCGGATACGTGACGACCGCGATACCTGATCGATTCGTCGAGGGTGCGATCGTCCAGTCCACAGGCCCCGTGTCGACGTTGCGGACCGTGGACTGGCTTGTCGAACCGGACCGTGCCAGACGGGCGGGTGCCGGCTCGGTGGTCGATGCAGCGGACGTACGTACCCGCATGGCGGTGTGCGCGGGTATCGCTCGTGTGGTGGATTTCCTGCATGCTCGGGGTGTCGTCGTCGGTGCTGTCGATCAGGTCGGGATGGTGCACTGCACGGCGCCGTCGCAGGCGATGTTGACCGGGGTGGAGTCGGTGCGGGTGGAATCGTCACCGACGTTCGAGCAACCGCATGCGCCGGGAACCCGGCCGCCCGAGTGTCGGCACGGGCAAGTTCCGCAGACGTCTGCCACCGATCGGTTCAAGATGGGGATTCTGTTCCACGACATCCTCACGTCCGGTGCTTCGGTCGACGAGAAGCTGTCCGGGCTGACCGGGCGTCTCGACGACGCCGGAATCGGCATGGTGGCAGCGGCACTGGGGTCGGACGTGTCCGCTCGACCGACCGCGGACGCCTGGTACCAGTACTTCCACGGGCGAGTGCAGGCGTTGTCACGGCCACCGTCCATCGGCTCGTTCGTGGTGAACCCGATCCGGGGGATGCGTGGGCAGACAGTCGAGATCTCATGGGAGGTGACGGGGCGCCGGTCCCTGACCCTCGAGACCCCGTGGGGCGAGACCCGTACGTTCGGTATCGGTGCGGGTAACTTCGTACAGCTGCAACTGAGGCAGTCCGGGCAGTTCCGTTTGATCGCAGCGAACCAGCACGGCACCGACGAGCAGGAGAGTGAGATCGTACTGGTCTTCGACGCGCCGGCGGTGCAGTTCGTCGACGTGCCGGATCTAGGGTCGGTGTCGAGGTGCGTGACGGGCCTCGATGTGCAGAAGCTTCAGGACACGGTCCTCGGTGATCGATCGCATTCGTGGGTCGACAGCCTGCTGGCGCTGTCCGGGGCGGAGCAGTTCAGGTCGATGGACGGGCTGCTCGATCGGGTCGTTCTGCCGCCGATCGACGTGAACGGTCTGTTCGGCAGTGTGGACGCGGCACTGGGCCAGGCGCAACGGCGAGCGCGTCGACGGGAGCAGCTCGAGCGGCTCGAGCACTGGACGATATGGCTTCGCGCACGCATCCCTCGCCGACGGGCCGCACCGAAACCGGGGCCACTCGCCGGGGCCGCGTCGTCGCGGCCCGAGCCGGTGTGGGGGGAACCTCACTGGCCGAGCGATCAGGGACGCACCGAGCGTGGTTCCGAGGACTGGTCGAGTCGCTGATCGCTGCGGTGCGCCCACGCACCCACATCGCCGCGTTCGAGGGCGAGTGCCAGGAGTTCCGGGAACCGGTCCGGGGTGCAGGCGAACGCCGGAACTCCCAGTGCGGCAAGCGAGGCCGCGTTGTCGCGGTCGTAGGCGGGGGCGCCGTCGTCGGACAGGGCCAGCAGCACCACCACCTGGACGCCGGCGGCCTGCATCGCGGCGACGCGGGACAGCATCTCGGCGCGGATCCCGCCCTCGTACAGGTCGGAGATGAGCACGAACAGCGAGTCGGTGGGTCGGGTGATCAGTGACTGGCTGTAGGCGATGGCCCGGTTGATGTCGGTGCCGCCGCCGAGTTGGGTGCCGAACAGCACGTCGACCGGGTCGGCCAGTTTGTCGGTCAGGTCGACCACCGCGGTGTCGAACACGACCAGTGACGTGCGCAGCGCCCGCATCGATGCGAGGACCGCACCGAACACGGACGCGTACACGACGCTCGACGCCATCGACCCGGACTGGTCGATCGCGAGGACCACGTCCCGCTGCACGGCTTGCGAGCGGCGCCCGTAGCCGATCAGCTTCTCCGGCACCACCGTCCGGTACTCGGGCAGGTAGTGCTGCAGGTTGGCGCGGATGGTGCGGTGGAAGTCGAGGTCCCGCAGTTTCGGGTTGGTGGTGCGGGACGCCCGGTTCAGGGCCCCGGTCACCGCGGACCGGGTGGCACGGGCCAGGCGTTCCTCGAGCTGCCGGACGACGGTCTCCACCACCGTCCGGGCCGTCGCCTTGGTGGCCTCGGGCATCACCCGGTTCAGGCTCAGCAGCGTCCCCACCAGGTGCACGTCCGGTTCGACGGCCTCGAGCAGTTCCGGCTCGAGCAGCAGTTGGGTGAGCCCGAGCCGGTCCATCGCGTCGCGTTGCATCACCTGCACCACCGACACCGGGAAGTAGGTGCGGATGTCGCCGAGCCAGCGCGCCACCCGCGGCGCCGACCCGCCGAGCCCGGCGGAGCGCCCGGTCTTCCCGTCGACGGTCCCGCGGTCGTCGTACAGCGCGGACAGGGCCGCGTCCATCGCGGTGTCCGATGCCGACGCCAGCGTGCCCGTCGACTCCTCGGCGGCGTCCCCGAGGAGCAGTCGCCAGCGGCGCAGGCGTTCGTCGTCGACCGGTGTGCTCATGCCGGAACCCCCAGGATCAGGGCGGTGGCGGCGAGGGCCCGCCTGCCGCGGTCGGTGTCGAGGGCGAGATCGCCGGTGGCGGCACGGGTCCCGCCGCGGACGATGTCGCCGAGGGTGCGGCGTTCCGCCGGGCCGAACCCGCCGAACGTGCGTCGCAGCGCCGGCAGTGCGTCGAGGAACTCGTCGGCGTGCAGTCCGGACACCCACGCGTCGACGAGCCCGAGCAGTTCCCGGTCGTGGACCAACAGCAGGCCGCTGCCGCCGGCGAACCCGTCGATCCAGCGGGCCTTCGCGGCCGCGGCGACACCCGCCGACAGTGCCCGCCCCACCCGGACGGTGGTGGCGGCCGTGTCGAGTCGGCCCACGTCGCGCAGCAGGCGCACGGTGCGGCCGGTGAGCAGGCCGTCGACGTCGTCGCGCCGCGACAGCGTCTCGAGCGTGCCCAGCCAGCGCCTCGTGGACGCCGGATCGTCGCGCAGTGTCACGGCGGCGTGCACGTCGTCGAGGGCGGCGCGCAGGGCGTCCGCGGCGTCGGTGTCGAGGCCGGTGACGGCGGCGGGCAGGCCCGCGCAGATCCGCACCAGCAGCGCATCGACCACCGCGTCGAGGGCGGACAGGTCGGTGCCGCGCACGTCGCCGTAGCGCAGCGTCCGCACCAGCGGGGGCAGGGCCGCCATCAGGTGCGCGACGTCGTGGTCGAGGGCGGCGGCCGCGTCCACAGCGGCCAGCAGGTCGGTGACGGCGTCGCGCAGATCCGCGAGCAGTGACTGTTCGAGCAGTGCGGTGACCTCGCCGAGGGTGACGTCCGGTCGCGCGGCCCGGTCCCGGACCACCGTGTCCGCGGCGGACTCGACGGTGGTTCCCCAGCGGGCCGCCTCGACGACGGCGACCGCGAGTTCCGGCTCCCACCGCAGCTTCCACGTCTCCCGGAACGTGCCGGCCGACCGCACCGTCGATCGGGCGGGTTCCGCCCAGTCCACGTCGAGCAGTCGCAGCCGGTGCAGCAGCTGCGACCGCTGCCGGTCGAGGTCGGTCCGCAGATCCAGGTTCAGTTCCTTCGCAGCGGCGGAACGCTTGAGCCGCAACGACTTCGACCTGGCCTGCAGATCGGTGTCGAGGGGGACGGTCGGTGCGGATGCGGGAACGTCGCCGAGCGCCTCGCCGACGACGAGCCGCCGGGTCACCAGGTCGAGCAGCAGGTCGTCGCCGTCGCACAGCACCGCCCGGGTGGCCTCGGTAACCTCCTCGAGGCCGGGCAGCGGTCGATCCCGCAGTGCCGCAAGCGTGTCCGCGAGCCGGACGGCCTCGATGACGTGCGCACTGGACACCGGCAGGTCCTCGTTGCGCAGTACCCGCGCCACCGTCGTGAACCAGCGGGCCGTCGGGTGGTCGCCGGCGGTGAACAGGTGCTCGTACCAGCCGGGGGAGACGATGCCCGCACCGTAGCCGGACGCCACCGACAGCCGGGAATGCGTCCACGGCACCCATGTGAGTGACGCCTTCACCTTCGGTAGTCCGCGCAGCAGCCGGGCGTCCGGCGCGGCCGGGCCGAGCTTGCCGGCGAGTGCGGGTGCGTGCATGGCCCCGCACACCACCGCGACCTTCAGCGCCCCGGCCTTGATCGTGGCCCGCAGCACCTGCCGCATGTGGGCCTCGCGGCGGGCGGTGTGCTCGTCGAGGTCGTGGCCCTCACGCAGCACCGCCATCGCGTCGGTGATCGCGCCGAAGGCCTCCGATGGATCGGCATCCTCACCGGGGCAGCGGGATTCGACGACGGTGTCCCACCACTGTTCGAAGTCGTCGTAGCCGGCCGCGGCGGCCAGCGCGGTCAACGGATCCGGCCGGTCGGCGTCGGGGGCACGGTCCGCGGCCAGCGCGAGTGCCGCCGGCAGATCGCAGAAGCGGACGTCGGCGTCGTGGTGCAGAGCCCAGCGCAGCGCCTGCCACTCCGGGGAGAACCCGGCCAACGGCCAGAACGCCGCCCGCGCAGGCTCGTTCGCCGCATACCCGAGCAGTGCCACCGGTGGGCGCAGGTCGTCGTCGAGGGCGAGCGGGGCGAGGGCGTCGGCGTCGGACGGGCCCTCGATGAGGACGGTATCCGGCTCGAACGCGTCCAACGCCCGCAGCACCGCCCGCGCCGACCCCGGCCCGTGGTGCCGGACGCCGAACACCCGGACCTGCACTGTGGTCACCCGGTCACCTCGCGGCACGCCCGGTAGAAGTCGTCCCAGTCGCTGCGGTGCCGCACGACGGCCTCGAGATATTCGGTCCACACCACGCGGTCGGCGACCGGATCCTTGAGGACCGAGCCGAGGATCCCGGCCGCGACGTCCCCCGCACGCAGGGTGCCGTCCCCGAAGTGCGCGGCCAACGCGAGACCGTTGGTGACCACCGAGATGGCCTCCGCCGTCGACAGCGTGCCCGACGGCGACTTCACCCTGGTGCGGCCGTCGACGGTCACCCCGTCACGCAACTCCCGGAACACGGTGACGACGCGGCGGATCTCCTCCGCGGCCGCCGGGACGGGCGGTAGTTCCAGTGCGCCGCCGAGCTGTTCGACACGGCGCGCCACGATCGCGACCTCGTCGTCCGCGGACGCGGGCAGTGGCAGCACGACGGTGTTGAAGCGGCGGCGCAGCGCCGACGACAGCTCGTTGACGCCGCGGTCCCGGTCGTTGGCGGTGGCGATGACGTTGAAGCCCTTCGCCGCCTGCACCTCGGTGCCGAGCTCGGGCACCGGCAGCGTCTTCTCCGACAGGATCGTGATGAGCGCGTCCTGCACGTCGGCGGGCATGCGGGTCAGTTCCTCGACGCGGGCGATCGCACCGTCCCGCATCGCGGTCAGCACCGGCGACGGCACCACCGCGGCCTCCGACGGACCTTCCGCGAGCAGGCGCGCATAGTTCCAGCCGTACCGGACGGCCTCCTCCGCGGTGCCCGCGGTGCCCTGCACGAGCCGCGTCGACTCCCCGGAGATTGCCGCCGCCAGATGCTCGGACACCCACGTCTTCGCGGTGCCCGGCACCCCGAGCAGCAGCAGCGCCCGGTCGGTGGCGAGAGTCGCGACCGCGACCTCCATCAGCCGGCGCGGGCCGATGTACTTCGGGGAGATCACGGTGCCGTCGGGCAGAGTCCCCCCGAGCAGATACGTCACCACCGCCTGCGGCGACAGCCGCCACGACGGCGGCCGGGGCCGGTCGTCGGCCGCGGCGAGTGCCGCCAGCTCACCGGCGTACTGCTGCTCGGCGTGCGGGCGCAGCAGGGCGGGTTCGGCAGGCTCGGCGGTCTCGACGGAAACGGTGTCGGTCATGTCAGCTCCTGATGCAGGTGTCGGCGGTGGGTGAGGATGTCGGCGGCGGCCGCGAACAAGGCGAGCCGATCGAGGTGCCCGGCGCGGGTGGCGGCCTCGGACAGGGCGTCCTGGAACTCGAACGGCGCCCGATGTCCGAGCAGATCGATGGGATACCGCAACTCGGCGAGCGGGGCCCGCGCCGCGTACACCGCGCCGAGGACGGCGGCGGCCACGTGATGCGGCCACGGCGCGGGCAGCGCCTCGAGCAGGTTCGCGTCGGGTACCGCGCCGTCCGGGGTGGCGAGCAGACGTGCCACGACGACGTCCCGCGGCAGGTGCCGGGCGACGGGGGCGGTGACGGTGCCGTCCCGGCGCAGCAGTGCGAGCGCCCAGTCGGTGTCGCCCTGCACGGCGACGGCCGTCGACCACGCGATCTCGGTGGCGGTGGTGAACGGTTCGGCAACGGTGATGTGCGGCAACGACTCCGTGGAGACCCCGAGATCCGCCCACACCGACAGCGGCGCCGCCTGCACGGCCGCGGTGAGCAGTGCGTCCGGACGGCGGGCGGTCCGCTCGTCGAGACCGTCGCGGCGGGCGGCGTCGTCCTGGACGTCGGGCAGCGTGACGGTCACGACGGTGCCGGAGACCGACACCCAGTCCCGCAGCCGCTGCGCCATCCGCTGTCCGAAAGCGGACCCCGGCAGGCGTGCCAGCAGTCCGACCGCTGTCTGCCGGACCCGCTGGCCGCGGTCGTCGAGGGCCCGCTCGAGCAGGGATTCGTCGCCGGCACCGAGGCCGTCCGCGAGCGCCGCCAGGAGAGTGGCCCGCATGTCTGCTTTCTCGGACGTCCATGCGGTAGCGAGGAGCGCGGTGGCGGCGGCCGGGTCGGTACGCCGCAGCGCCGCGAACCAGAGCAACCGGACGGCGGGGGTGCCGTGTCGCCAGTCCTCGTCGTCCGACGGGTCGGGCAGACGCAGCGGCGCCCAGTCCGGGTTGCGGGCGGCGAGCCACTGCCCACGCGGTCCGGCCAACTCCACCAGCCGGTCCCGGCGCGCGGTGCGGCGCAGGGCGGCCTCGAGCACCTCCACCAGCAGATGCGTCGAGGGACGGAAACCGGCTGCCGCCGAAAACCATTCGGGAATCAACGACGAATCCACGACGAGCAGCGAGCGTAGCCGTTCGACCGCCGCATCCGGCAGGGCCGGCCGCGGATCGGTCGGGGCGGGCGCCGGAACCGGCACCGTGGTGGGGACGGCGGCACCGGACAGGAAAGCCGACTCGAGCGCCGCGGCCGCGAGCAGTGTCGTCGCGGGATCGGCGTCCAGCACCTCTGCCGCCGACGCGGTGTGCAGTTCGGTCAGGGGTAGCGTCGAGCGTGCGGTGCCGAGAAGGGCTGCCGCAGCGAGTTTTTCCGGATAGGGGCGGTTCATGCCGCGACCACCGCCCCCGCATCGAACACGGAGACCGGGATCAGGGTGGAGCCGTCCCAGTCGCCGCACACCGTCACCGGATGCCCACCGGACACCGCCAGCAGCCGCCAACGGGACGCGTCGCCGCCGCCGACCGGGAGGGCGCGTCCGGCCGTGTCGACGACGTGCCAGACGCCTGCGGTGACGGTGGGGGTGACGTCGGCGAGCAGCATCGGCCATGCTCGCAGCCACGGGTCGGCGGCCAGGGCGGCAGTGTAGCCGTCGAGGGCGGTGTCGAGGTCGGTGGCCGGTGGCGCGGGGCACGGTCTCGGGGCGTCGTGCCGGGTACCCAGGAGCGCGCGCAGCGGTGCCGCACCGGGATAGTAGTGCAGGTCGGCGTCCACAACGGTCCCGGGAATCGGTGCTGCCGTGGAGAATTGGGCGCTACCGTGTGCGAAATCGAGGAGCAGTGCCCAGCGTCGCGTGTCGCGTCCGAGCAGCCACGTCCGGCGGGCGATCAACCGGCCCTCCTCGGTGGTGCGAACCGCCAGCACCCGCCAGTGGTCCCGGATCGCTGGTGCAGCGCGGACGTCGTCGGCGCGCACCGGCACGCCGAGATGTGTTGCGACGGTGTGGTTCAACGCGTCGGGCAGCCGGTCACGGTCCCGGAACGCACGGATCAGCAGGTGCAGGCGTGCGTACGCGGCCAGCAGCGGCGCCGGCCAGTCCGAGTCGGACGCGACCAGCGCGGGCAGGGACCGCAGCGTGGCGGCGACACCGGGGGCCTGCGCGTCGACCATACGGGCGGCGATCGCGTCGTAGGCTGCGGCGTCGTGGGAGACCGAGCCGAGACCGGCGACGATCCGGTCCGTCAGCCAGCGGTCCAACTCGTCGAGACCCGCGGCGATCCGGTCGGTGCGACGCTCGGCCGTGGCGGGATCCGGGGCGGCGTCGGCGACGGGTGTCGCGGCGGCCCGCGCGGCCCGTCCGGTGAGCCAGTCGGTGACGAACTCGGGGGCCGTCCCGGCCGGGATCCGGCCTTCCGACCAGCACAGCAGCAGGCCGAGCGCATGTTTGCACGGGAACTTGCGGCTCGGGCACGAACACCGGTACGCGGGTCCCGTCAGATCGACCGCAGCCCGGTACGGCGTCTTCCCGCTGCCCCGGCACGACCCCCACAGGGCGACGTCGTCGCCACCCAGGTCCGACCACTTCGATGCCAGCGACCGCGCCGCCGCCAGCGACGCCGCATCGGGTGCCGCGGCCGCGACCTGCGCGGGAGACCAGGGTTCCATCACTCGGCAGAAAGTACGGCAGGGGGCCGACAAGTTGCCAAGTGTGCAGGTCGATCGTGGGGATCGTCACGGTGACGTGTCCGTATCGCTGGAGGCCCACCCGCGGGCTATGGTCGGACACACTCGCTGCTGCCTACTACTCGAGGGAATCCCGATGTCGATGACCGAGGTGTCCGCCGACCACCCGTACAGCCCGGCCTTCGTCGCCGGTGGATTCGTGTTCGTGTCCGGGGCGCTGTCCGTCACCGCCGACGGTGTCGCCGTGCCCGGTCGGACGGAGGCACTCGACGCCGCGATCGACCGTATGGTCGACCGACTCGCAACCGTCGGCGGTGAACTGAAAGACGTTGTGAAACTCACCTATTTCGTGACCGACCTGTCGCTGCGCGACGAAGCGAACCAGCAGTTCGAGCGCATCTTCGACGCCCCACGCCCCGCCCGCACCTTCGTCGGTGTCAGCGGACTTCCCTACGGGGCGACGGTCGAGATCGATGCCGTCGCCGTCCACCGCTGACTATCAGTTTCCGGTATCGAACACGTTGAGCGCCTGCGTGTTCGACTCCTCTGCGGTGTTGTAGTCGGCGGCGATCTTCTCGAACACCGCCCGCATCTGCTTCACGACGGAAATATTGTCGTCGAGCGCCTGATCGAGTGAATACTCGCCGCCGGACGCCTTCTGTTCGAACTTGCGGGCCAACGCGATACCGGACGGGAGATGTCCCAGCCCGTCGATGCGGGTGAGTTCACCGGACTGGATCTTGATGGCCTGGAGTTGTTCGATGAACCGGGTGCAGCGGGCCGCGCACTGCTCGGCGGTACCGGGTTCCATGGTGAGCTGACCGGCATCGACGAGCGCACCGATCTCGGGCCAGGACAGGTTGTCGGTCATCGAGGATGCCTTCCGGTCAGCGGGAGAGATGCGGGGTGAGGACCTCGGCGGTGCGGACGGCCCGTGGACACGGGCTGCCCGCAGGGGGCAGTCCCTCGAGTAGCGTGGTTTTGACCATGACGGTGTCGGTACCGGTGGTGAACACGACGTCGCAGTATTCGTTGCGGGTGTCGTTGGATTCGCGAACCGTCACCGCGTCACGGCCGTCCACCGCGACGGGGGTGACGTCGGTGAAGCGGTCGTTCGCGAGAATGTCGTCGAGGGGACGTCCCGTCGCGAAGATCGTGACGAAGTAATCCGGCCCCCGCCACCGGCACAGGCTCCAGCCGGGCTGTTTGACGCCCATGATGTCGCGGGACTCGGTGGCCGGGTCGACGCCGGCGGCGCGGAGGGCGTCGTCGGGGACGGTGCACGGATCGAGGGCGGGTTCCCCGTCCGCGGGCGTCGGCGTCCCGGCCTGTCCGGCGACGGTGGTGCCGGAGCAGCCGGTGAGGGCCAGCAGTCCGGCCGCGAGCCCGATCGCGAGTCCGTGCCGATACGTCGTCCTCATCGCGTCTCCCTCGATCGTGCAGCAGTACCCATGAGAACAGACGCACCGGTCGCGTTCCCGGTTCCAGGCGTCGGATCGGGTCGAAACCCTGGCCGCCCACGTCCATGTGAGTGATACTGACAGTGACATATACCTGGGGAAGGGTGAACCCGTGGAGCGGAACACGCAGTACGACGCAGTGATCGTCGGTGCCGGCTTCGGCGGGATGGGTGCCGCGATCGCCCTGAACCGGCTCGGTCTGGAGAACCTGGCGATCCTCGAACGCGAGGACGACCTCGGCGGCACCTGGCACGTCAACCGCTATCCGGGCCTGGCGGTGGACATCGCGTCGGTCACCTACTCGTACTCGTTCGAACCGAACCCGCACTGGTCGCGGCTGTTCGCGCCGGGCGCCGAACTCAAGCGGTACGCCGAGCACGTCGCCGACAAATACCGTCTGCGCCGCCACATGCGGTTCGGGACCGTCGTCACCGGTGCCCGCTGGGACGACGACGCCCGGCACTGGGTGGTGTCGACCGAGAGCGGTGAGCAGGTGACCGGCCGCTACCTGCTCACCGCGACCGGGTTCCTGTCGCAGCCGCAACTACCGGCCATCGACGGCATCGACACGTTCGCCGGACGCATTCTGCACACCACGGCGTGGGAGGACGGGATCGAGTTGGCCGGGTCGCGGGCCGCGATCATCGGCACCGGTGCCACCGCCGTCCAGTTGATCCCGGAGGTGGCCCGGCAGGCCGCGGACCTCACCGTTTACCAGCGCACCCCGATCTGGGTGGTGCCGAAGGCGGATGTGCCGATTCCCGCTGTGGCGCAACGGGTTTTCGCGCGGGTTCCGGTGACGCAGCGGGTGGCGCGTTTCGTCAGCGACACGATCCTCGAGGGCATCATGGTGAGCGCGGTGCTGCACTACCGGCAGGCGAAGTTCCTCAACAAGGGCGCCGCCGCAGCATCGAAGTTGTTCCTGCGGGCGCAGGTGCGGGACGCGGATCTGCGTCGGAAACTGACCCCCGACTACGACTTCGGCTGCAAACGGCCCACCTTCTCCAACAGTTACTACCGCACGTTCACCCAGGAGCACGTGCACCTCGAGACGACGTCGATCGATCTGATCGAACCGGACGCGATCGTCACCGCCGACGGCCGCCGCACCGAGATCGACACCCTGATCCTGGCGACCGGCTTCAACCTGTGGGACGTGAACTTCCCCGCCATCGAGGTCATCGGACGCGACGGCCGCAACCTCGGGAAGTGGTGGCGGGACAACCGATTCCAAGCATACGAGGGGATGGCGGTGCCGAAGTTCCCGAACTTCCTCAGCCTCGCCAGCCCCTACTCGTACAGCGGACTGTCCTACTTCACCACCATCGAATCGCAGATGGCGCACATGAGCAGGCTGCTCACCGAGATGCGGCGCCGCGGCACCGACGTCTTCGAGGTCACCGAGGACGCCAACACCCGCTTCCTCGACCGCATGACAGCGAACCTCGACGACTCCGTCTTCTACGGCGGCAGCTGTGGCACGGCCCGCTCCTACTACTTCAACCAACACGGCGAGGCCGCACTGCTGCGTCCGACGTCCACAGCCAACGCATTCTCGGAAGCGCAACGGTTCCCGCTCGACGACTACCGGATGGAGTCCGCGGTTCCAGTAGATTGAGTGCACCACTCGTCTACCTGAGGACCTCTCGTGACCGACATCGACCCTGCCGCCACTGAAGCCAATTTCTCGAAGCTGCAACAAGATCCGTTCTTCGACGTGGTCGTCGACCTCATCGCCGGCTATCTTGCGTCGGCGTTCGAGGATCCGGCGTCCGACGAGGTGGACCGGTGGACGATCACCTGCCTGCCGTCGAACAAGACCGACGAACGCGAACGGCTGTTCACGCTCGCCGTCGGCCCGATGGAGGTGCTCTACGTGGAGCGATACCTCGAGAACGGGGAAACCGTCGACTACCGCACCGTGCTCGTCACGTCCCTGTCCGCGCTGCAGCGCAGCACCGGATACAGTCTCGACGGCCTCGCCCTCGCCAACCCCATGCTGCGTCTGAAGAAAATCGATCACGAGGCCGCCGACGGCGACGGTGTGCTCATCGACTGGTTCCTCTCCGACGAGGGCGCCGACGACCAGTTCTTCACCCTGCCCCTCGACGAAACCACCATCGCCCCGCTCGCCGAGAAACTCGCGAGCAAGGGGCGCGGCCCCTACGCGCAGCAGCACAACCGGTCGTTCGCGCAGCACATCCTCGATGTGATCGACGAGGAAGAGTGACATGACGATTCGGCTCCCCAAGATCCTCACCGCGGGTGACGATGCCGCGGCCGTCGACGTCCTGCACGACTACTTCCGCCGCCCCTGGATCAAGACCGGACGCCTCCGCAGCGGCGCCCTGTGGGACGGCTGGGACACCACCGGGACCCGCGGCGCCGACGCGGACGTGTTCACCGCCGACGACCTCGTCGCCGTGACCTGCCTGTCCGTCGACGTGTCCCCGGACGGCGCCGACATCCTGCTCCGGCAGCGCCGCGACGAATTCACCGCCCTGCTGCGCGCCGTCGGCCCCGACCGTGATCTCGTCGACGAGCCCGACGAACTGACCCCCGACTGGCCGGCATGGCAGCTCGAGACCGCGCTGTGGACCATCCCGAGCATCGGGCGCACCGTCGCCTCCAAGCTCATCGCCCGCAAACGCCCGCGGCTCTACCCGATCTACGACCGCGTCGTCGGTGAAGTCCTCGGCACCAAGCAGGCACACCTCGAACCCGTCCGGCAGGCCCTGCGCGCCGACGACCGCGCCCTGCACCGGCGCCTCGTCGCACTCCACGACCAGGCCGGACTCCCCGACACGATCCCGGCCCTCCGCATCCTCGACGTCCTCGCCTGGATGCAACTCAAGGCGCCGCGGTAGGTCCTGTGCGCCTTTTTGGTAGTTGTAGCTACCAGAAAGGCGCACGGGTGCCGCAGGCGCCTCTTTTTAAAAACACAGTCACGATATATCGTGATCGTATCGGTTGCTGATGGAAGGAGAAACCGATGAGGAACACGAACCACCGGCGAGGGCCGGAACGCATGCACGGACACCCCGCGTGGGGCGAGGAAATGCACCGCCGTCGCCGCCATCACCGCCCGTTCGACGCCGAGGATCCACGTGGTCCCGGTATGCGGGGCGGTCGGGGACACGGTGGACCGGGAGGTCGCGGCCGCGGCGGTCCGCGCCGCGCCGGACGAGGCGATGTCCGTGCCGCGGTTCTCCTGCTGCTGCAGGAGGATTCGATGTACGGCTACCAGTTGATGCAGACGATCGCGGACCGCACCAACGGCGGTTGGCGGCCCAGTGCCGGTGCCATCTATCCCACCCTCCAGCAGTTGGAGGACGAGGGTCTGGTGCACACCACCGCGGAGGGCGGACGCAAACTCGTCACCCTCACCGCCGCGGGACGCGAACACGTCGAGGGCAACGCCGCATCGTGGGGCGACCCGTTCGCCTTCGCCGGCGCCGGAGTCGACCTGCGCGGACCGTTGCACGACCTGCACGGTGCCGCCCGTCAGGTGCAGATGTCCGGCACCCCCGCCCAGGTCGCGGCCGCCGAGAAGATCCTCACCGAGGCCCGGCGTGCCCTGTATCTGATCCTGGCCGGCGAGAATGCCGACCCGGACGGCCGGTGACGGTCAGTCCGGGTCCTGGATCCGCGCCCACGGCGCCGCCGCCTCCAACTCGTACGCGAGTTCGAGGAGGGTGCGTTCGTCGCCGTGGGCGGCGGAGAAGTGCACGCCCAGTGGCAGTCCCGTCGACGTCCGGTGCAGCGGCAGTGAGATCGCGGGCCCGCCGGCCACGTTGTTGAGCGGCGTGAACGACGCGTAGTTGGTCAGCCGTTCGAACAGGGTCTCGAAATCGAGTGCGGCGGAAAGGTATCCGATCTTCGGGGTGGTGTGGCCGAGGGTGGGGGAGAGGATCACGTCGTACGACTGGGACAGGCGCGCATACAGCCGGGTGGTGCGCTGCAGTCGGTACAGCATCCGTGGCGTCTCGACCATGTGCTTGCGGTACATCGCGGCCAGACCGCGGCTGAGGTTGTCGGTCTTCGCGGCGTCGAACGTCGGACCGAACATCTTCTTGCCGCCGGTGAGGAGCGCGAACGACAGGAAACCCCAGTACATCTGGAAGTCGTGCAGGAACTCGATGCCGACCGGCAGGGGCGCCTCCTCGACCCGGTGGCCGAGCGACTCGAGCAGATCCGCGGTGGCGTGCACGGCCTTGCGGGTCTCGTCGTCGGTGGGCACCGACGTCACCGAGTCGACGATCATCCCGACCCGCAGCCGCGTCGATCCCGGCCCCTCGACCAGCCGGACCGGCGCCAACTTCGGGTTGCGGTAGTAGGTTTCGGCGGCCGCGTAGAAGCGAGCGCTGTCGCGCACCGAGCGAGTCACCACGCCCTGGCCGATGATCCGGATCGGCATCGTCTTGTCCGTCGCGTCCGCCACCGTCCGGCCGCGGGTCGGCTTCAACCCGACCAGACCGCAGGCGGCCGCGGGGATCCGAATCGAGCCGCCACCGTCGTTGGCGTGCGCGAACGGCAACGCCCCCGACGCCACCAGGGCGGCCGCGCCACCCGACGACGCCCCCGACGAGTACTCCGGATTCCACGGATTGCGGACGGGATCGTCGCTCGGGTACTCGGTGGACGCACTGAACCCGAACTCCGGCAGCCGGCTCTTACCGATCGACACCGCACCCGTCGACAGCAACTGGTCGACGAACGCGCTGTTGCGGGGCGCCGGGGACGGGGTGAACGCGTGACTGCCCTGACCGGTGGGCAGGCCGGCGACGTCGACGTTGTCCTTCACGATCGTCGGCACCCCGGAGAACACGCCGGGACGCGGCATGTCCGCGGACCGCAGCGCCCGCTCGAAGTCTCGTGCCTGGATGCCGTTCAACGGCCCCTGCACGGATTCGGCGCGCTCGATCGCGGCCTCCATCACTTCCCGCGCCGACACCTCCCCGGACGCGATGCGGGCGGCCACCCCGGTGGCGTCGAACTCGCCGAGGGCGTCGTCACGGAAGGCATGAACACGGGTGCTGCGCGGATCGTCGGCCATTCCCGCGAGTGTAGGAGCCGCGGACACGGCTGTGGCCGGTTCACGCGGATTGCTCAGTTGGCCCGGCGCAGTTCCGCCCGCAGATGATGCGTCATGGGGACGTCGTCGAACGCCATCCACATGTCGTACGCGAGTGTCCGCCCGTCTGCGCTCAGCTCCCACCGGCGTCGGATCCCGTGGACCGGCTTCGCGTCCGGCGACAGGCCTAGCGTGTGCTGCGTGAAATCGAGGACACCGCCGACCGACTCCGCGCGCTGGATCTCCACGAAACCGGTCGGTTGCGTCACGAGCAGTTCGACGCTGCTGCCCGCCGGCCGCAGATAGCCGGTCTCGGTGTGCATCGGCTGACCGCCACCGGGCTTGCGGGTCCGGGAACGGTAGAACAGGAACGGTTTGCCGCTCGGCTCGAACTCGATCACCTCGTCGTAGGTGAAGTCGTCGATCGTCGGATAGTGACCGGCGCCGCCGCCGACCCAGCGTCCGGCGAACACGGCGAGATCACCGAGGGGTGCGAGCAGGTCGGGCTGCGTCTGATCCATGCGACCAGTCTGGTCCATGGAGTCCGTCTACGACGTGTGCGGCGCGTCGACCGGATCTTCCGAGACACGGGACCGGGTCACGATCCGCCGTGCGAGCGCGGCCACCGCCGCGGCGACGACGATCACGCCGGCGGCGATCACCCCGGCCGGGCTGCCCGGTACCAGGCCCTCGAGCAGCAACCAGGCACCGAACGCGAAGAACAGCACCGCCGCCCCGATCCGGACGACGGCCTCCGGCAGATGCTTGCCGAGCAGAGCGCCGACGACGATCGCGAGGGCGTCCGCGGCGACCATGCCGATCGTCGACCCGATCCACACGCCCACCCAGTCGTGGTCGGCGGCCAGGGTGACGGTGGCGAGCATCGTCTTGTCGCCGAGTTCGGCGAGGAAGAACGCCGACGCCACCGCCAGGAACGCCGACCCGGTCACCTTGCGGGCCTTCTGCTCCTCCTCGTCGGAGAGGGAATCGCCGCGCAGCGTCCACAGACCGAAGATCACGAACGCGATGCCGCCGAGGATCGACATCGCGGTGGTGGGGATCGCGGCCCCCAGGAAATGGCCGACACCGACGGACACCAGGTGGACGACGGTGGTTGCGACGGTGATGCCGGCGATCACCACCCACCAGCGGTAGCGCAGTGCGAATGTCATCGCCATGAGCTGGGACTTGTCGCCCAGTTCGGCGACGAAGATGACGCCGAAACTCAGCAGGATCGCGGCCAGCATGTCGATCGAACCTCCGGATGTCTCGTTCTCGGAGGATGTCGGGAAACCTTCCTCCGGCCCCGAACGCGCGGATGCGTTCACGGCCGAAGGTCTCGCCCACCGGATCACGTCCGGTCCGCTGCGCCGGGCGGACACCGTACAGGTGCCGGCCAGTATGTCGACGCAGCGATTGGAGGCTACTCCCCTTCGCTGCGTCGACCATAGTTGTGCTTTCATGAAAACGCAAAGGGCACAATAAGTTTGGAGTACCGAACGGGTGAAGTTCGGGAAGGCTCACGAATGTGGCAGCGCCGCCGGAATCGTCACGCGCACCCGCCGAATCGCGCCGCTGCGCAACCGCAACGCCTCGTCCGGCATCCACGTGTCCGCGGTGCACACGAACAGATCCCGACCGTCCGGGCCACCGAGCGCCACCGCATACGGATACGGCACCGCGATCCGGTCGGTGACCGTGCCGCCGGCGTCGACGCGGATCACCTCGCCGCTGAACGGCGACGCCACCCACACCCCGGATTCGGCGTCCACAGCGATCCCGTCCGGCATGACGTGCGGATCGTCGAACGTGGCGAACACCCTGCGGTCCACCAGACTGCCGTCCGACTCGATCCGGAACGCCGACAGCCGGCCCGGCGTCGACCGTGTCTCCGCCACGATCAGCGTCGACCCGTCCGGCGTGATCGCCATCCCGTTCGCGAACAGCATCTGCTCCGCCACCACGTGCGCGGTACCGTCCGGTTCCACCATCGCCAGATCCGCCGGCCGCGGCGGCGTCGGAGGAGCACTGTCGTCACCGTAGTTGCCGACGTACGCACGGCCGCGGTGATCGACCGTCATGTCGTTGAGATGCCACGACGCGATCGCATGCAGATCCGCGTGCACGGTCGACGATCCGTCGTCCTCGAGGCGGTACAGCTTCCGCTCCTGCCCGGACGCCACCAGCAGACGCCCGTCGGGCAGGAAACCCAGCCCGGCCGGATGCCCGGGCACCTCCACGACCTGCTCGACGTCGCCGGTCGCCGGATCCAGGCGCAACACCAGCCCGCGGTAGACGTCCGAGAACCACAACCGGCCGCCGTGCCACCGCGGGCACTCCGGGAAGGCCAGACCCGACACGATCGTCTCGACTGTGGTGTCCGTCATGACGCCGACGCTACCGAGTGGGCGGACGAGGGGTGACGAAACACGCGACGCCGCGCCCGGACATGCCGGGCGCGGCGTCGACGGATACTCCTGACGGAGTCACACCTGAAAATCAGGCGGGAACGATCAGACCGGCGGTCTGGGTGCGAGCCTTGGTGAAGCGCTCGGTGACGTCCGCCCAGTTGACGATGTTCCAGAAAGCCTTGACGTAGTCGCCCTTGACGTTCTGGTAGTCGAGGTAGAAGGCGTGCTCCCACATGTCGAGCATGAGCAGCGGGACCAGGCCGATGGAGATGTTGCCCTGCTGATCGTAGAGCTGGACGATCTGCAGGCGCTGGCCGATCGAATCCCAGGCCAGGATGGACCAGCCGGAGCCCTGGATCGAGTTGGCGTTCGCCGAGAAGTGGTCGCGGAACGCGTCGAACGAACCGAACGCGTCGGCGATGGCGGCGGCCAGCTCGCCCTCGGGCTTGTCGCCACCCTCGGGGGACAGGTTGTTCCAGAACACCGAGTGGTTGGTGTGGCCACCGAGGTGGAACGCCAGGTCCTTCTCCAGCTTGGTGGCCTGCGCGGCCATCGTGCCGTTCTCGCGGGCCTCGGCCATCTTCTCGAGGGCGGTGTTGGCGCCGGCGACGTACGCGGCGTGGTGCTTGCTGTGGTGGAGCTCCATGATCTTGCCGGAGATGTGGGGCTCGAGAGCGGCGTAGTCGTAGGGGAGATCGGGCAGCGTGTAAACAGACACGAGTTTCCCTTCCTCAGGGGCGTGGCGCCCTGACGTGTGTGTTCGATGGGTCGTACTGATGATCAACCCAATCTCATTGGTACACCCTCCGCAACTGCCCCGCCGATGAGGGAATGGCCGCACAAAAAAGTTTGGGTATCCTTAAACTGCTGTGAAATCCGGCTCCCGGACATCCCGGACTCGACGCGAAATTGGGCCGGACGGTGAACGGAACCTTAATATTGCGGGGTGCCCTCCGTGACGCCCGCTCCAAATCCGCGGGCCGAGGTGGCGCCTCGAGTGGAACTGACCGGCGCGAACCTGCTCCGCGCGATCGCGGTCCTCGCCGTCCTCTACTCGCACATATCCTTCTATCTCATCGACGACCTCGGCTCCGGCTGGTGGGCGATCGACGCCGTCTACGCCGTGTTCGTCGACGGACTGAACCTCAACCAGCACCTGTCGTTCGTGGGTGTCGCGATCTTCATGACGCTCACCGGTGCGGTCATCACCCGCTCCGCGATGCGGCACCACCCCGGACGGTTCCTGCTCGACCGGATCGGACGGTTGCTGCCGGCGCTCTGGGTCGCGATCGCCGCCGCGATCCTGCTGGTCCGTCTCGGCATCAACGGCATGTTCAGCGGGCAGACCGGGATCTCCGACTCCGAAGCCGCCCTGAGCTTCGTGCTCGGCGGTTTCTTCCTCAAGCCCGAGGTCGCCGTGCTCGGGGTGACGTGGACCCTCGTCGTGCAGGTCCTCTTCTACTTCTACTGCGTCGCCGTCCGCCCGATCCTGCGCACCCGGCCGATCGTCGTCCCTCTCCTCGGCGCAGCCCTGTGCGCGCTGGTCATCGCCTACAACCTGTTCGCACCGCAGCCCTACACGGTGCCGATGCTGTCGAAGGTCGCCGCGACCCTGCCGACCGTGTTCCTCGGACAGCTCATCTACCTGTGGCTCGCACGCCTCGTCGACTGGCGCTGGACGCTCGTCGGTGTCCTCGCCCAGATCGAGGTCGTCCGCCTGGCCACCGAATACCGCGTCTACTGGGCCGGCGACCGCTACCTGTGGACCATCACCGTCGTGACCGCGCTCGTCCTGGTGCTCGGACGCTACCGGGGCCGGCCCACCCGCTGGGCCGTCGTCCGCTGGATCGCGACCCGCAGTTACGCGATCTACCTCGTGCACACCCTGATCCTCTACCGGGTCTACGAGAACACCGTGGACGTCCTGGGCCGCACCGGTGCGATCGTCGCGTTCCTGATCGTCACCGCTGCCGTGTCGGACGCGGTCCACCGGTGGATCGAGATGCCCGCCGCCCGCTGGATCGGTGCCCGCACCCGCAACATCGGACGGGACCGCGAGCCCGCCGAGCCGGAGCCGGATCGGCCCCCGGTGCAGGCGCGGGACCGCGCGTAGCATCGGTCTATGTCCTGGTTCGATGAACTGCTCGACGGCCGGATCGTCCGCCCCACGGCGGACATGGTGACGGCCGAGCAGGCCCTCCCCGGCCGTGCGACGCCCCTGCCGGTACCCGACACCCACTACGTCACCGGGCATCGGTTGCAGCCACCGTTCCCGGACGGCCTGCAGACCGCGGTGATCGGCATGGGCTGCTTCTGGGGTGCCGAGAAGGAGTTCTGGCAACTCGACGGCGTGCACTCGACCGCCGCCGGATATGCGGGCGGCTACACCCCGAACCCCACGTACGAGGAAGTGTGCTCGGGCCGTACCGGACACACCGAGGTGGTGCTCGTCGTGTTCGACCCCACCGTCCTGACCTACGCGGACCTGCTCGCACGGTTCTGGGAGAACCACGACCCCACCCAGGGCATGCGTCAGGGCAACGACCACGGCACCCAGTACCGGTCCGCGATCTACACGAACTCCGAGGAGCAGGCGGCCGTCGCCGAGGCCACCGCCGACACGTTCGGCAGCAGGCTGGCCGACGCCGGCTACGGCGTCGTCACCACCGAGATCGCACCCCTGACCACGTTCTACTACGCCGAGGACTACCACCAGCAGTACCTCGCGAAGAACCCGAACGGCTACTGCCCCGTCCACGCCACCGGCGTCCGCTGCGGGTAGTCACCGCGCAGCGGACGCCGGGAACGGCCCGGGTGTCTAGCGGGTCCCGAACACCGAGAACAGCGAACCGAACAGTCCCGACAGGGAGCCGAGGGAGCCGAGCGACCCGGTGCCGCCGGCCGGTGCGACGGTGCCGGTCAGCGGGTCGGAGACGGACCCCTCGTGGCTCGCGTCACCGCGGTATGCGGCGGTGATCGAGTACAGCCGGTCGGCGTCCGCGGCCGCCGGGGTCCACACGACGGTGGCAGTGCCGTCGACGACGGTGGCGGTGCCCAGGACGATGCCGTCGTTCGAGAACTCGACGTCGCCGGTGGCGCCCGCCGAGACGGTGGCCGTCAGGGTCGAGGCCGCACCGGCCTGCGGGGCCGGGGTGGCCGTGACGGTCGTGGCAGTCGCCGCCTTCGTGACCTGGAACGTCGGGCCGACCGTGGTGGGCGTGGTGCTGAGGCTCAGGTTCGCCGCGACGTGGACGGACGAGAGCAGGTCGACGCCGACCGCGCAGTTCGGGGTGACGTCGTACTGGACCTCGTAGCTGAGCGACTTCGTGATCCAGGATCCGGTCATGCGGACGGAGTCGGCCTCGGACTCGGTGCCGACACCCTTGCCGTTGATCCGGGAACTGTCCGTCACGTAGGTCAGGCACGGATCGTGCACATCCTTGACGGCGGTGACGGTCGGAGGCAGCACGTTGTCGGTGCCGAGGGTGGCGCTCACCTTGATCCGGCTGCCGATCTCCGGCCGGGTGCCGGTGCCGGCCGGTACGTCCTCGATGGTCCGATCGATGGTCCAGCGGCCGCCGATGCCCTCGTTCGTGTTCACCGAGAACGCATTCGCCGTCGCGGCACCGAACGACGTCGCGACACCCACCGCCAGCACCGCGGTACCCGCACCCGCCACCATCCGACGCATGTTCTTCTTCACAGACTTCCCACTCCTTCTCGAGCCCTACCCCGACCCCGAACAGTTGAACTAACGTTCAACCAAATTGACGGAGTGACGGTACTGCGTCGGGTCGGCGCTGCGCACCCGTGCGCCTTTTTGGTAGTAGCAGCTACCAAAAAGACGCACGGGCAGCGCAGCTGCCTACAGTTGCGGCATCACGTCCGACGCCACCAGCTCGAGGTGGTCGAGGTCCGCGAGGTCGAGGGTCTGCAGATAGATTCGCTGCGTGCCGGCCTCGCGGTAGCGGCCGATCTTGTCGACCAGTTCGGCCGGTGAGCCGGCGAGACCGTTCTCGCGGAGTTCGGTGACGTCGCGTCCGATCCGTTCGGCCCGGCGGGCGATCTCGGCGTCGGTGCGGCCGCAGCACAGGACCAGCGCGCTCGAGTAGGTGAGCGACTCCGGGTCGCGGCCGATCGCCCGGCACGCTTGCCGGACCCGCTCGAACTGGGTGACGGTCGTGTCGAGCGACACGAACGGCAGATTGAATTCGTCAGCGTAGCGTGCCGTCATCGCCGGGGTGCGCTTCTTGCCCATGCCGCCCATCACGATCGGCGGCCGCGGTGACTGCACCGGCTTCGGCAGCGCGGGGGAGTCCACGATCGGGTAGTGGGTGCCGTCGTGGCTGAACGTCTGCCCGACCGGCGTCTCCCACAGTCCGGTGATCACGGCGAGCGACTCCTCGAGGCGGTCGAACCGTTCCCCGATCGACGGGAACGGAATGCCGTACGCGCGATGCTCCTCCTCGAACCAGCCAGCACCGATACCGAATTCGACGCGTCCGCCGCTCATCGCGTCGACCTGGGCGACCGCGACGGCGAGCGGACCCGGGTAGCGGAACGTCGCCGACGTCACGAGCGTGCCGAGACGGATCGTGGACGTGTCGCGGGCCAGCCCCGCCAGGGTGATCCAGGCGTCGGTGGGGCCGGGCAGTCCCTCGACGTTCATCGCGAGGTAGTGGTCGGACCGGAAGAACGCGTCGTAGCCGAGCTGTTCGGCGGTCCGTGCCACCGTGAGGAGATCGTCGTAGGTGGCGCCCTGCTGGGGTTCGGTGAAGATTCTCAGGTCCATGCGGTCCACTGTGCCGCACCGTCTGCTGTGACGTGCATCCGATCGCCGGCTGCGCACGGCCTGTGGATCGCTGTGGAAAACGGGCGGTGCACAGTTGTCAACGGATCGCGGGCAGCAGCCCCTGACCTGTGAACAAACCGCCGCAAAGTTGTTCAGAGCTGTGGATGACCCTGTGGATACTGTGGATAACTCGACTCGAATAGTGACCCGGATCACAATTTGAGTGTCATTTGTGAGAATTTCACTGCACATGGTCTCGACCGGATCACGATCGACAACGCGTCGGGACAGGAGATCGTCTGCCACCGAACGGGTCCCGTGCCAGAATCGTGTCGTGAGCTCCCCGCACGTTCCCACCGTGTCCGTGACCGAACTTCCGGCCGAATCGTCGGAGGCGGTCGTCCTGTTGGACGTGCGCGAGGACGACGAATGGGCCCTCGGGCGCGCACCCGGCGCCCAGCACATCCCGCTCGTCGACATCCCGGCCCGCGCCGACGAGATCGACATCGACGCCGAGGTGTACGTCGTGTGCCGTCAGGGCGGACGCTCGATCCTCGCGGTCGAATACCTCAACAACATCGGGTACGACGCCTACAACGTCTCCGGCGGCATGGTCGCCTGGCAGCAGGCGGGTCTGCCGTTGACCTCCGACGGCGACCCCGGGTCCGCGAAGATCTACTAGTGAGCGTCGTCCAGGCCTGCACCCGCTGCGCGTCCCGGTGGCCCGTGCACGGGGTCCCCGCGCAGTGGTGCCCGCGCTGCCACAGCGCGCTGCAGGCCCCCACCGACGTCTCCGCCCCGACCTCCCGACGCCACTTCCGATGGGTCGCCCGCAGCCCGTACCCGCCGATCGGCCGCAGTCGGCCCGTGGCCCGCCCCCTCGGTCCCACGCCCCGGTACACGCAGACACCGCGGTGGGGGCTGCTCGACCCGCCGCCCGCCGAACCCGACGACCGGTTCACCCGCACCGAGGTCGCCGCCGACCTCGCCCCCACCCTCCTCGCGTGCACCGCGATCGTGTTCGGGCTCGCCGCCGTCGCCGAGGCCTTCCGGTACGGGCTGCTCCTGTTCAACCGGGTCCGACTCGTCGACCCGATCACCCTCGCCGTGTCCGACGCCCTGGTGTGGGCCACCCAACTGTCGGCGCCCCTCGTCGCGGTCGCCGCAGCCGTCGCCGCAGCATGCCGCCTCGTCGTCACCCGCCGGGACGTCCTCGGCGCCCGCGGCCTCGCCGACCCGCGCTCCCCCCGCGTCCTCGCCGCCGGGGTGCTCGTCCCGATCGTCAACCTCGTGATGCCCGGCGTGTACCTCACCGAGATCGCCGGCGACCGCCGCACCGTCGTCGCCGTCCGACTCTGGTGGGTCGCCTGGGTGACCAACGGCGTCCTCGTCGCCGCCGGCCTGCTCTGGCGTGGCCGAAACACCCTCCAAGCCCAGGCCGACGGCGTACTCCTCGCCGCCGTCACCGCCGCCGTCGCCGCCGCGACCGCACTGCTCACGCTGCACGTCATCCGCCGATTCGACGGCCGCGACCTGCTCGGACGGCCCCGCCGCGGCCACCGCTGGATCAACATGCCCCGCAGCGGCGCATCCGCCGCCCCACCCGAGGAGGCGACCGCCGCATGAAACCCGACCGCCGCGAACCCCACGTGGTGGCCCACCGCGGCGCATCCGCCGCGAAAGCCGAACACACCCTCGCCGCCTACGACCTCGCCCTCGAGGAAGGCGCCGACGGACTCGAATGCGACGTCCGGCTCACCCGCGACGGGCACCTCGTGTGCGTCCACGACCGCAGCGTCGACCGCACCTCGTCCGGCACCGGCATCGTCAGCGAGATGACCCTCGAATCGCTCGGCGAACTCGACTACGGCACCGACGGCGAACCCGCCGGCCTGCTGACCCTGTCGCAACTCGTCGAACTCACCCTCGACTGGACGTCCCGGCCCACCAAACTGTTCATCGAAACCAAGCATCCTGTTCGCTACGGCGGACTCGTCGAATCCAAAGTGCTCGCCGAACTCGCCCGCTACGGACTCGCCGCCCCCGCCTCCGCCGACCACTCGCGGGCCGTCGTCATGTCGTTCGCCGCGTCCGCCGTGTGGCGGATCCGCCGCGCCGCCCCGCTCCTGCCGACCGTCCTGCTCGGCGACGCGTCCCGCTACCTCGGCGGCGGGGCCGCCACCACCGTCGGCGCCACCGCCATCGGACCGTCCGTCAAAACCCTGCGGGAACACCCCGAACTCGTCGACAAGGCCGCCGCCGCCGGCCGCGCCACCTACTGCTGGACCGTCGACGACCCCGCCGACGTCGCCCTCTGTAAGGAACTCGGCGTGGACTGGGTGGCCACCAACCATCCCGGACGCACCAAGAAACTGCTGGGCGGCTGATATACCGCGGGTGTCCGTGTAGGTTTTGGCTTCGTGGCTAAGAAGAGCAAGAGAAACAGTGGTCCCAAGCCGGGCAGCAACCGCGCCGCGAAGCTCGAACAGCGCCGCCTCGACCGGGAAGCCGAGTCCACCGCACCGACCCGGCCGTTCGCCGGCCTGGCCGCCGAATGCGACCTCGTCGCCCTGCGCGAATTCGTGCCGTCCGCGCTCGTCGAACTGCCCGTCCGCGACACCGGCAAGCCCGTCACCGCGGCAACCGTCCTCCCCGGCGCCGTCGCCGCCCTCGTCCGCGACGAGAACACCGCCGCCGGACGCTACGTCGGACTGCAGGTGCAGGCCCACACCGCCGACCCCGGCGCCGACCTCGGCGCCGCCGTCACCTGGGCCCAGACCGCCGCACCCGGCACCTCACTGACCTTCGCCGACCCGCAGGCCGACAGCCCGCGCCTGAACGACGTCCTCGACGCCGACACCCTCCCCCGGGTCACCGTCCACCAGAACTTCGACTGGTGGATCCCCGAGGGCGTCCGGCCAGCCCCCGAGGTCGCCGCCACCGTCGCACAGGCCAACGCCGCGATCATGCCGTCCGCACGACTCACCGCCGACGGCGTCGTCGCCGCCTGGTGGGTCGACGCCGGAGAACGCGCCCACCTGCGCTGGGTCCGCCCCGAAGACGAGGATGCGCTCATGCTCGCCCTCGCCCGCGTCCACGCCGCCGGTGGCCTCCACCTCGGTGAAGGCTCCCGCTTCGCCGGATCCTTCCGCACCCACGGCCTGCTCGTCCCCGTCTTCGACCTCGACCGCGAGAAGCACCCCGACGAATGGGCCGCCCCCACCGTCGAACTCGGCAAGCGCCTCGACGACGCCCTCGCCGTCGACACCCCCCTCACCGCCGCCGAAGTCCGCGCCCGCGACGGCCTGCGCGGCCGCCAGGTCACCCTGCGTTGACGTCCCTGTTCTACAGCTGAAGGGACCCTTCGTTCGCTCGCAGCGCACGAAGGGTCCCTTCAGCTGTTTCGGGAGGGTGGCCTCAGATCTTGCCGCCGGCGACGGGGGGTGCACCGGCGGCGGCGTCGTCGGCGCTGTCCATTTCGCGGGCGACGAATGTTTCGAGGTCGAACAGGTTGGTGCCGGCGCGGTCGGCGACGGTGAGCAGGGTCGTCATGCGGGCGACCTCGTCGACCTGTTCCTTGAGGAACCACTGCATGAACTGTTCGCCGAGGTAGTCGCCGTCGTCGCGGGCGGTGCGGGCGAGTTGGACGATCTGTTCGGTGACCGCCTTCTCCTGGGTGAGGGCCAGCGCGATGGGTTCGCGGGCGTCCTCGAAGTGGGTTGTCGCGGCGTCCACGCCGGTGAGTTCGACGGTGATGTCCCGATCCAGGAAGTACTGGATGATCATCATGGCGTGGTTGCGTTCCTCGTTGGCCTGCTTGTAGAAGTGGGACGCCAACTGGGGGAGATCCGCATTGTCGAAATAGACCGCGGTCGCGAGGTACTGGTGCGACGCGTTGAACTCGTTGCGAATCTGGTCGTGGAGAAGTGCGTGAAATTTCGTCCGGTGCGAATCATCTGCGGCACTCATGTGTCGAAGATATCGCTGCCCGGGCGGGATTGTCACCCAAGTGGAACCTCACCCAGGCTAGTGTTCCCTTATTTAGTGCTACCTCAATGAGGTTGGGCTTTCCATAATTGCGCCGTGCCGCAATTGTCGGGAAATGGCAATTGCGGCACGGTGGAGGGGTTGCGGTCGGTCAGGCGCCGGCGACGCGCGGGGCGGTCGAATCGGCCGTCACCGCCGAACTCATCTCGCGGGCGACGAAGTCTTCGACGTTGAAGAGGTTGCCGCCGGCCCGGTCGACGATGGTCAGCAGTGTCGTCATACTCGCGACCTCCTCGACCTGCTCCTTGAGGAACCACTGCACGAACTGTTCGCCCAGGTAATCGCCGGTGTCGCGGGCGGTGCGGGCCAGGCGGGTGATCTGATCGGTGACGGTCTTCTCCTGCGCGACGGCCAGTGCGACCGGTTCGCGGACCGACGTGAACTCGGTGACGACGGCGTCGATGCCGGGCACCGTGATCGGCTGGTCGTTGTCGAGCAGGTACTGGATCATCATCATCGCGTGGTCGCGTTCCTCGGCGGCCTGCTGGTAGAAGCGCCCGGCGAGTTGGGGCAGGTCCTGCGAATCGAAGTAGACGGCGACGGCAATGTACTGCTGTGAGGCCGTGAATTCGTTGCGGATCTGTTCCTGCAGCAGTCGGTGGAAGTCGCTCGTTTCAGTCATGAATGGAACACTACCGTCACCATTGCCGTGGTGGTGCCGGGAAAGTTACGGCAGCGACGAGTGTCACGGTGTGCCGGTGAGAAGGCCTTCCGGAACGGGTCGGTCGTGTGCCAGTGCATCGAAGAATTCACCGGCCTTCTCCCGATCCCACAACAGCACGTCGCCGGAACCGGGAACGTAGTCGAATCCGCCGACGGGGACGGTGGTGGTGATCGTCTTGCCGTGCAGACCCCACGCCAACCCCGCCAGGTTCCACAGGTGATCGCCCTCGTCCACCTGCAGCGACCCGGCCGCGTGGGACAGCGTCGGCCACAGTCGCAACGGGTTGAGCAGTGTCGTCGCGGACGTGGCCCGCTCGAGCAGGGCACTCATGAATGCCCGCTGGTTGTTCATCCGGTCCAGGTCGGCGAGTGCGGTGGCGCGGGTGCGGACGAACCCGAGTGCGTTGCGTCCGTCGAGTTTCTGGCAGCCGGCCTGCAGATCGATGCCGGCGAGGGGATCGTCGATCGGGTACGGCACGCACATGGTGACGCCGCCGAGGGCGTCGACGATGCCGGCGAATCCGCCGAACCCGATCTCGGCGTAGTGGTCCATCCGCAGCCCGGTGGCCTCCTCGACGGTCTGCACCAGCAGTGGTGCGCCGCCGATCGCGAACGCCGCGTTGATCTTGTCCCGGCCGTAGCCGGGGATCGGGACGTACGAGTCGCGGGGGAGTGACACCATCGTCGTGGGGCCGCTCTTCGGGACGTGCACGACGATGATCGTGTCGGTGCGCTGGCCGCCCTCGTCACCGCCTGTGGACAGTTCCCGCTCCTGCTCGGGGGTCAGGCCGGCCCGGCTGTCCGACCCGACGAGCAGCCAGTTGGTGCCGGGGGTGTCCGCGATGCGGCCCGGGTAGTCGACGAGGGCGTCGATGCGGTTCACCTTGGTGTCCAGATAGAAGATGCCGCCGACGGATGCGACCAGCAGCACGATCAGCGTCAGTGCGATGCGGCGCAGCCACCGTCCCGGTCGGCGGGGGCCGGACCGTTCCGGCCGCTTCGACGGTTTCGGTGGGCCGGGAGTGGGACGCGGTCCGCGTGGCGGTGCGGGCGGGACGCGACGCGGTTCGGTGTACGGCCGGGGCCGCTGCGGCGGCGCGTGGTTGCCGGCGGGCACCGGTGACCGGGTCCGGGACCAGGCCTGCGGTCCCGGTGCCTGCGACCACGCCTGCTGCGGGGGTGCGGGGGGGCGGCCGTCGCGGCGGATGACCTGGGTGCCCTCCGGGGCCGGGGGGCGTCGTGGTGGTGGTGTCCCGGCCCGGCGGGGCGGCGGCGGGACGGGACGCGACTGCGGGGGCCGGCCGCGATACGGCGGGCCCGGCTGCCGTCGGTCGGGGGACTCACCGTTCACGATTACCGAGAATACGCACGAACCCGACAAGCCCTGGTCACGGCAGCCACGACACGTGCCCGCGGAGCAGGGCGTATCCGACGAACGCGATGCTGTCGATAAGGGCGTGTGCGATCACCAGCGGCCACAGCTTGCCGGTGCGCTGCCAGTACCGCCCGAACACCAGCCCCATCAGCACGTTGCCGAGGCCGCCGCCGAAGCCCTGGTAGAGGTGGTAGCTGCCGCGCAGCAGAGCCGATGCCAGCAGCGACGAGTTCTCGCTCCAGCCGAGCCGACGCAGTCGCGAGATCAGGTACGCGACCACCAGGATCTCCTCGGCACCGGAGTTCGCGATCGCCCACAGCACCAGCACCGGCAGCCGCCACCAGTGGTCGTCGATGGTGCTGGGCATGACGGTCAGGTTCGCGTTCAGCGCGACCGCGGCCAGGTAGAACGCGAGCCCCGGCAGGCCGATCAGGGCGGCGAGCCCGACACCGGGCCGGACACCGTCGCGGACCCGGCCGAGACCGATCCGGCGCGGCCCCAGCCCGCTGCGCCACAGCAGGTACAGGCCCAGCGCCGCCCACGCGGCCAGTCTCACGACGCCGAGCAGTTGGCGGGCCAGGTCGATCCACGACTGCGTCGAACGGGACGGATTCAGCGCGACCGCCTGATCGGACAGCCCGCCCGGTTGCAGGGCCGACTCGAGCAGCGACAGGGCGCTGGAGATGCCGCTGAGGCCGAACGTGACGAGCAGGACGATCGTGATCTCGAACCACAGGGCCCGCCGCTCGCGGGCGTCGAGCGACGGCGGGGACGGTTCCGGCGGGGCGGGCCGGAGCCACGAGTCGACGGTGGTGCGGGTGATCACCGTGCCGACGCTAGACGGTGCCGGCGTCAGGCGTGCCGGGCGATCGACTCGGCCTTGGCGCCCAGGGTGGCCAGGCGCAGGTCCGCGAACGGGGTCAGGGCGTTGCCGAGCCGGTTCGTCACGAACGCCACCGACAGCCCGGTGTCGGGGTCGGCGAACGCGCCGGACCCGCCGACGCCGTAGTGGCCGAACGCGCCGGAATTCTGGGTGCGGGCCGCGACCAGGGCCGCGTGGTAGCCGAGCCGCCAGTTCATGTGGATGCCGAGCACGTAGTCGCGGGAGTGGGTCTGCACCTCGCTCGCCTGTGCGACCGTCGCGGGGTCGAGGAACCGGATGCCGTCGACTACGCCGCCGTTCGCGAACGCGGCGTACATGCGGGCCAGTGCGCGGGCACTGAACACGCCGTTCCAGCCGGGCATGACGTAGTCGTGGATCGACGGGTCGCGCACGAGGGTGTCGAATCCCTCCGGCATGCCGGCGTCGGCGATGTTCTTGACGTGCGGGACCAGTGACAGCGCCGTCGACGTCAGTCCCCACGGCATCCCGAACGGGTTGATGTGCGGGAACACCTTCGCGATGCGGTACTTCTCGGAGTCGGGCACCTGGAACCAGAAGGCGGGGATCCCGAGCGGTTCGGCGATCTCGGTGCGCACCAGGTCGGTGAACGACATCCCGGACACGCGTTCGGTGAGTTCCGCGACGAGGGTGCCGTACGTGACCGCGTGGTAGCCACTCATCCGGGTCCGGCGCGGATCGGGGACGGCGGCGGCGAGTGCGGCCGCGACACCGTCGTGGTCGAGCAGGGCGTGCGGCCCGTGGACGAGACCGCGGATGCGGTGCAGACCCGCCCGGTGGCTGAGCAGTTCGCGGACGGTGATCGTTTCCTTGCCGGCCTCCCCGAACTCCGGCCAGTACGCGGCGACGGGTGCGTCGTAGTCGATCAGTCCGCGTTGCGCGAGCCGGTGCAGCACGGTACTCGCGACACCCTTACCGGTCGAGAACGACATCGCGACCGTCCCGGAATCCCACTTGCGGGTGGGGGACGCCCAGCCGGCCCACACGTCCAGCACCGGTGTCCCGTACAGGTACACGGCGAGGCCGCCGCCGCCGTCGCGGGGGCGTCGGAACAGGTGGAAGAACTGGGTGGCGAGGGCCTCGAACCGCGGGTCCACGAGCATCGTCGTGGGCGGCCGGTACGCCGCCGGACGACGGGAGACCCCGCTCGGGGCACGACGCGGGGCTGCCGCGGTCATGTCGAGCGCGCCTTTCGGAATCCGTTCGAGAACGCCCGGATGCGCTCTCGATCTCATCGGTACAACGCCCCGTCAGGGGCGGGGATTCCTGGTGGTGCTGCGGGGCATGGCGGTTTCCTCCGGGTCGAACGGACACGAGGCTGTAATCAGGTAAACCTAAGCTTATTATCGGCGGCGGTCGAGGCGGCCCCCGGACGCGGGCGAGTCGTCCCGATCCGATCCGGGCTAACGTGTGGGTGTGTCGATTCCCGTGTCACTGTCGATGCCGACCCTTCCCGCGTCCTCCGACCGGACGCCGCAACCGCTCGTCGCGAGGCTTCTCCTCGGGCCGCGGGAGTCCGTCGCCCCCATCGCACCCCGGCCCGCCGTGACGACCGGGCCGCCGATCGTCGCCGCATCCACGCTCGTCGAGTCCACCGGTGGCGACATCGATGCCGGTGCCGTCGTCGTCGAACTCGACATCGACCCGGACCGGCTCTCCGAGGCCGTCGAGCATCGGGCGCTGCGGTACCACGTGCATTGCACCACCACCGACCTCGACGACGCGATCGCGCTGCGCCTGCCCGCGCCCGTCACCGTGTTCGTCACCCCGGACGGTCCCGACGCCGTCACCCTCGCCGAATCCGCGCAGATCCTGGCCGACGCCGGCCACAGCCCCGGCCTGATCGCCCGGCAGCCCGTCGGCGCGGTCGCCGACTTCCTGGCGGTCCTCGCCCACACGTCCGTCGGCTTCGTCGCCCGTGCCCGGGACGGTGCCGAGGTGCTGTCCCTGCTCGCCGGCACCGTCGCCGCGTTGCGGGGCGACGACGTCCGGGCGGCGCTCACGAACCCCGATCCGGTGGCGCTGACGCAGCTGAACCCGGACGCCGCGGAGGCGGTGCGCGGGGTGCTGCTCGGCATCGAGGTCGACGATCTCGCCCAGGTCGAGCAGGTGCTCGCCGCCGCCGGGCTGCTGTAGCCGATCCCGGTCGGCGGCCGACGACGATTGCGTAACCTCGTAGACGTGCCTCGTATCGCGTACTTCGGACCCACCGGAACCTTCACCGAGATGGCTCTCGCCCGACTCGAGGAGGCGGGCACGTTCGACGGAACCGTCGAACGCGTCGCCGCCGGCAGCCAGGCCGCCGCACTCGAACTGGTGCGCAGCGGCGACGTCGAGGGCGCGGTGGTCCCGATCGAGAGTTCCGTCGAGGGCTCGATCCGCCCCACCATGGACGCCCTCGCACTCGGGGACCGGCTGCAGATCATGGCCGAGACGGAACTCGAGGTCGCCTTCACGATCGTCGGACGCCCCGGCACCACCCTGGCCGACGTCCGGACCGTCCGCGCCTACCCGGTCGCGACCGCGCAGGTCCAGGGCTGGCTGGCGACGCATCTGCCGTACGCCCGGGTCGAACCGGCGTCGTCGAATGCCGGTGCGGCAGAAGATGTCGCGGCGGGCCTGGCCGACGCCGGCGTCTCCACCGCCCTCGCGGGCGAGCGACTCGGACTGACCGCGCTGGCGTCGTCGGTCGCCGACTACGAGGGTGCCCGCACCCGGTTCGTGCTGGCCACCCGCCCCGGACCCGCGCCCGCCCGCACCGGCAACGACCGCACCGGTGTCGTCCTGCACCTCGACAACGTGCCCGGCTCCCTGGTCCGGGCGATGACCGAATTCGCGACCCGGGGAATCGACCTCACCCGCATCGAATCTCGGCCCACCCGTAAGGAATTCGGCACCTACCTGTTTCATCTCGACTGCATCGGACACATCGACGACGGACTGGTCGCCGAGGCGCTCAAGGCGCTGCACCGGTTCAGCGACGTCCGGTTCCTCGGATCGTGGCCGTCGACCGTCCCGGACGGTGGCGCCCCGGTACCCGACGCCGACGACGTCGCCTGGCTCGAACGCCTGCGCCGCGGAGAGGAGAACGCATGAGCGGCAAGCTGATCCTGGTCCGGCACGGACAGACCGAGGCCAACGTCGATCGGCGCCTCGACACCCGACTGCCCGGTGCCCGGTTGACCGCACTCGGCCGGACCCAGGCCCGCACCCTCGGCGAGCGGATGGCGCTGCACCCGCCGACGGCACTCGTGTCGTCGCAGGCGCTGCGGGCCCGGGAGACCGGCGGATTCGTCGAGACCGCGTCGGGGATCGCACTGCAGGTCCGCGAGGGGTTGCACGAGGCGCAGGCCGGGGAACTCGAGGACCGCTCCGATCTCGAATCGCACAAGATGTTCGCGAAGGTGTTCCATACGTGGCACACCGGCGACCTGTCGGCGCGCATGCCCGGCGGTGAGTCCGGCATCGACATCGTCGAACGCTATGTGCCGGTACTGGATTCGCTGCGTGCCGAATACCTGGACGGTGGTGTCGGCGGGGACGTCGTGGTCGTCAGCCACGGGGCCGCGATCCGACTCGTCGGCGCATATCTCGGGGGAGTGCCCGGCGCGTTCGCCGCGGACCGGCACCTCGAGAACACGTCCACCGTCGAGTTGGTGCCCACCGACACCGGATGGCGGTGTGTGCAGTGGGGCGTCTACGCGCCGCCGTTCGACGTCACCCCGCAGCGGCCGTGGTTCGAGGCCGAGGCGGGCGGGGCCGCCGACGACCCGATGGGCTGAGCCGTCACCCCGCCGCGACTCACCCTGCCGCGTCGAGAAGATCGAGCAGGACCCGACGTAGCCGCCCCGGGGCACCGGGCGTCAGCGACGTCCATCGGACACCGTCCGCGGCGAGGCTCGTGCTGCCGACGATCCGCCCGAATGCGGTGTCGAACACCGTCACCGGGCCGTGGATCTGCGGTACATCGCCGTGCCCGTGGGTGAGGCCGACGATCTCGGTGACCGTCGGACGGTCGGCGAGCGCCGGCCCGACGACGGCCGCGTCCGCGCCCCGCACCCCGACCGCGGTCAGGGCGTCGACGGCCCGTCGTGGATCGGTGGCCCGGTCGAGAGCGGCGGCCAGATCCGATGTGGGGCAGTTGATCCCGCTGAACGGTAGGGGTGCGGAGGCGTCGAGCAGATGGGCGAGCGACCCCGCCGGGTCGTCGCCGAGCGCGCGGAGCGTGACCGTGTCGTCGCTGCGGGAGACCAGGACGTCACCGTCGTCGTCGCGGGCCAGGCACGCGCGGTACACCGGCCCGGTGCCGTGCCGGCGCAGCGCGATCTCGCAGCGCGGCCGCGCGAGCGTGCGCACCTGCCGGGCGAGGTCGGGATGCACGGCGGCGCCGTCGACCAACCCGGCGGCGGTGAGGCCGGTGCGGGCGTCGGCGAACACCGCGTCCCGCGCGGCCGGGGAGTCGAAGCGGGGGCCGGTGTCGAGCACGACCGGCAGCACGTCCACGTCCAGGAGATGGACGAGCAGGTCGAGTTCGTCGATGTGCAGTGTCGTCGTCGGCAGCGTCGCCCCGACCGGTCCGATACCCAAGTCGATCACCGCCCGTCCCAGGCCGGATCGCCGCCGATGACCGACGGGATCACGGTCCGGCCGTCCTCGAAATGTTCGAAGCTGCGCAGATAGCCGGGCGTCGCGTGTTCCGTCTCGTCGGAATCGGTGGCACCGCGGTGGGCGCCGATCGGGGCACCACCCACCGGCCCGGTGCCGCGGGTGCCGGTGGCGGCGTCGACGCGGGCGACGTCCGTCGTCGGGCCGGTGGGTGCGGTGGTGCCGGCTCCCGGCCCGGTCCCGATGCCGGGCCGGGACGCGGCATCGGCAGTGCCGGGCGGCGTCGCACCCGCGGCACCACCGGGGGCGGATCCGCCGCCGACACCCGCGGCCCGTGCCGCGACGGACCCGAGCACGCCGCCCGCCGCGACGACCCGTCCCGCCGTCGACCGTGTTGCCGGTGCGGGTGCCGGCGCCCCCGAGCGGCCCCCGAGGACCGGGGCACTCGCCCCGATTCCACCGAGTACGGCCCCACCGAGGTTCGCGGCCGCCGACGTGGCGTGGCCGACGGAGGTCGCGACGGAACCGGCCTGCGACACCGCGGCCGTCACCGCGGGATTCTGCGCGAACGCGGCGGCCGTCGCGGCGACGGTGCGGACCGGGTCGCCGCGGAAATCGTTCTCGAGGCTGCGGGCGGTGACGGCGTCGCCGCCGTTCGGGGCGGCCCCCGAGACGCCGGTGGTGAGCGGGGGCGGCGGCGTGAACGTCGCCGGGGTCGCGACGATGTTCGACGCCACCTCGTACGTTTCCATCACCATCCCGGCCCTGATGTCGAGGGCCCGGTCCGCGGCCTCCGCGACGGCCGCCGACCCGTTGACCGCGCCGCCGGCGGTGTAGGCGGCGGTCTTGGCGGCCTTGACCGCGGTGATCTCGGGCAGGCTCGGCATGGTCAGGGCCGCGGTCGTGTACGCGCTCGCCTCGGTGGACGCCTTGACGGCGGTGTCGGCGGCCAACGCCGCGGTCTGCTGCGCCCACGTCGTGAACGGGGCGATCCGGGTGAGGGCGGCATCGGCGGCCACCCCCTCCCACGCGGCACGCAACTCCTCGCTCACCCGGGTCAGGGTTGCGACGGCGTCGGTGAAGGATTCCGCGAGCGCGGCCCACGCGGGACTCGCCGCGGTCAGCGGGACCGGTCCGGCACCTGCCGTGAGGGTGGTCGAGTTGACGGTTGCGCCGCGCGGTAGCCAGACGACGCCGGTGACACCGAGGGTCATGACGATGCTCTCCGTTTCGGTGGGGTGGTCTACATGCCGGCCGCGAGCGCGGCACCGAGCGTGTGGTCGCCGTCCCGGTAGGCGGCGGCCTGTGCGCGCAACGTCGCCGCGGCGGCCGTCAACTCCTCGATACCGCGGGCCGCGGCGGGGCCGAACGATTCCGTGAGCCGGTTGAAATAGGTCGCGGCCAGCACCGACACCTCCTCGGATCCGGACGGTGGCACGGTCAGGGCGGGGGAGGCGGCGGCCAGCGTGGCCTGCAGGCGGGCGGCGAGCGCATCCATCTCGGCGGCGGCGACGACGAGGGCGTCCGGGTCGACGAACACGTGATCCGGCATGGGGCGGTGACTCCTCGCATCGGGGACGGCTACCGAGGAACGGTCGGGTTCCTCGATTGGTTGGACGCCGGAGGAGGCCGGTCGGTTCCACGTGGAACCGACAAAATTTCGGGGCGGGAAGATCAGCCCCAGCCGAGCTCGTGCAACCGATCCTCTTCGATACCGAAGTAGTGGGCCACCTCGTGGATCACCGTCACCATCACCTCGTGCACCACCTGGTCCTCGGTGTCGCACACGTCTAGCAGCGCGTCCCGATAGATCGAGATGGTGTCGGGCAGCGAACCGCCGTAGTGGCTGTCGCGTTCGGTCAACGCGATGCCCTGGTACAGGCCGAGCAGTGTCGGTTCCTCGTCGTTGTGGGGTTCGACCAGCACGACGACGTTGTCGATCGCCGCCGCGAGCTGCGGCGGGATGAGATCGAGGGCGTCGGACACCAGTTCCTCGAAACGGGCGTCGGACATCGTCACCGGCACGTCAGCCGCCGGCCGGGGGCAGGGGTGCGGCACCGGGCAGCGGCGTCGGCACCGACCGGCCGTCCGGGGCTGCCGGCGGCGGCACGGGAGCCTGACCGTTGATCAGGATGTCGCCCTTCGCGGTGCCGACGATCGTCGCGAAGCCGTTGCCGTCGACCTCCTTGCCGATCGAGCAGTTGATCTTGCGGCTGCCGACCAGCCAGCTGTCGAGATCCAGGTTGTCCCAGAACAGGGTGAGGGTCTTGTCGCGGAGCACGTCGGGCGACCCGAGATAGGCGTTGCTCGCGTCCGTGCACGCCTGCTCGAGGAACTTGTCCTGATCCTCGACCGAGGGCATGCCGCCGGGGAACTGGCTGGCCAGATCGACGACGCCGACCACCTCGAACGCGTGCGGCTGCGCGCAGTCCACCGGATCGGACGGCACGTTCTGGTTGATACCGATGCAGGTGCCCACGGTCCACACCTTCGACTGGTCCTGCTCGGCGACACGGCCCTGGATCGGCAGCAGCGCGCCGGTGACACCGGAGAACTGCAGGCCGCAGCGGATGGTGCGCTCACCGGCCGCCCACCCGGCCTCACCCGGATTGATCAGTCCGACGCTGAACTTGCCCTTCGGGTCGAAGCGCCCGGCCAGATAAGTGTCGACGGCGGGCGCGCACTGCTCGTCACGCAACTCGGAGAACCGCAGCACCCCGGGGAACTTGGATCCGGGTCCGAACTCGATACCGGGATACAGGCTCAGATCGATGTCGGTGGCCACCTCGAACAGGTGCGGCTGCCCGCAGTCGACCTTCTCCAGATCGCTCGCATCGGCCTTCGTCCACGTCAGGCAGTCGCCGGTGGTGGCGGTGCCGAACGCCTCCCCGGCGACGGCGCCGGTGGGCTGCGGCCCGGCCACCGGACTCGGTGCGGGCAGATTGTCGCCGCGGTCGAAACCACCCGACAGGAAGATCGTGGTGATCGCGGCCAGGACCGCACCGATCGCGACCAGCGCGAGGGCGCGTCTGGTGACCGGCGCGGACAGGTGACGGCTCCGCACCGGCGTCTGACCCGACCCGGCGGTCGGCTCCGGCTTCGACTCGAACTCTTCCTCGGACATCTCGTCCATAATGCCTGCAACCGACGCGGACACCGAAGTTTCCGGCTAGGTTCGTCCCACATGAGTGAGGAACATCCCGCCGAATTCGCCGCCGACGTGCAGGAGTTGGCCGGCCGACTGTTCGACATGGCGCGGTCGGGGGAGACGTCGACACTGGCCCGGTACGTCGACGCCGGGGTGCCGGTGAACCTGACGAACGGCAGCGGCGACACCCTCGTCATGCTCGCCGCCTACCACGGACACACCGACACCGTCCGGGCGCTCACCGAGCGCGGCGCCGACGTGAACCGACCCAACGACCGCGGCCAGACGCCGCTGGCCGGGGCCGTCTTCAAGGGGGAGGACGCCGTCGTGGCCGCACTCGTCGACGCCGGCGCCGACCCGGCCGCCGGGCAACCGTCCGCACTCGACGCCGCCCGCATGTTCGGACGCGACGATCATCTGCGGAAATTCGAACAGGGACATTCGGGCAGCACCCGGACCGGGCGGGACGTCACCAAGTAGGGTTTGTGGTCGTGATTGACCTCAAGTTCCTTCGCGAGAACCCCGACGCCGTCCGCACCTCGCAGCGCACCCGCGGTGAAGACCCCGGTCTGGTCGACGCGCTGCTCGAGGCCGACGCATCCCGCCGCGCCGCGGTCCTCGCCGGCGACACGCTGCGCGCCGAGCAGAAGGCGTTCGGCAAGAAGGTGGGGCAGGCGTCCCCCGAGGAGCGTCCGGCACTGCTCGCGGGTTCCAAGGAACTGGCCCAGAAGGTGAAGGACGCTGCTGCGGCGGAGTCCGAGGCCGACGAGGCCCTCGAGGCCGCCCACCGAGCGATCTCCAACATCGTGCAGGACGGCGCCCCCGCCGGCGGCGAGGACGACTTCATCACCCTCGAGACCGTCGGCGAGATCCCCACGTTCGACTTCGAACCCAAGGACCACCTCGAACTCGGCGAGGCCCTCGGCCTGATCGACATGGAACGCGGCGCCAAGGTGTCCGGCTCGCGGTTCTACTTCCTCACCGGCTTCGGCGCCATGCTGCAGCTCGGCATGCTGCAGCTCGCCGCGCAGAAGGCGATGGCCAACGGGTTCACCATGATGATCCCGCCCGTGCTGGTGCGCCCCGAGATCATGCAGGGCACCGGCTTCCTCGGCCAGCACGCCGACGAGATCTACCACCTCGCCGACGACGACCTCTACCTCGTCGGCACCTCCGAGGTCCCCCTCGCCGGCTACCACTCCGGCGAAATCCTCGACCTCACCGGCGGCCCCAAGCGGTACGCCGGCTGGTCGTCCTGCTTCCGCCGCGAAGCCGGCAGCTACGGCAAGGACACCCGCGGCATCATCCGCGTCCACCAGTTCGACAAGGTGGAAATGTTCACCTACTGCAAGCCCGAAGACGCCGACGCCGAACACCAGCGGTTGCTGGCGTGGGAACGCGACATGCTCGACGCGATGGGCCTCCCGTACCGCGTCATCGACGTCGCCGGCGGCGACCTCGGCTCCTCCGCCGCCCGCAAATTCGACTGCGAGGCATGGGTTCCCACCCAGCAGGCCTACCGCGAACTGACCTCCACCTCGAACTGCACCACCTACCAGGCCCGCCGCCTCAGCGTCCGCTACCGCGACGACAACGGCAAACCCCAGACCGCAGCCACGTTGAACGGCACCCTCGCCACCACCCGCTGGCTCGTCGCCATCCTCGAAAACCACCAGCAGGCAGACGGATCCGTCCGCGTCCCCGCCGCACTCGTGCCCTTCGTCGGACGGGAAGTGCTGACGGCGGGGTAGCGGGAGCACGCGGGCTCCGAGGGCTCGCGCACCTTTTCAGCTGAAGGGACCCTTTGTGCGCTCACAGCGCACAAAGGGTCCCTTCAGCTGTTTGTGGGGGAGTTGCGGTCAGCGCAGAATCAGGCAGGTGGTCGACGCCGTCGCGAGGAGTCGGCCGGCGTCGTCGCGGACCTCGGCGCGGGCGGTGGCGGTGGTGCGTCCGGTGTGTTCCGAGAAGCCGTGCACGCGAATGTGTCCCGCGCCTTCCTTGATGCCACGCAGGTAGCGGACGGTGATGTCGAGGGTGGTGTAGCCGACGCCGGCGGGCAGGGTGCTGGCCACCGAGAAGCCCATCGCGGTGTCGATCATGGTGGCGATGACGCCGCCGTGCACGCTGCCCACCGCGTTGTAGTGCCATTCCTGCGGTTCGGCCGTGATCTCGACGAACCCTTCCTTCGCGTCGGTGACGCGGAACCCGAGCGTGCTCGCCGTCGGATGGTGCGGCACGGTGCCGTCGACGAGACCGCGGACGAACTCGAGTCCGCTGAGGTTCCGGTTGGCCTCTGCGATCGGGGCCGGATCGTTCCAGGTGTAGGTGCGCTGACGTTCGTGTGACACCCCGGGGACGGTACCGGGACGGGGTCGGGCGCGACGAGACGCGCGTACCGCGACTGGTGGCAGACGTCGCGAATCGGACTGCTGACCTGCGTAAACATTGCTCGTTAGTGCCGCCAACAAACATTGGACAACTGTCTTGGACAGTTGTTCGACAAAACCGATACACGGACGTGACCGCGTCGTTATGGTGTAGCGGCTCGAGCGGATTTCCTCCCCCTCATCCGCAACTTCTCACCAGGAAGTGGTGCATGCGCAATCCACTACTCCGGCGATACGCCGCGCCCGTCACCGGTGCCGCGCTCGTCGCCGGGACACTGTTGGTCGTCGCGCCGGCAACGGCATCGGCTGCCGATGCCCCGGTCACGACGACGACCAACTTCAAGACCACCTGCAAGGCGAACAACTCGATCAAACAGGTCGTCAAGACGACCGACTCGTCCGTGACGGTCACCGCTCCGACGAAGGTGGAACCCGGTGAGACGTTCACCTACCGCATTCAGCTCGGTCCGTCGTCATACCCGAACTCCGACTCCGGCGCGACGACGACCAACATCTCCCGCATCAAGTTCGACTTCATGATCCCGGACAACGCGACGTTCGTGAGTGCCTCCGTTGCCGGGTCGGGCACCAACCTGGACAACGTGGCACCGGGCGTCCTCCGGATCGACGAATCCGGCAGCCCTTCCGCGACAGGAAAGATCCTCCGCCTGTCCGGGAACAACGAAGTGATCGGCAACGCCCCGTCCGGGAAGACGAACACCGGTGACGAGGGCGGTATCCGAGCCCCCAAGCTGAAGAAGAACCTGAACGGAACGAACAGCAGCAACGGCGACAGCTGGTTCCAGCTTCCGGCTGTCAACGTGACTGTCGTCGCCGGAGCTGCCGGCACGTCGATCCAACCGAAGGTTCGTACTGGCGGTGCGGCGGGCAACTTCAACGCCTTCGAGAATTTCAACACCACACTGCCGAAAGCATCGCTGCTCGGAACTCAATGGGCCAACACCCGATGCACGCCTCGCAACACGGAAGGCGCCGCCCTCAACACCGGCGCCGGCCCGCTGGCGACGATCAATGTCGTTGCCCCGCAGGTGTCGACGACGACGGAGCTGTCGGCCCCGGCCACGGCGGAGACCGGGACCGCGGTGGCGTTGACGGCGACCGTGGCTCCGGCGGGTGCGACGGGTTCGGTGCAGTTCAAGGACAACGGCACCGATATCGGCTCGGCGGTTGCTGTTGCGAACGGCAAGGCGACGCTGAACCATGCGTTCGCGGCGGCCGGCGCACACAAGATCACCGCAGTGTTCACGGCGACCGGGAACTTCACCGGGTCGACGTCGAGTGAGCGCACCGTGACGGTGTCCGATCCGGCTCCCGTCGACGTGGCAACTACGCTCGGCCTGGCGGTGCCGAAGAACGCGGAGACCGGTACCCCCGTCGACCTGACTGCGACGGTCACACCTGCGAACGCGCAGGGTGCCGTCCAGTTCAAGGACAACGGCACCGACCTCGGTACTGCTGTCGCGGTGGCGAACGGTAAGGCGACGCTGAACCACGCGTTCGGGGCGTCCGGTGCGCACGCGATCACCGCGGAATTCATTGCGGGACCAGGCTTCACCGGATCGACTGCGGGTGCAAAGACGGTGACGGTGTCCGATCCGGCTCCCGTCGACGTCGCGACCACGCTCGGCCTGTCGGTGCCGCAGAACGCGGAAACCGATGCTTCCGTGAACCTCACGGCCGCGGTGACGCCGTCGAATGCGCAGGGCGCGGTGCAGTTCAAGGACAACGGCACCGATATCGGTAGCCCGGTGACGGTATCGAACGGGTCTGCGACGCTGCAGCATTCGTTCGCAGCCTCGGGATCGCACAATATCACCGCCACCTTCACCGGCGGCACCGGCTTTGCCGGCTCCACGGCGTCGGCACAGACTGTGACGGTGACCAACCCGCAGGTCCCGGATGCCCAGACCGCCACGGCACTGGCAGCACCGGCGACGGCCGAAGCGGGACAGCAGGTGAACCTGTCCGCGACCGTGGCGCCGGTGCCGACCGGTGGATCGGTCCAGTTCAAGATCGCCGGTAGCCCGGTGGGCGCACCGGTTGCGGTGGACGGCAGCGGCAAGGCCGCCATGCCGTACACGTTCAATGCGGCCGGCTCGTTCGGTGTGTCCGCGGAGTACCTGGGCACCAACGGATTCGCACCGTCGACAGCGTCGTCGCGGACCGTGACGGTGACCGCACCGACGCCGGTCGACGTCGACACGTCGCTGGCACTGCAGGTTCCGGCCACGCTGACCGCGGGTACGTCGGGTGATCTCCGGGCGACGGTGACGCCGTCGAACGCGCAGGGCACGGTCCAGTTCCGGATCGGTGGTACGCCCGTGGGCGCGCCGGTCACGGTGTCGGGCGGCACCGCGACGTTGCCGCACGTGTTCGATGCGGCCGGCAGTTACACGGTGACCGCGGTGTTCACCGGTGGTACCGGCTTCACCGGTTCGGAGGCGGCGGCGCAGGCCGTGACCGTCACCGATCCCACCCCGGTCGACGCGGCCACCACGACGCTGCTGAGCGTGCCGGGCAACGCCAAGACCGGTGAACCGGAGAAGCTGTACGCCACCGTGTATGCCACGGGCACCTCGGACGTTCTGTCGAGTGTCGGCACCGTCGAGTTCTTCGACGGCGGATCGTCGATCGGCACCGCACCGGTGACCGACGGCGTCGCCACCCTGACCCACACGTTCACCGTCACCGGTACTCGCACGATCACGGCGGCGTTCAGTGGCGGAACCGGATTCACCGAGTCGTCGGCTGCCGCGAAGCAGGTGCAGGTGACCGCTCCGACGGTGGCCGATGTGCAGACCGCCACCGTCCTCACCGTCCCCGTGACGGCGGCAACCGGTGCAGCCGTGCAACTCTCGGCTCAGGTGACCGGTGTGGGCAATGCGCCGGTCAACGGCACCGTCCAGTTCTTCGACGGCGACAAGCCGATCGGTGACGCGATCACCGTCGTCGACGGCAAGGCCGTACTGAACCACGCCTTCACCGCGGCGGGAACCCGCACCATCCGCGTCGTCTTCAGCGGCGGCCAGGGCGTCGCGGACTCGACGTCGAGCACTCAGACGATTCAGGTGACCGGCAGCACCCCCGGCGGCTTCGGCAGCCTCGGTGATCTGCTCGGCGGCCTGAACTTCGGGTCGTAGGTACCAACAGAGTTCCAGGCGAGGCCCCGACCTCCGGGTCGGGGCCTCGCCTGAGGGCCTTCCGCACACGAGACGTGGGCGGCAGGTCGGATGCGCTTCATGGTCGGGATGGCGTGCGTCCAGCGGCGACGAGAGTCGCCACCGAGATCAGCACGACAGAAAGGAAAACGAATGTCTCGATCAAGGATGCGAACACTTGTATCGACCGTGGCTGCGGGAGCAATGACCGTGGCGGCGGTCGGTGTAGGGCAGTTGGCGCTGGGCGGAGCTGTCGCATCGGCGGCTCCGACCTCCGCGACGGTCGCGAACAGCAATATCCGGGCCACCAAGACGGTCGAGCCTGCTGTTGCCCAGCCGGGTGACACCGTCACGACGACGATCACGTTCAAGTCGACAGACGGTGGAACTTGGGGTCTGGCCAGTTCCCCTGACCGTTACCTCGAGGACTTCACCGACTACCCGCCGGCGGGCTATGTGCTGCAAGGGGTTACCGCCAGTGTGCCGCGTGGCACGGGTGGCAGCGTCAACAACCCTGCCCCGTACTCGGGGACCCCGACACAGAATGCGTCCAACGGGTCGGTGAAGTTGTCGTGGACGACTCCGTCGCTCACTCTCGCCAAGATCGGCGGAAATGCGAGCAACACCAACCCCACGCTGACCTTCACGTACAAGGTGGCCGAGGATGCTGCCCCGGGTTCGCGTAGCTCCGGAATGTCTTTCAGTGTCAGCACGTTCAGCAACAACCCGCAGACGTTCAACCCGACGAGTGGGCTCGAGGTATCGGTCGAGGCGAAGCCGTCGACCACGACGGTCACCGTGCCCGACAATGCATCGGCGGGTACTTTGGTGAGTTTGACGGCGAATATTTCCCCCGTATGGGCCACGGGAACTGTTCAGTTCAAGGCCGACGGAGCGGATATCGGTGCACCGGTTGCGGTATCGAATGGCGTGGCGACGCTGTCCCATGCGTTCACGGCGTCCGGTGCACATCCGATCACCGCAGTGTTCACACCGAGCGGACCGAGTGTTACCGGCTCGACTGCGCCCGCGCAGACGATCACCGTCGCCGATGTGACCACCGCTCTGTCACTCTCCGCCCCTGCGACCGCAGTGTCCGGCACCGAGGTCGCGCTCACTGCCGACGTCACGCCGGCGAATGCGGCGGGCACGGTGCGGTTCGAGGACAACGGCACGGCGATCGGTTCGCCGGTGACGGTGTCGAACGGTAAAGCCGTTCTGCCGCACACCTTCACGTCGTCCGGTGCGCACAGCATCACCGCCGACTTCGTCGGAGCCACCGGCTTCACGAACGCGTCGGCGTCGGCACAGAGCATCACCGTCGCGGCTGCCGACGTGACCACCACGACGACCCTGACTGCCCCGCAGTCCGCCGTCACCGGCACCCCGGCCACGCTGTCGGCCACCGTGTCCCCGGCACCGACCGCCGGTACCGTCCAGTTCAAGAACGGCGTCGACACCATCGACGGACCGGTGGCTGTCGTGAACGGTGTGGCCACGCTCGAGCACACGTTCGTGACCGCCGGCTCCGCGTCGATCACCGCCGAATACAGCGGTGCCGCCGGATTCCTCACGTCCGCGTCGACCCCGAAGTCGGTGTCGATCACCGATCCTGACGTGGCCACCACTCTGGCGGTGACCGGTTCGAGCACCGCCACCACAGGTGAGGCCACCTCCCTGTCGGCGACGGTCACCCCGTCCACCGCGCAGGGCGCCGTCCAGTTCACGATCGACGGCACCCCTGTGGGCGCCCCGGTCACCGTCTCGAACGGCACCGCCACCGCGCCGCACACCTTCGGTGCCGCCGGCACGTTCGACGTCGCAGCTGCGTTCACCGGTGCCACCGGGTTCGGGAACGCCACCGCGCAGGCGCAGTCCGTGACCGTCTCGAACCCGGTTGTGCCGGACGCGGACACCACCACCACGGTGACCGTGCCGACGACTGCCACGACGGGTGTGACGGCGACGCTGTCCGCTTCGGTGACGCCCGTCCCCGCGGGTGGCACGGTGCAGTTCACGGTCGCCGGCGTCAACGTCGGCACCCCGGTGTCGGTGGACGCCTCGGGACATGCGAGCCTGCCGTACACGTTCAACGCCTCCGGTGAGTTCGCGGTGGCGGCGAAGTACTCGGGCGCAACCGGATTCACCGGATCGGCCGCGCAGTCGAAGACCGTCACCGTGACCGACCCGGCACCGGTCGACGTCGACACCTCCACGCTCGTCGGCGTTCCCGGTACCGCGACCACCGGTGCCGACACCACCCTGTCGGTGACCGTGCAGGCCAAGACCGGCACCGCGGTGCCGTCCGGCTCGGTGCAGTTCCGTGACAACGGCAGCCCCCTCGGCAGCCCCGTGACCCTCGACAACGGTTCGGCGTCGCTGATCCACGCCTTCACGACCGCGGGTACCCACCAGATCTCCGCGGTGTACACCCCGGCCGCCGGGTTCGTGGGGTCGACGTCGACGCAGCGCCCGGTCGTCGTGTCGGCGCCGAACCCGACCGACGTCGATTCGTCGGTCGTGATCACGTCGACGCAGCCGGCGACGGTCGGCACCGCGTTCACGGTGAAGGCTCAGGTCATCGGCGCGGACACCCTGCCGGGCACCGTGCAGTTCTTCGACGGTGCCGTCGAGATCGGGCAGCCCGTCGCAGTCGTGAACGGCATCGCCGAGCTCACCCACATCTTCACGGCGAGCGGGCCGCACCAGATCCACGCGGTGTACTCGGGTGGCCCCGGTGTCGCCGGCTCCACCTCGCCGGTGCAGGTCGTCGATGTCACCGCATCCGGCGGTGGCGACAGTAACGGTGACGGTGCGGGCACCGGATCGCTCGGCAGCCTGAGCGGACTCCGCTTCGGTTCCTGATCGGCACTGACTTCCGGTGATATGGCCCCTGCCGTACGGCAGGGGCCATGTCACGTCTCGCCAACTGTCCTGTATCGATTCCGTGACAATCTTGGACGTACGTCCTATAGAGTGATCGTCGTCTCGAAGTCCCGTGGGGTACGGGCGTTCGAAACATGGCGGCCGACCGGATTGTTCCGGTGCCGTCGAGTCCGTGCTCTGAGGGGAGGAAGGGTGGATCGGACAGCACTCCGGATCGGCAGGCTCACTGCGATTCTCGGTCCCGACGTCCCGAATCGGTCGACGAGCAAACATTCGGATAACAATCCCGGATCGGGCGGCGATGTCCTGCTCGACACACCACACGTTGCGGCGCCCGGACCGGACGCCGAGCAGGTTCTCTCCGAGAGGAAATGCATGTCTGACAAGAATGTTCGCCGGGTCGTCGGCGGGTTGAGTGCGTTCGCCATCGCCGCGGGCTTCGCCGTGACGGCGGGTGTCGGGGCGGCGAATGCCGAGTCCAAGTCCGTGCCGTGGGACGACGCCGGCCGCCACTTCACCCGGACGATCAGCAACGTGACGCCGACCGTGGGCGAGACGATTACCTCGACGACCAGGCTCGAACGGACACGCTCGGTCGAGAACGTGTACGCGATGAAGGACGTGCACCCGACCTGCCTCGAGTACGTGCCGGGTTCGGCGAAGGTGAACGGACAGGCCCGGACCCCGGAGAGCACCGGTGCAGATTTCGTGCGGGTCGAGGGCGGCCTCACCGAATGGCCGGTGCAGCCGCGCGGCGGTGCACTCAACCCGAAGTCGTGGACCCTCGAGGTGTCGTACGTGGTCGGCGAGGGCTGCGATCGTGGCACCGCGCTGATGACGACCGCGCACATGGGCGGCGGCCTCGGCGACGGCACCTACCAGGACAAGGGCCCGACCATCTCTGTCGCCAAGAGCAACACCACCACGAGCCTCGGCGCAGTGTCGGGCGCGAAGGTCGGTGAGGTGACGAAGCTCAGCGCCACCGTCGCCGGCGGTATCAAGGGCGATCCGGTCGACTTCTACGTCGGCAACAACAAGGTCGGTTCGGGCACGCTGAACGCGCAGCGCACCGCCACCTTCGACTGGACACCGTCCATCAAGGGCACCGTGTCGGTGCAGGCCAAGTTCGCGGGCACCGCGAAGTCGAACGCCTCCGAGTCAGCGGCGCAGAACGTGAACGTCACGCAGGCCAACGTCGCCTCGTCGACGACCCTCGCCGCGGTGTCCGGGGCCAAGGTCGGTCAAGGGTCGGCGCTGACGGCCACCGTGACCCCCGCAGGCGCGGGCGGCACCGTCGAGTTCAAGGACGGCTCGACGAGCCTCGCCAAGGTCTCGGTGGATGCCGACGGCAAGGCCACCTACCAGTGGACTCCCACCACGGTCGGCAGCCACACCATCACCGCGGAGTTCTCCGGCCGTGACGGCGTGAACGCCTCCACCGCCACCGGTATCGTCGTCGAGGTCGCCGAGAAGCCGGCCGAGAACGCGGACTCAAAGACCGAGGTGACCGCCGGTGGCGGCAAGGTCGGTGTGGCACAGACTCTCTCGGCCAAGGTGGCCGGCGCTGCGGGCGGCATCGTGACCTTCAAGGTCGGTGACCGGGTCGTCGGCACCGCGAACGTCGGCAACGACGGCAACGCCTCGATTTCGTGGACCCCTGCGGCGGCGGGCGACTTCATCGTCACCGCCGAGTACTCCGGCACCAACACGGTCAACTCCTCGTCCGACACCGCCTCGGTCGTCATCGCCCAGGCCGACAACGGTGGTGACGGCGGCACCGACGGTGGCGACACCGGCACCGGCAGCCTCGGCTCGCTCGGCAACATCTTCGGATCGCTCACCGGAATCTTCGGCTCGCTCGGACGCTGATCGCGCCGAGTTCGCCGGCTCTACCTCGGCCCGAGGGGATTTCGATCCCCTCGGGCCGGTTTCACGCTCGGGGCCACCGAACGGTAGCCCGCTGGAAGGAAATACATGCTCGACAACAACGCCCGCCGGATCGTCGGCGGGCTCAGTGCATTCGCGGTCGCCGCAGGATTTGCCGTGACGGCCGGGGTAGGTGCGGCGAACGCGGAGTCGAAGTCCGTGTCCTGGGACGACGGCGGCCGCCACTTCACCCGGACGATCAGTAACGTGACGCCGGCCGTGGGGGAGACGATCACGTCGACCACCAGGTTCACCCGCTCGGGCGGCGTCGAATACCTGTACGCGATGAAGGACGTACACCCCACCTGCCTGGAGTACGTCCCGGGTTCGGCGAAGGTGAACGGCAAGACTCGGACCCCATCACCTGCTCCGGATGCGGCCTCGGTGCGTGTCGAAGGCGGCAAGCTCGACTGGCCGGTGTATCCGAATGCCTCCCCGGACTCGTGGACCCTCGAGGTTTCGTACATGGTCGGCGAGGGTTGTGACCGCGGCACTCCACTGATGACGACCGCACACATGGGTGGCAGTTCGGGCAAGGACGGCACCTACCAGGACAAGGGTCCCACCCTCACTGTCGCCAAGGACGCCACGACCACGACGCTGGCCGCGATCCCGTCGGCCCGTGTCGGCGAGCCGGTGTCGCTGTCGGCGACGGTGTCCGGTGCGGCGGAGGGTGATTCGGTCGAGTTCTTCGACGGCGAGACGAAGCTCGGCTCGGTGAAGTTGGATGCGTCGGGCACGGCCACGTTCTCGTGGACTCCGGCGACGAACGGCACGCACGAGATCCAGGCTCGCTATGTGGGTTCGGCGACGGCGAATCCGTCGCAGGCGCAGGCACAGTCGGTGTCGGTGGTGTCGCCGACGAGTACGACGGTGTCGGGTCCGGCGGATGCGACGACGGGAACCCCGGTGACGTTCACCGCGTCGGTCACCCCGGCGGGCGCGCAGGGGCGGGTCCAGTTCTCGGACGGTCGCGAGAACATCGGCGGCCCTGTCGATGTCGTGAACGGCACCGCGACTCTCGCGCACACGTTCACCACTGCCGGTGGCCGCAGTATCTCGGCCGAGTTCCTGGCCGGTTCGGGCTACGTGAACTCGACCAGCGCTCAGGCACATTCGGTGACTGTCACCGATCCGATCGTCGCCACCACGATGACACTGGATGGTCCCGCGACCGCGGAGACCGGCACCGAGATCGACCTCACTGCGACTGTCGACCCGGCCGACGCGCAGGGCGCCGTCCAGTTCACCGACAACGATGTCCCGATCGGCGCTCCCGTCACCGTCCGTGACGGCAAGGCCGTTCTGCCGCACACCTTCACTGCGGCGGGCGCGCACACGATCGGTGCGACGTTCACGGCCGCGGCCGGTTACCGGGATGCGTCCGCCGAGACCCGCACCGTGCAGGTGTCGACTCCGGTCGCCCCGGACGTCGACTCCACGACCGTCGTCACCGTCCCCGTGACCGGCACGATCGGTACGTCGGTGACCCTGTCCGCGACGGTCGCCCCGGTCGACGCGCAGGGCACCGTCCGGTTCTACGACGGCGACACCCCGATCGGTGACGCCGTCCCCGTCGTGGACGGCACCGTCACCGTGCAGCACACCTTCACCACTGCCGGTGAGCACGTGATCATCGCGCGCTACAGCGGCGGCGAGGGTGTGGAGCCGTCGACGTCCACCCCGCAGTCGATCCAGGTGACCGCAGCCGGCGACAACGGCAACGGTGACAACGGCGGCAATGACACCGACAACGGCGGCAACGACAAGGACAACGGTGGCGGCAACACCGGCAGCCTCGGTTCGCTCGGCAACATCTTCGGTTCGCTGAGCGGCATCTTCGGCGCGCTGTTCGGGGGCTCCACCCGCTGACCCGACCACGCGCACGATGTGAGGCCTCCGACCCCGGTCGGGGGCCTCGCTCGTGTCCGGAACCGGCTACGCTGCACCCTGTGGAACCCTTCTACCGAACGATCATCGGAGTTGCCCGCGCGATTTTCGCAGGCCAGGGACTGAAGTTCACCGTCTCCGGTGAGCAGCACTTTCCGGCGACGGGAGGTGCGGTGGTGGCGATCAACCACACCGGGTACATGGATTTCACGTATGCCGGTCTGCCGGCCCGCCGGGTCAAGCGGTACGTCCGGTTCATGGCGAAGAACGAGGTGTTCGTCAACAAGATCTCGGGCCCGATGATGCGCGCCATGAAGCACATTCCCGTGGATCGGGCCGCCGGATCGGATTCCTATCGGGCAGCGGTGCAGGCGTTGCGTGACGGTGAACTGGTGGGGGTGTTCCCGGAGGCGACGATCAGCCGCAGCTTCGAACTCAAGGAGTTCAAGTCCGGTGCGGCGCGCATGGCGATCGAGTCGGGCACCCCGGTGATCCCGATGGTGATCTGGGGTTCGCAGCGGGTGTGGACCAAGGGATTCCCGAAGCGGCTGGGCCGCACCAACACTCCCATCACGATCGCCGTCGGCGATCCGATCGCCCCGTTCGAGCCGGTGTCGGAGATGACGGCACTGCTGCACACCCGCATGGAGGAGATGCTGCTCGGGGTGCAGGCGCACTACGAGCATCCGGCCGGCGAGTACTGGGTGCCGGCCCGACTCGGTGGTGGCGCCCCGACTCTCGAGGAAGCGAACGAGATGGATGCCGCGGAGGCGGCCACGAAGGCTGCCCGGCGCAGCAAGGAGACCGAGGGGAACTGAAGGCAGTGGATCGTCCCACGGATCGTCCCACCCTCGTCGCCAGCGACGTCGACGGCACCCTGATCGACGACGACGAACGCGTCACCCCCCGCACCCGCACGGCGGTGGCCGCCGTCGTCGCATCCGGGACGCCGTTCGTGCTGGCGACCGGCCGTCCGCCCCGCTGGCTCGGACCCGTCGTCGACGGTCTCGGTTTCGCACCACTCGCGGTGTGCGCCAACGGCGCCGTCCTCTACGACGCCGAGCACGACCGGGTCCTCGGCGCGTCGACCCTGCCGGTCGAGACCCTCGCCTGGATCGCCGACCTCGTCGAGTACGAACTTCCGGGTGCCGGACTGGCCGCAGAACGCATCGGCGCCACCGCCCACGACACCGCGACACCGCAGTTCGTCAGCGCCCCCGGATACGAGCACGCCTGGCTCAACCCCGAGCACACCGAGATGGCGCCGGAGGACATGCTGTCGTCCCCGGCGATCAAGATGCTCATCCGCATCCCCGGGGCGGACAGCGCCGCGATGGCCGCGATCCTGCGTCCCCTGGTGGGGGAGCGGGCCGACCTGACCTACTCGACGAACAACGGACTCGTCGAGGTGTCCGCGCCTGGTGTCACCAAGGCGTCCGGGCTGCAACTTGCGGCGGATCGTCTCGGCGTCGACGCGTCCGGCCTCGTCGCGTTCGGCGACATGCCCAACGACATCCCCATGCTCGAGATGGCCGAGCGTGGTGTCGCGATGGGGAACGCGCACCCCGAGGTGAAAGCCGCCGCCGACGAGGTGACCCTCGCCAACACCCGCGACGGTGTCGCACGCGTCCTCGAACGACTCTGGGGGCACTAGCCGAACGGTACGCGAAAAAGACTCGGCCCCTCCATCGGAAAATGAAGGGGCCGAGTCTTTTTCGTGTGAGGGCGTCAGTTGATCTGCACCGGCGCCTCGGACGCCACGTCGGCTGCGGGAGCCGGGGCGGCCGGGGCAGCACCCGGGGTGTTGAAGACCGTGGTGACCTGACCGGTGGCCTCGTCGAAGATCATCGAACCGCGCTCGAAGTCGCTGCGGAAACCACCGTCGACCCGGTACTCGTCGCTGATCGGCAGGCCGATGTCGCCGAGGACGCCGCCGGCCGACTGCCACGACTGGAAGATCTTGCCGATCACCGTCATCACGCCGCCGAGCGGGGACGTGACGAGCGCACCGTTCTGGAAGAACGCGTAGACCTGGCCGGTCGCGGTGGTCAGCAGTCCGGTCAGAGCGTCACCGAGCATGCCGCGGTTACCACCGAGGGAGAGCCACTGCCGCGCAATCGGATTGGAGTCGGCCATCGACAGGATGCTGTTCACGATCTGAGGGATCTGCTGACTCGGATCCGCCGAGCCGGCACCCGGCTGCGGCGCCGGATTGTTGCCACCCGAACTCGGGTTCGTCGGCGGGGTGCTGCCGCCGAGGTTGCCGCCGGTGTTGCCACCGTAGTTGGCGGCCGCGATGTCGCGGATCTGGTCCATCTGCGCGTACGCCGCGCCGCCCGGGCATTCGGTGTAGCCGACATCGCGGTGCGCGAAGATGGTCGGCAGCTGGACCTTCGTACCGATCGGGTACTTCGTGAACGACGTGCCCTCCGAGTACATGGTGACCTGGCCCTTGGGGTTCAGGCCCGCAAGCTTCAGACGCCATCCCAGGTACTTGCCGACGGACTGGATCGTCGCGGCCGGGGCCGGCTCGTTCACGAAGTTGCCCATCATCGCGATACCGACGGTGTTCTCGTTGAAGCCACCGGCGTGCGCGCCCTGGACCGGACGGTCGAGCCCACCGAAGCGGCCCTCGAAGATCTGGCCGTAGCGGTCGACGAGCACGTTGTAGCCGATGTCGCACCAGCCGAGGGTCTGCGCGTGGTACGCGTAGATGCCGCGCACGATGCCCACGGACTGCTCACGCGTGTAGTTGTTGTTCTCGGCCGTGTGGTGCACCGTCGCGCCGCCCGTCGAGTCGTCGTAGACCGGGGCCTGGCAGCGGATGCGTTCGTCGGCGCCCCACGCGGAACGCGAGATGACACTGATGCCGTTCACCGACGTCGGTGTCGCGATGTCCGAGATGCTCGAATCCTGCGGTCCCGTACCGGGATTGATGAGGACGGCGGTGATGTCCTCCGCGGTCGGGGTGGCGGCGTGCAGCGGCTTCGACACCGCAGCCGGCGTGTATCCGAGCGGCTGGCCGGCGGCCGGGTCGACAGCGGGCGCAGCCTCGGGAGTCGGCACAACCTCGGGAGCGGCGGCCGGAACGTCGGCGGCAGCCGGCGCCGTAGCAGCGGCGGTGGGCGTCACCAGGATCTGCACGGTGTCGGTCTCGCCGACGAACACCGGATCGGTGCCCTGCTTGCCGTCCGCGGTCGCCATCTGGGCGCTGCCGCGGTCGATGACATCGGGGCTGAACCACTGGCCCCACGATCCGTCGGCCAGCTTGGCGCGGATCTTCGTGACCGTCGCATCGAGGTTCGCGGCGGTGAGCGCCACCATCGAGAACGGTTCGTCGCGGGTGATCTCCTTGACCGTCGCACCGAGCTGCTGCGCCGGATCGGGGACGACGGAGTCGGGTGCCGGTGTCGGCTCGGCGATGTCGCTCGGTGCGGTGGGCGCAGTCAGCGACGGAAGTTCGAGCGAGCCGCCGCCGGGCAGGGGAATCTCGGTGGGAATCGGTAGGTCGCGCAGCCGGATGTCGGGGATGTCGAGTCCGGTGAGTTCCTTGACCGGGATCACGATGTCCGGCACGGCCGCGAGCACGATCTCCGAGATCTGCGTGGGGACCACCTGGGTGGCATCGCTCGCGGACCGCACGTCCGACGTGTCGCTGCCGAGTGCCTGGACGGCGAACGGTGTGGCAACAGCCACGGCGGCCACTGCGGCCAGAACGATGGAGTTCTTGGGACGACGGTGCGGCAAGGCGAATTCTCCTCGTGTTGGTGCGCGGGGTGTCTTCGTGCGCTGCGAGCGACCTTTCGGCCGATCCGATCCCGAAGGGGCCGGGGTCCGGACTGAATCCTGGGGGCTGCCCGGGAGGGCGTCCACAGATCACCCGAGGATGTCTGCAACTTGTGATGCTTATGTTACCGATGTGATTGCCGTTACATGTGTGGCTGATGTTGCCAACATCGGCCACTGTTGCCACACTAGTCGCAACTTCCCTAACGCTCAACCTTAACTTGAGCCTTTGGGTCCCCCGAGTCTCCGCCCTGAATCGAGGAGTGGCGCATGACCGAATCCCGACTTCGCACGATCTTCGACCGTGGTGTCCGCACCCGCCGGAGACGGGGGACGTCCCCCGCTCTCGGCCGGGCCGTCGCCCTCGGCCTCGCACCGGCCCTCGCGGTCGGCCTCGCCGTCGCGGTGATCGCGAACCGTGACGCCGACGCCGAGATCGTGCCCGTCGTCGCCGCCGACACCCCCATCACGCTCAACGGTCACGGTTACGGCCACGGCCGCGGCATGGGACAGTACGGCGCCTACGGGTACGCGAAGAACCACGGCTGGTCCGCCGAACGGATCGTCGACCACTACTACGGCAACACCAACCGCGGCCAACTGAACGATCCGTGGGTCACCGTCCGGCTCCTCGGCCGCGACGACAAGCGTCTCGACGTGTACGCGCAGGCCGGACTCAACGTCGCCGGCCGGTACTTCGGGCCGAACGCGGCCGCCCACGTCACCCCCACTCATGGCGGCGCCGACGTCACCGTCACCGACGGCTGCAACGGCCGCGAACTCTGGCGCGGCTCCACCGGTCACCCGTGGGTCGACCCGGTCAACCCTGGCGGCAACCGCCCACAGAACGAACACCTGCGCCTGTGCGACGGCAACGTCCCCTACCGCGGCGCGATGGGCGCCGTCCGCGACGGTGGCGGCGCCTGGCGCACCGTCAACCGCGTGCAGATGCAGGACTACCTGTACGGCGTCGTGCCCGCCGAGTCGATCCCGTCGTGGGCCGATTCCGGCGGCATGCAGGCGCTGCGCGCCCAGGCCATCGCTGCCCGCTCGTACGCCGCCGCCGAGAACCGCTACGGCTACGCGCAGACCTGCGACACCCAGTCCTGCCAGGTGTACAGCGGCTCCAACCGGGAGGACGGGCGCACCACCAACGCTGTCGACACCACCGCCGGCACCGTCGTCATGCGCAGCGGCCGCGTCATCGCCACCGAGTTCTCGTCGTCGTCCGGCGGCTTCACCGCCGGCGGCGTGTTCCCGGCCGTCGTCGACGACGGCGACACCGTCTCACCCAACCGCAACTGGTCGCAGACCGTCACCGCCGGCCGGATCGCGGATGCGTTCGGGGTGGGGGAGCTGATCTCCTTCGAGGTGATCGGACGCAACAATCTCGGCGCCGACGGCGGCCGCGTCACCAAGGTCCGCGTCGTCGGGACGAACCGCACCGTCGACGCATCCGGCGACGATGCCCGCTGGAAGCTCGGCCTCAAGTCGGACTGGTTCACCGTCGGTGGCGCACCCGCACCCGGCCTGCCGAACATCCCGGGCCTGCCGCCGCTGCCGGAACTGCCGCTCGGCTCCCTCGAGTCGATTCCGCTCCCGCAGCTGCCGCAGATCCCGGGCCTGCCGCCGCTGCCGCCGATCACCGCCGAATCCCTCGAGTCGATCCCGCTGCCGCAGATCCCCGGCCTGCCGGTGCTGCCGATCGCGGAGGTTACCGACGGCGGTGCCGTCACATCGGCTACCGACGTGACCGCCGACGGGCCGAACGACCTGGCCGCCGTCGCCGGCGAGTCCCCGATCGATGCCAAGTACCGGGAACTCGGCGGACCTCGGAGCGTGCTGGGGGAGTCGACGGGCCCGGAACTGATGCTCGTCGACGAATCCGGCACGTTCCGCTCCTACGTCGGCGGCACGATCGTGTGGACGCCGACGCTCGGGGCGCGGGTCGTCGACGACAGCGTCGTCGTGCAGCAGATTCCGCAGGACGCCCCCGCCTGATCGACCCGTCACGCCGTCTCCTCCTCGCCGTCTTGACATTGACGCAGCGTCAACCGACACGCTGGGTCGTACCGACGAGGACCGAGACGGACAGGGAGGAGACGGCGTGACGGACGAATGGCCCATCCAGGACCTGGCCCGGATCACCGGGGCCACCAGTCGGACACTGCGCCACTACGACAGTGTCGGCCTGCTCGCCCCCAGCAGGATCGGGGCCAACGGCTACCGGTACTACGACCGGGCCGGCCTGCTGCGGCTGCAGCGGATCCTGCTGCTGCGCGATCTGGGGCTGGGGTTGGCCGCGATCGCCGACGTCCTTGCCGGCGGCACCGACACCGTGGCCGCCCTCGGCACGCACCTCGATCTGCTCGAGCAGGAACAGGAGCGGCTGCAGCGCCGGATCGCGTCGGTGCGCACCACGCTGGAGAAGACGAGGAGAGGCGAGCCGCTGATGGCCGACGAAATGTTCGACGGGTTCGATCACACCCGGTACGAGGACGAAGTGATCGAAAAGTGGGGCGAACAGGCGTACCGGGACAGCAACGCCTGGTACCGGTCCCTGTCCGACGACGACCGCGCCGGGTTCCGGCAGCGGCAGCAGGACATCGCCGCCGACTACGGTCGCGCCCACGCCGCGGGCCTCGCCCCCGACAGCCGAGAGGTGCGGGAGATCACCCGCCGCCACTACGACTGGGTGACCGAGGGCTGGCAGGGACGCCGGCCCGGCGCCGATGCGTTCGCCGGGCTCGGTGACATGTACGTCGCCGACGGGCGGTTCGCGGCCGTGTACGACCGGCACGGCACCGGGACTGCCGCATTTGTCCGTGATGCGATGATCGCGTTCGCGGTCGACATGTAGTGCTGTGCGCCTTTCTGGTAGTCCCGGCCACCAGAAAGGCGCACAAGCGGCGAAGTCGCCTACCCTGTCTGTCGTGACTGCCGCCAGTACTTCCGCGAAGACTTCCCCGAACGAGTCCCAGTACGACCTCATCGTCGTCGGATCCGGTTTCTTCGGTCTGACCGTCGCCGAGCGGGCGGCGACGCAGCTCGGTAAGCGGGTGCTCGTCGTCGAGCGTCGACACCATCTGGGCGGCAACGCGTACTCGGAGGCCGAACCCGAGACCGGCATCGAGATCCACAAGTACGGTGCGCACCTGTTCCACACGTCGAACAAGCGGGTGTGGGAGTACGTCAACCAGTTCACCGACTTCACCGGCTACCAGCACCGCGTGTTCGCGATGCACAAGGGGCAGGCCTACCAGTTCCCGATGGGCCTGGGCCTGGTCTCGCAGTTCTTCGGCAAGTACTTCTCGCCCGACGAGGCGCGTGCGCTCATCGCCGAGCAGGCCGCCGAGTTCGAGACGAAGGATGCGTCGAACCTCGAGGAGAAGGCGATCTCGCTGATCGGCCGCCCCCTGTACGAGGCGTTCGTCCGCGACTACACCGCCAAGCAGTGGCAGACCGACCCGAAGAACCTGCCCGCCGGCAACATCACCCGACTGCCCGTCCGGTACACGTTCGACAACCGCTACTTCAACGACACGTACGAGGGTCTGCCCGTCGACGGCTACACCGCGTGGCTCGAGAACATGGCGAAGGACGAGCGGATCGATGTCCGCCTGGACACCGACTGGTTCGACGTCCGCGACGACGTCCGCGCCGCGAGCCCCGACGCCCCCGTCGTGTACACCGGCCCGCTGGACCGCTACTTCGACTACGCCGAGGGCGAGCTGGGCTGGCGCACCCTCGACTTCGAGACCGAGGTGCTGACCGACTGCGGTGATTTCCAGGGCACCCCGGTCATGAACTACAACGACGCCGACGTGCCGTTCACCCGCATCCACGAGTTCCGCCACTTCCATCCGGAGCGGGACTACCCCACGGACAAGACGGTCGTCATGCGCGAGTTCTCCCGCTTCGCGGAGAACGGCGACGAGCCGTACTACCCGATCAACACCCCCGAGGACCGCGCCAAGCTCGAGGCGTACCGCTCGCTGGCCAAGACTGAGGCGGCGTCGTCGAAGGTTCTTTTCGGTGGCCGTCTGGGCACCTACCAGTACCTCGACATGCACATGGCGATCGCCAGCGCGCTGTCGATGTTCGACAACACGCTGCGCCCGCACCTCGAGTCGGGTGAGGCGCTCGCCGGGGACCTTGCGTGACCGCGCTGCTGCAGCGGGTACTGCTGCCCCGCTCCGGTGAACCCCTCGACGTCCGCAGCCTCTACCTCGACGAGTCCGGCCGCAACGCTCACCGCACGCACGCCACGTCGCGGACGTCCGCGACGATCGGCGCCGAGTCCGAGGTGTCGTTCTGCAGCTACTTCAACGCCTTCCCGGCCAGCTACTGGCGGCGGTGGAGCATCCTCGACTCGGTGCTGCTGCGCCTCGACCTGACCGGTCACGGCCGCGTCGACGTCTACCGCTCCAAGGCCGACGGCTCCCGAATCCATGTGGAGGGCAAGGAATTCCGGGACGGTGACGTCGAGTTCGCGGTCGACCTCGGCCCGTTCGAGGACGGCGGCTGGATCTGGTTCGACATCACCACCGACGCCGCCGTCGACCTGCGCAGCGCCGGCTGGCACGCCCCGATCGACGCCCCCGGTGAGGGGCGCGTCGCCGTCGGCATCCCCACCTTCAACCGCCCCACCGACGCCGTCAAGGCGCTCGCCGCGCTGGCGTCCGATCCGCTCGTGTCCGACGCGATCGACGCCGTCATCATGCCCGACCAGGGCACCCGCAAGGTGCGCGACGAACCCGGCTTCGACGCGGCCGCCGCCGCACTCGGCGACAAGCTCACCATCCACGATCAGGGCAACCTCGGCGGCTCCGGCGGCTACAGCCGCATCATGTACGAGGCGCTGAAGACCACCACCAGCCCCTACATCCTGTTCATGGACGACGACATCGAGATCGAACCCGACTCGGTCCTGCGGGCGCTGGCGATGTCACGGTTCGCGAAGTCCCCGATCCTCGTCGGCGGACAGATGCTCAACCTGCAGGAACGTAGCCACCTGCACACGATGGGCGAGGTCGTCGACCGGTCCGTCTTCATGTGGTCTGCGGCCCCCAACGTCGAGTACGACCACGACTTCTCCAGCCGTCCGCTCAGCGACCGGGACACCTCGAAGCTGCTGCACCGCCGCATCGACGTCGACTTCAACGGCTGGTGGATGTGCATGATCCCGCGCGTCGTCGCGGAGGAGATCGGCCAGCCCCTGCCCCTGTTCATCAAGTGGGACGACGCCGAATACGGGCTGCGGGCCCGCAAGGCCGGCTACCCGACGGTGACGATGCCCGGTGCCGCGATCTGGCACATGGCCTGGTCCGACAAGGACGACGCCATCGACTGGCAGGCCTACTTCCACCTGCGGAACCGGCTCGTCGTCGCCGCGCTGCACATGGACGGGGACGCCCGCAGGCTGATCGCCGACACCGTCAAGGCCACCGCCAAGCACCTGCTGTGCCTCGAATACTCGACCGTCGCGATCCAGAACCTCGCGATCCAGGACTTCCTGGCCGGCCCCGAACACGTCGCCGAGCTGCTGCCGACCGCGCTCGGCACCGTCCACGCCCTCCGCAAGGAGTACCCGGACGCCGTCGTGGTGCCGTCGTCGACGAGCCTGCCGATGTCGTCCGGGGCCGACGTCGGTGCGGTGGGGGAGCCCGCCAACCCGCTCGCGAAGGTCGTGCGGCTCGGCCGGGGACTGCTGCACAGCGTGAAGAAGGTCAAGCCCGAGCACCACGAGACGCCGCAACTCAACGTCCCGACGCTCGACGCCCGCTGGTTCCTGCTGTCGCAGGTCGACGGCGTCACCGTCACCACCGCCGACGGCCGCGGCGTCGTCTACCGCAAGCGGGACCCCCGCGTCGCCGCCCGCCTGTTCAAGGAATCGCTGCGCCTGCGCCGCGAACTCGCCGACCGGTTCCCGGACCTGCAGCGCGAGTACCGGGCCGCCGCACCGGAGCTGATCAGCAAGGAGAGGTGGGAACGTGTCTTCGGCATCTGAGGTGAAGATCCTGCAGGCCGTGCAGGGCACGATCGGGGCCCGGCCGGCCGTCGTCACAGCGGCCCGCGGCCTGTCGCACTTCGGGGAACACGCCCTCGGCTGGGTCGCGGTCGCCGGTGTCGGTGCCGCCCTCGACAAGCCCCGCCGCCGGCAGTGGGCCGGGGCCGCGGTCGGCGCCGTCGGCGCGCACGCCGCCTCCATCGTCATCAAGCGCATCGTGCGCCGGCCCCGCCCGAACGACCCGTCCGTGCAGGTCAACGTGTCGACGCCGAGCAAGCTGAGCTTCCCGTCGTCGCACGCCACGTCCACGACGGCTGCCGCGGTACTGCTCGGACGGCTCACCGGGCTACCCTTGCCCGCGGTGCTCGTGCCCCCGATGCTGCTGTCGCGGCTCGTGCTGGGCGTGCACTACCCGACCGACGTGCTCGCCGGGTCCGCCCTGGGAGCAGCCTCGGCCGCAGTGGTGCTGCGTGCCGAGCGGAAGTTTGGAGAGAGATGAGCGAGCACCCGACCGAGGTCGCCGGACCGCCCAAGTCGTTGCCGGCCGGCATCGTCAAGGCCGTCCGCCCGCGGCAGTGGGTCAAGAACGTGCTCGTGCTCGCGGCACCGCTCGCAGCCGGGTCCGTCACCGACCCCTCCGTCCTCCTGCCGGTCGCACTCGCGTTCGTAGTGTTCTGCATGGCGGCGTCGGGCATCTATCTCGTCAACGACGCGATGGACGTCGAGGCCGACCGGGCGCATCCGACCAAGCGGTTCCGGCCCATCGCGGCCGGTGTGCTGCCCGTCAACCTGGCGTACGGCATGGCCGTCGTCCTGCTGGCCGGGTCGATCGGGTTGTCGTTCCTCGCGAACTGGCAGCTCGCGGTCGTCATGGCCGTCTACATCGCGATCCAGCTCGCGTACTGCTTCGGCCTCAAGCATCAGGCCGTCCTCGACATCTGCATCGTCTCGTCCGGCTTCCTGATCCGCGCGATCGCCGGCGGTGTCGCCGCCTCGATCCCACTGTCGCAGTGGTTCCTGCTGATCATGGCGTTCGGGTCGCTGTTCATGGCGGCCGGTAAGCGGTACGCCGAACTGCAGCTCGCCGAACGCACCGGCGCGAAGATCCGCAAGTCGCTCGAGTACTACACCGGCACCTACCTGCGGTTCGTGTGGACGCTGTCCGCGACGGCCGTCGTGCTCTGCTACGGCCTGTGGGCGTTCGAGCAGGACCGGGCGAACGACACCAACATGTTCGCGATCTCGATGGTGCCGTTCACGATCGCGATCCTGCGGTACGCGGTCGACGTCGACGGTGGTGAGGCGGGGGAGCCGGAAGAAATCGCACTGGGCGACCGGGTGCTCCAGTTCCTCGCGATCGCCTGGATCGGAGTAGTAGGTGTCGCTGTCTACCTCGTCTGAGCCGACCCGCACAGCCGACGAACCCGCAGCACAGCCGCGTCACCGCGACGCCGGGCTGCCGCGCGCGGTGTTCGTCGGCGGTGTGGTGTTCACGGCCCTGCTGTTCGCGTGGGGTGCGTGGCAGCGCCGCTGGATCGCCGACGACGGACTGATCGTCCTGCGCACGGTCCGCAACCTGCTCGCCGGCAACGGCCCGGTGTTCAACGCGGGCGAACGGGTGGAGTCGAACACCAGCACCCTGTGGACGTACCTCGTGTACGCGCTGGGTCGGCTCACGCAGGCCCGCCTCGAATACGTCGTGCTGGGACTCGCGCTCGCCCTGTCCGTCGCCGCGCTCGTACTGGCGATGATCGTCGCGAAACGCCTGTACACACCGATGCTCGGGACGTCCGGCACCACGCTGCTGCTGCCCGCGGGCATGCTCGTCTACATCGCGATCGCCCCGGCCCGCGACTTCGCGACGTCCGGCCTCGAAACGTGCCTGGTCCTGTTCTGGATCGCACTGCTGGTCCTGCTGCTGCTGCGGTGGGCGCAGACGGAGCGGCCGTCGACGGCGTCGATCCTGGTGCTCGCATTCGTCGCGGGCCTGTCCCCGCTGGTGCGACCGGAGATGACGATCCTCGGTGCGGCCGCGCTCGGCATGCTGGTCCTGTCGACCGGCATCGACCGGCGGGTACGGATCGGGATCGTCGTGGCCGCCGGGCTGCTGCCGGTGGCCTACCAGGTCTTCCGGATGGGCTACTACGGCCTGCCGTACCCCAACACCGCGGTGACGAAGGAAGCCGCCGGCGCCAAGTGGGGGCAGGGTTTCGCCTACCTGTGGAACCTCGTCGGCCCGTACGCGCTGTGGCTGCCGCTGCTGCTCCTCGTGACCGCCGCCGCGTTGTGGCGACTGCGCGACGCGCGCCCCGCCCAGGAATCGCCCGGCGGCGACCTCTCTCGAATCCACCGCTTCCGCACGTGGCTGCGCACCCCGTCGGCGGTCGTGGTGTTCGTGCTCGGTGGGGGATTCGTGCTCGCCACGTACACGATCCGCGTCGGCGGCGACTTCATGCACGGTCGTACCCTGCTGCCCGCCCTGTTCTGCCTGCTCCTCCCGGTCGCCGTCGTCCCGGTGCGGTTGCCGAACCGCGGGGACCGCGGGGACCGCCGCGTGACACTCGTCGCCGCGGTCTCGTCCGGCACGTGGCTGGTGCTCGTCGGCTGGGCGCTGTGGTCCGCGACCGTGCCCGGCATGCCGAACGGCACCGTCGTCGGGCGCAGCGGCATCGTCGACGAGCGCGCGTTCTATTCGCTCGAGACCGGTCGCACGCATCCGATCCGTGCCGAGGACTACCTCGACTTCCCGCGGGTGCGGGCCATCGCGAAGGCTGTCGGCGACACCCCCGACGGCGGTCTGATCGTGTCCGCCGGCGCCCACGACATGATGTTCGTGGTGCCGCCGCCGAATCCGATCCCCGATGGTGGTGCCGGGCACACCGTGTTCTTCCCGATGCTCGGGATGGCGTCGATGAACACGTCGCTCGACGTCCGTGTGCTCGACAACATCGGTCTGTCGAATCCCATCGCGGCGCACACCGACCGACTGCCCGACGGGCGCATCGGACACGACAAGAACCTGCCGGCGGACTGGGTGGTCGCCGACACGGGGATGGTCCCGGTGCATCCGTGGCTGCCGCCGTTCATGGACGAACGCTGGGTGGCGGACGCGCGTACCGCGCTGTCGTGCCCGCAGACGCAGGACCTGCTCACGTCGTACCGGTCGGAGTTGACGTGGGCGCGGTTCAAGCAGAATCTGCGTCAGGCGTTCGAGTTCGCCGACTACCGCATCGACCGGGTGCCGGCCTACGAGATCCAGCGGTGTGATCTGGGGGAACCACTGTCCTGACCGGGCCCGTCCGGGCGTGTCGTGACGGTCTCCGTCGTGTAACGCTCGGCTCCGGTTGTGCGATGAACACGCGGATCGACCGGTGTTCCCGACGAGTCCGCGTTGCCGTATCGAGGGCATTTGTCTGTATGCACCGTGTGACATAAAGTCCACCGAACGCTGTGTGACCTGAAACAGGATCGTCATCGCCTCCGGTAGGGAGGCGCCCCCGGGTCCTCGTTCCCCGACGGAATCCAGTCGGCGTGCTCCCCGGAGCGGTGCCGCAGACGAAGACGAAAAGAGAGCAGTATCCATGCGTTTTGATCGACCGAAGCTGATGCAGCGCCTCAAGCGTCGCCTGCTCGGCGTGTCCGCTGTCGCGCTCGTCCTTCCGGTGGTGGCCGGCGTCGTCGGCGCCTCCGTGGCATCGGCTGCCCCCGTCGCCCATCGGGCGCCCGCCGGTGGCTACGAAGAGGTCTTCGTCCCGTCGACGATGGGCCAGATCAAGGTTCAGATCCAGTGGGCGTCCCGCGGCGGTGACGCGGCCCTCTACCTGCTCGACGGCCTGCGCGCCCGTGACGACGCGAACGCCTGGAGCTTCGAGACCAACGCGTTCGACCAGTACCGTCTCGACAACGTCAGCCTCGTGATGCCGGTCGGCGGCCAGTCCAGCTTCTACACCGACTGGTACGCGCCGAGTAACTTCAACGGCCAGGAGATCACGTACAAGTGGGAGACGTTCCTGACGCAGGAACTGCCCGCCTACCTCGAGACCCGCGGCGTCTCGCGCCACAACAACGGCGTCCTCGGTCTGTCGATGGGTGGCTCGGCGGCCCTGACCCTCGCCGCGTACCACCGTGACCAGTTCAAGTTCGCCGGTTCGTTCTCGGGCTACCTGCACATCTCGGCCCCCGGCATGCGTGAGGCCATCCGCGTCGCGATGCTCGATGCCGGTCGCTTCAACGTCGACTCGATGTGGGGCCCGCCGTGGAGCCCGAGCTGGCTGCGCAACGACCCGTTCGTCTTCGCGCCGAAGCTCGAGGGCCTGTCGATGTACATCTCGGCCGCGAGCGGTCTGCCGGGCAAGTACGACAACCCGAAGAAGCCGGTCGAGTACTTCAACGCCGCGACCGCGATCGGCCTGGAAGCACTCGCCCTGGTCAACACCCGCGTGTTCCAGCTCAAACTGAATTCGCTGAACATCCCGGCGACCTACAGCTTCCCGGCGACCGGCACCCATGCGTGGGGCTACTGGTCCGACGAACTGTGGAAGGCGCGCCCGCAGATCCTCGACGCGCTGAACGCCTGGTGATCACACCTGTGACATGACACGACACGCCTCCTCCCGCACCGATGGTGACCGGGAGGAGGCGTTTCGCGTTCGGGTGGAATCCCGTTCCGCCCGGTTCGACCGGAAAAATTCATCTACTGCCCCCGCGGGGCAACCCGGATTCGCCGCCTTCTCCGTGTAGTAAGGATGCGACGATCCCGGCCTCGCGGAGGGGCCCGCCACGAAGGAGAGTTGTCCCGATGCGATCAGGTCTCGAGCGGTCGCCGTACCGCGCTGGTGCCGGAGGTAGATGGCGTAGACGGGCGCTCGGCGTTGCCGCGGCCGCGCTCGTCATGCCGGTGGCCGCCGGTCTGACAACGGTCGGGACCGCCGGTGCGCAGTCCTTCGGCACCCCGGGTGCCCCGTCGACCGTGCAGGTCGGCGGCGAGCCCACCGTCAGCCGGGTCGACTGGCTCACCGACCGCCGCGTCGCGCTGTGGGTGAACTCCCCGTCGATGGGGGTTCCGATCCAGGTGCAGATGCTGCTCGCGCGGGACTGGAACGCCAAGTCCGGTGAGAAGTTCCCGGCGGTCTTCATGCTCGACGGCATGCGCGCCCGCGACGACGAGAACGGCTGGACGCTCGACACCGACGCCGAATCGTTCTTCGCCGACAAGAACGTCAACGTGGTGCTGCCGATCGGTGGTAACTCCAGCTTCTACTCGGACTGGATCGACCAGAACAACGGCCAGAACTACAAGTGGGAGACGTTCCTGACCAAGGAACTCCCGCCGATCCTCGAGGGCCAGTGGCGGACCACGCAGGACCGCGGTGTCGTCGGCCTGTCGATGGGCGGCACGTCCGCGATGGCGCTCACGGCCCGCAACCAGGGCTTCTTCAAGTTCGCGGGCTCACTGTCGGGCATCCTCACGACCACGACGCTCGGTATGCCGCAGGCCATCGCATACGCGATGCAGGACGCCGGCGGTTTCGACGCCGACGCGATGTGGGGCAACCCCGGCAGTGATGCGTGGGACGCGCACGACCCGTACGTGCTGGCCGAGAAGCTCAAGGGTGTCAGCCTCTACGTCTCGAGCGGCAGCGGCACCACCGGACCGTACGATCAGCCGTCCGGCATCCCGGGTATCAGCACCAACTATGCGGGCATGGGCCTCGAGATCCTGTCGCGGCTGACGTCGCAGACGTTCACCACCAAGCTGCGCAAGCTGAACATTCCGGCCACCGTCAACTACCGCCCGTCGGGCACGCACTCGTGGCCGTACTGGGAGTTCGAGCTGCATCAGCTGTGGCCGCAGCTCGCGAACACGCTCGGTGTCGCGGTCGACAAGCCGGCGTGCAGCGTGGGCGGGGCCATCGGCCCGGTCGCGAACGGCGGCACCTGGATCGGTGACTGCCTCACCGGCGAGTACTCGGTGCCCGGCGGTGTCGCACAGGACTTCCGCTTCGGTCGGATCTTCGCCGGTAACGACGGTGCGCACGCCGTCGCGGGCCGGATCGGCGGCGCCTTCCAGGGTGCGGGCGGTTCGGGCGGTGTGCTCGGGATGCCGACCACCGGTGAGCACGGCACTCCCGACGGCCGTGGCCGCTTCAACCACTTCCAGAAGGGGTCGATCTACTGGTCGCCGCAGTCCGGCGCGCATCCGGTGACCGGTGCGATCAAGGACGAATGGTCGAAGCAGGGATGGGAGGGCGGCCCACTCGGCTACCCGAACGCCGACCAGAAGAAGATCCAGGGCGGGGACGGGGTGACGCAGGGCTTCGAGGCCGGTGCGATGTACTCGAGCCCGCAGACCGGCACCAACGCGGTGCAGGGCCTGATCATGGACAAGTACGGTGCCCTCGGCTACGAGGCCGGCTGGCTGGGCCTCCCGGAGACCAGCGAGAACAAGATCAAGGACAACGGCCGGTTCAACCGTTTCCAGAACGGCAACATCTACTGGAGTCCCGCGTCCGGTGCCTGGTCGGTGAAGAACGGTCCGATCTTCGAGGCATGGGCGGCCGAGAACTACGAGAACGGACGCCTCGGCTACCCGATCTCCGACCAGTTCGAGATCCCCGGTGGAATCCAGCAGAACTTCAAGCACGGCGTGATCACCGTCAAGGACGGCAAAGCCTCCATCGGTTGATCGTGAACTGACCAACGTGCGGGCGGTGACCGGATTCACGATCCGGTCACCGCCCGCACGCCATCTGTAGCCTGTTCGAGGAGTCGGGCACCTGCCGGTATGTCCGGCACGGGCGTCGATACGACTCCGACACGACGCAGCAACCTCGAGGACTGATATGTCGAACTTCACCCGTAATCGTTCCGTGCCGTCCGTCGTGGCCCGCACCGTGGCCGCCGGTGCGCTGAGCCTCGTGGCCGGCGGCCTGCTCGTCGCCTGCGGCGGCGACGACTCGTCGGCGACGGGAAGCCCGACGACCACCACGGTCGTGGCGCCGAGTCCGTCGAAGGCGCCCGCGAAGAGCGAATCGGTGCAGCAGTCGTCTGCCGCCCCGGCCCCGGCGGCCACGTCGCAGGCCGAGAGCGAGCCCGCAGAGCAGCCGCAGGCCGTGCCGAGCGACTTCCCCGGCCCCACCTCCCTGCCGATCTCCTCCCGCGGACAGAACTTCCTCGACGCACTGAAGAAGGAAGGCGTCACGCCCGGCACGGACGGGGTCATCGCGATCTCGACGGCCGACTACATCTGCGCGGCCGAGCAGGCCGGTAGTTCGGAGGACGAGATCACGACGTTCGTCACCGCGGCCGTCGGCAGCGAAGCGAGCGCATCCGGTCAGGAGATGAGCCAGGACCAGGCGACCAAGAACGCGAAGGTCTACATCCGGGTCGCGCAGGCGTCGTACTGCGGCAAGTGACGAACGGCAAGTAACGGCGGGTGAGTGTGAGCGGTGAGGAGCGGCAGACGGTGAGTGGACGGCGGGGACGGAAACGGTCGGGGTTCGTCGTACTGGCGATCCTGGTTCTGCTCGTCGTGCTGCTGGCGGTCTGGTATCTGCTGGCCGGACGGGTGCCGACCCCGGCCCCGCCGACCCCGCCGACCCCGCCGGGGCCGACGCCGCCGGCCGCGCAGCCCGCGGACTGTCCGGACGTCCAGGTGATCGCGGTGCCGGGCACGTGGGAGTCCAGTGCCACCGACGACCCGTACGCCCCGACGGCGAATCCGGCGTCGCTCATGCTCAACGTCACCCGGCCGCTGCAGGACCAGTTCTCGCCGCAGCGAGCCGACGTGTACACCGTCCCGTACGTCGCGCAGTTCTCCAATCCGATCGCGTTGCCGCCGGACGGCCAGGAGTCGTACAACAACTCGCGGGCGGCGGGGACGGCGGCGACGCTCGACCTGATCGAACGTCGGCACGCCGAATGCGCGTTGACGACGTACCTGCTCACCGGGTTCTCGCAGGGCGCGGTCATCGCCGGTGACGTCGCGGCCCGTATCGGTGCCGGTGACGGCCCGGTGTCGCCGGACCTGGTGCTCGGGACCGGTCTGATCGCGGACGGCCGCCGTGATCCGGCGGCCGCGCCGACGATCGGTCCGCCGGTCGCCGGGGTCGGTGCGGAACTGTCCCTCGCGGGCTTGAAGATCCCGGGGATCACGATGACCGGGGCACGCCCGGGCGGTTTCGGTGCGCTCGGTGACCGGGTTGTCCAGATCTGCGCTCCCGGCGACGGCATCTGTGATGCTCCGGTGGAGGCGCTCAAGCTCGGGAACTGGCTCAGCAGTGCGGCTCGGCTCGCCGAGTACCACAACAATCCGGTGCATGCGCAGTACAACTCGTTCGTCGTCGACGGGAACGGGACGACCGCGACGCAGTGGATCACGACCTGGGCGAGTGAGTTGATCGATGCGGCCCCGAAGCCCGCGCACGAGTAGCGAGTTCGCCGGGTTTCCGCGTGTCTGCCCGACTCTGCCCGAACCGGTCACTCGAGGGCCGTGTGGGCGGTAGTGTCCGTCCTCGCGGCCCGATGACGGGTATGCAGGCGTGTGACGAGGAAGAAGGCATCGATGGGGGCCACCGACGGCACGGGTCCGTAACGTGCGGGCGACGACGTCGATGTCACAAGTGGGGTTGTTCCCGACTCGGGTGGACGTGTTCGTGCCGGTCATCCCCTCGCTCCGACACGAGTGGGCCAGTGCACATCTGTAACATGTTTCTGGTTTCGAGCCGATGGGTCTACCCCGTAGGTGGGTCGCCTGTGTCCGGGTTGCCGCGAGTCGCTACAACTGGAAGAAGTAGGGATGAGCAGTGGAAACCGGCAGGCGGCGCCGATGTGTACCGACCAGTACGACAACATAGTGACAAGTACCGAAAAGTACCGACAAGTAGTGACCATGCGAATGAATCCGCGCGGCGAAGGAAGTCTGGGGCGCAACCATGTCGATTGACGGTTGTGTGATCGCTTCGACAGGAGAAGGAATGAACGCGATGTTCGACGACTACCTCGACGAACAGGGGCAGATCCGGCTCGAGCCGGATCACACGCTGATCGACTACGTCGACGAGCACACGCGCAACAACGCAGGCGAGTTGGTGTACCGGTACATCGATTACTCGCGTGAGCGTGACGGTGAGGCCCACGAGATCACGTGGGGCCAGTTCGGTCTGCGTCTGCGTGCGGTCGCTGCCCGCCTGCAGCAGGTGACCCAACCGGGGGACCGGGTCGCGATCCTCGCGCCGCAGGGCCTCGACTACGTCGCGTCGTTCTTCGCCGCCATCCACGCCGGACGCATCGCGGTGCCGCTGTTCGATCCGGACGAGCCCGGCCACACCGACCGTCTGCACGCGGTCCTCGGTGACTGCGAGCCCGCCGCGATCCTGACCGCGACGTCGTCCGCCGCCGGTGTGCGCCAGTTCTTCCGTGCCCTGCCCGCTGCGAAGCGTCCCCGCATCATCGCGGTCGACGCGATCCCGGACAGTGTCGGCGAGACGTGGGTGCGTCCCGAGGTCGGCCTCGACGACATCGCGTACCTGCAGTACACGTCCGGGTCCACCCGCACCCCGGCCGGTGTGGAGATCACGCACCGCGGTGTCGCGACGAACGTGCTGCAGATGGCCGATTCGCTCGGCCTGAGCCGCGAGTCGCGGGGCGTCACCTGGCTGCCGCTGTACCACGACATGGGTCTGCTGACGGTGATCCTGCCCGCGCTCGGCGGCCAATACATCACGATCATGAGCCCGCGTGCGTTCGTGCAGCGCCCGTACCGCTGGATCAAGGAACTCGCCGCGGTCTCCGACGGTGCCGGCACGTACGCGGCCGCCCCGAACTTCGCGTTCGAGCACGCCGCCGTGCGGGGTCTGCCGAAGGACGGCGAGCACCTCGACCTGAGCAACGTCCTCGGCCTCATCAACGGCAGCGAGCCGGTGACGGTCGCGTCGATGCGCAAGTTCAACGAGGCGTTCGCGCCGTACGGTCTGCCGAAGACCGCGATCAAGCCGTCGTACGGCATGGCCGAGGCGACGCTGTTCGTCTCCACCACCCACCCGGACGACGAGGCCAAGGTCGTGTACGTCGACCGGAACGAACTCAACGCCGGCCGCATGGTGTGCGTCGACCAGGACGCGCCCGGCGCCGTCGCGCAGGTCGCGTGCGGTGCGGTGTCGCGCAGCCAGTGGGCGACGATCGTCGACGCGGAGACCGGCACCGAACGTCCCGACGGGCACGTCGGTGAGATCTGGCTGCACGGCGACAACATCGGTCAGGGCTACTGGGGACGGGAGCGGGAGACCGCGGACACGTTCCACAACAAGCTGCTGCAGCGGCTGGCGGACGGTTCGCACGCCGAGGGCACCCCGGAGGACGCCGACTGGCTGCGCACCGGCGACTACGGCGTGTTCGTCGACGGCGAGCTGTACATCACCGGCCGCGTCAAGGACCTGGTGATCGTCGACGGCCGCAACCACTACCCGCAGGATCTCGAGTACTCGGCGCAGGAGGCCAGCTCCGCGCTGCGCCCCGGGTTCGTCGCCGCGTTCGCGGTGCCGGCCAACCAGCTGCCGCCGCAGGTGTTCGAGAACTCGCATTCGGGTCTGCAGTTCGACGTGGACGACGCCTCCGAGCAACTCGTCGTCGTCGCCGAACGCGCCCCCGGCGCCGGCAAGGCCGACCCGCAGCCGATCGCGGACGCGGTCCGGGCGGCGGTGTCGTCGCGGCACGGTGTGACCGCCCGCGATGTCCTGCTGGTGCCGGCCGGATCGATTCCCCGTACCTCGAGTGGCAAGCTGGCTCGTCGGGCGTGCAAGGCCGCGTACATCGAGGGGACGCTGCGTGGCGGTCACCTGCAGACCGCTTTCCCGGACGCGGTTTCGGAATAGTCCCTTCCTGACGGATATCCTGGTGAGTTGATGGCTGAACACGAGATGACGGTCGCGCAGCTGCGCGAATGGCTGCGCAACTGGATCGCGGAGGCCACCGGGCAACCGGTGTCGGCGATATCCGACGACCGGCCGATGGAGGAGTTCGGTCTCTCCTCCCGCGACGCGGTCGCGTTGTCGGGTGAGATCGAGGATCTGGTGGGCATCACGCTCGCGGCCACGGTCGCGTACCAGCATCCGACCATCGCGTCGCTGGCCACCCGGATCATCGAGGGTGAGCCGGACGTCCCCGAGGACACAGATGCGTACTACGCCGGTGGTGTTCCCGCGGGGCAGTCGCACGACATCGCGATCGTCGGTGTGGCATCCCGGTTCCCGGGCACGGGCCACACGCCGCAGGAGATGTGGCGGCTGCTCATCGAGGGCCGGGACGCGGTCACCGACCTGCCCGAGGACCGTTGGACCGAGTTCACCGCCGACCCGTACGTGGCGGCGGCCGTCGAGAAGGCCGCCACCAAGGGCGGCTACCTCGACGACGTGGCCGGGTTCGATGCCGAGTTCTTCGCGATGTCGCCGCTCGAGGTGCAGAACGTCGACCCGCAGCAGCGGCTCGCTCTCGAACTGGCCTGGGAGGCGCTCGAGCATGCGCACATCCCGGCCAACGAGCTCAAGGGCCGGAACGTCGGTGTCTTCCTCGGCTCGTCGGCCAACGACTACCAGTTGCTCGCGGTGAGCGATCCGGCGTCGGCGCACCCGTACGCGTTGACCGGTACGTCCACGGCGATCGTCGCGAACCGCGTCTCGTACTTCTACGACTTCCGCGGCCCGTCGATCGCTCTGGACACGGCGTGCTCGTCGTCGCTCGTCGCGGTCCATCAGGCGGTCCGCAGCCTGCGGTCGGGCGAGTCGGAGATCGCGCTCGCCGGTGGCATCAACATGCTCCTCGCGCCGCCCGCGACCCTCGGGTTCGACGAGGGCGGTGTCCTCACCGCGGACGGCAAGATCAAGGCGTTCTCGTCGGATGCGAGCGGCATCGTCCGCGCCGAGGGCGGCGGTGTCGTCGTCCTCAAGCGTCTCGAGGACGCCGAACGGGACGGCGACACGATCCTCGCGGTCGTCGCCGGATCCGCCGTCAACCAGGACGGTCGCTCCAACGGCCTGCTCGCCCCCAACCCGGACGCGCAGGCCGACTGCCTCCGTCACGCCTACCGGGACGCGGGCATCGCCCCGTCCGGTGTCGACTACATCGAGGCGCACGGCACCGGCACGATCCTCGGCGACCCGATCGAGGCGGACGCCCTCGGTCGCGTCGTGGGCCGCGGCCGGGACGCCGAGAAGCCGGCACTGCTCGGTTCCGCGAAGACCAACTTCGGGCATCTCGAGGCCGCCGCGGGCGCCGCGGGCCTCATCAAGGTCGTCCTCGCGATGCAGGAGGACGTCATCCCGGCGTCCCTCAACTACGCGGGCCCCAACCCGTACATCCCGTTCGACACGGCGCACCTGCAGGTCACTGCGGAGCCGACGGCGTGGCCGCGCTACACCGGCACGGCCGTCGCGGGCGTCTCCGGATTCGGTTTCGGCGGCACCAACGCGCACATCGTCGTCCGCGAGTATGTGAAGACCCCGGTGTCGGCGGATGTTCCGGCGGACCTCGACCACGAGACCACCACGATCGAGGCCGAGGCCGAGCGGATGCTCACCGAGGCCGCCGACTCCGTCGGACTCGACGAATCGACGGCGCCCACCGCGGTGCTGCTGCCGGTGTCGGCGTCGATGCCGTCGCGTCGCCGCCGGGCCGCCGAGGACCTGGCGAACTGGCTCGAGACCGAGGCGGGCAGCCGCACGCCGCTCGCCGACGTCGCCCGCACCCTCGCCAAGCGCAACCACGGCCGCTCCCGCGCCGTCGTCGTCGCCAAGGATCATGCGGAGGCCGTCACGGGTCTGCGCGCCGTCGCCGCCGGTAAGCCGGCCCCCGGCGTCCTCACCGCCGACGCGCCCGCCACGAAGGGCCCGGTGTGGGTGTTCTCGGGCTACGGGTCGCAGCACCGCAAGATGGCCAAGCAGCTGTACCTGGAGAACCCGGTGTTCGCGGCCGCCGTCGACGAGATCGACGCGCTGATCGAGGACGAGGCCGGCTACTCCATGCGGGAGAAGTTCCTCGACGACGCACTCGACTACGACGTCGAGACGTCGCAGGTCGGCATCTTCACCATCCAGGTGGCGCTCGCGCAGACGCTGCGGCACCACGGTGCCGACGCGTCCGCGCTGGTCGGGCACTCGATGGGGGAGGCCGCGGCCGCGTACGTCGCCGGTGGTCTGTCGCTCGAGGACGCCGTCCGCGTCATCTGCTCCCGCTCGCGGCTCATGGGCGAGGCCGAGGGCCTGCTCGAGGGCGACGACATCCGTCTCATGGCGCTCGTCGAATACAGCGCCGCCGAGATCGAGAACGTCCTGCCGGACTTCCCGCACCTCGAGGTGTGCGTCTACGCGGCCCCCACCCACACCGTCATCGGCGGCCCCGAGCCCGAGGTCAACGCGATCGTCGCGCGCGCCGAGGCCGAGGAGAAACTGGCCCGGGTCCTCAAGACCAAGGGCGCGAGCCACACGTCGCAGGTCGACCCGCTGCTCGGGGAACTGGCCGCCGAGCTGGCCGGCATCGAACCGCATCCGCTGACCGTCGGCCTCTACTCGTCCGTCGACCAGGACACCTTCTACCCGGCCGGGCACGCCCCCGTCCACCCGGTCGAGTACTGGACCAAGGGCCTGCGGCACAGCGTCTACTTCACCAACGGGGTGCGCGGTGCCATCGACGCCGGTCACACCACGTTCGTCGAACTCGCCCCCAACCCGGTCACCCTCATGTCCGTCGCCGCGACCGCGTGGGACGCCGGTGTCGCCGACGTCCAGCTGATCCAGACCCTCAAGCGCAAGGAGGACGAGCCGCTCGGTGTGCTCACCGCCCTCGCGCAGCTGTACGTCCACGGGCACGCCGTCGACCTGCCGTCGCTGCTGCCCGCCGGGACGTTCGCCGATCTGCCGCGCACCGCGTTCCTGCGCAAGCGGCACTGGATCGACGCGCGGGTGTCGTCGTCCGGCAACACCCGGGTGCCGGGCGCGCACGTCGCACTGCCCGACGGCCGGCACGCGTGGGAGGTGCAGGCGTCCGCCGTCACCGATCCGAACGCGCTCGTCGTCGCGGCCGCATCCCAGCTGTTCGCGGACGTCGCGCTGACCGGTGCCGTCGCACACGGTGAGGTTCCGGCGTCCGGCACCCTGACCACTACCCTCGTCCCGCATCTGGGTGGGGCGTCGGTGCAGGTGCACGCCAAGACGACCGCCGGATTCACGCTGCTGCTCGACGCCGTCGTGTCGTCGGGTGAGGTGCTGCCCGAACCGGTGCTCGCCGCTGCCGCGCAGCCGAGCGTCTCCGACGAGATCGCGACCGAGACCGTCGAGTCCTTTGGGGACCGCTGGGATCCGGAGAGCTCGCAGACCCTCGACGACCGGCTGACGCTCATCGTCGCCGAGTCGATGGGGTACGCACCCGAGGATCTGCCGGGTGAGATCCCGCTGATCGAGCTGGGCCTGGACTCGCTGATGGCCGTCCGGATCAAGAACCGCGTCGAGTACGAGTTCGACATCCCGCAGCTGCAGTTGGCCGCCGTCAAGGACGCGAGCCTGCACGACGTCGCCAAGTACCTGCGGTACGCGGTGGAGAACCGTGACGAGGTCGAGGCGCTCGCAGAGCAGCAGCAGGCCGAGAAGGACGCCGGTGAGACGGTGTCGGCCCCGGAGCTTCCGGAGTCCACCGAGCCTGCCGACGTTCCGGCGGCGACCGGGGAGATCGACGTCCCGCCGCGTGACGCCGCCGAACGCCTGACGTTCGCGTCGTGGGCGGTGGTGACCGGCAAGTCGGCGAAGGGCATCTTCGGGGCCCTGCCGGCCGTCGACGACGAGACCGTCGCGAAGCTGGCGGCCCGGCTCACCGAGCGGGCGGGCGGCGAGGTCACCGTCGACGAGGTGCGCGGCGCCGGCACCATCGAGCAGCTCGCCGAGACGGTGCGGCAGCACCTCGAGGACGGGCTCAAGATCGACGGCCTGGTCCGCACGCTGCGCCCCCGCCCCGAGGGATCCGACGCCGTCCCGGTGTTCGTGTTCCATCCGGCCGGCGGATCCACGGTCGCGTACGAGCCGCTGCTCAAGCGGCTGCCCGCGCACACCCCGATGTACGGTCTCGAGCGGGTCGAGGGCCCGATCGACGAGCGTGCCGCCGCCTACGTGCCGTTGCTGCGTGAGATCCAGGGCGACGGCCCGTACGTGCTGGCCGGCTGGTCCCTCGGTGGCGTCCTCGCCTACGCGGTAGCCCGCCAGCTCCACGACCAGGGTGCCGACGTCCGGATCGTCGGCCTCATCGACACCGTCATGGCCGGTGAGAAGGTCGAGGACACCCCCGACGAGATCCGGGCCCGCTGGGACCGGTACGCGAAGTTCGCGAAGAAGACGTACGGCGTCGACGCACCCCTGCCGCTCGACCTGCTGGCGCAGGCCGGCAGCGACGAGGAACAGATCCAGCTGTTGATGGATCTGCTCAAGTTCAGCGGCGCGCAGATCCCCGGCGGCATCATCGAGCACCAGCGCACGTCGTGGCTCGACAACCGCGCCATCCAGACAGCGGACCTGCAGCCGTACGACGGCAACGTCGTGCTGTACATGGCGGACACCTACCACGAGGACGCGATCAATCTCGAGCCCTCGTTCGGGACGCGTCAGCCGGACGGCGGCTGGGGCGAGTCGGCGAAGAACCTGGAGGTCGTCTACATCGGCGGCGACCACATCCAGATCGTCGACGAACCGTACATCGGCAAGGTCGGCGCGGATCTGTCCGACAAGCTCGCCGAGATCGAGAAGCGGAGCAACTGAGTGAGCACCACCACCGCAGCCAAGCTTGCGGAACTGTACGAGAAGCTCGAGCAGTCGAAGGCCCCGGGCAACCCGAAGGCGATCCAGAAGCGCAAGGACAAGGGCCTGCCGACGCCGCGGGAGCGGATCGACATGCTGCTCGACCCGGGCACGTTCGTCGAACTCGGGCAGCTCGCCCGGCAGCCCGGTGACGCGTCCAACCCGTACGGGGACGGCGTCGTCACCGGTCACGGACTGGTCGACGGCCGCCCGGTTGCGGTGTTTGCACACGACCAGACCGTGTTCGGCGGCGCTGCGGGCGAGATCTTCGGCCGCAAGGTCGCGGCCGTCATGGACTTCGCCATCAAGATCGGCTGCCCGGTCGTCGGTATCAACGAGTCCGCCGGCGCCCGCATCCAGGACGCCGTCACCTCGCTCGCCTGGTATGCGGAGATGGGTAAGCGGCAGGAGCCGCTGTCGGGCATGTGCCCGCAGATCTCGATCATCCTCGGCAAGTGCGCCGGCGGTGCCGTGTACGCGCCGATCAACACCGACATCGTGATCGCGACCGAAGAGTCGTACATGTTCGTCACCGGCCCGGACGTCATCAAGTCCGTCACCGGTGAGGACGTCAGTCTCGACGAGCTCGGTGGCGCCCGCAACCAGGCACAGTACGGCAACATCCACCACGTCGCCGCCGATGAGAAGGCCGCATTCGAGTACGCCCGCCAGTACCTGAGCTACATGCCGTCGAGCTGCACCGAGCAGCCCCCGATCGTCAACCCGGGCCTCGAACCGGAGACCACCCCCGACGACCTCGAGCTGGACTCGTTCATGCCCGACGCCGACAACGCCGGCTACGACATGCACGACATCCTCATCAAGATCTTCGACGACGGCGAATTCCTCGAGGTCCGCGCCGAATCCGCGCAGAATGTCATCACCGGTTACGCCCGCGTCGACGGCCGCCCGGTCGGTGTGGTCGCGAACCAGCCGATGCACCTGTCGGGTGCACTCGACGCCGACGCATCGGACAAGGCCGCGCACTTCGTGCGGGTGTGCAACGCCTACGACATCCCGCTGGTGTTCGTCGTCGACACCCCCGGCTTCCTCGTCGGTGTCGAACAGGAAAAGGTGGGCGTCATCAAACGCGGCGGCCGCTTCCTGTTCTCGTACGTCGAGGCGTCGGTGCCCAAGGTGACCGTCGTGGTCCGCAAGTCGTACGGCGGCGGCTACGCAGTCATGGGCTCCAAGCAACTCGGTGCCGACGTCAACTTCGCGTGGCCCACCGCTCGCATCGCCGTGATGGGCGCCGAGGGCGCCGTCAACATCATCGGCCGCCGGCAGCTCGAAGCCGCCGGGGACGGCGCACCCGCCCTGCGCGCACAGCTCGTCAACTACTACAACGAGCACGTCGCGACGCCGTACATCGCCGCCGAGCGCGGCTACATCGACGCCGTCATCGAACCGTCCACGACCCGCCTCGAAATCCGCAAAGCACTCACACTGCTGCGCGGCAAGAAGGTGTTCAAGAATCCGCGCAAGCATCATCTGCTGCCGTTCTGACCTGCGTTTTCAGCTGAAGGGACCCTTTGTGCGCCTGGAGCGCACAAAGGGTCCCTTCAGTGTCGGGGGTGTCCCGTTCGGGCCGCATCCGGACCGGTGGCCGCGGCCGGGAGCGCGCCAGTTCGTAGTGGGCACGCAGATCGGACAGTGCGCGTTCGGGTGCGTCCCGGAGCTGTCGCGGGATCACCGCCAGGACGATGATGCCGGCGCTCTGCATGCGCGCGTGTCGGGCCACGGTGGCGTCGTAGTCGTCGGGGGAGAGATGCCAGTCGAGGGAGTCCACCTCCCAGGCGAGGGCGACGTCGTCGATCCATCCGTCGGGTTGGGCGATGAACTCCCCGGCGTCGGATTCGATCACTCGATTGAAGTGCATGTCCGGCAGGCCGCTGCGGAGCCAGAGCGCACGAGCGTCGGACTCGGCGACGGAGCGGACGCCGGCGCTGACTTCTTTCAGAATCTTGCGCGGAAGCCCGGACCCACGGTTGCTGCCTGCTTCGAGTTCGCGGGCGAGGATCGCCGGCGTGGTGTCGCCGCGCTGCACGACCTCGGCGATCAGGGCGCGTGCCGCTGGAGTGGTGGTGCATCGGCGGGCTGCATCGAGGACCGCGCGGGACAGCGGACTGCATGCCAGTTTGCCGCGCATCGTCGGTCGAGGCAGTCGGATGGTCCGTTCCACGACCAAGTACCCCGTCGACTGGACGCGCCGGGTGTGAGGGATCAGGACGTGGACGTCGGAGATGTGCTCGGAGGTGCGATAGCCGTGTTCGGCGAGGGCCGCCCGGCCCGTCAACATGGCTCCGGTACCGCAGTAGATCAGCGCGGCGGTGCGTCGCTGCAGTTGAGTCGGGGTCCCGTTGTGGAGCAGCACGAGTCCGGGCAGAATCCGCTGCCACGGTCCTTCGGGCCGACAGCGGAAGCTGATCGACGACCCGGATATCCCCGTTGCGAGTAGGTCACGCACACGCACGATGTCGTGGACGGACAGTTGCCGAAGCTCGTCGATGCTCATGTTCCAGTACCGGATCCCCATGGCGTCATCATGCTGGCCGGTCGGCCCGGAGAACGCCGGAGAAGGCTGCCCGCGAGTTTCTCTGTGGATGAACGAACAGCTGTGGATAAACAAGCTGAAGGGTCCCTTTGTGTGCTCCAGGCGAACAAAGGGACCCTTCAGCTGAAAAGAGGACGCGATCTACGGTTCGTAGACGCGCATGGTGCCGGGCGACCAGAGTCCGCTTCGGGTGATTTCGGTGGTGTCGATGTGGGCGGGGCGGGCGTGGGGGTACCAGCGGTCGTAGCGTTCGAGGCTGCCCCAGTCGCGGGCCCAGTTGTTTTTCAGGTAGGTGGGGATGGCGGTGGCGCCGGCGAGCATTTCGGTCCAGCCGAGGGGTCCGCCGTTTTCGAGGGATTGCCAGGTGTCGGTGGAGCTGACGGCGAGGGGGCGGTCGGGGAGGATCCGGTATTCGGGCATTTCGGCGATGCCGTAGCGGTGGTCGAAGGGGCGTTGGCAGGGGAATTGGAGGCCGACGGCCCAGTCGAGGAGGACGGGGTGTTCGGTGCCGACGACGTCGCTCAACGAGTGCAGGGTGGGGACGCGCGGCGGGGTGAAGGCGAGCCATTGGTCGCCGGTGAGGTTGGGGTCGCTGGCGTTGATGCGGATGACGTCGGTGTCTGTGGGGAGGGCGTCGAGGGGGATGCGCAGGTTACGCCAGGAGGGTGCGGGGCCGATGTCGTGGGGTTGGTAGGCACCCTGGAGTTCGACGGTGCCGTCGGGGAGACGTTTGCCGTATTCGAGGGTGAGGTTCTGGCCGTAGTTGGTCTGTCCGGTGATCTGGTCGACGGAGTGGATGCGTCCGGCGGCGGAGACGACGACGAGGGGTGTGTCGTCGCTGCGGTCGGGGAGTGCGTACCAGCTGGAGACGACGGCCGCGGGTTGTTGGATGCCGTCCTGGTAGGAGCCGAGGACGGGGGTGCGGGCGGGGTCGAGTCCGTAGGGCAGTTTGACGGTGCTGCCGTTGATGCCTTGGGTGCCGATGCCGCCGGTGGTGCCGGCGCCGGCGCCGGTCTGGAAGTTGCCGCCGATGCTCTGGCTGTCGGTGTTGCCCATGCCGGCTTTGACTTCGACGAAGTCGGCGGTGAGGTCGGCGGGGACGCCGTTCGGGGTGAAGCCGACGGGTTTGCTGCCGGCGAGCGGGTCGGCGGGGTCGGCGAGGGGGTTGTTCGGGTCGGCGACGGGGGTGAGGGCGCCGGCGTTGGGGTCTTCTTCGACGAGGACGTCGTCGGCGAGTCCGCAGGTGCGTCCGGCGACGGCGTCGATGTTGGAGCGGGCCAGCGAGTACGCGGGGTATTGGGAGACGGCGCCCTTGAGCATGGATGTCACTTCGAACAGCACCATGATGCCGGCGACGACGGTCAGGGGTGCGGCCGCGAATTTACGGATGCGGCGACCCTTGGGGCTGGATGCTTTTTCGGGTGGCGGCGCGTAGCCTTCGCGCAGGTACTGCCAGGCGACGAGGGCGATGGACAGTCCGAAGAGGACGAGGAACAGGGTGCTGGATTCGCGGCCGTCGAATTGGACGGTCTTGTCGAACCAGGGGACGCCGTACGCGGAGACGTACCAGTAGCCGTTGATGCCGGAGAACGACAGTGCGAGCACGAACAGCAGTCCGGCGAGGAACACGGTCCGGTTGCGTCGCGATCGTAGGGCGCTGGCGGAGACGACGACGGCGGTGAGTGCGGCCAGGGATCCGGCGATGCCCGCGTAGGCCCCGAAGTGGTGGGTCCACTTGGTGGGGTTGAACATCATGAAGAAGATGGTGCCGAACACGATGCCCATGAGCCGCCAGGACGGTCCGGCGGCGATGCCGGGGATCCGCTTGCGGCGCAGGAACACGAACAGGGTCGTGAACAGGCACAGCAGCAGGGTCAGGAACGCGAAGCGGCGGGCCAGTGAGCCGTCGGTGGTCTGGACGAACAGGAAGTAGTAGCGCTGGTAGTCCTGGAACCATTCGAGGCTGGGTCCGATGATGGTGCGGACGCGGGTGGCTTCCATGACGGCGGCCCAGGTTTGGTCGGCGAAGACGACGGTGAGGACGAGGGTGCCGGCCGCGGCGAGCGGCAGTAGTTGCGACAGGGTGCCGATGTGCTGGCGGCGGCGGACGATGAGGCGGGTCAGCGGGCGCACCCCGGCGAGCAGTGCGGCGACGCACATGAGGCCGGTGGGGGCGGCGGCGAGGGTGAAGGCGCCGACGAGTGCGGCGACCGCGGCGGGCAGCAGGCGTCCGGTGGCGATGGCCCGTTCGATGGAGCACCAGGTCAGCAGGGCGCCGACGGCGACGATCGGTTCGGGGCGCAGGCCGTTGTTGTAGGGCAGCCAGAAGGCGAGGAACACGAGGCCGCCGGTCCACAGGGCGACGGTGTTGGTGCGGACGGCGCGGCCGAGGCGCGGCACGACTTCGCGGCTGATCACCATCCAGCACACGACGGCGGCGATCAGGGCGGGCAGGCGCATCCAGGGGCTGGCGGTGGAGATCTTCGCCATGGCGGCGAGGACGTCGTAGTACCAGCCGAAGGGGGCTTCGGGGACGCCGAACCAGCGGAAGTAGTTGGCCATGTAGCCGGCGTGTTCGGATGCGCGGGCCATGGTGAGGAGGTAGCCGTCGTCGGAGGTGTTGGCGCCGAAGAAGTGCCAGCCGACGAGGGTGCCGACGACGACCGCGTCGACGCCGGTGAACTTCCACCAGCGGGCGGGCAGGAAGCGGCGGGCGTGGCGGCCGTCGACGCTGTCGAGTCGGTGCAGTGCGACGAGGGAGATGATCGTGGACAGCACGGCGACGATCATCGCGACGAGCTTGATCAGGGTGGGTGTGGACGAGAACCGGGAGTCGACGTCCATCGTGAAGTTCAGGCCGGGGACGGTCCGGCCGGTGAGGTCGGAGAAGACGCCGACGACCTGTGGGCGGTAGTCGAACGGCATTTCACCGACGAGGGGTTCCCCGGAGTCGGTGGTGAGGCCGACGAACTGGGCGGTGGTGCCGGTGACGTCGGAGGCGATCGCGATTTCGCGGCACTGTCCGGATTCGACGTCGCTGCGGGGGGCGGAGGCGACGATGACGTTGCGGTTGAGCACGTCGACGGTGTCCTGTGACACGCGCACGAACATCGCGTTGACGGCGGCCTTCTCGCCCTGCGCCGGTGCGGTGGACAGCAGGATGCCGCCGGTGTCGGGGAGTTCGGTGACGGCGCGGCACGGGATGGTCGCCTTCAGGGACACCGGCACCTGCGACATCAGGGGTGCTTCGATGTCGGTGACGGCGCCGTTCTGCGGCCACGACACGGTCGCGGCGGTCTGGGTGACCGGTAGGAACGGGGTGGCCAGCGCCAGTAGGACCCCGACGAGGCCGGTGACGACGGCGATCAGTCGCGCTCGGCGGACGTCCGTGTCACGGGTCGGCGAAGCCGGGGGTGGAGCGCTGGCTTCGGGACCGGGCGCGGGGGCTGTCACTACGTCGGGCACGGTTGTCGATCGTAGGCGAGATCGTTCCGTTACCCGAAAACGGTGGATGTGCTCTCAGTTTGTTCACAGCCTGGTCAGGCGGGTGGTGTGTTCCGGATCGGGCCCGGTGACCACAGGCCGGAGCGGGTGGTCTGTTCGACGGTGACGGTGGCCGGTTGCGTCGACGGGTCGATCGGGGTGAACCGTTCGAGCGAGCCCCAGTCGCGGCGCCAGTCGTCGTCGAGGTAGGTGGGGATCGTTTCGGTGTGCAGGAGCAGTGGGGTCCAGCCGAGGGGGCCGCCGCCGATCGCGTCCTGCCACGCGTTGGTGGCTTGGGCGCCGACGCGGTCGGGCAGGATCCGGTAGTCGGGGATCTCGGCGACGCCGTCGTGGTGGTCGAACGGCCGCTGGCAGGGGAATGCCAGGCCGACGGACCAGTCCAGTAGGACGGGTGCGGCGCTGCCGACGACGGTCTGCAGGGTCTGCAGGTGCGGGACGCGGGGCGGGGTGACGGCGAGCCACTGGTCGGGGGCGAGGCCGGTGTCGGAGGCGACGAGGCGGACGGCGTTCGCGTCGGCGGGTAGCTGGTCGAGGGGGACTCGCAGGTTCCGCCACGACGGGGCGGGGCCGATGTCGATGGGGGCGATGCGGCCGCGGGGGTCGACGCGGCCGTCGGCGCCGCGGGTGCCGTACTCGACTTCGAGCAGTGGACCGGGGGTGACGATGCCGTCGGGGTCGACGGAGTGGATGCGGCCGGCGGCGGCGATGCCGAGGATCGGGGTGGCGGTGTTGCGGTCGGGGAGTCCGTACCAGCCGGTGACGAGGTCGGCGGCTTGTTGGGTCCCGTTCTGGTGGCTGCCGAGGACGGGGGTGGTGGCCGGGTTCAGGCCGTACGGCAGGGTGACGCTGCTGCCGTTGATGCCGGCGGTGGTTTCGGTGCCGCCGCTCGTGCCGGCCTGGGTGCCGGTCTGGTCCTGGTCCTGATTCGGGGACTGGGTGCCGGTGTCGACGCTGTTGGCGCCGCCGGTGGCGACGTTCTCCTTGTCGGCGGTGAGGTCGCCGGCGACGCCGTTCGGGGTGAATCCGGTGGATTCGGTGGCCCCGAACGCGGCTGCTCCGGTGGTGTCGGTGGGACGGTTCAGCAGGGTCAGTACGCCCGCGTTCGGGTCGGTTTCGACGAGGACGTAGTCGGCGAGCGCGCACGTGTTCCCGGTCAGTGACCGCAGGTTGGATTGGGCGATCGAGTACGACGGGTACTGCGCGACGGCGCCTTTGAGTAGCGACAGCACCTCGAACAGGACGACGGCGGCCGCGGCGAGGGTGAGTGGGGCGGGTGACCAGCGTCGGATGCGGGCGAGTCGGCGCCCGTTTCCGTGCGGGCCCGCAGTCTCGTACGGTTCGCGCAGGTGGAACCAGGCGGCGAGCAGCAGTGCGAGCACGGTCAGTCCGAGGAACACGGTGGAGAAGCCCTTGCCCATGATCATCGGCGGCTTGTCCCACCAGGGGACGCCGTAGCTGGAGACGTACCACCAGCCGTTGGAGCCGGTGAACGCGAGCGCCAGGATGAACAGGACACCGGCCGCGAACAGGGTGCGGTTGCGTTTGGAGCGCAGGCTGGCGCCGGCGACGGTGACGGCGGCGAGGGCGGCGACGGATCCGGCGAGTCCGGCGTACACCCCGAAGTGGTGGGTCCACTTGGTGGGGGTGAAGCTCATCAGCAGCAGCGACGCGAAGATGATGCCGAGGATGCGGCGGGACGGTCCGGCGGAGGTGCCGGGGATGCGGCCGCCGCGGCGCAGCATCATCATCACGCACACGACCAGGCACAGCAGCATGACGAAGACGCCGAAGCGGCGGGCCAGGGAGCCGTCGGGGGAAATGTTGAGTAGTGCGTCCCAGCGGACGCGTTCGTCGAACCAGGCGACGTTGGGGCCGATGGCGGTGCGGACGCGGGTGGCCTCGAGCACGGTGGCGAGGGTCTGGTCGGCGAACACGGCGACGAGGACGACGGTGCCGGACGCGAGGACCGGTGCGAGTTGCGCGGTGATGCCGGCGGTGCGGGCGCGGCGGACGAGGACCTGCACGATCGAGCGGGCGCCGGCGATGAGTGCGGCGATCGCGATCATGCCGGACGGTCCGGCGGCCAGGGAGAACGCGGCGATCAGGACGGCGACGGCGGCGGGCAGCATGCGGCCGGTGGCGATGGCGCGTTCGATGGAGCACCAGGTGAGCAGGGCGCCGAGCGCGATGATCGGTTCGGGGCGCAGGCCGTTGTCGAACGGCATCCAGAAGGCCAGGAAGACGAGGCCACCGGTCCACAGCGCGACGGTGTTGCGGCGGACGGTTCGGCCGAGCCGCGGCAGCACCTCGCGGCTGATGATCATCCAGCAGAGGATTCCGGCGATCAGGGCGGGCAGCCGCATCCACATGCTGGCGGTGCTGACCTTGGTGAACAGCACCAGGACGTCGTAGTACCAGCCGAACGGTGCTTCGGGGACGCCGAACCAGCGGAAGTAGTTGGCCATGTAGCCGGCGTGTTCGGACACCCGGGCCATGGTCAGCAGGTAGCCGTCGTCGGAGGTGTTGGCGCCGATGACGTGCCACACGGCGAGCCCGCCGATGACGACGCCGTCGATGCCGGTGAACTTCCACCAGCGGGCGGGCAGGAAGCGGCGGGCACGGCGGCCGTCGACGCTGTCGAGGCGGTGCAGGGCGACGAGGGAGACGAGCGTCGCGAGGCCGGCGCCGATCATGGCGACGAGTTTGATCAGGGTGGGGCTCGACGAGAACCGGGAGTCCAGGTCGGCGCGCACATCGAGGCCGGCGGGCGGGGTGCCCTGCAGGTCGGTGAAGATGCCGACCATCTGCGGCCGGACGTCGCCGGTGACGGTGGTGGCCTGTTCGTCGGTCAGTCCGGTGACGGCGGCGGTGGTACCGGTGGCGTCGGAGGTCACGACGATGTCGGTGCAGCCGCGCATCTTGTCGAGGGGCAGTGACAGCAGTGCGGTGTCGCGCAGGATCGCGCGCAGCCGGGCCGGTTCGGTGTCGGATGCGGCGTCGACCTTGACGACCAGGCCGTCGGCTTCGGCGCGTGCGGCCTGCGGGGGCGCGGTCGCGACGAGCGTGCCGCCGGTGTCGGCGAGCTGTCCGACGGCGGTGCACGGGACGGTCACGTGCAGGCTGTGCGGCGTGTACGACACGAGTGGCGCGGAGGCGCTCGTGAGGGTTCCGTTCTGCGGCCAGCTGATCGACGCCGCATCCTGTTTCACGGGCAGGAACGGGGTGGCGATCGCGAGGATCGCGCCGAGGACGCCTCCGATGATCGCGACGAGCCGGGCGATCCGTACATCGCGGGTGGGGGCGGGGGCGGTCGAGACGGCGGGCACGAGGATCGACTCTAGGTGAGGGCGGTCATCGGGTCAGGTTCCGCAGGTCCCAGACCCAGACGCCGTCGATGTGGGTGCCGTCGACGCCGAGGAGTTGTTCGACGGTCGCCCGCAGTGCGCGTTCGTTCTTGCCGGGCGGCAGGACGACGACGTCGGCGTTCCAGAACGTCAGGTCGGCGCGGGCGGCGGCGCGGGTGGCGTCGTCGATCGGCGGGACCTGTCCGGTCTCCCGTGCCTGGGCGAGGAGGAGTGCGGTGGGGCGGTCGTCGGGGCCGTACTTGCCGGTGTCGTCGGGGCCGGCGGGTCCGACGAAGTAGCCGCCGGCGATGGGGTAGCCGAAGTTCTGCCGCACCTGCCATTGCAGTGCGGTGGCGTCCTCGGGCCGCGGGAGGGGGACGGTGACGACGGAGCCGTCGGTGACGTAGGACCGCCAGGTGCCGTCGGCGAAGAACGCGGGTGCCGGGGTGCGGTGCGCGACGTCGGCGGGGGTGGGGGCGAGGGGTAGGAGTGCGACTGCGAGCCAGCCGAGCCACAGCAGTGTCGTCGAGCGTTGCCCGTCGCGTCCGGCGGCGACGGCCCGGTCGGTGCCGACGGCGAGCAGGATCGCGATGGCGGGGATGGCGCCCATCGCGAAGCGGGATTCGAGGACGGATTCGAGGAGCGGCAGTTTCGCGACCAGCGCCCAGGGCAGGGTGATGCCGGTGTCGGTGTGGGCGATCGACAGTTCGACGCCCATCGAGATGACGGACATGACGGCGGCGGTGACGGCGGCGGCCCGGGTGATCGGGATGCGGCGCAGCCACACGGCGGTCATGGTGGCGAGCAGGATCAGCGGCCAGCCGAAGAAGGCGTTCTCCTCGGTGGCGTTCATGGACAGTCCGGCGGCGGAGCCGGGGTCGCCGGCGAGGGACTGGGTGGGGAAGCGGGTGAAGGCGTTGGCGTCGTTGCCGACGGGTCCGTGTTCGATGGAGTGGTAGCTCTGCGGGCCGAGGAACTGCCACCACAGCGGGAACGCGACGATGACGAGGGCGACGACGCCGCCGATGCACAGGCCTGGGAGGCCGCGGCGGGCCGCGGCGATCGCCGCACCGGGCTGTGACGCCCCGTAGGCGAGCCCGAAGACGGCGAACGCGATCGCGTAGATGAGCAGCGGTTCTTCGCCGAGGAAGATCTGGTAGGCGACGGCCAGGCCGAGGAGCACGCCGTGGCGGATCGGGTGTGTGCCGCTGCCGAGGCGGATCACGAGCAGGGCGATGACGGGCAGCAGGAACAGGGCCACGAAGTTGGGGTGGCCGTTGGTGTGGGAGATCATCGCGGGCGCGAATCCGCAGAAGACGCCGCCGACGGCGGCCGCGAACCGGGATGTGACGACGTGCCGGGACAGCAGCCGGTACCAGGCGGTGGCGGTGCCGGACAGGCCGAGCGTGAGCGCGAGGGTGAAGGTGACGGCGGGACCGAACAGCAGCGTGACGGGGGCGAGCGGGATGCTGACGCCGAACATGGCGGTGTTGGCCATGAGGTTCACGCCGAGCGGATAGTTCTGCAGTGTGCTGGCGAGCGGGTTCTCGAGGTTCGCGAGCGAGTGGGCGGTGACCGCGAAGAACCATTCCCACATCGTCTGGTCCTGGCCGCTCGACGCCAGGTAGCCGTCGCCGAGATGCCGCCACTGCCGCCACAGCACGAACACCGCGAGGGCGACGAACGAGAGTGTGGCCGCGGCGTCGGCGACGGTGATCCGTCGTCGACGGGTCCGTTCGGGTGCGACGGTCGTGGTGGTTGCGGCAGTGGTGTCGCGGGGATGCCCCTCGATCAGGCCCAGGGTCTCGCTCACGCATCGCCCCCTTCCGGTTCACGTGACGGTGGGGCGTGGTGCCGCCCCTCCGTCGGTCGGCCGGACGCGAGATTACCGCAGCAGGCTGGGGGTTATCTGTGGGAAGTGATCGTCCTGGAATGAGGGACGGACATAGCGGTCGGCAGGGTGGGGAGTTTCCGGACGACGGCGTCGAACCGGCCGGGTCTAGGGTGGCTCGTATGCCGGTGGGGTCCCCGATGTCGGACGTGTTGCGTCGCGCCGGGGTGCGTGATGTCCGCGACGACGGTACGACGCGGGCACTGTATTCGTCGGATGCGTCGTTGTATCGGGTGCCGCCGCGGGTGGTGGTGTTTCCTCGGGCGGTGGACGAGGTGGCGGCGGTGTTGGACGTGTGCCGCATCGAGGGTGTGCCGGTGACGGTGCGCGGGGCGGGGACGTCGATCACGGGTAATGCGGTGGGGTCCGGGGTGGTGCTCGATTTCAGCCGGTATCTGAACCGGGTGCTCGACATCGACCCGGATGCGCGGACGGCGGTCGTGGAGCCGGGTGTGGTGCAGGCGAGTCTGCAGCGGGCCGCGGCGCCGCACGGGTTGCGGTTCGGGCCGGATCCGTCGTCGCAGAACCGGTGCACGATCGGCGGGATGATCGGCAACAATGCGTGCGGGACGCGGGCTCTGGGTTACGGGCGCACGTCCGACAACATCGCCGGATTGGACGTGCTCACCGGGTCCGGTGTCGAACTGTCGCTGCCCACACGGCATTCGCCGATCCTCGACGAACTGCGTGATGTCACCCGTACCGGTCTGGCCACGATCCGGACGGAGTTCGGCCGGTTCGGCCGTCAGGTGTCCGGGTATGCGCTGGAACATCTGTTGCCGGAGAACGGGTTCGACGTCGCCCGGTTCCTCGTCGGCAGCGAGGGCACGCTCGGTGTCGTCACGCGGGCGACGGTGCGGCTCGTGCACGATCCGTCGCATCGGGTGCTGGTGGCGCTCGGCTACGACGACATCGCGTCCGCCGGCGACGACGTCATGGTGGTGCGCGGGTTCGCGCCGACGGCGTGCGAGGGCATCGATTCGCGACTGGTCGATGTGGTGCGGGAACGTCGGGGTCCGCAGGCGGTGCCGCCGCTGCCGCGGGGTGCGGCGTGGTTGTTCGTGGAGATCGCGGGCGACGAGCGCGGCGAGGTGCTCGCCCGGGCGGGCGGCCTGGCGACCGGTTCCGCGGCGGTCGATGCGCTCGTCGTGGAGGATCCGGACCGGATTGCGGCGTTGTGGCGGATCCGCGCGGACGGGGCCGGGCTGTCGGCGCGCAGTCCGGCGGGCCGGCCCGCGCATGCGGGTTGGGAGGACGCCGCGGTCCCGCCGGAGCGGATGGGCGACTATCTGCGCGAGTTCGACGCCCTGCTGACCGAGTTCGCGATCACGGGCCTGCCGTACGGGCATTTCGCGGACGGCTGCCTGCACATCCGGCTCGATCTGCCGTTGGACCGTCCCGGCGGCACCGACGTGTTCCGACGTTTCCTCACCTCGGCCGCCGAGTTGGTGGCCCGCTACGGGGGGTCGCTGTCGGGGGAGCACGGTGACGGCCGGGCCCGCAGCGCGCTGCTGCCGATCATGTATTCGCCGGACGCGTTGCGTCTGTTCGGGGCCGTCAAACATGTCTTCGACCCCGACAATCTCCTGAACCCGGGGGTGCTGGTGGATCCGCGGCCGGTGGACGCCGATCTGCGTATCCCGCAGACGTCGCCGCTGCGCCGCGATCTCGCGCTCGCGTATCGCGGCGACGACGGCGACTTCGCGCAGGCCGTGCACCGCTGCACGGGGGTGGGGAAGTGCCGCGCCGACAACACCGGTGCCGGTGGCGTCATGTGTCCTTCTTATGCGGCGACGCGGGAGGAGAAGGATTCGACGCGGGGCCGCGCCCGCATCCTGCAGGAGATGGTCAACGGTTCCCTGGTGGACGGCGGCTGGCGGTCCCCGGAGGTGCACGAGGCCCTCGACCTGTGCCTGTCGTGCAAGGGGTGTGCCTCGGATTGTCCGACGGGTGTGGACATGGCCTCCTACAAGTCGGAGGTGCTGCACCAGAGTTATCGGGGCCGGTTGCGTCCGATTTCGCACTATTCCCTGGGGTGGCTGCCGCGGTGGGCGGCGGTGGCCGGTCGGGTTCCGCGTCTGGTGAATGCGGTGACCCGCCTTCCGGGTGTCGCGTCGGCCGCGTTGACGCTCGGTGGGGCGGATCGACGACGCCACATCCCACAGTTCGCGCCCGTTTCTTTCCGACGCTGGTTCGACGCGACCGCCTCCGAGCGCCGCACGACGGGTGATCCGGTCGTCCTGTTCGTCGACACGTTCACCGACCGTTTCGCCCCGGAGATCGGGATGGCGACGGTCCGGGTTCTCGAGGACGCCGGTTTCCGGCCCCGGCTGACGGCGACGCGGCAGTGCTGCGGTCTGACGTGGATCACCACCGGTCAACTCGACGCCGCGCGTCGCATCTTGGGCCGCACCGTGTCCGTCCTCGCCGACGAGGGTGTGCCGATCGTCGGGATGGAACCGTCGTGCACGGCGGTGCTGCGATCCGACGCCCTCGAACTGCTGGGTACCCCCGCGGCGCGCGCGGTCGCGGAGTCCACGCACACGCTCGCGGAGCTGCTGACCGGCCGGGACGGCTGGGAGCCGCCGGACCTGTCGGGGACGACGGTCGTCGCGCAACCGCACTGTCACCATCACGCGGTGATGGGGTGGAGCGCGGACGCCGACCTGCTCCGTCGGGCGGGCGCCCGGGTGGATCGGCTCGGCGGGTGCTGCGGGCTGGCCGGCAACTTCGGGGTGGAGAGGGGGCACTACGACGTGTCCGCCACGATCGCCGGGCAACGGCTGGTCCCGGCCGTCGACGCGGCCGCCGACGACACGGTGGTGCTGGCCGACGGCTATTCGTGCCGCACCCAGATCGCGGATCTCACCCGGCGGACGGGCGTTCACCTGGCAGAACTCCTGGACGACCGCCGCCGCTGAGGCACAATCCAGGCATGCTCTCGACTCCGGTGATCGTCACGATCGTCTCCGTCTGTATCGGCTTCGTCCTGTTCGTCCTGGCGGCGAGTGGTGCCCGGGGGAAGTGGGACAAGCGTGTCGTGATCGGTCTGCTGGTCGCGGCGGTCCTCTGTCTGACGGCCGTCCCCCTGTCTGTCGCGTTGAGCGCCGGGGTGGCGGGATGACGGGGACCTGGCCCGACGGCTGGCCGCGCACCGCCCGTCAGATCGCGGTCGCCACCGACGACGCGATTGCCGCGGCCCGCGGCGCCGAGCGGGAACCGTTGACCGAGGCGGTCGACGCTCTGATCGCTCTTCCCTTCGAGCAGGTGACGATCGTGCACGCCGGTGTCGTGCGGGCCCTCCTCGAGGATCTGCATCCCGACGGCTTCTCCGGCGACGACATCCAGGAGGCGCTGACGCGGGTCGCCGGCTCGGCACTCGCCTGGCTGCCCGGACTCGACGCCGGTGCCCTCGCCGCGGTTCTCACCGGATCGTTGGGGCTGACGGAGATGAGCGACGACGCCCAGCGGATCGGTCCGGTCGACTATCTCCGCAGCGCGGTTCTCGTCATGGCGGACCTACTGACTGCGGCGAGCACCTCGCCGGCCCCCTACCTCCGGGCCGCGATCGGGGAAATTGCGCGCGCCGAGACCATCGAAATGCCCTGAAACCCCGATTCGACGCGGAAAGTTCATCGCAAATACCCGTTTTATGGTCGTTGACCTGGCGATTTGGTGTTTGTCGGATGGTTCGCGTAACTTATTCCAGGTCAGAGCGACACGGACACCGACCCGGACGCGATCTTCACAGGTCAGCGAGGGAAAACGAGGTTGTACGGGGAGCGCCTGACGGTCTCCGAGTTTGACTGGTGTTCAC